>NZ_JAYXKP010000001.1:0-776968 GCF_036039175.1 Marinilactibacillus sp. XAAS-LB27 | reverse complement strand
ACGTTGGTGAATTCTCACCAACGTTATTTATTATAGAACCCTTTTGAAGTGCTTTATTTTTATGGCTTGTTAATGAATGTTCTAACTGAACTAAGGTCGAACGAGTGCTATACTGTAATCAGTATTTCTATAAGGGAGAGAATAGTATGAAAACAATCGGATTTATCGGCACTGGCGTAATGGGCGCTTCAATTGTCGGACATTTAATGGATGCGGGCTATCATGTAAATGTGTACAATCGTACTAAAAGTAAAGCAGAAGAGCTGATTAATAATGGTGCGGTATGGAAAGAAACACCAAAAGAGATCGCCAAATCTAGTGAGTTGATTTTTACGATGGTAGGATTCCCTGAAGATGTAGAAGAAATTTACTATGGAGAGAATGGGATTTTTGAAGGGGTTAACGAAGGATCTGTCCTAATAGATTTGACGACTAGTAAGCCATCTCTTGCTCAGAAAATTTACGATACTGCAAAAGAGAAAAATGTACACTCGTTGGATGCTCCAGTTTCTGGAGGCGACCTAGGGGCTAAAAATGGGACAGTAACGACTATGGTAGGTGGAGATGAATCAATCTTCAAGCAAATTGAGCCAATTTTTATGACGTTTTCGGGAACACTTGAGTTACAAGGGGAAGCAGGAAGTGGCCAACACACCAAAATGGCCAATCAAATTATGATAGCAGGAACGATGACTGGACTATCTGAATTACTTGTCTACGCTAAAGCAGCTGGATTGAATCTGGAAAAAGTACTGAAAACAGTTGGTGGAGGAAGTGCTGCTAACTGGTCGTTGCAGAATTACGGTCCACGTATTCTTAAAAAAGACTACTCAGCAGGATTCTTTGTTAAACATTTCATTAAAGATCTTGGCATCGCTCTAGATGAAGCGGATAGAATGGGACTAGATCTACCCTCTACAAAAAATGCCAAAGCACTTTATGATCAACTAAAAGAAGCTGGGCATGCGGATGAAGGTACACAAGCTTTAATTCAGTTATGGTGGAAAGACTAATATATAGAAAAAAGCCAATCAACAATGATTGGCTTTTTTCTAGTTTACTGAGTGTTGTTCCATGTAATTTGTCAATCGATGCATAGCTTCTTCAATTTCAGCCATACTGGAAGCATAACTTAATCGAATAAAACCTTCTCCTGCTTCGCCGAAAGCCACACCAGGAATAAATCCGACTTTAGCTTTTTGAGCTAGATCATAGCAAAAGTCATAGCTATTTTGGATATAGCCTTCAGGAATTTTTGCGAATATATAAAAGGCTCCGTTTGGTTTCGCAATTTCAAACCCTAATCTATGCATGATTTCATAAATATAATCTCTTCTTTTCTTGTATTCTTCTCGCATGGGAAGAGCATCATCCATGCCGTTTTCCAAAGCTTCAATTCCAGCGTATTGAGTGATACTAGAAGCACTGGTTACAAGATACTGGTGAACTTTAATAATTTGTTGTGTAATTGCTTTTGGAGCTAAAGTGAATCCAAGTCTCCATCCGGTCATAGCGTGCGATTTTGAAAGACCGTTGATGACGATCGTCTGATCGAAAAGGTATTCTCCAAGAGAAATATGGCTACCTTCATAAACAAGTTCGCTATAGATTTCATCACTGATTGCAAAAACATCAGGATATTGTTTCAATGTATCGGCGATAGCAATGACTTCTTCGCGATTCCAGGTTACCCCTGTAGGATTCGTTGGGTAATTCAAGATGATGGCTTTCACTTTATCTCCATGTACAGACATCGCTTCTTGAATCATTTCTGGCGAAAGAATAAAGTCGTTTTCAGTAGTATCGATATAAACGGGTTCAGCCTTCCCTAGAATGACGAGTGGCTCGTATAGAGAAAAGAAAGGAGAAGGGATCAGTACTTTATCTCCTGGATTTAAAATAGCGAGCAAGGATGCCGCCAAAGCTTCAGTTGCGCCGACAGTTGAAAGAATTTCTGATTGAGGATCATAGGAAATGTTGTACTTCACTTTCATGAAATTGGCCACAGATTCTCTTAAGCGTAATTCTCCAGCCATACCTGTGTAAAAAGATAGATTATTCTTTATGGCTTTAATACCTGCATCTTTAACGTGCTGAGGAGTTGGGAAATCTGGCTGACCTAAAGTCAATTTAATCAAACCATCTATTGAAGCAATTTTTTCATCAAATAATCGTATTCCGGATATTTCGATTTCTTGTGTCTGGGCATTGAATAATTGGTGCAAATTGGTCATATCCATGAAGATCCTCCTAATGATTGTTAGGAATCATTCTATCATACTATGAGAAAAAAAGTAGGGAATTCTTTTATTTTTATCATTTAAGGTGAGATCTTGAAAAAGAACCAGCTCTCTTACTGTAATTTACAGGAAAATCTGGTAAAATAAGTAAGTGAAAGTTTAGAAGACAAGCAGGAAGGGGAATACCAGATGAAACCATCCCAACTTATACCGATTATAAGAAGATTAGATGCGATGAGAGAAGACGAAAGCGATGAAGTCCAAGTCAGAAGATTTGAAAAAGACGGCAAGGAGCAATGTATCGTTCGTTATGACAAAGCCTCACGCATGTATGAATTGGAAGATCGTACAAGTGCGCAGACGTATGAATTTGATAACATTGACTATGTCGCTGTTGAGATTTTAGAACTTGTACAACCAGCAACTTCGACTGAAGATTAAAGTCATGCACATAGGAAGTGCTTAACGGTGCTTCCTATTTTTTTGAATATTTATAGAAATTATTTATTAGTCCAATGCTCTTCCTGCGAGAGCCTGTAGTATATAAATAGTCGTCAACGAGAACGGTTCATCTCATTGGAAAGGAAGAAGCGAATGCTAAACAGTTTCAAGCCAACTTGGATGGTCAATTCCATTTACCAAATTACGCCCGAACAGTTGAAGAAAAAAAACATAAAAGTTGTATTGACAGATCTTGATAATACGCTCATCGCATGGAACAATCCTGAAGCAACTGAAGAAACACTAGAATGGATAGAATTGATGAAGAAAAGTGGGATTCATGTTGTTATCATCTCAAATAATAAACGTAAAAGAGTGAGCAAAGTAGCTACCTTACTAGAGCTTGACTTTATCCCTAGTGCAATGAAACCTCTCCAAAAAGGCTTCAAACAAGCTCAAGCTCAATTTGATATGACGAAAGATGAAATCTTAATGGTTGGTGATCAGATTATCACTGATATAAAAGGCGCTAATCATGCCGGTATTCGAAGTGTGCTTGTGAAACCCATACTAGATTCGGATGCGTGGAATACTAGATTCAATCGATTTGTAGAACTTAAAATTATGAATTACCTTATAAAAAAAGATCCTGATATGAAATGGAGGAATTCAATCCATGAACGAGTCTAACGCTAACGATATAATCTGTATCGGTTGTGGAGCGGTACTACAGTCTGAGCACGACAATAAAGCTGGATTTCTACCACAATCCGTTATCAATAATATTGATGAAGACCAAGAAGTTTACTGCAAACGATGTTTTCGGTTAAGACATTATAATGAAGTTCAAGATGTTGAGCTGACAGATGCTGACTTTTTGAATATGTTACATGAAATTAGCGATAAAAAAGCTTTAATCATCAATATTGTCGACATTTTTGATTTCAATGGAAGTTTTATCCCTGGAATTCAGCGATTCGCTGGAAACAATCCGGTAATTCTAGTAGGAAACAAAACTGATTTGTTGCCTAAATCTCTAAAAGAAGGAAAAATGAGACAATGGTTAACTGAGAGAGCTCATGAAGCTGGTTTACACCCAAAAGCAGTCTTTTTAACTAGTGCAGTCAAATCCGATTCAGTAGAAGCATTAATGAAAATGATTGACAAAGAACGTAATGGACAAGATGTATACGTCGTTGGGACGACAAATGTTGGTAAATCAACCTTGATTAATCAAATTATTAAGCTCGCTACGGATACCGAAGATGTGATTACGACATCTTATTTCCCTGGTACAACACTTGGTAAGATAGAAATACCTCTGGATGATAACCACGTACTAGTTGATACACCAGGAATTATTCAATCTTCTCAAATTGCCCATTATCTAACTCCAAAAGAACTGAAGTACGTAACACCTAGAAAAGAAATTAAGCCAAAAGTGTATCAATTAAATGAAGAGCAAACACTGTTTCTTGGTGGGTTAGCAAGATTTGATTATATCAAGGGTAACGGTAAGCAACCTTTTGTTTGTTATCTATCCAATGAATTGACTATACACAGAACAAAACTAGAAAAAGCGGATGACTTGTATGCAAGACAAAAAGGGGCAGTATTAACGCCTCCTTTCGAAGAAAGTCTAGATACACTTCCAGAATTAAAACGATTCGAATTTATGATCAAAGAGCCTACAGACTTAGTGTTTTCTGGGTTAGGTTGGATTTCAATCGAACATGCTGGAACAAAAGTTGCCGGGTGGGCTCCTAAAGGCGTCGATATCATTATCAGAAAATCATTAATTTAACTAAATTAAGCATGTTCAAGGAAGGACAAAACTATGAAACTCACTGGAAAGCAAAAAAGATTTTTAAGAGCACAAGCTAATGAAATGTCTCCAATCTTCCAAATTGGAAAAAATGGTCTAACAGAAGAAATGGTAGCAGAATTTGAAGAATCAATCGAGAATAGAGAATTGATGAAAGTTCAATTACTTCAAAATACAGATGTAGAACCTAAGGAAGCGAAAGCTTTCATTGAAGAGCATTCTTCTATAGACGTTGTACAGACGATTGGTAAGGTACTTGTATTGTTCAAACCATCTAAAAAAGAAAAGTACCAAGCTTATTCAACTAGATTGCCCCGTTCAAATTAACGAAAAGAAAGAGTAAGGAAGGCGAAGGAAAGTGTCTGAAAAACTATCTAAAGTCATTGAACCTCAAGTGATATTTGAGAGTACGCTGTTAGATGAAAGAAAAAAAGTTGGTATTCTAGGTGGGACATTCAACCCGCCACATTTGGGTCATTTGATTATAGCAGATCAGGTGAAGAATCAGCTTGGACTTGAAAAGATTCTTTTTCTTCCATCCGCTGAACCTCCGCATGCACAAGGCAAAAAAACAATCGATGCAAAACACAGAGTCAAAATGGTTGAGCAAGCGATAGCTGAACGACCGGACTTTGAAATTGAATTGTCTGAGATCCAACGTGGTGGAAAGAGCTATACTTACGATACCATTCGTAGGTTAACTGAAGAAAATCCAGAAATCGACTATTATTTCATTATTGGGGCAGATATGGTTGAAAACCTCCCTACATGGTATAAAGTAGAAGAACTGATTAACCTCATACAATTTGTTGCGGTCAATCGGCCGTCCTATTCGGTCGAAACGGATTATCCGCTAATCTTTATTGATGTTCCAAATATTGAAATTAGCTCTAGTTTAGTTCGTCAGAAAATAATGGATCACTGTTCAGTGAATTACCTTATACCTGATTCAGTCATCCAATATATCGAAAAGGAAGGATTGTATGACATTGAAACTTAAAACAGTAACATATTCAAATGCATATATCGACCTTTCGAGAGAAGAGCTTCTTGAACAAGTCAGCCAAGTCATGAGTGACAAGCGCTTTACTCATGTTAAAGGGGTAGAACAAGCCGCACTAGAACTAGCTGAAAGGTATGGAGCAAATCTTGAGCAAGTGAGCATTGCGGCATTGCTTCATGATTTTGCAAAAGAACAATCTGATGAAGAGATGCGAGATATTATTATCAGTGAAAATATGGACTTAGAATTGCTTCAGTACGGTAATAATATCTGGCATGGGCCAGTAGGTGCTGTAGTTGTTAGAAATCAGTTCTCCATTCAAGATCAGGATATACTGGATGCAATACGTCATCATACTGTAGGCTCTCCTAACATGGGAATCGTTGAGCAAATCATCTATCTAGCAGATTATATCGAGCCAAATCGCACCTTTAAAGGTGTTGATAAAGCTAGAAAATTAGCCGAAAATGATATGACAAAAGGCATAGCCTACGCGACGTTGAAAACATTGAAGCACTTATTAAATGAAAACGTAAAAATCTACCCAAAAGCAATTGAAACATATAATGCATGGGTCGTACAAAAACAGGAGGAATTACATGACTAAAACAGCAGAGCAAATTTTAGAATTCGTAGTAAAAGCAGCAGATGATAAATTATCAGAAGAAATCGTGGCACTTGATATGAGAGGTGTTTCTTTACTGGCTGATTATTTTGTCGTCACACACGGAAATAACGAAAGACAAATTTATGCGATAACAGAAGCTATCAAAGATGCAGCAGAAGAAAATCAAGTTGAAGTTAGAAATATCGAAGGTAAAGACGGCGGAAACTGGATATTGATTGATTTAGGAGAAGTGATCGTCCACTTATTCAATCAAGAAGAAAGAGAGTTTTATCAATTAGAAAGACTATGGACAGATGCACCTTTCGTAGATGTGTCTAACTGGACTGAATAGTGAAGTACAATTGGTTTGCGAAGGTCTATGACGAGCTAATGGACGACACCTTGTATCCTGAATGGGCTGCATATACAGGGCAGCATTTAACTGGTCAGGACCATATTCTAGAATTAGGATGCGGTACTGGAATTTTAGCAACAGAGTTGACGAAAGCCGGATTTGATATTACAGGACTAGACCTTTCTTCAGATATGCTCAGTCTGGCATATGATCGACAAATCGATACAGGCATTCGATATCCGCTGGTAGAAATGGATATGAAGGACTTCTCTGAATTAGGTAAATTTGATGGTATCCTTTGTTACAGTGATGCTTTGTGTTATATCCAATCTGAAGAAGAAAAGAAACAAATTTTTCAAGAAGTATACAATCAATTGACTGAAGAGGGAACATTTTTATTTGATGTTCACTCTATCTATCAAATAGAGCAATTCAAACAATTTTCTTACCACGATGAAGTCAACCAAATTGTTTTCCTTTGGGATAGTTTCGAAGGTGAACAAGATTATTCTATTGAACACCAATTAACCTTCTTTGTTGAAAATGAAAATAAAATGTACGAACGATTTGAAGAAGTACACAGAGAATGGACACACCCGCTAGAAACTTATATTGATCTGTTGAAGAGCGTTGGATTTAAAAGTGTTGAAGTAACAGCAGATTTTGGTGAAACAGTATCAGATACCAGTAAAAGATGGTTTTTTGCAGTTAAAAAGTGAGGGATACGATGAAAGCTTGCGGAATAGTAGCTGAATATAATCCATTTCATAATGGACACTTATACCAGATATCTGAAGCGAGAAAAAAAAGTCGTTCCGATGTCATGATTGTTGTAATGAGTGGAAACTTTCTGCAGCGTGGAGAACCAGCGCTAATTGACAAGTGGACAAGGGCTGAAATGGCGCTCAAACATGGCGCAGATATCGTTTTAGAACTTCCTGTAGCATATAGTGTACAACCAGCAGATATCTTTGCAAAAGGAGCTGTTGGCATTCTTCATGCGATGAAGTGTAGCACACTGAGTTTTGGCTCAGAATCAGGGAATAGCGATCAATTTGAGGTTGCTTCAAAGCTTATGGTAGATCAAGCAAGCAGCATTGATGAGCTATTTAAAGAACGGGCTGAAAAAGGTCAAACTTATGCCTCAAGAATGGAACAAGCCATCAGTGAAACTATACCCAACTTTCCTATTGACTTGTCTTTGCCAAACAATCAACTTGGTCTTGCTTATGGCAGAGAAAATTATAAATTAGGATCGCCATTACAATTAGAAGTCATCCAGAGAAAACAAGCGGATTACCACGAGAAAACCTTGCAACAGGGTGGTACGATTTCTAGTGCTACGGCTATCCGTAATCAATTGTTATCCTCAGAACTCGATTCAGATGCTGTCGCAAACTTTATACCAGTGGCGAGTATGAATATACTAAAAAACCAATCATTAAGTTCATGGGCTGATTTCTGGATCTTTTTGAAATATCAAATTCTCTCTTCCACAGTGGAAGAATTGAAGCAGATTTATCAAATGGAAGAAGGATTAGAATATCTTTTAAAGAAGTCTATCCAGCAATCACACTCTTTCGAAGAATTTATGATGCGTATCAAACATAAAAGGATGACTAGAACAAGATTACAACGACTTTGCGTCTATATCTTACTTCAAATCAAAAAGACAGACATATCTGGATTGAGTACTGTTCATGCGACTAGAGTGCTTGGGTTTAGTACTGTAGGACAAGACTATTTGAATCAAGTCAAAAAAGAAGCCGCTTTAACGTTGCTAACCAAAATAGACAAACAATCAAAGAATTTCTGGGAACTTGATATTAAGGCCGGGAACCTTTATGAATTAGGCAATGGAGCGAATCTTGGAAGACAAGATTTTGGTCGAATGCCTATAAAAAGCATTGACATTAGCCCGCATCACTAGTATACTGATTTTTGTTGCCTTAAAGTCAAGAGGCTTTGTTTTTAGTATCGAAAAACATTATAATCTATTTGATTATAAAGTGCAGTGCGGTTGCTAAAAAATGATTAAACCATTTATAATAAGGCCAAGAGGTGATAACACATGAAAATCAAATGGGCTTTAAACGAATTGAAAAAGTTTAAAGAAGAACCATTAACATTGAATGGCGAAATCGACTTGACAGATTCGTTGCTAGAGAGAAATTCTTCAATTATCGATGCTACGCCATTATCAATGGACGGTATTCTAGTTGTGGAGAAAACAGATGAGTTCTTAGTAGATTTGAATCTGACTATTAGCTTGACGCTTCCTTCATCGCGCTCTCTTGAGCCTGTAAAAGTAGATTTACGTATACCATTTTCTGAAACGTATCTTGTTTCTGGAACAACTATTGATCCAGAAAGATATGGAGAAGATGAAATCGTTGTTGAACTCGAATCAGATTCACTTGATCTGAGAAAACCGCTTGAGGATGCTATCCTTACAGCAATTCCTACTCAAGTCTTCACAGAAGAAGAACTTAAAAAGGAAGATATGCCGAGTGGTAGTGACTGGAAAGTTGTATCTGAGGGAGCCTATGGCGATGGTGTGCGAGAACGATTATCTGAAGAAGAAGATCCTAGATTCGCAGCTTTAAAAGGATTTTTTTCGGAAGAGAATGAATAAGTATTGTAAGGTATAAACCGAACGATAAAATGAGATGATTACACGGTTGTTGATCGATTTTAGCAATCTGAATCTTAGAAACCCTTTTAAGGAGGTGTGTTGGAACATGGCAGTACCTAAAAGAAGAACATCTACAGCAAGAAAAGCTAAAAGACGTACTCATATCAAATTGAATCTTCCAAATATGAGCGATTGTCCTAAATGTGGAGAAGTAAAACGTAACCACCACGTATGCTCATCATGTGGATTTTACGCTGGAAAAGACTTTTCAAAATAATAAATAGTCTGTTAAAAAACCTCTATTTTATAAAATAGAGGTTTTTTAGTATGATATTTCAGTAGAATAAAGTAGGATGAGTATGTTGCCTGTTTTGGCTTCGTAGGATACCTGTCTCATTATGATTAAGTAGGTGATATCTTGTTCGATCCACATATAGATATTTATTTTATACTGTTTTACTTATGTCCGATATTGATGCTCATCCCAAGCAAGAGGATCAATAATTTTTTTAAGAAGCAAGGCGTTAAAATCAAATTGGTAGACTTTGTAACGCCAGTCTTTCTATTATCGGTTCACATCTATAGCTTGCTCATTGTTAATAGAAGTTTTATTCCGTATCTATTGATTATAATATCTCTCATCGGAATCACCCTTGCTTCTATATTTGCATTTAAAGTCAAAAAAATCCGGTTGATTCATTTTTTCAGAGTTTGGTGGAGATATGTGTTTATCACTGCATTTTTACTGCATATTCTATTAGGGATATTACTCTTTTTCTGATTGCGAAATAGTGCAGTTTGAAAATCTATTAAAACTCAATATAAAAACCCTCATTTATTGAATGGGGGTTTTTATATTGGGAACATATATACGCTTAATGAATCGAAAGAGGATCAGAATTGTCAAGTGATTCGCTTGAAAATTTATAAAGGGAACATAAGTTATATTTATTAGTATAAAGCGGATATTATTACATATTTTTTGGTTATTTTTCCAAGATTAGGTGGTGGAAAGTGGGGCATTGTGGTAGACTATGGCTTATAAGTGGGGAGAGGGGGCTTTGAAATGTTACTGGGAGAGTTTAAGCACAATATTGATGCAAAAGGTCGCTTGATTGTCCCAGCTAAATTCCGAGAGGATTTAGGTGAATATTTCATTGTCACAAGAGGACTGGACGGCTGTTTGTTTGGTTATCCGCAGAAAGAATGGGAAGCGCTCGAACAGAAACTAAAGTTACTTCCTCTCGCTAAAAAAGAATCACGCGCGTTTACAAGATACTTGTACTCTGCGGCCACGGAATGTACCTTGGATAAACAAGGTAGAATCAATATACCACAGACCCTTAGAGACCATGCGAAATTAGAGAAATCATGTTTTGTAATCGGTGTTTCGGATAGAATCGAAATCTGGAGTGAAGAGAAATGGGTCGTTTTTTCAGCCGAAGCAGAAAGTTCATTTGAAGATATTGCAGAAGAAATGGTTGATTTTGGATTTTAATGAGAATAGATAAAAAATTATAGATTATAGATTGTTAGATAGGAGGTTGGAGCGTGGAGTTTAATCATGAAACGGTCTTACTCAATGAAGCAACAGAAGGTTTAAACATAAATCCCGACGGTATATACGTTGATTGCACGTTAGGGGGAGCTGGTCATACTTCGCTGATTCTTGAGAAGTTGAGTGATAAAGGTCATCTTTATGCATTCGACCAAGATCAAACGGCGATAGATTATGCGAAAGAACTACTGAAAGAAGAAGTAGAAAAAGGTAAAGTAACTTTTGTTCAATCAAACTTTAGATTTATAAAAGAATCATTGAATGAGTTGAATGTTTTCCATGTTGATGGAATTCTGTATGACTTAGGCGTCTCTTCACCTCAATTGGATAATGCAGAAAGAGGATTCAGTTATCATCAAGATGCTAGGCTTGATATGAGAATGGATGAATCTCAAAGTTTAAGCGCACACGAAGTTGTAAATAACTGGGATTATTCCGATCTAGTTAGAATTTTTTTCAGATATGGAGAAGAGAAATTTTCGAAACAGATTGCAAGAAAAATAGAGGCTCATAGAGAACAGCGTGAGATCAATACAACACAAGAATTAGTAGATATTATTAAAGAAGCTATTCCGGCACCAGCAAGACGTAAAGGTGGCCACCCAGCAAAACGTGTCTTTCAAGCAATCCGAATTGCAGTGAACGATGAGTTGGCTGCAATCGAAGAATCACTTGAACAAGCCATCTCCTTACTTGAGATGGAAGGAAGATTAAGCGTCATTACGTTCCACTCTTTGGAAGATCGAATTGTAAAACAGATATTCAGAGACTTTTCAAAACTTCCAGAAGTCCCTAGGGGTTTACCTGTAATGCCAGATTTTAAAAAACCAATTTTAAAATTGATCAATAGAAAACCAATCCTTCCTGGAGAAGAAGAATTAGATCAAAACAACAGAGCACGCAGTGCTAAGTTACGTATTGCAGAAAAACAAGCTTAACTATTTGATAAAAAGATAGAAAGGAGTATTCGCATGGCAATGAATGACAATCTAGCGAGAAACTTAACAGCGCAAGCTATACCTAGACCCATACAGCAGCCTGAATCGCAACCAGGTGGTTTACATACTAAAAAAATTGTAAAAAGAGGTATTACACGCTTTGAAGTATGGGCAATCAGTTTTTTCGGTATTCTTTTATTCGGACTTTTAGTAGCAAACATCACGATGGCAATGCAACTATCAACAACAAACCGTATGACTCAAGATCTAGAACAGCAATCAACTGATATAGTCATAGTGAATGAAAACCTTGAACAAAAGATTCAAGAACTTTCACGCTACGACAGAGTTTACGAAATCGCAAAAGATAATGGCTTGGAAATGAACGAAGAACAGATTAGGAATGTATTCCCATGAGAAAAATAACAAAAAAAATAAAAGCTACGAATCCACTTCGCAACCGTAAAATCATTGCCGTATTTTTGTATATGGCATGTTTTATACTGTTTGGATTTGTAGCTCTTCGTTTTTCTTGGATTATGGTAAAAGGTGAAATCAATGGAGAAAACCTTATACAAAATTTAGATAGTCAGTATACAAGGAATACAGTGACACAAGCTAATCGAGGGACGATCTATGATAAGAATGGTAATCCCATCGCGATGGATGCAAATACGTACAAAATGGTGGCTGTTTTAACGGATCAATGGTCCAGTCCAACAAGACCGCAACATGTTCAAAAACCTAAAGAAGTTGCTGCCATATTAGCTAAATATATTTCTATGAGTGAAGAAGAAATACTCAAACGGCTAACACAAGAACATTCTCAAGTTGAATTCGGTGTAGCAGGGAATAACCTTTCTTACGATATTACGAGTAAAATCAATGAAGAGTTAGACCAACAAAAACTAACCGGGATAACTTTTGAAGATAAAAAAACAAGACTATATCCAAATGGTGTTTTTGCTTCTCATACGGTAGGGTTAGCACAAATCTCTGATGATGAAGGAAATTCCAAACAACTAAAAGGGATTATGGGGATAGAACAAACTTACGACGATTTACTGAGTGGCGTAAATGGATCAGTAGAATATCAAAAAGATAAATATGGCTACGTTATCCCAGGGCAAGAAGAAAAACGAGTCGAAGCTGTTGATGGTAATGATATTCATATGACAATTGACCGAAGACTTGAAGTTGTTTTAGAAAATGCAATGGATCAAGTAGAAGAAGAACATTCTCCAGAAAGAATGACGGCTACTCTGATGAATGCTAAAACAGGTGAAATTCTGGCAACTTCACAGCGTCCTTCATTTAATGCTACAACAAAAGAAGGAATTGAACAGACGTGGCAAAATTTGCTGGTTGAATATGCATATGAACCTGGATCAACCATGAAAGCTATGACACTTGCGGCTGCCATTGAGGAAGGCGTCTTTCAACCGGAAAATTATTATAAATCCGGGAAAATTTCTGTGGCAGGAGGCGTCGTTAGAGACTTTAATCCAGACGGATGGGGATCAATCACGTATTTGGAAGGTCTAGCACGATCAAGTAACGTTGCTTTTGTTCATCAAGTAGAAAAAATGGGATTCGATACTTGGAAAAAGTATCTTGATGATTTTGGTTTTGGTCAAGCAGTAGGGATGAATCTGCCAAACGAATATAGTGGGAGTAATATGTACGCCGGCGCGCTCCAAAAGGTCAATACATCTTTTGGTCAAGGTATCAGTGTTACACCAGTACAGATGCTACGCGCATTTTCAGCAATAGCAAATGAGGGCAAGATGGTAAAACCTTATTTAATTGATCACATCACAAATCATGCCACACAAGAAGAAACAAGGTTCGAACCCGAATATACTCAGAGTCCAATTTCAAAAGAAACTGCAGAAAAAGCATTGCAGTATTTAACTGAACCTGTTACAAATGAAGATGGGTCTGCTAAAGGTTACAAAATAGAGGGTTATAATATTGCTGCTAAAACAGGAACTGCGCAATTAGTTAATCCTGAGACAAATAGATACTATAACGGAAACGGAGATTATATTTATTCCGTAGTAGGTATGGCTCCCGTAGAGGATCCAGAATTAATTTTGTACGTTACTGTACAGCAACCTGAATTTAATGGTGCCAGTCACGGTAGCGAAGTCGTACAAAAAATATTTAATCCAGTTATGAAAAGAGCATTAGAATCTATGGATAGTGCTGATGAAGAACAAGAAAGTGAACTGACTGAAACGATGCCTGATTTAATCGAGCAAGATATCGCGGCTGCAATTGAAGACGTCCAAAGTAAAGGGTTAGAAAGTGCCGTCATAGGTTCTGGAGACAAAGTCGTTCAACAGTTTCCACGTAAAGATTCTTCACTTTATGAAGATCAACGTGTTATTCTATTAACGAATGGTGCGATGACTTTACCGAATCTAACAGGGTGGTCTAGAAGTGATGTGATGAAAATTGCGGAACTGACAGGTGCTGAATTTGAATTTGAAGGGGAAGGATATGTAACAGCTCAAGATCTTGAACCGAATACTTTTATAGAAACCGGTACAAAAATCAAGCTGACTTTATCCCCTGCATCTCAATAATAAAAAAAAGTAGGATAAAGCTTTAAAGGAGAACGAATATAGAATGATAGAATTAACAAGAATCATACTTCCGATTGTATTGAGTTTGATCATCACGGTTTGCTCAATGCCATTCGTAATACGATATTTCGCGAAAAAGCAATTAGGTCAAGTCACTCGAGAAGAGGGGCCGAAGTGGCACGAAAGTAAGTCAGGAACACCAACTATGGGAGGTGTTTCAATCATTATGGCGGCTTCGGTAACTGTGCTGATAGCCAGCTTGTTTTTAAGAATTTTTACAACAGGAACACTTCTGCTAGTATTTATTCTTGTGTTTTATGGATTAATCGGCTTTTTAGATGACTACGTTAAAGTTGTCATGAAGCGAAATCTAGGATTAACTAGTCTACAAAAATTAGTTGGACAAATTTTAGGTGGAATCGTATTCTTCGTTGGATTATCTTTATTGAATTACCCTACAGCAATTACGGTTCCTGTAGTAGGATCCATTGAATTAGGTTGGTTCTATAGCCTGTTTGTTTTATTCTGGTTAGTTGGATTTTCAAATGCAACTAATTTAACAGATGGTATCGATGGTTTAATGGCAAGTACGGGAATGATTGCTTACCTTTCTTATGCGATTATAGCGGCCATGCAGTCTCAGTGGGATATTATGATTTTTGCACTTTCTGTCTTTGGAGGACTCCTTGGTTTCTTCTTTTTCAATAAAAAGCCAGCTAAGATTTTTATGGGTGACGTTGGATCTTTAGCGTTGGGAGCAGGGTTAGCAGGGATTTCAATACTGTTGAACCAAGAATGGACATTACTTTTAATTGGCTTTATCTTCGTTTGTGAAACAGCGAGTGTTATGCTACAAGTTGGTTCTTTTAAATTAAGAGGGAAAAGAATCTTTAAAATGAGTCCTATTCACCATCACTTCGAAATGGTTGGTTGGAGCGAATGGAAATTGGTCGGTGTATTTTCACTAATTAGTCTCCTTATGACTTTAGTCGTACTTTTTATTTTGGTATAATGTTTGAGGAAAAGCTGGACGTAGAGTAATCTACATCCAGTTTTTTAAAGTATAATATAGAAATTTAAAGAATCTGTTTTCAATAATAATAATGAGCCATCAATGAAGAAGAGGGATAATGATGAAACCAATTGATAAATATGCAAATAAAAAAATACTCGTTCTAGGACTTGCCTTGAGTGGCGTTAGTGCTGCCAAATTACTACATAAATTAAAAGCATTAGTAACCGTAAATGACTATAAAAATCTTGATGAGAATCCAGAAGCGAGAGAATTGGTCAATGAAGGTTTGAGAGTGATTACTGGTGGTCATCCTATAGAATTGATGGATGAGGACTTTGAACTTGTTGTAAAAAATCCAGGTATTCCTTACTCAAATCCAATTATAAAAAAAGCTCAGGAAAAAAATATACCTATTATAACAGAGGTAGAATTAGCTTATGAAGTAGCTGAAAGTCCAATAATTGGAATAACTGGAACAAATGGTAAAACAACTACAACAACAATGATTACAGAAATTTTAAATACTGAACGAACATCTGGTAAAGCGTATGCTGCTGGAAATATCGGAACACCTGCAAGTCAGGTTGTAATGGTAGCTACTCCTGAAGACGAAATTGTACTTGAATTATCTAGTTTTCAATTATTAGGTGCACCTAGTCTGAAACCAAAAATTTCTATTATTACTAATCTTTACTCGGCGCATTTAGACTATCACGGTACAAGGGAAGAGTACGTACAAGCAAAAATGGAAATCACTAAAAACCAAACAGAAACGGACTACCTGATTTATAATGCAGATCAGACAGAGTTAACTGCATTGGTTCATCAACACAGTCAAGCTCAACTGGTTCCATTTTCGCGTAAAACAATTGTTGAAAAAGGTGCCTATGTAAAAGACGATGCGATTTATTTCAAAGATCAGTTGGTTCTTGAAGTGAAAGATATTCTTTTACCAGGAAAACACAATTTGGAAAATGCTCTAGCGGCAGTTGCGGTATCTAAGATCATGAATAAATCAAACAAAGAAATCAAAAAAGCACTGAGTTCTTTTAAAGGGGTTAAACATCGCACGCAATTTGTCCAGACATTTGAAGATCGTAAATTTTACAATGATTCTAAAGCGACAAACACACTAGCAACGATTAATGCACTAGAAGGATTCGATAAACCTGTTATTCTACTTGCTGGTGGCTTGGATCGAGGGGTTTCGTTTGATGATTTGATACCTGCAATGGAAAAACATGTCAAAGGCGTTTTAGCCTTTGGAGAAACGGCGGAACAAATTCTTGATACAGCCAGTAGAGCAGGCATAACAGAGGTAATAAAAGTTGTTGATGTAGAACAAGCAGTACCCGAAGCTTATAAAATTAGCGAACCAGGAGACATCATTTTACTATCACCAGCTTGTGCAAGTTGGGATCAGTATCCAAGTTTTGAAATTAGAGGGAATGCTTATATGAACAGCATCGATCGTCTTATACATCAAAAACAAGAGGAGGCATAAACACGTAGCGTGTTTAAAGTGATATGAAGGTATTATTAACTGGAGGCGGAACAGGTGGACATATCTATCCTGCGTTAGCCTTGAAAAAAAGAATCCAAGAACAATATCCTGATTCAGAATTTCTTTATATAGGAACTGAACGAGGTCTAGAAAGTAAAATCGTTCCTAAAAACGGTGTGCCTTTTAAAGCCATAAAAGTGGAGGGATTTAAAAGAAAGTTGAATCCTTCAGGGATAGCTTATAACTTGAATACAATTAAACTTTTCCTAGGTAGTATTCGAAAAGCTCGAAAATTAATTAGAGATTTTAATCCCGATGTTGTAATCGGAACGGGTGGGTATGTATGTGCACCCGTTTGTTATGCGGCCTCAAAACAAAAGATTCCCACAATCATCCACGAACAAAATAGTGTAGCAGGCATCACTAATAAATTTTTAGCGCGGTTTGTAGATAAGATTGCAGTCTGTTTTGAAGAAGCAAGAGCACAGTTCAAAGGACAAGAACATAAAGTTGTATTCACAGGAAATCCAAGAGCTCAGGAAGTAGCACTCTTAAAACCAGATGCTATATTGGAAACGTTTGGTTTGAATAGTGAGAAAGAAACGGTATTGATTTTTGGAGGCAGTCGAGGCGCACAAAAAATCAATCAAACCTTCATGGATAGTTTTGAACAATTGGTAAATTCTCCGTATCAAGTACTTTATGTAACTGGAGAAATTTACTATGACGAAATCACTCAAGAAATTAATACAAGATACAAAGAATTAAGTTTTCAGGATTCTGTGAAGATCGTACCTTATATTAACGATATGCCACAAGTTTTCGCATCAGTTTCGCTCGTCGTAGGGAGAAGTGGCGCTACCACACTTGCAGAGTTGACTTCATTAGGTATGCCAAGTATTTTGATTCCTAGTCCAAATGTTACAGAGGACCATCAAACGAAAAATGCACTCAGCCTAGTCAACAAAAAAGCCGCTTTAATGATAAGAGAAACAGAACTGACTGCTGAAAGATTTGTTAAAGATATGAATACACTGATGTCAGATGAGCAAAAAAGGAAAGATATGGCTGGGAATTCTAAGAAGATGGGTAAACAAAGAGCGTCAGATGAGCTGATTGAAGTGATACAGTCGATTGTAAACTAAATACCGTAAGGAGGAGAGCTTTGATGAGTAAGAAAACAGACCATTTAGTAACAAATATTGAAGATATATATAACAAAAAATATGCAGACTCTCCTCAAAATAAAAAAAGTAAATGGAGTCGATTGAAAGCTAAATGGTTCGGGCTCGTTCTGTTTTTTTCATTAACTTTGTTTATAGGTATTTACTTTTTAACCCCTTATAGTCAAGTTGGGGCAATTGTTGTTGAAGGAACAGATGAAGTACTCGATCAAGAAGTCATCAATGAAAGCAAGATTCGTTCCGGGGACTCCTTATGGCAGACTTACTTTAATAAGTCGGAAATTGAAAAGGAAATCAAAGCAACGTTACCCCAAGTGAAATCAATGGAATTAACGATAAAAGATTTCCATGATGTTCACTTTGATATCTCAGAGTACGAAACCGTTGCTTATCTATACAAAGAGGACACATATTTTAAAATACTAGATAACGAAAAAGTGTTAAGAGAACCTTACTCGAACAATGTAGGAAATCTGCCAACATTTTTCAATTTTGTAGATGAAGATGTACTTCAACAGATGTTGTCTGAATACAATCAACTAGAGCAATCTATTCAGTCCATGATCTCTGAAGTTGAATGGATTGAAAATGAGCGAAATCCACTGCTTGTCAAAGCATATATGAATAACGGCAATGAAGTATTAGCTTCGATACCCAGCTTTTCGGAACGACTCAAACGCTACCCTCAGCTAGTCAGAGCTGTTAAAGGTGAAAACGGTCTGTTCGATTTAGAAGCAGGTGCCTACTTTTTACCATTTTCATCAGTAGAAGATCAAGAGTACGATGAAGAAAACAGTGTTGAATTAGATAATGAAATAGTGGAATAAAGGTTATAATCGTTAATAAAGGAAACTGGCGTTCTTCTGTTACACAAAAGTTATGTTTTGTATTGAGAAATCAATAAACTAACTTCAATAAGCGTTGGTATTTGTGGTAAAATAAGCCATATTCACATGCATAACGATCAGACTGACATGTTTGTATAAAATATTAAAGTATGAAAGAAAAAAGAGTAAATTCTACGGCTAGAACTATATATAAATAATGCCTAGTGTAGACTGGAGGTTTCAATCGATTATGGAAAATGGCGTATACGCGAGTTTAGATATAGGAACAACTTCAATAAAAGTTATCGTAGCTGAAGTTCTGAATAATCAGATGAATGTTATTGGTGTCGGTAGTGAGCGATCTAAAGGCTTGAATAAAGGTATGATTGTAGATATTGATGAAACGAGTCAAGCTATAACAGCTGCCGTTCAACAAGCAGAAGAAAAATCTGGTTTAAAAATTGAAGAATTGATTGTTGGTATACCTGCAAATGGAGTAGATATCATTCCTTTTAATGGATATATTCAAATTGATCATAACAGTCAGGAAATATCAGATGTGGATGTTGAGAAAGTCATCAACGAAACGTGTTTGAATCATATTCCTTCGGACAAAGAAATGATCTCGGTCATGGTTGAAGAATTTTTAGTGGATGGTTTTGATGAAATTAAAGATCCAAGAGGTATGGTTGGTGAAAGACTTGAGATTTACGGTACAGTGCTAGCAGTCCCTAAGTCAATCGTGCACAACATCAAGAAATGTGTTAGAGAAGCTGGATATGTGATTCAAGACCTAATCATACAACCTCAAGCTATGTCACACCTTGTATTATCTGAAGATGAGCGACAATTTGGAGCTGTCCAAATAGATATGGGTGGCGGACAGACAACGGCATCAGCTTTACACGATCATCAGCTGAAGTACATGCATGTTGAACAGCAAGGTGGAGAATTTGTAACTAAAGACATTTCTATGGTGCTAAATACCTCTACTGCAAATGCTGAAAGCTTGAAAAGAGAAGTTGGGTATGCTTTATCTAGCAATCTAGAGAGTGATCAAACCATTCACGTGGATATCGTAGGTCAGAAAGAACCGATAAAGGTTAAAGAAACCTATATTGCAGAAATCATAGAAGCGAGAATTGAGCAAATATTTGAATTGCTGAAAGAAGATCTGGATAAGATCGGCGCTTTGTCTTTACCGGGTGGTGTGAAACTCACTGGTGGAGCTGCGGCTATACCAGGTGTTAGAGAACTTGCAGAAGAGATATTTGATGTACAAGTGGATGTTTACATACCTGATTTCATGGGAGTGAGATACCCTTCTTTTACAAATGCGATATCACTTACGTATTATGAGGGTAAATTGGATGGTATACAGAAACTGATCAATAAGATATGTCTATCTGGACATCAGTTTAACCAACACGAAACAACTCAAAGTACTCATGGAAATACAGCTAGTTCTACTAGCTCACATCAAGATGAGACGTATGTACAAACAAGCGAACCATCAAATGGACCATCATTTACGGAAAAAGTGAAAAACTTTTTCTCAACATTTTTTGATTAAATATCGTAAACAGGAGGAAAAAGAATGGAATTAGAATTCGATTCAATTGCATCTCAAGGAGCCGTATTAAAAGTTATAGGTGTTGGTGGAGCTGGAGGTAACGCTGTAAACAGAATGATCCAAGATGGCGTTCAAGGCGTAGAATTTATCGTAGCCAATACAGATGTTCAAGCATTAGATATGATGAGTGCTGAAACTAAAATACAATTAGGACCCAAACTAACTAGAGGATTGGGTGCTGGAGCTAATCCAGAAGTAGGAAGAAAATCAGCTGAAGAAAGTGAAGAAGCGATTGCAGAATCCCTGCGTGGAGCTGATATGGTATTTGTTACTGCCGGTATGGGCGGAGGAACTGGTACTGGAGCTGCTGGAATTGTGGCGCGCATTGCAAAAGAGCAAGGGGCTTTGACCGTTGGTGTCATTACACGTCCGTTCACTTTTGAAGGACCTAAAAAAGGTCGTTTTGCTGCAGAAGGTATTGCATTAATGAGAGAACACGTCGACACCTTAGTTACAATTTCTAATAACCGTTTACTTGAAATTGTAGACAAAAAGACACCGATGATGGAAGCTTTCAGAGAAGCTGATAATGTATTACGTCAAGGTGTACAAGGAATCTCTGATTTGATTACCAACCCAGGGTATGTCAACTTGGACTTCGCTGACGTTAAAACCGTTATGGAAAACCAAGGTTCTGCCTTGATGGGTATTGGTACAGCTACTGGAGAAAATAGAACTGCAGAAGCAACTAAAAAAGCAATCTCTTCTCCACTACTTGAAGTTTCTGTTGATGGCGCTGAAAATGTCTTGTTAAACATTACTGGCGGATCTGACTTAACATTATTTGAAGCGCAAGATGCATCAGACATTGTTTCAGCAGCAGCAACAAGTGAAGTCAATATTATCTTTGGGACTTCTATCAATGAAGACCTTGGAGATGAAGTAGTTGTTACAGTTATTGCTACTGGAATTAACGGTGAAAAAAAAGAAACTAAAAAACCTGCATCAGTAAATAAAATCAATGCTCAACAAACTCAACAGACTCAACAAAAAAAATCTGAAAATGATCCTTTCGGAAACTGGGATATTCGTAAAGAACCTAACCAGAGAGACCGTCAAAATTCTGATTTAGATGAATCTAGAGAAGTTGCTAAAGATAATAGTGAAAAAGATTTATTTTCTAGAGATGAAAATGAATCACAGTCAAGCTCAAATGACGAAGTCGATACACCACCGTTTTTTAGAAGAAGACGTAAAAGATAAAGAATAGTTCTCTGAGAAAGGAGACGGGATTATGGGGATCAAAGATCGGTTAAATAATTTTTTCTTTTTAGAAGAAGATTCTGAGGAGATAGAAGAAGTAACTGAGCAGAAGAGCGCACCAAAACAGGTTAGAGAAAAGGCGACGCCTAAAGTAGAAAAAACAGTCGTTGCTAAAACTCAACCTATCCGTAAATCTGCAGCACCTGCACAGAGTCCAAACATCGTAGCAATCAATCATCAGCAGGCGATTAAAAAGCCACGTATTAATGTGATGGAGCCACGCACTTACTCAGAAGTTCAAAGTGTGGCGGATATTCTATTAAATAATCAGTCTGTGATTTTGAATTTCCGAAGAATGGAAAAAGATCAGGCTAAAAAAGTGATTGATTTCTTAATGGGCACGACTTATGCAATTAAAGGTGATATTGAAAGAATCGGCGATGAAATTTTTGTTTGTACTCCGAATTCCGTTGAATTGGATGGAGCTGAGTTACAAGCTTTAAAAAATCAGGACTTCTAACGGAAACGGAGAACGCATTTTATGGTATATCAAGTTATACAATTTTTACATGACATTTCACTGAGAGCGGTCGATATTTATAGAATGTTGATCCTCGTCTACTTTTTAATGTCTTGGATTCCAGGAGCTTACCAGTCTAGTATTGGAAGAATTTTAATCAGAATTTGTGAACCATATGTGGGATTTTTCAGACGATTTGTACCACCAATCGGAATGTTTAGTCTTGCAGGGATCGTTGCGCTTTTTGCTCTTTCGTTTATCAGAATGGGCATTACACCCGTTTTTCAAATCATTTTGAATCTTTTCAATCAAATCGGATTAGTGTGAGGTTAAAGACTAATGGATAATGTATACCAACATTTTAGAAAAGACGAACAGATTTTCATTGATACAGTCATGGACTGGACTCGTCAAGTGGAAGAGCAGTATACGCCTTATCTGACACCATTTCTGGATCCGAGACAACAGTACATTGTTGAATCGGTCGTAGGGCAAAATACTGAGATATCTTTGCATTACTTTGGAGGATATGAAGATGCAGAAAGAAAAAGAATCTTTCTGTCTCCACCTTATTTTGAACCCGAGCAACAAGACTACAATATTACGATCTGTGAAATTAATTATCCAACCAAGTTTGCGACATTATCACATGGTAGCGTACTTGGAACGCTTACTGGAGCTGGGATTAACCGAGAAACTCTTGGAGACATTATAACCGATGGAGAAACATGGCAGTTCTTTATGGATCAACCAATGCTGCCATACTTACTTTCACAAATTGAAAGTATTGGTAAAATAAAGGTACATCTGGAAGAAAAATCATACACTGAAATTATCCTGCCGAAAGATAAGTGGGATAGTCACAGTGTCATTGCTTCTTCATTAAGAATAGATGTTGTCCTTGCAGCTGCATTTAATTTGTCTAGACAAAAGTCAAAAGAATTGATCAGTTCAAACAAAGTGAAAGTCAACTGGAATGAAATTTCTAGACCGGATATTTCTTTAGGGATATCGGATGTTATTTCTATTAGAGGGTTCGGAAGAATTAAATTGAAATCCATTGAAGGTAAAACACGTAAAGAAAAAATCAGATTGGAACTTGATATTCTGGATAGAAATCAATAAGGTCTTGTTTAAGGACGGATTATTATTTATACTGGAAAAAAACAGGAATCAAACTGCTCAAAAAAAGGTAACGGAGGAATTCGATCATGGCATTAACACCTATGGACATACATAACAAAGAATTTTCTGTTAAGATGAGAGGGTACGATCAGGATCAAGTAAACGATTATCTGGATCAAATCATCAAAGATTATGAATTGTTATTGAAGCAAAAAAAGGAAACTGAAAAGAAATTGGAATTTGCTGAAGAAAAATTAGCAAGTTACGATCAAATGCAAGATTCACTTAATAAATCGATTATTGTTGCACAAGATGCTGCTGATCGTTTGAAAGTGAATTCTGAAAAAGAAGCAGATATGATTTCTAAAGAAGCAGAAAACAAAGCTTCTAAAGTTCGTCAAGATGCTGAAAATCATGCAGACCAACTACTTAAGGAAGCTGTTGGTAAAGCACGTAAAATCGAAGAAGAAACAGAAGCTTTGCGAAAGCAAAGTCGTATTTTTCGCCAAAGACTTCAACTAATGATTGAATCTCAACTTGAGCTAGTAAAAAAAGATGAATGGGATGATATTTTACAAGCACCTATTTCAGAGAAACCAGAAACACATACATTGAACGAAGTGAAAACAGAACTTGAACAAAAAGATGAATCAGAAGAAATCGAACCATCAACGGATGTAGTAGAATCAGATGAATCTGAAAATCAAAATTACGAAGAAGGCATGACACCTGCTGTGGAATTGCCAAGCGTATAAATGAATAGTAGCGATTACTGAAATTATACAAGTTGAAACACTTTTCAGAGAGCCAACGGTGGTGCGATGTTGGCAAGTCACTTTCAACTTGTAATCATTCAGTAGCTTTTTTAATGAAATAGAGTAGTTAAAAACGTAGCTCTGCGTTAAAGAGAAGAGAGAAACTAGACAGTTTGCCTTAAATAGGTTGGTCTATGTTTCTAAAGTAAGGTGGTACCACGAAGACTTCGTCCTTTTTAGGGATGGGGTCTTTTTATTTTCAAAAAAATAAAAGTAAAAGAGGCTGCAAAAGATGGAAGTAAAAGAAACCCTAAATTTATTGAAAACAGCATTCCCAATGCGTGCTGGACTCCCAAATAAAGAACCGGATCGTCAAGCAGAATGGGAAGAAAACAATATTTACGCAAATAGACAGGAATTAAACCAGAACAAACCAACATTTGTATTACATGATGGACCTCCTTACGCAAATGGAAATATTCATATGGGCCATGCACTGAACAAAATTTCAAAAGATATTATCGTTCGATACAAATCAATGTCTGGATTCCGCGCACCATATGTTCCGGGATGGGATACACATGGTTTACCAATTGAGCAAGCTTTAACAAACGCAGGTGTTGATCGTAAATCAATGTCTGTTGCTGAATTCAGAAAGCTTTGTGAAGAGTATGCCTGGGAACAAGTCGATAAACAGCGTGAAGACTTTAAACGATTAGGTGTTGCTGGTGAATGGGATAATCCATACGTGACCTTAACAAAAGATTATGAATCAGAACAAATCAAAGTATTTGGTAAAATGGCAGAACAAGGCTACATCTACAGAGGTTTAAAACCGATTTATTGGTCTCCTTCTAGTGAATCTGCTTTAGCTGAGGCTGAAATCGAGTATCATGATGTTCGCTCAGCTAATATTTATGTAGCATTTGAAGTCAATGACGGAAAAGGTACTCTGGAACAAGATACTTCTTTAATTATCTGGACAACAACACCTTGGACATTGCCTGCAAACTTAGCCATTGCTGTAAATCCTGAATTTGATTATGCTGTACTAGAAGCTGATGGACGTAAATACGTAGTCGCTTCTAAAATGGCTGAAGAAGTAGCAGAAACACTTGGTTGGGAAAAAATTGAGCTCATCAAAGAAGTTAAAGGATCAGATTTGGACCGCGTAACAACAAAACATCCATTTTATGACCGTGATTCGTTAGTGATTATGGGAGACCATGTAACTTTAGATAGTGGTACAGGTTTAGTACACACAGCTCCTGGACACGGAGAAGATGACTTTATAGCTGCTCAGCAATATGGCCTTAAAGTACTTTCACCAGTAGACGGAAGAGGATGCTTTACAGATGAAGCTCCAGGTCTAGAAGGAACGTTCTATGATGACGCAAATAAAATCATCACAGAGTGGTTGAAAGAGAAAGATGCTTTGCTTAAAATGGATTTCTTCACACACAGCTATCCACATGACTGGAGAACGAAAAAACCGGTTATCTTCCGAGCAACACCACAATGGTTTGCTTCTATTAAAGATTTCCGAGAAGATATTCTACAAGCCGTTCAAGAAGTAGACTGGCTTCAGCCTTGGGGAATGCAAAGACTCTATAACATGGTAAGAGATAGAGGAGACTGGGTAATATCACGTCAGCGTGCCTGGGGTGTTCCTTTACCAATCTTCTATGCTGAAAATGGAGATGCAATCATTACACCTGAAACCATTGCCCATGTATCTGATTTATTTGCTGAACATGGATCCAATGTTTGGTTTGAACGTGAAGCAAAAGACTTACTTCCAGAAGGTTTTGAATCTCCTTCAAGTCCAAATGGTTTATTCACTAAAGAAACAGATATTATGGATGTTTGGTTCGATTCTGGATCTTCCCATCAAGCTGTTTTAAAAACAAGAGATAATTTATCGTTCCCAGCTGATATGTATCTGGAAGGCTCAGATCAGTACCGTGGATGGTTTAACTCTAGTTTGACGACAAGTGTAGCCATCAATGGCGAAGCGCCATACAAATCTGTTTTATCTCAAGGATTTGTTCTAGATGGAGATGGACGTAAGATGAGTAAATCACTCGGAAATACGATCCTTCCAAACAAAGTCATTAAACAAATGGGTGCAGATATTATTCGTTTATGGGTTTCTAGTGTCGATTCTCAAGCTGATGTGCGTGTAAGTATGGATATCTTGAAACAAGTATCAGAAGTTTACCGTAAAATCAGAAATACCATCCGTTTCTTGATTCAAAATACGGAAGACTATTCTTATGCTGAAAACAATGTACCTTACGAGGAATTAAGAACTGTTGATCAGTACATGATGAATCGTTTGAATCGTACTGTTGAAAATGTTTTGAATGCTTATGAAGCCTACAACTTCTCTGAAATTTATAAAGAGATCAATCAATTCTGTACAGTTGATATGTCAAACTTTTACGTAAACTTTGCAAAAGATGTGCTTTATATCGATGCTCCAGATGCGCACTCTAGAAGAGCCATGCAATCTGTCTTTTATCAAGTAATCGTGAAATTAAGTAAGATGTTGACACCGATTCTTCCACATACTGCAGAAGAGATTTGGACTTATCTAGAAGAAGATGAAGCATATGCTCAATTAACTGAAATGCCTCAAGTAGAAACATACGAGCAATCAGAAGCACTTGTAGAAAAATGGGATCAGTTTATGCGAGTAAGAGACCATATCCTTAAAGCGAATGAAGTCGCGCGTGAAAACAAAGTGATCGGTAAGGATTTTGAAGCAGATACGACGCTTTATGTATCAGATGACGTTCAAACGCTATTGGAATCATTAGACACGAATCTACGCCAGATCCTCATTGCTTCAAATATTACGGTTAAACCTCTTTCTGAAAAACCAGAAGATTCATCTATATTGGATTTCGAAGGACTTTCTGTTCGAGTTCAGCATATGGAAGGCGATGTCTGTGAAAGATGTCGAATCACTTCTAATGAACTTGTTGAAATCGAAGGAGTCGGAAAGCTATGTCCTAGATGTCACCATATCTGTGAAGAACACTTCCCAGAACTATTTGAAGAAAAAGAAGAACAAGAATAATCAGAAAGCTGGCCAATTGGTCAGCTTTTATTTTTTGTCTGAAATAGGAACTGATAAGGGCTTTCTTCGTTAAATATTTTACATTTTAACGAAGAAAGCCCTTGCAAAAAGAAGTTAAGTTTTGTATACTGAACCTGTAATAGATGTATGCAGCATTTATTAAACAATAAATGAACTTATAGGCAGTCTGTTGCAAGTATTTACTTAGGAGGAAAAGTAGGATGGCTAGAGGAACAGTAAAATGGTTTAATGCAGAAAAAGGATTTGGCTTTATTGAAGTAGAAGGTAGCGAAGATGTATTTGTACATTTCAGTGCAATCAATAGCGAAGGATACAAAGCATTAGATGATGGACAAGAAGTAGAATTCGATATTACAGATGGCGATAGAGGACCACAAGCTTCTAACGTTGATAAAGTATAAACAATAAACTAATAAAGCTCCATGTAATCGCCTAGGCGATTACATGGAGCTTTTAATATAATTGCAGTTTAACGCAATAAATTATTTTTTAGCAAGTAGGCTGAATAGGAATACTACAATTACAGCACCAACGATTGCTGGAATAAGTGCAATACCTTCGATTGAAGGACCTAAGTCACCCAATAAATATCCACCTAAAGCAGAACCGATAAAACCTACTACGATGTTACCAATAATTCCACCTGGTACATTTTTACCGATGATTGCTTGACCAATGGCACCTACAACTCCACCGATGATTAACATTAAAATAAAACCTAACATAATAATTCTCTCCTTTTTCTTTGCTTCTTTATGTTATTAACTATACCGTAATGACATAATTTGTTCAAATAATACGACTCGTAAATAAAAAACTTCCCTAAGAAGGGAAGTTTTTTACTTAGTTTTCTGTGATTTTAAGCAGTTGATCTCTTAGACGATCTTCCATTCTAACGAGTTGCTGTTCAGCTTCTTTACGCTTAGAACGGCCTTCTTGTTGAATAGAAAGAGTCTCTTCAAGTGTTTCAACCAAATCAGTCTGTGTTTTCTCCAGTGTTTCAATATCGATAATACCACGTTCGTTTTCACGAGCTGTTTCGATAGAAGACTGTTTCAACATTTCGGAATTCTTGGTTAATAAGTCGTTTGTTGTTTCAGAAACTTGTCTTTGAGCGGTAACGGCTTCTTTTTGACGTAATAAAGTTAACGCAATAACAATTTGGTTTTTCCATAGAGGAATCGCTGTATTGACAGAAGTTTGAATCTTTTCTGATAAAGCTTGATTTGTATTTTGAATCAGACGGATCTGAGGCGCTTGTTGAATCGTCATTTGTCTTGCAACTTTTAAATCATAAACTCTTTTTTCAAGACGATTCTGGAACTGGTTTAAATCATTTACACGTTGAACATCCATCTGATTTGTACTGCTCTCTGCAACTTTCATCGCATTCGGTATGGATTCTTTTTGCAATTGTTCCAATTTTAACTCTCCGGCAGCAATATAAATATTTAACGCTTCAAAATATTCAAAGTTTTTTTCATACAACGCTTCAAGCATTTCGTTATCTTTTAGCAGCATATCTTTTTCTTTATCTAATTTAACGGCAATTTTGTCTATTTGAGCGCCAATCTTTTGATATTTGGCAGTTGTTTCGTAAATTGAGCGGTTAATTTTTTTGAACATTTTTTTGAAGATATTTGAATTATCTGCACGTAAATCATCGGGATTACTTTCTTTCAACCGGAACATTAAGTCGTTCAATGTTTCACCGATATGCCCAGTTTCTTGATTCTGCACATGATTCAGAACAGAATGGGAAAAATCTCCTAAGCGCTGCTGAGCAGCCGATCCGTAGTTCAAGACAGCATCTATATCATTCTCAGCGATTTGATTAGAAAGTTGTTGTGCTTGCTTTTGACGTTCCTCAGGTAAGGTGTCAAATAATCTTCTCGTTTCTTCAGCTTGTTCGCCTGTCAAAGAAGTACTCGTATTAGTACTAGGAGCAGGAGGGTTTTTCATAGTTTCTCCAAAGGGGTTCGCCAGTAAATCATCTAGCTCACTTGTTGACTGATCTTTTACTTTAGTAAGATCTTGCTGTGTATTCTTATCATCCATATAACGTGACATCCTTTCAGAATCAAAATGGGTTAAACTTCTTCATTGTTGATAGTATCTTCTTGGAAACCATTATCCTTGTCCAAAGATCTTTTTGCAAGTTCTACCTCTACTTCCATATCCACAATATCATCAGACTTGAATTGCACATAGTCTTCAGCGATTTGCTGACACATCTTATCTAAAGTTTGAGAGGCTTTGTCCAACATATCATAAGTTGCTTTACTTTTAGCTTGGTGGTTATTGATTTCATTATACTTACCAGACAAGTCTGCTAGAGAAGGTAAGTGAACATAGAGGAACTGATCAACTTCATGAAGACGGTTAGGCTCCTTGATGATTTCTCTGAACATTGACTTCGTTAGATGGATTGTATTGTTACGATTTTCGATCGCTTTTAATTTTCCAGTAGCTAACATATTAACTTCAATGTCTCTAATCTGTTGTTTTGCTTTTTGCATAGTTTGACGGAAGTACTGGATGTCTTCTTTCTCAAGACCTTTAGAGACGTAAAAAGCTTCTTTCTCAGAAGAAAGTTTTGGTAATTTCTTTTCATCAGCGGGACGATGTTTTCTTCCACGAGCGTAAAGTAATAGCACACCCAAAGAAATACTTAGTAATCCTGAGGGAATAACGTGAAATCCAAAAGCGACTAGAAAAGTAAACAAAAAGATGATCGTTGTACAAGTCAGTATAATAACAAGTATATCTGCTAAACGGTTTTTATTCATAATGGCTCCTCCATATTTTCCTATGTGATTTGTACCTTCATTTTATCACACATTTTAAAAAGAATGACATAGGACCTAAGTAGGATATATGAAACTTTATAAGAATCTTAAACTTCATGAAAGTCAGACTTGTGTTCTATACTACTAATGAAATATGATAGTAGATACTGTATGATATCAATAGTTGGAAAGGAAAGTGATCGTTATGATTTTTGAAGAAAAAACGCTTAAAAGTGAAGTTATTTATGATGGTAAAGTAACAAAGTATGTAGTAGAAGATGTCCTATTGCCTAATGGGAAGCAATCAAAAAGAGAAATCGTTAGACATGCTGGAGCATCTGCAGTTATTGCTTTCACTAATGATGATCGTTTACTCCTAGTCAAGCAGTACCGTAAAGCCATCGAACAAATCAGTATCGAAATTCCAGCAGGATTAAAAGATCCTGAAGATACCGACGGAATGACAACGGCTAAAAGAGAACTAGAAGAAGAAACAGGTTATCAGGCGAAAGAGTGGGCATTTGTAACCTCTTTTTATAGCACGCCCGGCTTTACAGATGAATTTCTAGAAATTTATGAAGCCAAAAATTTAATGACTGTAGAAAACCCCTTACCTAAAGATGAAGATGAAACGATTGAATTACTTGCTTTGACATTTGATGAAGCTTGGGCTGAATATGAAAAAGGACATTTACGTGATTCGAAAAGTGTTTTTGCATTGTTTTATTGGAAAATGAATAGAATACAAAACAAGTAAAGGGTATGATATCATGGTATCCAGAAAAGAAATTAGAGATCAGAAGTTAAAAGAAACAAAAGAAAAAGCAAGAGAAACTAGAAAACTAAAAAAAGAAAACCGTAAAAAGGAACGACAATTATCTAAGCAGGGAAAAACAACAAAAAAACGATTTGATGAAATGGAACGCTATAGAAGAACTGAAAAAGTTCTTACAAGAGCCATTATCATCGTGTCACTCTTATTGATTATCGTTTTAGTTTTTGCATTTTATGGTTAAGTTGAAGAGGTAGGTAAAAAAATGAAAATTGGTATTATTGCAGCAATGGAACAAGAAGTGAAAGAGCTAGTCAAACAACTCGAACAAAAAGAAGAGACAACAATTGCAAATCAGACATTCTATAATGGAGTTATTCATGGACAGGAAATCACTTTAGTACAATCGGGTATTGGTAAAGTAAATGCCTCGATTGCAACGACTTTGCTAATTCAGACCTTTAATGTGGATGCTGTCATCAACACAGGTTCTGCTGGTGGGATTGGGAAAGATCTTCGAGTAGGAGATTTGGTCGTCTCTACTGAACTATCCTATAACGATGCAGACGCACGCGTATTTGGATACACTTTTGGTCAGATTCCTCAGATGCCGGCTGTTTTTTCAGCTGATCCGTCTTTGAATGATCAAGTGATTGCTGCAGCATCTGAAACAAGTTGGAACGTTTCATCAGGAATAATCGTTACAGGCGACTCATTTATTGCGGGTAAAGATCAAACAGATAAAATTAAGGAGTTTTTCCCAGAGGCACTAGTAACAGAAATGGAAGGGGCAGCTGTAGCTCAAACTTGTTATCAATTCAATACGCCTTTTACAGTGGTTAGAGCACTTTCTGACACCTCAGATGAAGAAGCTTCTGTATCGTTTGATGAATTTATCGAACTGGCTGGAAAACAGTCAGCTGATTTGGTGTTGAGATTTATCAACAATATTCAACAATAAAACTAAATAATAGAACGTGAACAGACCTTTTCGCAATTCAGAAGGTCTGTTCTTTTTTGTTTACAAGTTGATTCTTAAAGGGCAGTTCGATATACTAATCTTGATAGTGATAATCATTCTCAATTAGGGATAGATAAATCACGAGGAGGTTAAAATGAAAAGAATCAGTTTATCTGTTTTATTTCTAGTAAGCGTTATAATTTCTCTGATGGTTGGTGTTGAGAACGTAACGTTCATGCAACTATTATCACCAGATGAGTTAACAAGCATTATTTTGTTCACGTTAAGAATCCCGAGGACAGTCAGCTTATTGGCAGCGGGGGCTATTCTTTCAGTATCTGGACTATTAATGCAACAGATGACCCAGAATAAATTTGTTTCCCCTACGACTGCGGGAACGATGTCTAGTGCACGATTGGGAATGATTTTAGCCATGGTTTTTTTCGGACAGCATACAGTGTTCCACCGAACACTTTTCGCCTTTATATTCTCAATAATAGGTACCCTTGTATTTTTACAATTTCTTAAAACCGTTAAGTTGAGAAATTCAATCATGATTCCGATGGTTGGTTTGATGTTTGGTAATGTCGTAGGTGCTATCGGGACATTCATAGCTTACCAATATGATCTGATTCAAAATGCGACCGCCTGGCTACAAGGGAATGTATCGTTAGTTAGTTCACAAAATTATAAACTGATTTTACTTACGGTACCCCTTTTAATTTTAATCTACTTATTTTCCCAGTACTTTTCTGTTATGAATCTGGGAAGGGAACAAGCATCGGGCTTAGGGGTTGCCTATCAGCAAATTGAACTGATTGGGATCGTCATCGTATCCATAGCGACAGCAGCTGTACTTTTAACGGTTGGTAACATACCGTTTATAGGATTGGTTGTACCAAATCTTTTGTCACTCAGATATGGAGATCATTTCAGGAAGTTACTATTTCCAACCGTATACTTTGGAGCGCTGTTTTTGTTGTGGAGCGATATCTTTTCTAGGATCGTAATATACCCATACGAAGTACCTGTTAGTTTAGTTGTAGGCGTGGTTGGGACTGCACTGTTTTTATTTTTATTACTTAAAGGGGAAAAAGCATGACAGATAACAAACATGTTTATAGAAATATTTTCATTGCAGCTATACTAGCTATGATTATGGCTAGTATATACATGACGATAGGTTCAAGAGGGAACTGGTCTTATATTCTATCACTGAGAGGAAAGAAATTGGCTGCCTTGACTATCGTAAGTATCTGTTCGACAACTGCCACAATCTTGTTTCATACGATAACTCAAAACCGGATACTAACTCCTAGCATCATCGGGATGGATGCAATCTACATATTTTTTCAGACAATCAGTTTGTTTTTATTTGGACACAATCATTGGTTTTTACAAAATACGTATACAAACTTTTTTCTTTCTACAGTTTCCATGACCTGTTTTAGTCTACTGTTATATTGGTTTTTCTTTAAAAATTTCCCGGGTAGAATTTATTTACTATTGATGACGGGCTTAATATTAGGGACATTTTTTAGAAGCGCAACTTCATTTTTACAAGTGTTAATAGATCCGAATGAATTTTTGATTCTTCAGAATCGCTTATTTGCTAGCTTCAATAATGTAGACAGTTCACTGATTAATGTCAGTATGATCGTAGTACTACCAGTACTGATGTATATTTTTTATAAAAATAAGGCAATGGATGTTTTACATCTTGGTCGAACAAACGCTATAGGATTGGGTGTCAATGTAGATCGTTTTAATCTTATATTATTCATTTCAATCAGTTTGCTTGTTTCAATCTCAACGGCTTTGGTAGGCCCGGTAATGTTTCTAGGTTTTTTAGGTGCGAATGTATCTTACAAATTATTTAAGACTTACCAACATTGGTTATTGATTATCGGGGGGTGTCTCTTCACGATCTCTTTTGTTTTATTTGGTCAAATTTTGATTGAACATGTCTTCAAATTCCAAACGGCTCTAAGTATTATTTTGGAGTTTGTAGGAGGTAGTTATTTCTTATATATCTTATTAAAAGAAAAGGAGGTAGCTTGATGATTGATTTAAATCAAGTTTCAAAGAGTTATAAAGAAAAAATTGTTGTGGATACTGTAACGATTCCAATTGAAAAAGGAAAATTGACTGCTTGCATTGGTCCTAATGGTGCTGGTAAGACAACCTTACTAGAAATGATCAGTCGCTTAGTCCCTAAAGATACTGGAGAAATTTATATTGACGGCGGTGAAATTAAGAGCTGGAAGCCGGGTGAACTAGCGAAGAAATTATCGGTATTGAAACAATCCAACAAATTTTCCATGCGCTTGACTATAAAAGAATTAGTATCCTTTGGTAGGTTTCCTTATACAAAAGGTAGGCTGAATGCCCACTGTCATGAATTAATCGAACAATCTTTAAGGCAGGTTGGCTTACTTGAAATAGCGGATCAGTACATCGATACACTTTCTGGTGGGCAACTACAAAGGGCGATGATTGCGATGGTTCTTGCTCAAGATACGGATTATATCTTACTAGATGAGCCGTTGAATAATCTGGATATGAAATATAGTGTACAGTTGATGGATATTATCAGAACATTTGTAGACGATTTTGGGAAAACGGTCATTACAGTGATTCATGATATCAATTTTGCTGCAGCTTATGCTGATAATTTAATTGCTATGAAAGAAGGGAAAGTTTTTGCAGCAGGGCCAGTTGAACAGATGATTACCCAGCAGAATATTAAGAACATTTTTGACATAGATGTTGAAGTCATTGACCGTAAAGGGAAAAAGTTTGTAATGTACTACTAAAAAACTAAAAAAGGATGATAAGAGATGATCAAAAAAATCGTTGCGTTCAGTATAGGTACAATTATGTTAGCTGGAGGTTGTGCAAGTGAATCTGCGGAAGTAATCAATACAGAAGATCAGAGTAAAGATAGTCTAGAATCAATTGAGGTAAAAGATTCTAATGGATTAGCTGTTGACGTACCTGTGAATCCTGAAAAAGTTGTCATATTTGATATGGGCTTACTGGACACTTTTGAAGTGCTAGACTCAAAGGATAAAGTGGTCGGTACAGTAACTCAGAGCCTTCCAGATTATCTTAGCAGCTTCGGTGATTCAGATGTCGTTTCTGTAGGGAGTTTGAAAGAACCAGATTTGGAGGCTGTGTATGAATTGGATCCAGATTTGATCTTGATTTCCGGAAGACAATTGGATTTTTTAGATGAGCTAGATGAAATTGCACCGACACTTTATTTAAGTGTAGATCTAGAAAAATACTGGGATTCGTTTGCAGAAAACATGCAAACAATCGGTCAGATTCTTTTGATGGAAGAACAAGTTGAAGCTGAGCTAGACTCTATTCAAAAAGAGATGGGGGCACTGCAAGAAGTAGCACAGGATTCTGGAAAATCTACATTAGTAACGATTTTAAATGAGGGTAGCTTATCGGCTTTTGGAGAACACTCAAGGTATGGTATGCTGTATGAAGAGTTTGGTTTTATCCCCGTAGATAATAGCATTGAGTCTTCTATACATGGACAGTCGATTTCTTATGAATATATTCTACAAGAAAATCCTGATTTGTTATTTGTTGTTGACCGCTCACAAGCTATCGGAGGAGATACATCAGTTAGCGATTTATCATTAAATCCTGTTATACAAGAAACAAATGCTTATCAGCAAGACGCTATTATTTATCTTGATGCCGACTTATGGTATTTATCTGGCGGAGGGTTGCAATCAATCCAGTTGATGATGAAAGAAGTTCTGAATCAAGTAGAATTTTAATAATCTATCTTCTGATTATTTTGTATTAATTTAAACTATATGTTTAAATTAATCGTTATTTATGTTACAATATATAAAGTGGTTTTGGAGGAGTACAATGCATAAAGGATTCACCAAACAAGATTTTGAACTATTTTTTATTGAAGGTCTTGAAGACAGAATGAACATAATAAGGAATGAAATTCAACCTGTTTTCCAAGATTTAGGAGACACCTATGCACCAATGATCCAGGATGAAATTGGATATCCCATGCAATTTCATATCGCTCAACATAGGAGAAGAACATCTAATCCTCCCGAATCAACCTGGTGTGCAATCGGTGGAGATGTTAGAGGATATAAAAAATATCCTCATTTACAAATCGGTATAAACGAAGATCACGTTTTTATCTTTATTTCTATTATAGACAATCCTCTTTATGAAATCGAAATGGGCAAAGCACTCTTATCTAGTCCAGAGAACTTAAATTCATTGACTGAACAGTTTGTGCTCTCAGGAGATCATACTAAAGCAAAAATTGAACCTGTTAGTGAACAGAAGATGATTGAAAAACTCAATCGACTTCTTAAGGTAAAAAAGGGAGAATTCTTGATTGGAAGAGTGATAGAAAGAGATAGTGATCTTTTAGAGAACATAAAAGCACAAAATAACTATATTAAACAGACTATAACCCAACTTATCCCATTATACAGACAGTTGTTAGACATTCATTTCGAACAGAGTGAATCGGCGTAGTCAGCAAGTTAAGACGTTGCCGATTCAGATCAGGGAGGCAAAGTTGATTATTAAAACGAAAAGATTAATATTAAGACCATTTCAGCAAAACGATTTCGAGGAAACTTTCGCAATATATAAAGATGAACAAACTTGTAGATTCTTATTGCATGAGCCATGGAAATCAGATAACGCACATGAAGAATTTGACAAAAAAGTTTTGAAAAACATTTTGGATAAAGACCATACTTTAAATCTTGCAATCGTCTATGAAGACCAAGTGATTGGAGATTTATCTTTATGGTACACAGATGTGAAAGAGACCATAGAAATCGGATATAGTCTTAATCGTTCGTTTGCAGGCAATGGCTTTGCTTCTGAGGCAGTTCACGAAATGATTCATCAGCTTTTCTATGAACTAGGAGTTCACCGAGTTCAGATTAATATGGACGCTAGAAATACGAATTCCCAGAAAGTTTGTATTAAAATTGGTATGAGAAAAGAAGCTCACCACATTCAAGATTTCTGGTATAAAGGAGAATGGTCGGATAGTTTCGTTTACGGAATGCTTGATTCCGAGTATTTGGAATATAATTAGTCTATTAGTGAAACCCAGTCGCAAAATCATGACTGGGTTTTATTGCGTATCTTTAGACAATTTATGACAGATTAGATATGATGAGATTATAGTTATCTTCAGGAATATTACTTTGTACTAATGAGTGAGACTCTTGGAGAAATAGATAATGGAAGGTGAAAACATGAAAGAATTATTTGCATTTCCAACAGACGAGATTTTACAGACGGATGAGGTTTATCTTTCTATTTCGATGAACGCTCAAGATAACGCGTTTGAAACAGAGGCAAACCAGATTCAGTTTCAGAATTTATTGAAGGACGCAAAAGAGAAAATTTGCGATGTATATGATGAAAAAACATGTGACACTTTCTTAAACGAACTAGAAGGCTTAAGAGATGATACTAATTTCTGGAGAAGAGCAACTAAAAGCCTTGTTTTTTATGTAACACAAACAGATACATTCTTTTATCGATTAGGCGTAGAAGTAGATAATAATGTGGTCGTATCCAATCAGGCTTATGTACTACCATTGATTGATAACTTCCAGTATGTGAGTTATTTCCACTTGCTATGCTTGAACCATGATAAGTTTACACTTTATAATGGTCGAGGAAGCGAGTTACAGGAAATTCCACTTCCAGAAGATGCACCAACTGATTTAGAAAAAGCACTTGGAGAAGAATTGACCGGTGGAAACTTAAATTCTGGTGAATATAATGGTGCGGGTGGATCAGCGATGTTCCATGGACATAACGAAAAAAGTAATGAAGTTCAAATTGATCAAGACAATTACTTTAGAATTGTAGATAAATATATATTTGAACATTACAGTAAACCAACTGGTTTACCTCTCGTATTGTTTGCACTTCCAGAAAATATTGCAGACTTTGGGAAAATTTCTAAAAATCCTCATTTGGATGAAACAAAAGTCGAAGGATCGACTGCACAACTTTCAAATGCTGAGATTGTAGATAAAGCTAAAGAAGTAGTCAATGAGATTATTGATCGTCGATACAAAGAACTTGTTGAAAAGTTCAACGAAACAACTCCTGAATTCAAACTTGAAGCCCAGTACAATGATTTGGCTATGGCAAGTATTCAAGGTAAAATTGGCACCCTACTCATTGAAGACCACTACCAAGTTCATGGAACAATTGATGAAAATGGTCAGTACCAAGAAGGGTCAGAAATCAATGCTTACGTGAATCAGCTTGTTCAAAACGTTCTGAAAACTAATGGAAAAGTTTACGTTCTAGATGTAGCAAGTATGCCATCAGATACAGGAATCGCTGCATTATTAAGATTCTAGAACAGTTTTATAAAAATCAAACTGAAGCAGCCTTCAACTTACGAAATTAGAAGTAAGCCAAGGGCTGCTTCTTTTTTATGTTGACAGCATCGATATAAAACGGTATACTAGCATTTGTGTAAAATAATGCAGCAAGAAATGGTAACCGCGTCAACAGTTTCTTAATCAAGTAAACTAGTAACCTGCGGCTGCAATGGCGAACGTTCGTAGAAACTGCACGTATTACTGAATTTCTATCACGTTATTTTACTCCAAAAAAATTATTGGAGGAATACAATTATGGCTCGTTTCACAGGATCTTCTTGGAAGAAATCTCGTCGTTTAGGCATTTCACTTTCAGGAACTGGAAAAGAATTAGCACGTCGTCCTTACGTTCCAGGACAACACGGACCTACAAGCCGTATCAAACTTTCTGAGTATGGTATGCAACTAAAAGAAAAACAAAAACTACGTTTTATGTATGGCGTTAACGAACGTCAATTCTTTAACTTATTCAATAAAGCTGGTAAAATTCGTGAAGGTAAACACGGTGTTAACTTCATGATCTTACTTGAACAACGTTTAGATAACGTTGTTTACCGTCTTGGTCTTGCGACTACACGTCGTCAAGCTCGTCAATTGGTAAACCACGGTCACATCACTGTTGACGGAAAACGCGTTGACATCCCTTCATACAGCGTAAAAGTTGGAGAAGTTATTGGTGTTCGTGAAAAATCTAAAGACATGAAAATCATTAAAGAATCTGTAGAATCTTTATATGGTCGTCCAGACTTCGTTACTTTTGACGAAGAAAAATTAGAAGGCTCACTTACTCGTTTACCATTACGTGAAGAAATGTCTGCTGATGTTGACGATTCATACATCGTTGAATACTACAACCGTTAATCTTAACTGGTTAGAAAAGCTTGCACATAGTGCAGGCTTTTTTTTTATGAATTGAATGAAACCGTTCTATAAGTTTTTAACGTATGATAGAATGAAAAAAGACTAGAAGAATACTAGCTTAGGAGGGGGCTTGTGAAATATTTCAGAGAAGTTTTATTTGCTTTAACGATTTTCTCGATCGCTGGATGTGATTTAGAAACTGCTCAAGAAGAACCGGCAAGTCAGACAGAAATTGTAGAACAAGATTCAGTAACTGAAATGCGAGAATCGAAAGAAATCCCTGATGATTTAAACAGAGTTGGCTTAGTAGACGCTGCTGGTCAAGAGAATGAATATTCCTTTTATTTCTTGGATGGTGACCTTGGAATTTACGATGGTAATGTTCAAGGCTATAGTACAGAAGATATCCAAGCCAAATTTATTGAAACAATTGAGTCCATTCAAAGAAAGGAAACGGAAGATGCTTATACGGTCACCGCTGAAGACTTCGAATTGATCTTGATGAAAATGGGAGGCTCATTGGTGAGAAATGCTGATAACGGTGAAGAGTACGAAATGGTTTTACAATAGAAAAATCCTAGTTCTAATCAGCTTAAGAGCGACTAAAACCAGGCTTATCTAAATAAATGAATTATAAATGAGCGACTAATACTGCAGCAAATTCTTCTAGTACTTCTTTGTCTGTTTCAGTGAATCTATTTTTGATAGGCGCATCAATATCTAGCACGCCTATTTGAACAGAATTTTTGGTTAATGGTATTACAATTTCAGATTCGCTTGCAGCGTCACAAGCAATATGGCCTGGAAAAGCGTGGACATCAGGCACCAAGTAAGTTTTTTGTTCTTTGAAAGCTGTTCCGCAAACACCAGATCCATTTGAAATTCTAACGCAGGCTACTTTACCTTGGAATGGTCCGAGTACAAGTTCTTGATCGGCTTCTTCCCATAAATAAAATCCTGCCCAGTTAATATCTTTTAGTTGATCGGACAAGAGAGCGGAAGCGTTACTTAAGTTTGCAATTAGATTATTTTCTCCAGTCAGTAAAGCATCTAGCTGCTTATTCATCATGTGTTTGATTGCTTTTGTTTCCAAATAATCACCTTTTCATTTTTTATAATAGTTGACTAATACAAGCAATTAGTTTGTAATATCAATTTATTTTAAACCTAATTTATAGAATTTGCTTGTAAGTATAACATAATCCCCTAATATTTGATATACTGTTAAGAAGAGAAAAGTAGGCATCGTTCTTTGCTTGTAAGGCCTAGTCGGAGGGAAATCAAATGACGTTAGAAATCGTCGTGATCATTTTAATCGTTTTAATCGTTGCCCTGTACATAACTACTTATTTAGTCAGAAAAAAACACTACAAAGAAATTGACGAACTGGATATTAAGAAAAAAGCGTTGATGGAACAATTTCCAACAACTAAGATACAGTCGATCGATAAAAAAAGTATGACTGGACAATCTCAGGATACAGCAGATGAACTGAAAAAAACATGGGATCTTATTGAAACAAAGCAATTCCCATCTATTGAAAGCTTATTATTTGAAGCGGAGCAGGCAACAGATCGTTATCGCTTTAAAAGAGCTAGTACTGATCAAGAAGCTGCTGAAGAGAAACTGATAGAAGTACGCTTGGCGCTTAAAAATTTAAATGATCAGTTAGATGAATTGATGCAGCGGGAAGAAGATAATTTAAAAAGAATTGAAACCATCAAAAAAAGGTATCACAGTATTCGAAAAGATTTACTTGCTAAGAGTTTTTCGTTTGGGAGAGCAGTTGATGCACTTGAAGATAAACTTGGGATAATGGAATCCGATTTTGCGACTTTCTCACACCTAACAGTGACAGGTGATCACGAAGAAGCGAATCAATTATTGAAGCAATTGGATGAAACGATTGGTGAGATGGAAATTTATATGGTAGAGATTCCGGTTATACTGGAGAAAATAGAGGAAGAAACAAAAGAACAAGTACAAGAGTTAGAAAGTGGCTATCAGAGTTTGAAAGAGGAAGATTACATCTTCCCTGATGACTCTATAAAAGAAGCACTTTCTCTGATTCACGTCAAAATAGAAAGTATCAACAAGGATATAAGCAAGCTTGAAATTACTAAAGCAGAAGAAGAATCAGTCGCGTTAGATCAGAAAATCGATTCGGTTTATGATCAATTAGAGCTTGAGGTTGAATCCAAGTCGGAAGTGAGAGAACTGCTGAATCAAATCAGAAAAATTCTCCTTTACTTGAAAGAACAGAATCGCAAACTGTTGATTGAAATCGATCGCCTTTCTCAAAGTTATCATTTGTATCGAGATGAAGCGGAAGGTGCAGAAGCTGTAAATGAAAGTATATCGGAACAAGAAAAATTGTTTATGAAAATTAACCAAGATCTAACAGATAAACAAATCGCTTTCTCTGAAGCTAGTGAAAAATTGAATGGATTATTTGATGAATTAGAAGAACTGAATAAAAAACAGGTAGAAATCAGCTCAGATCTATCCGATTACCGTGATAGTGAACTGGAAATTATAGAAGATTTAGAAGAAATGGAATTGGCAATGCGAGAGATGAAGAGATACGTTGAAAGTAAAAATTTACCAGGATTGCCTCAGGAATATCTGGAATTTTTCTTCTACACAACGGATCATGTTCAACAATTAAACCAAGTGCTTGCTAAGCCGCGCTTAGACATGAATGAAGTTTACAAGCTTCATGAAATGTGCGAAGATGATGTAGACAAACTTGCGGATAAAACGGACAAGCTAGTTGATCAGGCGATTTTAAGTGAATTAGTTAGTCAAAGGCTGTATCGATACAAAAATGAGCATAGTGAAGTTGCAGAGACCATTCGCTATAGTCGGAATTTATTCTCAGAAGATTACGATTATGAGACTTCTTTGAAAATGGTTCGAGAAAAACTTGAATCAATTGAACCAGGCGCTTATGAGTTAGTAGAGAAAACTTATTTAAAAGAAAAAAGTTTTACCCAATAACATAAAATAAAGTTGGATTGTGATCGTCTATTCACAGTCCAACTTTTTTGTTACTTGATGGCCGTTGTTTTTTTGCTATAATGGAACTCGTTTGAACAATGGTTTATAGAGAAGTGACTAGATTGAAGAGGTGTAAGATGATTTATTTCGATAATAGTGCGACGACCATGATAGAGAGTACGGTTTTAGAGACGTATAATACAGTGAATCGACTATATTATGGTAATCCGTCTAGTCTGCATGCAATAGGAGAAACGGCGTCTGGTCTACTTAAACAGTCCCGTAGTTTAACAGCAGATCTACTAGGTGTTCTTCCAGAAGAAATTTTTTTTACTAGTGGTGGTACTGAAGGAGACAACTGGGTCATCAAGGGTACAGCGATAGAGAAAATTTCATCCGGAAAGCACTTGATTACAACACAGAGTGAGCATCCAGCAGTGCTTGAAGCTTTTAAACAATTGGAACTTCTAGGTTGGGACGTCACTTATCTTCCAGTAGATCAGTTCGGTATGATTTCGTTAGAAGACTTGAGAAATGCACTGAATAAAGATACGGTACTTGTTTCCATTATGGCAGTAAATAACGAAACTGGGAGTATTCAACCGATAGAAGAAATCGGTAGACTACTCGAAGCGTATCCAACTGTTCACTTTCATGTTGATGCAGTGCAAGCAATTGGAAAATCGGATATCAAGTTAGGGAAGACTAGTCGAATCGATATGGCTGTATTTTCTGGACATAAATTTCATGGACCAAAAGGAACAGGATTTGTTTATATAAAGAATGGTAGAAAACTTTCGCCTCTTTTGAGCGGTGGAGGTCAAGAAGCAAACGCAAGGAGCGGAACGGAAAATATTCCAGGAATTGTTTCCATGGCTAAAGCGTTAAAGATACTCTTACAGTCAAAGGAAGAAAAGCAGCTCGTTATGAATGAAATGATGGATATGCTGAAAAAAGATCTAAGCACACGTAGTAAGGTTATGGTATTTTCTCCTGAGCAGCATGCTCCGCATATTCTGTGCTTTGGGATCAAAGGTATCAGAGGAGAAGTTCTTGTGCATGCTCTGGAAAAAAGAGAGATCTATGTATCGACTACAAGTGCTTGTTCAAGTAAAAAACAAAGTGAATCTAGTTCATTGATTGCAATGGGGATTCCTAGAAAACAAGCTGAAACAGCTATTAGAGTCAGTTTATCTGAATGGAATACAGTAGAGGAGATGACGCAGTTCATCGACCATTTTGATGAGATTTACAAAGGATTTAATGGGATTTTTTAGAATAGAAATTGAGGGATCAGATGATTACAGAAGTTATGGCAAGATATGGAGAATTATCAACTAAAGGTAAAAATCGTAAATTATTTATTAAACAACTAGGTAAAAATGTAGCGTATGTATTAAATGACTTTCCAGCGCTCACGATTAAAGCGAATAGAGATCGATTGCATATCGAATTAAATGGAGAAGCATACGAAGAAATCGTAGATCGTTTGAAAAAGGTCTTTGGTATTCAAACCATTTCTCCTGTTATAAAAGTGGATAAAACGATTGAGCAAGCAAATCGTGCGGCACTCTATTTATTGAATCAAGAGTATGAAGACGGTAAAACATTCAAAATCACAGCTAGAAGAGCCGATCATGACTGGGATTTTGAAACAAACGAAGCGAATCAAATCATAGGTCAGTTTATTACAGAAGCTATACCTGGAATCAAAGTGAAAATGAAAAATCCAGATATCAATATCAGAGTTGAAATTAGATTAGATGGTATTTTCCTATCTACTGACTCTATTCAAGGAGCCGGTGGACTTCCAGGAGGAACAAGCGGAAAAGGAATGTTGATGATCTCTGGAGGAATTGATTCTCCGGTAGCAGGCTATTATGCATTGAAAAGAGGAATAGAATTAGAAGCTGTCCATTTTCATAGTCCGCCCTATACAAGCCCACAGGCGCTTCAAAAAGCAAAAGACCTTACGGGGAAATTAGTTGAATTTACTGGACCCATTACATTTATTGAAGTACCTTTCACTGAGATACAGGAAACAATCAAGAAATATGTGCCTCAAGGTTACATTATGACCATAACGAGACGCATGATGTTGCGATTGACAGACACCTTACGTGCACAGCGAAGTGGCTTAGCCATTATTAATGGAGAATCGCTTGGACAAGTAGCTTCACAGACTTTGGAAAGCCTATCTGTAATCTCAGAAGTAACCCACACACCGGTTCTTAGACCGCTGATTTCAATGGACAAGAATGATATCATCAAAATTGCAGAAGAGATCGATACTTTTGATCTATCCATTCTGCCTTATGAAGATTGCTGCACAATATTTTCCCCACCTAAACCGCGGACAAAGCCAAAGTTGTCTCATGTGTTGGAAAACGAAGCTAAAATAGACGTTGAAGGCATGATTGAGAGAGCTTTAGCAGGAATTACTATTGTAGAAATCGGTCTGAATCAGTCGAAGGAAACAGATCAGAAAGCATTATTCGAAGACCTTCTGTAGATTTTGTTGTACAAACAGCTTGCTTATCGTTAAAATGAAACTATTAAAAGATAGAAAGAGGTTATCAGCATGGATGTTAAAATGAAAGGTAAACCACTTACTACTAATGGAGAGATACCGGCTAAAGGGTCGCAAGCTCCAGCGTTCACTTTAAAAGATTTAAATGACCAATCAGTATCCCTTGAAGATTACAAAGGATATGTTGTTTTGATCAGTACGTTTCCGGATATTAATACGAGTACGTGCTCAAGACAGACCGGTAAATTTAATGAAATGGCAAGTACTTTGAAAGATACTAAAATTATTTCTATATCTTCAAACACCGTTGAAGAGCAAAAAGACTGGTGTGCTGCAAAATCAATCGACATGGATCTGTTGCATGATAGTGAAAGAAGTTTCTCTAAAGATTATGGGCTTTATGTAGAAGAAATGGATAAAACTGCTCGAGCAGTTCTTGTGCTAAATAGACAAGGTCAAGTTGTCTATAATGAAGTCGTTAAAGAAATGTCGGAAGATCCAAACTATGAAGCAGCGGTTGCGGCTGCCAAACATGAAGAAGCAGAGATATCTTAAATAAAGCTTTATTTTCAAAGAGTAGTTTGATAGAATATCAATAAATCATAAAAGATCAACTAATTGAATATAGAGCAATGATCAAGAGAAGTATCTGTCGTGTATTCTGTTTAAGAGAATGGGTGTCTGCTGTAAATCCCTAACAGAACCAATAGAGAAGTAGCTTGAGAGCTAACAGAGTGAAATTTGAGTAACTTTGTTTGAAGTAACGGATCATTACATCCGTATATGAAGAGGTTTAAAGGCACGGTCGTGTTCTTTAATCAATTTAGGTGGTACCGCGAATCAAGAGCATTCGTCCTATTGTTATAGGACGAATGCTCTTTTTATTTTGTGTTTAATTTGATGTTGAAAATAGGAGATGAGTATATGACAGAAGAAATTAGCATGTCAAAAAAGTATCAGCCTACTCAAGTAGAAGCCGGCAGATACGAACAATGGATCGAAAAAGATTTATTTAAGCCAAGTGGAGATGAAAAAGCAGAGCCTTATTCAATCGTGATTCCACCTCCGAACGTAACTGGGAAGTTACATTTAGGTCATGCTTGGGATACAACACTACAAGATATTATTATTCGTCAAAAAAGAATGCAAGGATACGACACTTTATGGCTTCCAGGAATGGATCATGCGGGGATTGCTACCCAAGCTAAAGTAGAAGAAAAATTAGCACAAGACGGAATCTCTCGTTATGATCTAGGAAGAGAAAAATTCTTAGAAAAGGTATGGGACTGGAAAGAAGAGTATGCATCAAACATCAGAGCGCAATGGGCTAAAGTCGGTATTTCCGTTGATTATAGTCGTGAGCGATTCACGCTTGATGAAGGATTAAATGATGCTGTTAAAAAGGTCTTTGTTGATCTCTACAACAAAGGATTGATCTACCGTGGAGAATACATTATCAACTGGGATCCTAAAGCTCAAACGGCTTTGTCTGATATTGAAGTTGACCATAAAGATGTTAATGGTGCGTTCTATCACATGAAGTATCCTTTAACAGACGGCTCTGGAGAAGTTGAGATTGCAACAACAAGACCAGAAACGATGCTTGGTGATACGGCTGTTGCTGTACACCCAGAAGATGATCGCTATAAAGATCTAATCGGTAAAACACTTAAATTACCTTTAGTAGGTAGAGAGCTTCCAATCATTGCAGACGATTACGTTGAAATGGATTTTGGAACAGGTGTGGTTAAAATTACACCAGCTCATGATCCAAATGACTTTGAAGTGGGTAATCGTCATAATCTAGAGAGAATCAATGTGATGGATAATGATGGTTCAATGAATGATCTGGCTGGAGAATACGCAGGAATGGATCGTTTTGAAGCGCGTAAAGCCATTATTAAAGATCTAAAAGAACAAGGATATTTGATTAAAGTAGAAGAAATGGTTCATAGTGTAGGACACTCTGAAAGAACAGGAGTCGTAGTTGAACCAAGACTATCTACTCAGTGGTTCGTAAAAATGGATTCACTTTCAAAGCAGGCAATAGATAATCAGGGAACTGAAAATAAAGTTCATTTCGTTCCTGAACGATTTGAGAAAACATTTAATAACTGGATGGGAAATGTACATGATTGGGTTATTTCAAGACAATTATGGTGGGGCCATCGTATTCCAGCTTGGTATCATAACGAAACTGGAGAAATGTATGTTGGAGAAACAGAACCTAAAGATATTCAAAACTGGACGCAAGATAATGATGTTTTAGATACTTGGTTTAGTTCAGCGCTATGGCCATTTTCAACAATGGGCTGGCCGAATGAAGACTCTGAAGATTTCAAGAGATACTTCCCAACAAGTACGCTAGTAACAGGATATGACATCATATTCTTTTGGGTAAGTCGTATGATTTTTCAAAGTTTGGAATTCACGGAAGAACGTCCATTTAAAAATGTATTAATTCACGGATTGATTCGAGACGAGCAAGGAAGAAAAATGAGTAAGTCTTTAGGCAACGGGATTGATCCTATGGAAGTAATCGACAAGTACGGTGCAGATGCTTTACGCTGGTTCCTGTCGAACGGTTCAGCACCCGGTCAAGATGTCCGCTTTAGTTATGAAAAAATGGATGCCGCTTGGAATTTCATCAACAAAATTTGGAATGCCAGTCGATATGTCATCATGAATCTAGAAGACTTTGACTTAAAAGACATGAACTTAAGTGGTAAACAATCAATCGCTGATAAATGGATCTTAGCTAGATTGAATGAAACCATTGCACAAGTAACCGATCTCTTTGAGAAGTTTGAATTTGGAGAAGGCGGAAGAGCACTTTACAAATTCATCTGGGATGACTATTGTGACTGGTATATTGAAATGAGTAAAGAAATTCTCTTCAATGGTTCACATGAAGAGAAAAACTCTACACGAAGCATTTTGGTGCATGTTCTAGATCAAACACTTAAGTTATTGCATCCAGTTATGCCATTCGTTACAGAAGAGATTTGGGAGAATATGCCACACTCTGGAGAGTCTCTCGTTGTTGCGGAGTATCCTCAAGTGAATGGTGACTTTGAAGACGAAGAAGCTGTTAGCAATATGAACATGCTAATTGAACTAATTCGTTCTATAAGAACGATTCGAGCTGAAGTGAACCGTCCATTATCTAAAAAGATCGATATTCTAGTTCGTGCGAAATCAGATAAAGAAAAACAATTCCTTACAGATAATAAGAGTTTCATTGAGAGATTCTGTAATCCAGAAACTTTAACGATCGATACAACCGTATCAGTACCTGATGAGGTTAAGACGGCAGTGATTTCAGGAGCGGATATCTTTTTACCTCTTGCTGGATTAGTAGATGTTGATGAAGAAATTGAGCGTTTAAGCAAAGAACTGGATAAATGGGCACAAGAGATCAAACGGGTGGAAGGTAAGTTATCAAACCAGAAGTTTGTTGCCAATGCACCTGAGAAAATTGTTGAAGAAGAAAGAGCAAAAGAAAGTGAATACAGAGAAAGACAAGCTTCTGTTGCAGACCAGCTTGAAAAACTCAAAGCTTTAAAAGGAGCAGAGTAATGAGTAAAGTAAAAACCGTCATATTTGATATGGATGGACTGATCTTCGATACAGAAAAAATTTATTATCAGTCCAATCAATCCATTGCAGATCAAATCGGTCTGCCATTCACATATGAATTTTACGAAAAATATGTTGGTGCCAGTGATAAAGATTTTTTTGCAGCCTTACATGATGAATATAAGAATGAATCTTTAGTTGAAGAATTTATTCAAAAAAGTCAAATTGATATTCATGAGACCCTTTTAAAGACGACGATTCCTAAGAAAAAAGGATTGCTCAAATTACTTGGATTTCTGAAAGATCAGCAGATTGAGATGGTTGTTGCTTCTTCTACTGAACGGAGTATGGTAGAAACTTTGATTAAAAATGCCGGAATTGCCGATTATTTCATCGGAGTTGTAGGTGGAAACGAAGTTGAGAATTCTAAGCCAGATCCTGCAATCTTTTTGAAAGCAATTAGTCTGACAACAGCTAAAAAAGAAGAAGCTGTTGTTTTGGAAGACTCATTGAATGGCGTAAGAGCAGCACATGCTGCAAATATCCCAGTACTGATGGTACCGGATTTGCTCACTCCAAATGAGGAAGCCAAAGATAAAGCTACGCATATTATTGAAGATTTAACTAAAGTGATCGACTATGTAAAAAACAAGGCTAAATAAATCAATAATCTATTTTTCCGTAAGTATATAGAAGAGAGAGGTGATCGTTTGCCTCTCTCTTTTTTATATAGAGGAGGACTTTTATGACCGTCTTAACGCAAAAATTTATAGATGTACCGGAACAATCCAGACCAAGAGAACGACTAAATGAATATGGTGCGAAGGCACTCGCAAACCATGAGTTGCTTGCTATACTCTTAAGAACTGGGACTAGAAATTTGAACGTACTACAGCTCAGTATGAATGTTTTATCTGAGTTTGATGATTTGTTTTCTCTTCGTCATGTTAGCGTGGAAGAACTAATGAGAATCCAGGGGATCGGAAAAGCCAAGGCGATAGAGCTGGTTGCGGCAATTGAATTAGGTGGGCGGGTCGCAAGAGCTTCTCAGATTAAAGAAGGTACGGTGACTTCAAGTTCATATATAGGCAATCTGCTTCAAGAAGAATTAGGAGGATTGCACCAAGAACATGTTATGGCAATCTATCTGAATACAAAAAACGAAATCATAAAAAAAGAAACGGTATTTAAAGGTAGTTTGAATAGTTCTGTTGCGCATCCGAGGGAAATTTTTAGAGGTGCAGTGAAATACGCTGCAGCGAGAATTATCATAGCTCATAATCATCCTTCTGGTAATCCAGATCCTTCAGAAGCTGATATTTCTTTTACTGAAAGAATGATTAAAGCAGGCGAGATGATAGGGATTGATTTACTGGATCATATTATTGTTGGGGAAAATTCTTATATCAGTTTAAAAGAGTGCGGACTGATCTAATTATATAACCGTACATGAAATTGGTAAAATAGAACTCTCTTTTTTTGAGAAAGCGTTAGTAAAAAGTTTATAAATTTCAAAATTAATTTCAAGTAAATTTTATTTAATTGAAGTAATTGCTTGCGTTATTAAAAAAAGCATGGTATAGTTTACTTAGCATTTTGTTAGGGAAAGAAAAAAGATATGTGTAATAACATTCCGATTCGTTACCATAGCAATAATGTGAAATATAATGTGCTTACGGCACGAGGAGGAAAAAGTAATATGGAAAATGGTACAGTAAAATGGTTTAACGCAGAAAAAGGTTTTGGCTTCATCGAACGTGAAGGTGCAGATGATGTATTCGTACACTTCTCAGCTATCAACGAAGAAGGATTCAAATCATTAGAAGAAGGACAAGCTGTAACTTTCGACATCGAAGAAGGCGCACGCGGACCTCAAGCTGCTAACGTAGAAAAAGCTTAATTAAACTTAAAAATTTTCAACCGAGAGAGCGTCTAACGCTCTCTCGGTTTTTTAATTACCCAGAAAAGATTTTATCTTCAAGGGTTACATAGAATCTATAGGTATTTTTCATGTCCTATGTTAGAATTAAGCAACAATTTGAGTTTCTTCTATCAAATTGGTGTCAAATATAAAAAAAGAATTAAAGTCACAATCTAGTAGTGAAAAATTCTTTATAAAAAGGTACAATGAAGCAATGAATCTTTGCAATTAAACGAATAAATATCTAACAAAGATCGTAATGTTTTATTTTGAGAGGGGAACGAACACGTGCGTTGGTTTAACAAAAAAGGAATCGGGATTGATTTAGGCACAGCGAATACAAATGTTTATGTAGAAGGAAAAGGTATCGCTATAGGAGAACCTTCCGTTGTTGCTAAAGATAATACAACAGGAGAAGTCGTCTCAGTAGGCCTAGACGCTCAAAAAATGATTGGCCGTACTCCTGGAAGTATTGTAGCCATCCGTCCAATGAAAGACGGCGTTATCGCAGATTACGATACAACGATCGCGATGATGGAATACTTTATTTCTAAAGGAACAGGCAAAAAAAATTCCAAGCCAAGTGTCATTGTATGTGTACCTGGTGGAGGAACTGAAGTAGAAAAAAGAGCCATTATTGATGCAACTAAAATGGCGGGCGCAAGCGAAGCGTTCTTAATTGAAGAGCCATTTGCTGCTGCAATTGGAGCAGGTTTACCAGTTAACGATCCTACCGGAAGCATGGTAGTAGATATCGGAGGCGGTACAACAGACGTTGCGACGATTTCACTGGGCGGTATCGTCAGTAGTCGTACAATTAAATTGGCTGGAGATCAGATGGATATTTCAATTATCCACTATATCCGTAATAAATATAATTTATTAATTGGAGAAAGAACGGCTGAATCAGTGAAAATGGAACTTGGTTGTGCTTCAATTGAAGCAGCAAAAGAACTAGGTTCTACAGAAATCCGAGGTAGAGATTTGTTGACAGGTTTACCGAAAACGATTGAAATCTCAGCTGTTGATATCGCTGAAGCTATCCAAGAAGTTGTAGACAGCATTGTAATTGCTGTAAAAGGAACGCTTGAAGATACATCTCCAGAAATCTCAGCAGATGTTATCGATAGAGGAATCGTCTTGACAGGTGGAGGCGCCATGCTGAAACACCTAAGTGAAGTGATTGCAGAGCAAACTGAAGTACCTGTATTTGTTGCGAATGATCCATTGAACTGTGTAGCAATTGGTACTGGAGAAGCTTTAAATCATCTAGACCTTTACCGTAAACAAAGCAGATAATTAAATTGGATAACTGAAATAGGCGGGAAGGGCTACTTCCCGCTTATTTATTGAATTCAAGTGAAGTGAAAAGCTGCTCAGAGATGATCTGATTTTTTTATAGATGGCTTTATAAAAACTACGAATATGCTTGGAATTATGGTAAAATGACCAAAGCTATAGTATTTGAGGTGTGAGAAGTGAACCAATTTTTTACAAACAAAAAAATGATTGTATTACTAGTGAGTGTTATATTATTTGTGTCGCTACTGTCTTTATCTTTGACGCAAGCCGGTTCATCTAATTTTGTACAGCAGTTTACAAACGATATCACAGCAGTTACAGGACGGATTTTTGCTAAGCCAGTTAATGCGGTGAATGATCTTTTTGGTTCGATTGATCGATTACAGGATACTTTTGAAGAAAATCAGCGATTAAAAAAAGAGATTGACCGTATTTATGAAACACAGGCTGAACTTGCAGTATTAAGAGACGAAAATCAAATCATGCAAGAAGAACTCGATTTACAGAACTCTTTAACGGATTTCCAAACGATTACTGGATCTGTCATTTCTAGAAATCCAGACGCTTGGGTTGATCAAGTGACCATTGACCGAGGAAGTCAGGATGGTCTGGAAAATGGCATGTCTGTTATGTCCAATAACGGTTTAATTGGGAGAGTTGTTGAAACCAACCCAACAAGTTCTAAAGTCGTTCTTTTGACAAACCTTGAAGGATCTTCAAATCAAGTTTCTGCGGAAATCTTATCAGAAGAAGTGATTAATGGACTCATCAGTGGTTACGATGTAGAAACGAATCGATTAATCATGACTCAAATAACGTCTACTGCAGAAATTGCAGAAGGAGAACAAGTGATTACTTCCGGTTTAGGAGGATCTATACCTCGTTCGCTGGTTATTGGAACGGTAGATGAAGTTACAATGGATGACCATGGGCTAGCACAAAGAGTTTATATCAAACCAGCTGCTGATTTTGAGCATATTCGATATGTGACGATTATTAATCGTACTGCTGAAAGCGGGGAATAAGAATGAGTCAATGGAAGAAGATTCTTTATCCCCTAATACTCCTTTTAGTAGCCTTGCTACTAGATGGAGTGCTGACGGCTCAATTAAAAGCGGTATTCTCAACGGACGTAGGAACAATTGTTCCAAGACTCACAGTACTTGTGTTACTGATCCTTTCTTTCTATCTGAGCTTTAAACACATTATATGGCTCTCTTTGATTATGGGATTCTTATATGATAGTTATTATACTGGGTATTTAGGTATCTATATGGCTACATTTACATTGATTGCCTATGTGATTCTTCAACTTAGAAGTTATTTCAAGCCTAATTTACTGATTTACGTACTGTTAAGTGTCGTCGTTATTACACTTTTAGAGTTTTTTGTATTCGGAGTTTACCGGGCCATTAATATTACGCAGCTATCTATGCAACTTTTCATTGTAGAGCGTTTGGGTATTAGCTTACTCTTCAATGGTATTATGATGTTAATCATAGGTTATCCTGTTGATAAGATAGGTCAGAAGGTCGTACAAAAAGAAGAGATGAGATTTAAAAGATAAGCTTCATTTGATAGAAACAATAAGTGAAATAGTGGAATGCCAATCTTTATTACAGAGGTGAAAAACTTGCAGAAGATTGTAACGCTTAAAGGAACGAAAGAAGGATTTCAATTACTAGTTGACCAGTCAGCTTCGTTTCTTACAATCGTTGAAGAAACGACAAAACTGATTAACCCATTAAAAAAGGAAGCTACAGCCGCGAAACCAATCGAATTGACGATCAAAACTGGAAATCGATTGTGGAACGAGAAAGAAAAAGAAGAAATCAGAACGCTGATTGAAGAAAAGTCCTATCTGAAAATTAAAGCGATTGATTCAGAAGTCGTTAAAATACAAAGAGCTTTAGAGTGGCATGATGAAGTCAGCACGAAGCTTGAAGTCAGCACGGTTCGTAGCGGTCAAATCATTGATGTAGAAGGTGATTTACTGTTAGTTGGTGGCGTACATCCAGGCGGGACTGTGAAAGCTTCTGGTAGTATCTATATTATTGGAGACCTCAGAGGTATTGCTCATGCGGGGACGAAAGGTAAAGAACAAGCTGTTGTCATTGCTAATTTTTCTTACAATGCACAAGTTCGTATCGCTGATCATGTACATGTAGTCGATACTGCTGAAAAAGAAACACAGGATACTGCAGCAAAATTTGAAGTGGTTTATTTGGATGACTTACATATTTTGAGAGTGTCGCCACTCAATGAATTGAAAAAGATTAGACCAGAATTAGGAAATGTTACAGGAGGATTAATCAATGGGTAAAGCCATCGTTATAACATCAGGTAAAGGCGGAGTTGGAAAAACAACTTCAACGGCTAATATTGGTACTGCATTAGCGCTACAAGGGAAAAAAATCTGCCTAGTCGATATGGATATTGGATTGAGAAATCTGGATGTCATACTAGGTCTAGAAAATAGAATTATATATGATATCGTGGATGTGCTTGAAGGACGTGCTAAGCTTCACCAAGCCATTATCAAAGATAAAAGATTCAATGATCAGCTATTTTTACTACCTGCAGCTCAGCATGCGGATAAAAACGTCATCAATGAAGATCAGATGATTGAACTGATTAGCGAGTTAAAGAAAGATTACGATTATGTACTCATCGACTGCCCAGCAGGAATCGAACAAGGATTTAAAAATTCAATTGCAGCAGCAGATGACGCTATTCTTATAACTACTCCAGAAATTTCGGCCATCAGAGATGCAGATAGAATCATCGGTTTAGTAGAACAGACTAAGATTGGTTCACCAAAACTAGTCATTAACAGAATTAGAAAGCGCATGATGCAACAAGGAGATGTCATGGATATAGATGAGATTACGAGACATCTTTCTGTTAAGCTTTTAGGAATTGTTTTTGAAGATGATGAAGTCGTCCGTTCTTCAAACAAAGGAAATCCAGTTGCGTTAGATCCGGATAATATTTCTTCTCAGGGATACAGAAATATAGCACGAAGAATTCTTGGAGAAACGGTGCCTTTAATGACACTTAAAGAAGAGAAGAAATCATTCTGGCAAAAGATATTTAACAAAAACTAATTGACTTGAATAGTTTGTTTTGGTATGATAGTAATGTTGTATTTGTGCCGCACCACAGCTACAACCGCTCGTATATGAGTTTTCAAGATCTGATTAAGGTCACTTATAACGGCGAGTCTTAGTGCAATAGAAAGCATAGCGTTTTGCGGTGTGCTTTACTAAATAAGGAGGTGCAACAAACATGTATGCAATCATCAAAACAGGTGGCAAACAAATCAAAGTAGAAGAAGGAAAAGCAATCTTCGTTGAGAAATTAGAAGGTGAAGCTGGAGATTCTGTTACTTTTGGTGAAGTATTGTTTGTTGGAGGAGACAACGCAATCGTTGGAACTCCAACAGTTGAGGGAGCTTCAGTAGAAGCTATCATCGAGAAACAGGGACGTGCTAAGAAAGTTACTACGTTCAAGTATCGTCGTAGAAAAGACTCTCATACTAAACGTGGACATCGTCAACCATACACTAAAGTAACAATCAACTCGATTAAAACAAAGTAAGCGAAAGAAGGATTTTAAATGATTCAAGCGCATTTTGATCGTTTGAAGAATAACCAAATCATTTCTATCGAGATTTCTGGTCATGCAGACTCTGGTCCATACGGACAAGATCTTGTATGCGCGGCAGTTTCGGCGCTTAGTATTGGAGCGATAAATAGTATAATAGAGCTGGCTAAATTGACGCCTTCTATTGATATCGATGAAGAAAATGGAGGTTATCTTTCCATGACTCTTCCAGACAATCGATCTGAAGAACAGTCTAATGTAGCTCAGATTTTATTGGAAAGTTTATTGCTATCGCTTAAAAGTGTACAGGAAGAGTCCCCAAAATATATCAAGATTAAACAGACTAAATAAAGATGGAGGTGCATTCTAATGTTGAAAATGAATTTACAGTTGTTCGCACACAAAAAAGGTGGCGGGTCTACAACTAACGGTCGTGACTCTCAATCAAAACGTTTAGGCGCTAAACGTGGAGATGGTCAAGTCGTTTCAGGTGGTTCAATTTTATTCCGTCAACGCGGAACTAAAATCTATCCTGGAGAAAACGTTGGAAAAGGCGGAGACGATACTCTATTTGCAAAAATTGATGGCGTTGTTCGTTTCGAACGTAAAGGTAAAAACAAAAAACAAGTATCTGTTTATCCAGTAGCTAACTAATTTAACGGACTAATTCGTTAAGATGTCTGCCTAAACGGAAACTTTAAGGAATTATGAAGATCTAAGTTAATGGATCCTCATAATTCCTTTTTTGTTAGTGTGAATCCTTATTTTAATCTCTTGAGAAAACCAATAGAATCAGTTAAAATGAATATGTTACAGAGTTAAATTTTTCGATTACTTGACCGATTATTTCGTAACGCACACGTTTAGCAACAAAAGCTATTTTTCTCGATTCCAATTCTAGATTCTAGCTTGACGTGTACGGAATGAAGTGTCTTAGTCTTGTAGAAAGGCGGGCTAAAGTGTCGACAGAACATATCGAATCTGTTTACCAAGTTCTGGATCAATCTGCTATGATGCTTAAAGAAGATCTTCAGGTCTCTTACATGGAAGCTTTGATTGAAACAGGAGAAAATTTGCTGGATAACAAAACCGTTCGTATTTTGGATGGTAAACCATCCAAATACACTCAAGATGAACTTGAAGCTCTGTATGAGCAAGTAGATCTTTCAGAAATCGCTTCAAATGAGTTGAGACAGGCAATACAACTTTCAATATTGAGAGGAATGCGTGAAGATTTTGTTCAAGCAAACCACCAGATGACACCAGACTCTATTGGGTCATTAATGGCTTACTTGGTAGAAGTCTTAGCACCACCGAAACCAGAAGCCCCGTACCATTTACTGGATCTATCTATAGGAACGGGTAACTTGACCTATACACTCTTTCATTTCTTGAATAGAGACAATAGAATGATTCAGCTTTCAGGAATAGATAATGATGAGTTACTTCTGTCTTTAGCCGCTACTAGTGCAGCTCTTCAGGATGTAACCATTAGCTTAACGCTCCAAGATGCTTTAAGTAATCTGCTCATTGAACCAGCGGATACAATTGTATCCGACTTACCAGTAGGATATTATCCGTTAGATGAACAAGCTGAAAAGTTCGAAACTTCATTTTCGACAGGACACTCCTTTACCCATCATCTGATGATTGAACAGGGAATGAACTATCTGAAAGAAGGGGGCTTTGGGTTTTATCTGGTACCTTCAAATCTTTTTGAATCAGAAGAAGCCAAAGACTTACTTGCATTTATCCAGAAAGTAGGCCACTTTCAAGGAATGCTTACACTACCTAAAGAATTATTCAAAACAGAACAGTCCAGAAAATCGATTCTAATTGTTCAAAAAAATGGTGTGGGTACCCAACAGGCTAAAGAAGTCTTGTTAGCAACTGCTCCTGATTTTAAGAATTTACCAGCTATGCAAGCTTTAATAGCTGAAATAACGCAATGGAAACATAATTTTCTGAACTAATTAACTATAAAAGGAGAGACATGATGTCTAAGACAATTGCTATTAATGCTGGAAGTTCCAGCTTGAAATGGAAACTTTTTGAAATGCCTGAAGAAACTGTATTAGCTTCTGGTATCGTAGAACGTATCGGATTGAACGATTCGATTTTCACAATTAAATACGGTGAAGGTCAAAAATATAAAGAAGTATTAGATATTAATGATCATGAAGTTGCTGTTGAAATGTTACTAAAACAATTAACTGAATTAAACATTATTGAAGACTTCGATGAAATTACGGGTGTAGGGCACCGTGTTGTTGCTGGTGGAGAAATCTTCCAAGATTCAGCACGTGTTACAGACGAAGTCATTGATCAAATCGAAGAGCTTTCTGAATTTGCACCACTTCACAACCCAGCTAACGCTACTGGAATTAGAGCTTTCCGTAAAATTTTACCAGATATCACAAGTGTTGCTGTATTTGATACTTCTTTCCACCAAACAATGCCGAAGGTAAATTATATGTATAGTATTCCAATGGAATATTACAAAAAGCACAATGCACGTAAATACGGTGCACACGGAACAAGCCATAAATATGTAGCGGAACGTGCTGCTGAAATGATGGGTAAACCAGTTGAAGATCTTAAAATCATTACGTGTCATCTAGGTAATGGTGCTTCAATTACTGCTGTTGATGGAGGGAAATCTGTTGATACGTCAATGGGATTCACACCTTTAGCGGGAGTAACAATGGGTACTCGTTCTGGTGATATCGACGCTTCATTACTTCCATTCTTAATGGAAAAAGAAGGTATTGATAACATTAACGACATGATCTATATCTTGAACAATGAATCAGGCTTAAAAGGTCTTTCTGGTATCTCAAGTGATATGCGTGATCTTGAAGATGTAGAACATACAAATGAAGATGCTGCCTTAGCACTTCGCATTTTTGAAGATAGAGTTAGAAAATATGTAGGTTCATACGCAGCAACAATGAACGGCGTAGATGCAATCGTATTTACTGCTGGTATTGGTGAGAATGGTGTTGAGACACGCGAGAACGTGATCAACGGATTGACATTCTTAGGAGCTGAAATTGATACTGAGAAAAATGATGTTCGTGGAGACGAGCGCTTTATCTCTACTGAAGATTCTAAAGTTAAAGTCTTACTTGTTCCAACTGATGAAGAAGTCATGATTGCTCGTGACGTTGAAAAACTTAGATAACAACTAAATAAAAGCACATTGCCTTTATGAGGAAGGGCAATGTGCTTTTTTGCATGTTGTTATTTAATTAAGTTATTTTTCACATCTGTTCGAACGACCAGTACATCACAATCTGCGTGTCGAATGACATATTCAGAAACGGAACCCACAAATATTCGCTCAACAGCATTTAGTCCTGTAGCACCTAGCATAATCAAATCGACATCGTTAGACTCAGGAATTTGTTTAGCAACCATTACTTTTGGAGAACCATATTCAAGTACAATTTTCACATTAGAAACGCCGTCTTTTTCAGCTTCAGCTTTGTACTGTTCTAAAGTGTTCTGCGCTTCTTCTCTGGCATTATCAGCAATGGATCCATCAAAAGTAGAAAAAGACTGATAAGCACGTGTATCTATAACATGAGCTAAAACTAGAGCAGCACGATTTCGTTCGGCCACAGCAACGGCTTTTTTGAAAGCTTTTTCTGCCGCCTGAGAACCATCAACAGCAACGAGTATTTTATTGTATTCTTGTAACATAGGGATTCCTCTCCTTTGTATTCAAGTTTTCTGTAATTGTATATCTATAGTATACAAGAAAAAATAGAGATTATGATAATAGTTTAACCTTTTTGCAAAAGAAGGGTATAAAAAAACCACTTTAGTTTCCTAAAGTGGTTCAATTGCTAAGTATAAGAAATCCGATGGTGCCGGTAGATTGTCGTGTTTGGTTGAACCCGCAATATAGCAGGTGGGCTTCACCGGAAAAATATCTGACTACCAAGTGATAAGGCATGACATGAATTCTTCCTTCAGAATCCCAGGTTTTAAAGAATATGTTCGGTCAACACAGTAGCCGACAACGCGTACACCTCAGAAATCTTACTCTTATAATAGCATCGAATCCTAACTTTGTCAATCAGTTGAATTGTGTACTTAAAACAATATAAGCAAAATAATTCAGTGTAATCGTTTGTTCGTTTGATTAAGTTTATGAATTGAACTTGTTGTATTGTTTTGACAATGCTTCCTCAAATTTACTTTTTGAATTGGGGACATAGTACAGGGCTCCATTTAGCGAATCAGGTAAATATTGTTGTTCTACCCATGAATCAGGATAGGCATGTGGGTATTTATAAGTGACTCCTCGATCAAGCTCCTTTGCTCCGCTATAATGACTATCTTTTAAATGATTAGGCACGTGTCCACTTTTTCCTTGCCTTACGTCTGAAAGTGCTTGATCGATTGCAGATATAGCAGAATTTGATTTTGGAGAAAGTGCTAATTCAATGACTGCATTTGCTAACGGAATTCTTGCTTCGGGGAACCCTAATTTTTCTGCAGATTGAACGGCTGTTACAGCTCGAGCAGCGCCGGCAGGATTTGAGAGACCGATATCTTCGTAGGCAATAACCATTAGTCTTCTACAGATAATTTGAAGCTCCCCAGCTTCAACCAGTCGTGCCATATAATGTAAGGCGGCATGAACATCACTACCTCGGATGGATTTTTGGAAAGCTGAAATAACATCATAGTGTGCATCACCATCTTTATCATGGGTGAGCACTTTTCTTTGCAAACATTCTTCGGCTATCGCTAATGTAACTCGGATGATGTCTTCATCATCTACGGGAGTCGACTCAGCAGCCAGTTCAAGAGCATTCAGAGCACTTCTAAGGTCTCCGTTCGTTGCTCTAGCAAAATGCGTTAGAGCCTGCTCATCTACAACAAGTGACAGCTTGCCTAGACCGCTTTCCTTATCAGTTAAAGCTCTGTTTAGTGCCGATTTGATTTGTTCTTCGGATAGTGGTTGTAATTCAAATATTTGGGATCGGCTTCTAATAGCCGGATGAATAGAAATATATGGATTTTCTGTTGTAGCACCGATCAAGATGATACGACCACTTTCAAGGTGAGGTAAGAGGAAATCCTGTTTTGGTTTATCTAACCGATGAACCTCATCTAATAATAAAATAACCGTTCCACTCATTTTTGCTTCTTCAGCAACAATTTGTAAATCTTTTTTTGAATCAGTTGCTGCATTGAGCATTCTAAAAGCATACTGAGTTGATCCCGCAATGGCACTTGCAATACTAGTTTTTCCAATTCCTGGTGGTCCATATAAAATCATGGAAGATAAGCGTTTAGCTTCAACCATACGCCAGATAATTTTTTCTTTTCCTACAAGATGTTCTTGTCCAACAATCATATCTATAGAAGTGGGTCGCATACGATAAGCTAATGGCTGACTCAAACTAACAGCTCCTTTCGATTTCATTATAAGTAGTATAACACGAGAAAAATAGAATCTCTAATTTTAGTGAACGTCCGTTTGTGTATAGAGAAAATATTTATCGCAATCTTATACTGTTTAGACGTACTACTTTGTGATACTATGTATAGTGAATTAGTTCCAAAAAGGGAATAGATGAGGGCATGATATGATGGATATTAAAGGAATAATCAGCAATAATCGATTAAATAAAAGTGTAATGCAAGGATCTTTTGGTATTGAAAAAGAAGGCATTCGTGTGGATGAAGAGCAGCGACTTTCGCTAGAAGACCATCCTGCAGTTTTTGGGGACCGTTCGTACCATCCCTATATTCAAACTGATTTCAGCGAAGCACAGCTGGAAGTTGTAACACCACCTATGGCATCTCTCGATGAAGCGTTCAAGTGGATGCAAGCATTAAATGATGTTACCCAACGCTCCATTAGTCACAGTGAATACGTTTGGCCGTTTAGTATGCCAGCTGTTTTACCCGACACAGAGCAGATCCCAATTGTAAGAGTTAGTGATCAAAGTGAAGTAGCTTACAGAGAAAAACTCGCAAAAAAATATGGAAAGAAAAAGCAATTGATCAGTGGTATCCACTATAATTTTGCATTTTCGGATGATTTTATCCAAGCTATATTCGAAAAACAAGAAACGTACAGAACAGCTAAAGAAGTTAAGGATGAAATTCATCTTAAACTGGCGCGTAATTTCTTAAGTCATCAATGGATATTGACCTATCTATTCGGTGCTGCACCATTTGCACATGAATCATTTTTTGAAATAGATAAAAAAGAATCTATTTTAAAGGATCCAATTCGTTCTATCCGCAATAGTCAGCACGGCTATCACAACACGAACGATATCGTTGTTCGTTATGACGAATTACAGCACTACGTGCAAGATGTTGAAGATATGGTTGCAAAAGGCACGCTTAGTGAAGAACGAGAATTTTACGGAGCGGCTCGACTAAGAGGTAAATCCAAGAAAATTGGTCGTATGATCGAGACCGGTATTGAGTATGTTGAGTTCAGACCATTTGATATCAATCCTTATAGTGCTCTTGGATTGACGAAGGAACAAGCAACGTTTATTCATCTGTTTTTTGTGCTCATGATTTGGATGGAAGATTCCAAAGATTCGGCTATGATTCAAGAAGGAACTCGTAAGAACGAAGAAGTTTCTGTGGAAAATCCATTTAGCCAAACAAAGTACCATGAAGAAGGTCTTGAGCTTTTAGAAATTATGAAGCAAATGGCAGAAGAACTGGATTTAGATGCGGTGTATCATGAAGTAGTGGATACGGCTGTAGAGCAGTTCAACTATCCAGAGAAGACACTTGCTGCTAAACTGACCAGTCAAATAAAATCAGTGGACCGATATCTTGAAATTGGGAAAACTCTTGGACAAGGCTATAAAAAAGAAGCGAATGAAAAACCCTATCTTCTTAGTGGTTTTGAGACGATGGAGATGTCTTCTCAATTATTGATTTTCGATACACTACAAAAAGGTATTCGATTAGAAGTTCTGGATGAAGTCGACCAATTTTTGAAGTTGTCTCACAAAGGACACGAAGAGTATGTGAAAAACGGAAACATGACCGCTAAGGATACCTATATTTCACACTGGATCATGGAAAACAAAACGGTTACGAAAAAAATTCTTAAAAGCAAAGGATTCAAAGTACCTGGTGGAGAAGAATACCAAACTAAAAAAGATGCGCTTGACGATTTTTATAAATTTGAGAATCGTTCTATAGTTGTTAAACCTAAGTCGACTAATTACGGATTAGGCATTACGGTCTTTAAGCATTCTCCGAGTATAGAAGACTTTGAAGAAGCCATTGATATTGCATTTAGTGAAGATGCTTCGGTACTAGTAGAAGATTACGCAGCTGGAACGGAATATCGGTTCTTTGTACTTGATGGTAAGGTGAAAGCCGTCTTGTTAAGAGTTCCTGCAAATGTAACGGGTGATGGTGAGCGTTCCGTACGTGAACTGATTGAACAAAAGAATGAAAATCCTTTAAGAGGAACAAAGCATAGAGCACCTCTTGAAAAGATACAATTAGGTAACATTGAAAAACTAACATTAAAAGAACAAGGCTACACTTTTGAAAGTATTCCTGAAAAAGGTGAGACAGTTTATCTAAGAGTAAATTCAAATATTTCGACTGGTGGAGATTCTATTGACTTCACAGATGAAATGGATGAAAGTTATAAAGTACTGGCAGAAAAAATGGCCTTACCTATTGGGGTAAAAGTAACCGGAATCGATTTGATTATTCCAGATTACACAAAACCTAGTACAGAAGATGATCCTGGATACACCGTTATTGAAGCTAATTTCAATCCAGCCATGCATATGCATGCGTTTGTGTCTCAAGGAAAAGGTAGAAGACTAACAGTAGAAATACTCAAAATGCTGTTTCCAGAGGTTTACGCATAAAGTCAGTACCTGTTGATTTCCCAAGGAACGTATAGAAAGAAAGTGACATAATGAATCAATCTGTTTATTTAGATTACGCAGCAACAAGTCCAATGCATCCGGAAGTCATCGATGCAATGTCAAAAGCCATGCGAAGTCATTTTGGAAATGCCTCTAGTACGCATCAATATGGGCGATTGAGTAGAGGCGTATTGGATGAAGCAAGAATGGTTTTCGCGAAGAGTATTCAAGCAAAGCCTAATGAGATTTTGATAACAAGTGGTGGCACAGAAAGTGATAATACCGCCATCTTGAAGACTGCTGAAAAGTTTGGTACAAAAAAACGTCATATTATTACAACTAATGTAGAGCATCAAGCTGTATTGAAACCGATGGAATATTTAGAAACATTAGGATATGAAGTAACTTATCTGACTGTCAATGAAGAAGGTTTCGTTACGGCTGATCAAGTAGAACAATCTTTAAGAGAAGATACTTTTTTGGTTTCAATCATGTTTGGTAACAACGAAGTGGGTACAATTATGCCGATAGCCGAAATTGGCGAATTGCTGAAAGATAGAGAGCAGCCTATTTTATTCCATACCGACGCTGTTCAAGCTTACGGTTCAAAAGCTATCGATGTTAGCCAGTTGAATGTCGACTTGTTATCTGTTTCCGCACACAAAATTGGTGGACCAAAAGGCATCGGATTTTTATACTGTAGAGAAGGATTGTCCTTACCGAGTCTGATTCTTGGTGGAGAACAAGAAACGAAAAGACGAGCAGGGACAGAAAATATCCCAGCTGTCGTTGGGTTTAAAACTGCTGTCGAATTAATGTTAAGAAATCAAACTCAGCGCGTTCAAAAGTATTTAGAGTTAAAAGAAGAACTGTTGAACCAATTAGAAAAAGCTGGCATTGCCTATAAAATCAATGGAAATCTAGAAAAATCATTACCTCAAATCATCAGTTTACACCTCAAAGAAGTGGACGCTGAGCGTATGCTAATCAAGTTGGACCTTTCTGGCATAGCAGTATCCGCCGGATCGGCTTGTACAGCGGGTAATATTGACCCAAGCCATGTACTCACAGCTATGTACGGAGAAAATCATCCAGCGATTAGCGAGACTATTAGAATCAGTATGGGATTTGAAACGAAAAAACAAGATATCGACAGACTCGTTACAGTATTAGATAAAGAGATCAACAAACACTGAGCACAAAATAAAAATAAATGTTATTGATAAGGAGAGCATGAAATGGCTACTAAACCAATTGACAGTTTATCAGGAAGCAAGGATCAGTATAAAGTGAATGACCAAGCAAAAAGGTATACTTTAAAAGACCACGGATTCACTGAAACTAAAAATGGGTCTTTTCAGTATGAAAGAACATTAAGTAGCGTGATTTCCGATAAAACAGCACCTAAATTGAAGATTACGATTTCAAAAGATTTAAAAGAATTAAAGCTTGTAACGGTTACAGCAAATGGCTTAAAAAAGATCGATATTTTTAAAGATACTGACCTTAAACAAGCTCAATTGATGGTTGAAAATATTTTAAGTTCCTTTGTAGAAGAGTCCGTACTAGAAAAAGCATAAAGCATCCTCAAAGTAGTCCTATCAGATTAAAATACTTTTAAACAACTTGATTTCTTCTTTTAAGTAAGTATAATGATAAAGACTGAAACTTACGAACCTTCAATTCGTGTATAGTTCAGAATCTAAACTGAAATGATGGTGATTTTATGACAGACAACTCGAAAACTAGAGTCGTCGTCGGAATGAGCGGAGGAGTGGATTCTTCTGTAACAGCTTTGTTGCTTAAAGAGCAAGGTTATGAGGTTATAGGCGTATTCATGAAAAACTGGGATGATACAGATGAAAATGGCGTTTGTACGGCTACAGAGGACTATAAAGATGTCGCATTAGTCGCAAACAAAATTGGTATACCTTATTATTCTATCAACTTCGAAAAAGAATACTGGGACAAAGTATTCACTTATTTTTTAAATGAATATAAAAAAGGTAGAACACCCAATCCTGACGTTATGTGTAACAAGGAAATCAAGTTCAAAGCATTCCTTGATTATGCAATGGAATTAGGTGCAGATTATGTGGCTACAGGCCACTACGCTCGCGTTACGCGTGATGAAAATAACGTTACACACTTGCTAAGAGGACTAGACAATAATAAAGATCAAACTTATTTCTTGAATCAACTATCTCAAGAACAGTTATCAAAAGTGATGTTCCCGCTAGGGGATATGGATAAGAAAGAAGTTCGTAGAATAGCTGAAGAAGCAGATCTTGCAACAGCGAAAAAGAAAGATTCAACTGGGATTTGTTTTATTGGAGAAAAAGATTTCAAACAATTTTTAATGAACTATCTTCCAGCACAACCAGGTAATATGGTGACATTGGATGGAGAAATTATGAAACAACATGATGGTTTGATGTATTATACGATTGGTCAGAGAAAAGGTCTTGGAATTGGTGGAAATGGTACATCAAACGAGCCTTGGTTTGTCATTGGTAAAGATCTTGAGAAAAATGAGTTGTATGTTGGGCAAGGATACGAACATCCAACGCTCTATGCCACTCATTTAGACGCAAGTGACTTTTCTTTCACTAATCATGAAGAAAAACCAGAAACGTTTCACTGTACTGCTAAATTTAGATACAGACAAACAGATGTTGGCGTAACGGTACACCTTGATAAAGAACAAGGAACAGCGCAAATTGAGTTTGATGAGCCAGCCCGTGCAATCACCCCTGGACAAGCAATCGTTTTGTATGATGGAGACGAATGTATCGGTGGCGGACTAATAGATGCTGCTTACAGTAAAGAAACTGAATTACAATATGTTTAGCAACAGCTAAATAACTAAATATGAGAGGAGATAAATGGTCAGCCATCTATCTCCTTTTTTATTTTAGTGTATACTGATTTATGTCAAGCACTAGAAAAACAGCTGCGATTTCGATAGAATAGTAGAAGCGAAAACGAGGAGGGGTATAATGGAAGAAGAAACGCTTCAATTGGAAGATCACCAAGAGAAATACATCAACGGAGAAGTGTTGGCTATTTATTTTTCCAGTCCTTCGAATTTTTTCAAGGTTATGCTCGTGTCTGTTACGGAGACAAATACTGCGTATGATAGTACGCAAGTAGTTGTTACTGGTAGTTTTGGACAAGTGCATGAAGGGGAAAGTTATCGTTTTTTTGGGAAACTTACGGAGCATCCAAAGTACGGGCTTCAATTCTTAGCGGATCGTTATGCAAAAGAACAACCTTCAAGTGGACAAGCGGTTGTCTCATACTTGTCCAGCAGTCGATTCAAAGGTGTTGGAAAGAAAACTGCGGAAACCATTGTAGATACCTTGGGTGAAGGGGTACTAGATTTAATTTTAGATGATCCCAATCAACTTGACCGAGTTCCGGGTTTGAATCAAACAAAAAAACAAATGATTATGGATGTTCTCGATAAAGAACAAGGGATGCAAAGAGTCGTCCTCGCTTTAAATAAATACGGCCTAGGAAATCAGTTAGCTTATAAGGTCTATCAGAAGTACGAAGGCAAGACCTTATCTGTTATTCAGGAGAATCCTTACCAGTTAATAAAAGAAATCGAAGGAATTGGGTTTAACCGTGCCGATCTGATTGCCGAAGAAATTGGAATCAAGTCGGATGCACCTGCTAGAATTCAGGCAAGTATTTTGTATTCTATCCAAGAACTCACGTTAAGTGATGGAGATACATATGCTTCCAGCAAACCACTTCTTCAAAAAACCATACAGGTACTTGAAGAAAGTCGACCATTTATTATTGATCCAGAAATTGCAGCGGACAATATTATTGCGTTGGTTCAAAACCAAGAAATTATTCAAGATGATGATCGCTTTTATATTCCTTCTTTATATGCATCTGAGTGGGGAATCGCGACATCCGTAGAAAGACTCATTGAGCACGCTAGTAAAATTCCTCATTCAAAAAAGACTATCCACAAAAAACTCACAAAACTTGAAAAAACAATGAGGATTACCTATGGAGATTCTCAAAAGAATGCCATTGAAGAAGCGCTTAAATCGCCGATCTTTTTACTTACAGGGGGACCAGGTACTGGAAAAACGACCGTATTAAATGGTATTGTGACACTTTTTGCTGAATTGAATGATTTGTCACTTGACCCGAATGAGTACAAAGATGAAGCATATCCTATTCTACTAGCGGCGCCTACGGGAAGAGCTGCCAAACGTATGAAAGAAACGACAGGATTGCCCGCTTCTACTATTCACAGACTTCTAGGCTTAACGGCTACAGATGATGAAGAAGAGCTTGGTGATCATGATCGCAACCTGAAAGGAAAACTTCTTGTAATCGACGAGATGTCAATGGTTGATACATGGCTTGCTTATCAGCTTTTTAAAGCCGTTCCTAGCGATATGCAAGTCATTATGGTTGGAGACAAAGACCAACTGCCCTCCGTGGGGCCGGGGCAGGTTTTGAGAGATTTTCTTGAAAGTGACGTGGTACCACAGAAAGAATTAAAAGATATTTATCGTCAAGGAAATGATTCTTCCATTATTCCTCTAGCCCATAGTATCAAGGAAAATAAACTACCAGAGGATTTTAGAGAAAAGAAAATCGATCGTAGCTTTTTCCCTTGTTCAACCAATAAAGTATTGGATGTTATCACACAAGTTGTATCAAGAGCGATTGAAAAAGGCTTTTCGGCTCAAGATATACAAGTTTTAGCACCTATGTATAAAGGCCCTGCTGGTATCAATACGTTGAATAAGCATTTGCAGGATTTGTTTAACCCTAATCCAAATGGCGAAAAAAAAGAAATGAAATTCGTAGACAGCGTCTATAGAATCGGCGACAAAGTTTTGCAACTCGTCAATGACCCTGAAAGAAATGTGTTCAATGGGGATATGGGGATCATCACAGGCATTATTCCAGCTAAAGAATCAGAAACGAAGACAGACAATTTGGTTATTGATTTTGAGGGAAACGAAGTAACCTACCTCAGAAACGAATGGAATAAGATCACACTCGCATACTGCTGTTCTATTCATAAAGCACAAGGAAGCGAATATAAGATGGTTATCCTACCTATGGTCAATGGCTACCGTAGAATGTTGAAAAAAGATTTGCTCTATACCGCGATTACACGTGCCAGTCAAATCTTAATTTTGTGTGGGGAAGAAGCAGCTTATAGAAGTAGTTTAAACTCTACAAGTATGTTGCGAAAAACCACGTTAAAAGAAAGATTATTAGCGGAAGATCCTTTAAGTATCGAAGAGACAGAAGGGTTCACAACGGTTGAAGAGACGGAAGAACAAGATAATCGGACTGAAAAGCAATCCAAATACCTTACTCCAATTATGGTTGACAATAATGAAGTTGACCCGCTTATCGGTATGGTTGGTATAACGCCTTACAGTGAATAATAAACGCCTAAGAAGACGATTTCTAATCTTCTTAGGCGTTTATTCGTTACTGTTTTTTAATGAATCCAGAAGGCTCTTTTTTTGCTTGAAATAGTATAATCGCCGTGAAGTTCTTTTAACTCACCGTCATGTTGTCCGTATTGGTGAGACTGTATGTTTATAGCGTAATCTGTCATTTTAACAACGTTCATCTTTTTATGAGCAAGGTGGTCTTTTTTTAGGATGACTTTAGTTAGCAAAGATAAAAGTTCGCTAAAAGATACTTTTTCAGCAATCACGAGCTCAAATACACCATCAGTTGGATCGGCTTTTGGATGAATCGGAATCCCACCACCGAAAAACCGATGATTCACACACACAGCCAGTAATATATTTGAGAATTCCAAAGAATGGTTACCTGTATTTATACTGATATTGAAAGGCTTTTGTTTAAAGTAGGCAGATAGAATTGAGCTAAAATAAGCCGCATTACCAACAACTTTTTTAAATTTCGATTCAGCCAATGAATGGATAACCATTCCGTCGATCCCAACCCCAAAACTATTTAAAGCATATGAACGCGTATGTTCATGTTGAATTTCAATGATATCGAGTTGTCTAGGGGTAGTCGTTTGAAGCATATATTGAATAGATGCCTGAATAGTCAGAGGAATGTTGTGGGAACGAGCAAAATCATTTCCAGAACCTGTTGGAATATAGCCAATAGGACAATCCGCGTTTTTTGATTCTAATCCATTAATAACTTCACTAAGCGTACCATCTCCACCAACCACTACTAAAAGAGTATGAACTGTTAACGTAGCGGCAAGCGAACGAGCTATTTCGAAAGCATGTCCAGGATAGTGAGTTTTGTGAACACTATAAGTATATCCTTGTTCGTCAGAATATTGTTTGATCTGCTTCAAAGCTTTATGACCATTTCGGGAATGTTCGTTTAGTATGTAAGTGAATTGTTGATTTGTATTCATGGAATCACTCCATTCTTTATATAACAGTAGTATACGATATCCAAGTTCTTTGTAAAACCTACTATGATAAAATACTCATGAATCCGCCAACAGGGTTGAGAAAGTGATTTGCATAATGATAGAATGATTCGAGTTACTAACAAATTGAGGAGGAATGATATGCTAAAAATGGCAAGACGGTTTACTTTAAGTGCAGTAGATTATGTTTATATCGTGATTGGATGCTTGATTACGGCGGTTTCTTTTCAAGTGTTTTTACTACCAAACGAAATTGTATCTGGAGGGATAACAGGGTTATCGATTATAGCTAATAACCTTTATGGGTGGACTCCAGCAGTTTTTCAGTATGCGGTCAATATTCCCTTACTAATATTATGTTTTGCACTACTTGGTAAAGCCGCAGGATACAAAACGATTCTTGGAAGCATGTTACTACCTTTTTATCTAATTTTCCTTGAAGATTTAAGCCCGCTCACAAATGACCCTTTACTAGCAGCTGTTTTTGGTGGAGTATTCACAGGACTAGGATTAGGGATTGTATTTCGTGCTAAGGCCACAACTGGAGGAACAAGTATTATTGTTCAGATTTTATATCAGTACGCTCGCCTTCAATTTGGGTTGAGTACTGTCTTGGTAGATGGAGCAGTGATTTTCTTTGCATTAATTGTATTTGATCCAGAAACGGTTATGTATTCACTGATTGCTTTATTTATCATTTCAAGAACGATTGACTTGGTGCAGCTTGGTTTCAATCGAAACAAAAATATCTTTATTATTTCTGATAATCCAAAAGCTATCAAACAAGAAGTCTTGCATACTCTACAAAGAGGTGTGACGAATCTTGGTGTACGTGGGGGATATGGAAATACAGAAAAAGATATGCTAATGGTTGTTATCCAAGAAAGAGAGTTCACACTCTTGAAAGAAACGGTGTTGGAAGTTGATCCGGATGCATTTGTTGTTGCAATGAGTGCAAGTGAAGTGTTGGGTAGAGGATTTTCTCTTCATAAACAATTCAATGTAGACGAACCGATGCTGTAAATACACTTAAAGATTGTTTGATAAACGGTCTAGATTTTCAGCAAGTATTGACTGTATTTGAAAACTAGGCTATACTCATTTTAACGAAACTATAGGATATAGTTGATGAAAATGCTATTTAAGAGAGATTCTTGTCTTGGTGAAAAAGAATCATAGCAAACTTTTAACTGCTCCCTATTGTACTGTGTGAGAAATCACACCGCTTTCTTGGCGTTAACAAGACTTAAGAGGTAATGACAACTGAGTAAAGTCATTGCAAACGAGGTGGTACCGCGCGTAATACGTCCTTGTGAGCAGTGTTCTTTAGTCAGTTTTTTTTTGTGATTAAAAGTTAAAAGACGAGAGGACAGATTTGAAAAATGAAACAAGTAAATAGTTCTGAATTAAGACAACTCTATCTAGATTTTTTTGCAGAGAAACATCATAAAATTGAAAAAAGTGCTTCTCTAGTACCGATTGAAGATCCGTCACTATTATGGGTGAATTCTGGGGTTGCTACAATGAAAAAATACTTTGATGGTTCTGTGAAACCAGAAAACCCTAGACTTGCAAGCTCGCAAAAAAGTATTCGTACGAATGATATTGAAAACGTCGGTAAGACAGCAAGACACCATACTTTATTTGAAATGCTTGGCAACTTTTCTATCGGTGATTATTTCAAAACAGAAGCAATCGAATGGGCTTGGGAATTTCTGACAAGTGAAAAATGGATGAATATGGATCCTGAAAAGTTATATGTAACAGTATATCCTGAAGACAAAGAAGCTTATACAATCTGGAAAGATGTAGTTGGGCTAGGTGAAGACCATATTGTTGAAGAAGAAGGTAACTTTTGGGATATCGGTGAAGGTCCTTGTGGTCCCAACTCAGAGATTTTTTATGACCGTGGACCTGAATACAATGATTTGTCAGAAAATGATCCTGAAAGCTATCCAGGAGGAGAAAATGAACGCTGGTTAGAAATCTGGAACTTAGTGTTCTCTCAATTCAATCATAAACCTGATAATACCTATGATCCACTTCCAAATAAAAATATTGATACGGGTATGGGACTTGAAAGAATGCTTTCTGTTATTCAAGATGTACCAACAAACTTTGAAACGGATCTGTTTATGCCGATCATTCAAAAAGTAGAAGATATTTCTGGAATAACGTATTTAGAAGCTCCGAACAAAGGAATGAGCTTCAAAGTGATTGCAGACCATGTGCGTGCAATTACGTTTGCAATTGGAGATGGGGCATTACCTTCTAATGAAGGGCGTGGATATGTCTTAAGACGCCTACTCAGACGTGCTGTTATGCACGGCCGTAAGTTAGGTATTGAGAAACCTTTCTTAACCAAACTAGTTCCAGTGGTAGGAGAAATCATGCAAGAACACTACCCGGAAGTATTAGAAAAGGCTGATTTTATTACCAAAGTCATTTCTAATGAAGAGGATCGATTCCATGAGACTCTTGCGGAAGGTCTAGGAAGACTCAACGAAATCACTGAACATATTCAAAAAAATCAAGAAACGGTTATTAACGGAGAAGATGCATTCCAGTTATATGATACATTTGGATTCCCGATTGAGTTAACAGAAGAAGTAGCGGATGAACAAGGTTTGACAGTGGATATCAGTGGTTTCGAAAAAGAGATGGAGAAACAGCGTGAACGTGCTAGATCTGCTCGAAGCGACGAAGGGTCAATGTCTGTTCAAAGTAATCTTCTAACTTCTCTTGATAAAGATAGTGAATTTATTGGGTACGATAATATTCAGTCTGAAGCGACTCTTGAGACTATATTGTTTGAAGAAGCTTTTCAGGATACAATTTCATCCGGTAGTAAAGCTAGACTTATATTCGACGTGACACCTTTCTATGCTGAAAAAGGTGGACAAATTGGAGATACTGGTCAAATCAAAAATCAAACTGGAGAAGTTGTGGCTAAGATAGAGACGGTTAAAGCAGCTCCCGCAGGACAACCCCTTCATGAAGCAAACATATTAGCTGAAATGAAAACAGGAGAAGTCTATACATTAGAAGTCGATCGTAACCGTCGAAACTTGATTGAAAGAAACCATACAGCAACACACTTATTGCACCAAGCACTTAAAGATGTACTGGGGGATCATGCTAATCAAGCTGGTTCATTAGTAACACCAGATCAGTTAAGATTCGATTTCACTCATTTTGGACAAGTAACAGATCAGGAATTGAAACAGATGGAAGAGATTGTAAACCAGAAGATATTTGAATCACTTTCTGTTTCTACTGTGGTAACTTCAATTGAAGAAGCTAAAAAACTTGGCGCAATGGCACTTTTCGGAGAAAAATATGGCGATAGCGTCCGCGTTGTAATGATCGGAGAGTATTCCAAAGAGTTTTGTGGAGGCACACATGTTTCGAATACATCAGATATTGGATTATTCAAAATCATATCGGAATCTGGTATCGGAGCAGGCACAAGAAGAATTATCGCCAAAACCAGTGAAGGTTATTATAGATGGATGGAAAGCCAGCTAGCCTTATTACAAGAAACAAGTGCAATGGTTAAAGCACAAACAATCGAAGAAGTTCCTAATAAGGTTTCTCAATTATTAACAGAGTTGAAAGAAGTCAAACAAGAAAATGAGTCATTGAATGCTAAAATGGCCAATGCTCAAGCAGATGATGTATTCAAACAAATCGAAGAAGAAGCTGGAATGACGTTTATAGCGCAAGAAGTTCAGGTTAAAGATATGAATCAGTTGCGTCAATTAGCAGATAAGTGGAAGCAAGAAGTTTATTCAGATGTACTAGTATTAGGATTGAAAAATGAAGACAAAGTCAATCTGATTGTTGCAATGAGCGATAAAGCTATTGCTGCCGGACTCAAGGCAGGTAATTTAATCAAAGCGATTGCCCCCAAAGTTGGCGGTGGCGGTGGTGGACGCCCTGACATGGCCCAAGCTGGTGGTAAAAACCCAGAAGGACTTGCAGATGCTCTAAGTGCTGTGCAAAACTGGATTCTAGAAAACCAATAAATGAATCAAATAGATCTTTCTAGCCAGGTAGTTTAAAGAATCCCTTTGAATGATATGAAATAAAGGGGACCTCTTGATTTCACTATATAATAGGTAAACCGTTTATTGGTCATTGTACTTTTATTTAATTTCTTGTAAAATAATAACACATAAGCTTTATACGAAGACAAAAATTAAAGGATTTGCTTATGAAGTACGGAGGGAGATTTATGACTTCAAACGATCATACAGTACGCTTTAGTGTAGATAACAATCAAGAACACAACGTAGAGGATACTTTGAGAATTGTATATAAAGCACTTGAAGAAAAGGGGTACAATCCGATCAATCAAATCGTTGGCTATCTACTTTCCGGTGACCCAGCTTATATACCAAGACATCATGATGCGAGAAATTTGATCAAACGACACGAACGTGACGAAATTCTAGAAGAATTAATGACTAAATATCTAGAAAGTGACAAATAAATCATGCGCGTAATGGGATTAGATGTCGGATCTAGAACAATTGGAATTGCCGTTAGTGATCCTCTTGGGTGGACAGCACAAGGTATTGAAATTATCAAAATCAATGAAGATAAAGGTGATTACGGAATTGAACGTATGAAAGAACTCACCGAATCTTATGAAGTAGAGCGTTTTATCGTAGGTTTACCAAAAAACATGGATAGTTCAATAGGTCCAAGAGCAGAAGCATCGCTTGAATATGGTAAACTGTTAGAAGAGACATTCGGATTACCTGTCGAATATCAGGATGAGCGACTAACCACAATGCAAGCTACCCGCATGCTGATAGAAGAAGGAAATGCGTCTCGGAAAAAAAGAAAACAAGTAATCGATAAGTTGGCTGCAGTAATGATTTTACAAGGCTATCTTGATCGAAAAGCAAATAATCATTAATGAGGAGATGTAAAAATGGCAAACGATCACAACCACGAGCACGATCACGAACATATTACAATAATCGATGAAGAAGGTAACGAAGAATTATATGAAATCTTATTTACTTTTGATTCAGATGATTTTGAAAAATCTTACGTACTTGTTTACCCTGCTGGTACAAGCGAAGGGGAAGAAGTTGAACTTTCAGCATTCTCATATACAGAAGTAGACGGAGGACTTGAAGGAACATTAAGTTCTATCGACTCTGATGAAGAATGGGAAATGATTGAAGAGGTACTGAACACTTTCATCGAAGAAGAAGACGACGACGAAGCTTAAAAAGGATAACAATAGCCATGCGAAATGCTCCTGTTAATTTCACATGGCTATTTTCTTTTGTATATTAGGTTTAAGCGATAGAGTACATATAAGATGCTAGATCCAAAGAACCTTTAGAAAATTAGCTTTAATCTAGCAAGTGTATTGTGTATAATAGAACAGATATAAACATTTTTGAAAAGGAATGGTTCAAATATGCCAGACCAGGAATCTACACATACTGTGCGCAAAATCGTACTGAGTATCGTGGCTATATTGATCGTTTTGATTGTGATTCTAGGTTTTTCAAGTTATCACTACTATACTTCTTCTCTAGAACCTCTAGACCCAGAAAGTAATGAAGAGATACCAGTTGAGATACCTATCGGATCATCTAGAACAGATATTGCTCGTATTTTGGAAGAGAAAGGCATCATAAATAGTGCTTTTGTATTCAATTACCACCTTAGATTCAATGGTGAACAAGGATTTCAAGCGGGATACTATTTATTCTCGCCTGCTTTGTCTTCAGATGAAATTGTTCAAAGCTTGAAAGAAGGTGGCTCACCTATAACAGAGGAAACTGCTGGTAGATTAACGATACCAGAAGGATATACAATCGAGCAAATTGCTGTAGTTATTGATGATCAGACTGATTTCACAGAAAAAGAATTCTTTGATCTGATCAAAAATGAAACTTTCCTTCAAGAAAAAGTAGAAGAATTTCCTGAGCTTCTAACAAGCGCGTATGAAGCGAGAGAAGAGACCATATATGCTTTAGAAGGCTATCTATATCCGGCAACATACGAATTCAATGACGATACGACACTTGAAGCCGTCATTACTCAAATGCTTTCTAGGATGGATCAAGTTTTAGAAACGTATTATTCAGATATTCAAGAACAAGAAACAACCGTTCATGCGATTCTAACGATGGCATCTTTCATAGAGCGAGAAGGCATTACTTTCGAAGATCGCGAAATTATTTCAGGTGTATTTTACAATCGATTAGCAATTGATATGCCTCTTCAAACGGATGTTAGTGTAACCTATGCTTTAGGAGAACATCAGGAAAGAATCACGTATGATGATCTGGAAACAGACTCTCCCTATAATCTTTATCAACATAGAGGGTTAGGACCAGGTCCAGTTAACAGCCCGGCAGAGGATTCTATAAAAGCGAGTGTTTATCCGGCTGAAACGGATTACTACTACTTTATAGCAGATCTATCTACGAAAGAAGTTTATTTCTCACAAACATATCAGCAACACTTAGAATTACGAGAAGAATTAAATTAAAGCATTGAGCCTTTTGGGCTCAGTGCTTTTATTGAGAAAATCGGACGATCTCTTTAAATGAGCCTGTTCAATCGAGAGGAAAATTAAATATGAAAAAAACAAAACCAATAGTAATAGGTGTCACAGGCGGTTCAGGTAGTGGTAAGACAAGTGTAAGTCAAGCAATCTTTAATCATTTCCCTGGTAGATCGATCATGATGTTAGAACAAGATTCCTACTACAAAAATCAGGATCATCTAGATTTTGAAGAAAGACTTGCTACAAACTATGATCATCCCTATGCATTTGATACAGATCTGTTAATTGAGCATCTAAACAAACTAGTTAATTATGAAACCATTGAAAAACCTGTTTACGATTATACTAAGCACACTAGAAGTAGCGAAGTGATTGTACAGGATCCAAAAGAAGTCATCATACTTGAAGGTATCTTGATACTAGAAGATTCAAGACTTAGAGAAATGATGGATATTAAAGTATACGTTGATACAGATGATGATATTAGAATTATTAGAAGAATTAAAAGAGATATCGAAGAGCGCGCGCGTACATTAGACCAAGTTATTGAACAATATCTTACTGTTGTGAAACCGATGCATACACAATTTATTGAGCCTACTAAAAAGAATGCGGATATTATTATACCTGAAGGTGGAAGAAATCAAGTTGCAATAGATTTGATGACAACCAAGATCGATACGATTTTCAAAAAACGCTCTCTTTAAGCAAAATATTCAAGGAGTATTTAATAAAAAAACGCTTTACAAGATGTTAAGTTCGTGGTATCTTGATTCCATTGAGATTCCGAGCCTTGTGTTTGAATCGATATAGTAAGGTTTAGCTTATTATCCGGAATACTTGTTTGATCAGATTTTTAACGAATATATTATGGGGTGAAGTACTTGATGACAGAAAAAGTATATCCAATGACTTTAGAAGGTAAAGAAAATTTGGAAAATGAACTAGAAGAACTAAAAACAGTTAAAAGAAAAGAAGTTGTAGAAAGAATTAAAATTGCTCGAGGATTTGGAGATTTATCGGAGAACTCTGAATATGAATCAGCGAAAGATGAGCAAGCTTTTATTGAAGGTAGAATTAGTACAGTTGAACACATGCTAGCAAACGCGGAAATTATTGATAATTCCAAGTCAAAAACAGATGAAGTATCTTTAGGACGTTCCGTTATCTTTAAAGAACTACCAAATGGTATCGATGAAGAATACACAATCGTCGGTAAAGCAGAAGCTGATCCGTTTTCTGGAAAAATTTCAAATGAATCACCAATTGCTCAAGCTCTTTTGGGTAAAAAAGTTGGAGAAAAAGTTGAAATCAGTACACCAGGTGGATCAATGACAGTAGAAATCACTAAAGTATTTTAATTAAATACCAAAAGAACAAAAGATGGTCGTACTGTCTTTTGTTCTTTTTTATTTTCTACTCATACTTAAGACTGATTTTTCCTCTGTAGTAGTGCGGTATGATGAATTATCCATTATACTATAAGTACATCAATCTTGAGGAGCATGCAAAATGAATCATCCATTATTCAAACTGGTTATGGGGCTACTGGGTATCTGGTTACTTTACGATATCGTTACGAGCGGATCACTTCTAGTTCTATTTTTACTTGGGCTATTTTTAATGATCTTTCCAGATAAATTATTTAAAAAAAATCATAAACAAGAAAATCTATTCTGGTTAGGACTCATACTGTTTGTACTATCTATTTTCTTCACAAGTGCTGCCTGGGTGATTCTGATTGTACTACTAATCTTTAAAGTTGGAGAAGATCATAAGATGTTCAAGACCATAAAAGATCCTTTAACTAAAAAACAACCAAAATGGAGAGAAAAAGATTACGTTTCTTTTCAATTCAAAGAAGAACAAGAAGAAACAGTCAAATTATCTAGAAAAAAATGGTTTGGTGATGATTCGATAGGGTATGATATCTACGAATGGGATGATATCAACTTTTCTAAAGCGATGGGAGACACTGTAATCGATTTAGGAAATACCATACTTCCGAAAAAGGAAAATATCGTTATGATCCGAAAAGGACTGGGCGATACTAAATTACTGATTCCTGAAGAAGTTGGTGTATCACTGGATCTTTCTGTACTACTTGGGAAAGTTAAAATCGGGAATGATCATTTAGATTTAAAGAATGAAACATTGAAATGGCAGTCAGCGACTTATCCAGAAAGTTCCAGAAAGATCAAGATTGTATTAAACGCTTTAATCGGAGAAGTCGAGGTGATCTTTATATGAAACGCAATGCGACTGAATTCTCCAAGTACTTTTTTCTATTCTTTATCATGATTTTTTTGTTCACACTGTTTATCTGTTTTACGTATACAAGTGAAGACTGGTTTTATATGATTTTTCAATATCGATTTCAAGGGTTTCCTTTAATCTTTTATTTATTCTTCTTCTCTGTTTTCTTAACGTTTATCATGCTAGCCTATATGAAATCTTATGAACGAAAGAAACTCAAGAAAGTCGAAGAAGGACTTAAAATGATGTCAAAAGGCCATTATTCTGCTTCAATTTTTCTTGATATGTATTCTTTAGATACACCACTACAGGTGAATAAAGAGATCGACCGTCAATTTATCAAGCTGCATGAAAAATTGATGCGAATGGCAGAGGAAGCCATTATCGCCAGTCAGAGATCAACACAGATGAGCAATGAGACAAAAATTGAAATTCTTGAGAATGAACGTCACAGAATAGCGAGAGAGTTACATGATTCCGTAAGTCAGCAGCTATTTGCTGCCTCAATGATGTTGAGTGCCGTCAACCAACAATCGGATGAATTGGATGAAAAATTCAGTACTCAATTAAATTTGATTGAAAAAATCATCAATGATTCTCAAACAGAGATGAGAGCATTACTGTTGCATCTTAGACCAGTTAAATTGGACGGAAAAACCTTAAAGCAAGGTGTAGAACAATTACTTAAAGAATTATGCACCAAAATCAATACAGAGATTCGTTTTGAAATTGAAGACGTCAGACTGGCACATGGTATTGAAGACCATTTATTCCGAATTGTTCAAGAATTGCTTTCCAATGTATTAAGACATGCAAAAGCTGAAGAATTAGAAGTTTATTTGAAAAAGGTACATGAGACAGTTTTGCTTAGAATGATTGATGATGGTGTTGGTTTCGATATGAGTCATAAGAAATCTGGAAGTTATGGTTTGGAAAATATTCGTGAAAGAATTAATGGGATCGGTGGAGATGTAAAAATCATCTCTTTCCCAGAAAAGGGTACTAGTATTGAAATTAGTATTCCAATTGTAGCAGGAGGAGAAAAATGATACGACTATTATTAATTGATGACCATCAAATGGTTCGTTTAGGACTGTCATCGTATTTTTCAATTCAGGAAGACATGACGGTGGTCGGTGAGGCAGAAGATGGACTTCAAGGATACGAAATTGCAATAAAAGAAAAACCAGATATTATACTAATGGATTTAGTAATGGAAGTAATGGATGGAATTGAGTCTACTCAAAAAATTCTCCGTGAGTGGCCGGAAGCTAAAATCATTATTCTGACCAGCTTTATCGATGATGAAAAAGTCTTTCCGGCTATGGATGCGGGTGCTTCAGGGTATCTTCTGAAAACATCTTCGGCTGGTGAGATAGCAGAAGCCATACGATCTACATACAACGGCGATCCTTACTTTGAGACAGAAGTTACAGAAAAACTAATAGAACACGAAAATAATAAGGGTAAACTGATTTTACATGATGAATTAACGAATCGAGAAAAAGAAGTACTTCAACTGATTTCTCAAGGATATTCTAATCAAGAAATTGCAGATGCACTTTTCATTACACTGAAAACTGTAAAAACACATGTATCGAATATTTTATCCAAGCTTCAAGTAGAGGACCGCACACAAGCCGCAATTTACGCCTTTAGACATGACTTAGTAGAATAAAAAAATACCCGGTGGGCATGCCCACCGGGTATTTTGCTGTTAACTGATTTATTTAGTTAAAATTACTGGCAAGATTATAGGTTTACGTTCTGTTTCAGCGAATAAGAACTGTTTGATATCTTCAATCAGATCGTTACGCATTTTGTATTCATTTACTTGTTTGAACTCAAAAGATCTTTGGATACTTTCAAAAGCAACTTTTTGAGCACTTTGAATCAGTTTCTCAGATTCTCTCATGTAAATGAATCCTCTTGAAATGATATCCGGACCTGCAAGAACGGTACGTTTATCTGTATCAATCGTTGCAACGACAACAACAAGACCGTTGTCAGACAATAATTTACGGTCTTTCAATACGACATTACCGATGTCACCAATACCGCTACCATCAATATAAACGTCTTGAGCATTAAACTCTCCAGCGCGTCTAGCAGAATCTTCTGTGAAAGCAACAATTTGACCATTGTCAAGAATAAAACAATTATCTTCAGGGACACCTGTTTGCTGTGCTAAATTAGCGTGAATACGTTGCATACGGTGCTCTCCGTGAATAGGAACAAAGAATTTAGGTTTCATCAAGCGAAGCATCAGTTTCTGTTCTTCTTGACCACCGTGACCAGAAGTATGAACATTGTTGACTTTACCATGAATAACGTTGGCGCCAGCTTCTAGTAATTGGTTGATGACTCTATTTACACTAACTGTATTACCTGGAATTGGAGAACTAGAAAATACTACTGAATCTCCTGGTTGGATCGTGATCTGACGGTGTGTACCATTTGCCACACGGCTTAAAGCAGCCATTGGTTCTCCTTGAGAACCAGTACATAAGATCAATACTTCGTTGTCTTTATAACGCTTCAGTTCATTTGGATGAATAAAAGTACCTTCTTCAGCTTCAATATAACCAAGTTCTTGCCCGGTTTCCAATGAAGTCACCATACTACGTCCGAAAACGGCGATTTTACGACCGGTTTCGTTTGCAGCTTTGACCACTTGCTGTACTCGAGATATATTAGAAGCGAAGGTAGCGAAGATAATTCTACCGTCAATTTTTTTCAGTAAGCTTTGAATAGATTCCCCAACAACTTGTTCTGATTTTGTAAAGTTGGGTACTTCAGCATTGGTACTATCAGAAAGTAATGCCAAGACGCCTTCCTCACCGATTTTAGCCATTTTATGCAAATCAGCAGGTTCTCCAACGGGCGTAAAGTCAAATTTAAAATCGCCTGTCTGAACGATATTACCATTCGGAGTTTTCACAACAATACCATAAGATTCTGGAACACTATGTGTTGTACGGAAAAATGATATAGACGTTTTTCTGAATTTTACAACTGTGTCTTCGTTGATTTCATTAAGCTCAGCAGAACGCAGTAATTGATGTTCATTTAATTTGTTACGAATCAAAGCCAAAGCTAATTTGCCAGCATAAATAGGAATGTTCAATTGTTTAAGAAGGAACGGAATTCCTCCAACATGATCTTCGTGACCATGCGTAATGAATAGTCCCTGAATCTTATCTTTGTTTTCAATAATGTAAGAATAGTCCGGAATAACATAGTCAATACCTAGAAGGTCATCTTCAGGGAATTTAATACCCGCATCGATCAGGATAATTTCATCCTGGAACTGAACTCCGTAAGTATTTTTACCTATTTCATTTAAACCACCTAAAGCAAAAATAGCTGCTTCATTATTTTTAATATTCGGTTTCATCAAAAATCTCCTTTTAATATTGTTTTCAATCAGATTGTATATTTAACGTTTGGACATAAGCTTGAACAAACGAATACAGTAAAGACTAGGGTAACCAAGTCTTTTTGCATATTATGAAAAAAAGCCACTTTTGAGTAAGGTTCCATCAAGACATGGCTCGAGTTTTCATTTTTCAATTTTAATATCCGTCCGATGAGTTGGCCTATTTCAGCCAACGGTTAGTACAATTCTACCATACTCAAAACAATAAGTATAGAAGAAGCGAATTCATGAAAACAGAGCGCGACAAGAGGTTTTAATTTAAAACAATCAAGGATTCGTTCATTTTAATATTCTTAGTTGTATGGAATGGATTACACGGGTTACACTAGCAAAGTAAAGACAAATAGAGCTAAGAATTTAAGGAGACGGACAATGACTAAAAAAATGATCTTTTTCGATATAGATGGAACGCTTTTAACAGATGAGAAAACGATTTTAAACAGTACTAGAGAGGCAATCAAGACTTTACAGGAAAATGGTCACGAAGTAGCCATTGCAACAGGGAGAAATGCATTAATGGCAAAAGAATTAATTGATGAACTTAATGTACCCAATTATATCGTCTGTAACGGTGCTGCTGGTTTTTTCCATCACGAAGAAGTCTATTCTAATCCTCTTGATAATCAGGCTTTAAAACGTTTGATTAAAATCGCGGATAAGCACGATCATCAGATGATTTATGAAACGGCTAAAGAACTTAAAAGACGGAGTGAAAAGGTCAGTGAAGAAGTAAGTTCAGGAATGAAACATGTCGGCTTCCCGGTTCCAGATACTGATCGGTCGTTCTATAAACATCATGATTTAACTCAAGCATTGATTTTTTATGGAGAAAAACATAGTCATTTATATGAAAATGGGCAGTTTCCTGAATTCAGGTTTGTAAGATGGTACGAATCTGGTGTTGATATTCTTCCATCAGATGGTTCAAAGTTTGAGACAATAGCTAAAATGGCTGCTTTAAAAGGTTTTGAAAAAGAAGACGTTATTGCTTTTGGTGATGGACTCAATGATTATGAGATGATAGCAAATGTTGGGCTAGGCATATCTATGGGAAATGGAGAAAGTATTGTTAGAGAAGTGGCCGATATGGTTACGGCCTCGAATAATGATGACGGAATTTATAAAGCTTTAAAAGAATTAGAGTTGATTTAATAGTTAATAAAAGTTCGTTTAAGCAAGTTTTATTCAGATATTTCAAGAAATTTCATTTCTTTCTAAACAATTGCGATTTAGTGCGTTTTAATTAAGATATTGAAACTGGTCTAGTCATTCGATATAATTAGTTTTACTATCCTTTTAAATAAAGCGGTTTACAGATATTGTACTTGATTTAGAAATGGAGATGTTCATGGAAACAAACGATAAAATAGTTGCTACTTCAGCTCGTCAAATTACGCAGAACACTCAATATTGGATGCTCATATTATTTGGAATATTTCTGGTGCTCATATCATTCGTTTTCAATACACCTTTGGAAATTATCAATGGTCAGGCAGTTATTCTTACAACTGCATCCAACTTAACGACTGATTATTTTGAACTTGCCAATGTGGGCGCAACCTTTTTCAATTCTGGAATACTGACATTGCATGCTTTACTTTTGATAAAAATTACAAAAGCTAAAATTAACGGTTCACTGATTGCCGCTGTATTTACAGTTGCGGCTTTCTCATTTTTTGGTAAAAACCTCTATAACTCCATGCCAATCGTCGTTGGGGCATTCACCTATGCTTGGGTAACGAAGGTACCTGCCGAAAGATCATTACTAGCCGCTTTGTTTGGAACAGCGCTAGGGCCACTTGTCAATGAGATCACATTTAATATCGGCTTACGTTTAGGGATAGGCATACTTCTAGGAAGTGCAGCCGGATTTGTAGCTGGATTTATTTTGCCACCATTAGCCCATCATTTTGTAGGCTTCACCAAAGGGTTTAGTTTATATAATATTGGATTCTCAAGTGGTGTAGTCGGTACGATTTTCACCTCAATCCTTAGAGCTACCGGGGTCGTTATCGAACCAATTTCATTAATCTCTAAAGGAAACAATATGCAGATGTCGCTATTATTTTTTCCATTATTTACAGTTATGTTACTGTATGGTCTCTATTTAAATTCTTGGTCACTAAACGGATATAGTCGTATGATGAAGCATTCTGGACAATTATCCTCAGACTTTGTAAAAAAGAATGGGTTTAACCTTACACTGATTAATATGTCTTTATTAGGGTTTGTAGCTTTGGGATTCGTATTATCATTAGGAGGAGAACTGAACGGTCCAGTCATTGGGGGCGTTCTGACCGTAGTGGGGTTCGGTGCGTTTGGTAAACATCTTAAAAACGTTATCCCTATCTTGTTGGGCGTTACATTGATTGGCTACCTTAATAATTACGATATGAGTGATACTTCAGTTATCATAGCAGGATTGTTTGGAACAACGATAGCACCTATAGCTGGTCGATACGGACTAGTAATGGGAATGATTGCTGGTGGTTTACATTTAACGGTTGTTAGTAATACAAGTTATCTTCATGGTGGAATCAATCTTTACAATAACGGTTTTGCAGGCGGTTTTGTAGCCGCGCTAATGATTCCATTATTAGAAGCTGTTCATTACCACAGAGAGCAGCGCAGAGAAATTAGAGAACCAGTCGATCCAGCAGAATCTATTAGTACAGAAGAAGATTAAAAAAGCTGAAAATGGTGTGTTTAACTTTACTCAAAGAGTGCGTTAAACATCATTTTCAGCTTCTTTATTTTAATTAATCTATTCTCTTGATCCTAAGACGTCGATTCCGTCAGGAAGAGCAAGTGGATTTTCGGGATCAATTCGGTCGTAGAACATAATGCCGTTCAAATGATCGATTTCGTGCTGAACAACAATAGCTGGGAACCCTCTTAGGCGTTCTTTATGTTCTTTGCCATCCAAATCAACATATTCAACAGTTATGCGTTTATGTCTAGGCACAAAACCTTCAACTTCTCTATCAACTGATAAACAGCCTTCACCATCGGGTAGACAAGTCTGTTGAACAGAATGGCTCACAATTCTTGGATTAATCATGATTCTACTAAATGCATGTTCTTCTGACTCTTCATCAGCTGACGGTAAGTGAACAGCTAGCAGCTGACTAGAAACATTTACTTGAGGAGCAGCGATACCTACGCCGGCTCTTAATTCATACTTCTCAGCAATTTCAGGGTCTTGACTGTTGATCAGAAACTGTAACAGTTCATTAGCCAACTGTTTAGTGTCTTCTGACAGAGGCAACTCTACTTTTTTAGCGATTTCACGTAAAGTTGGATGACCTTCCCTAATAACATCTTTCATTGTAATCAATTGAATACACTCCTTCATTCAGCATTCTTCTACTCAGAGAGTTAGCTTCACCATTTTAACAGTTTCAGTAAAGAAATGCACGTCACAATAGACTATTTAGCAGTTGGAAAATAGAGCAAACGATGAACCATTTATTAAATGATATAGTGAAAAAAATCACAAAAGAAAGCAATCTAAACTATTGAAAAACACATCTTGAGTATTCATTAATATTATATAACAGTTTAAAAGACTGTATTACTATCGCTAGCGCTGATCACTGAAATTTAGATGCGCAAAATAAAAACACATTTATAGTGTTTATTTTCACAAATAGTTTTTAACCTTGTTCTATCAACGTTTTTAAGCGCATTCTCAGAGCTAAAGACTTGCAAAATAGAGTAATGCGTGGTAAGTTTAATAAGGAATCGAGAAAAATGATACAGTTGGTTTTAGCTGTTTCAACTAATAAAACTTTTAATTAAAAGAGAGGAATGTATAGTCTATGGCAAAGCAACCAGTTGATTACGAAGCATTACTAAGTTCAATCGAAGCTTCGTTTCCGATGGTTCAGATTCTTGATAAAGATGGTAAGGTCGTAAATGAAGACATTATGCCTGATTTATCAGATGACGAGTTAGTAGAATTAATGGAGAGAATGGTGTGGTCACGTGTGTTACATGATCGCTCTATGGCTTTAGCGCGTCAAGGACGTTTAGGATTTTACGCTCCAACTATGGGACAAGAAGCTTCTCAATTAGCAAGTCAATTCGCATTCAAAAAACAAGATTGGCTATATCCAGGTTACCGTGATGTTCCTCAATTGATTCAACACGGTTTACCATTATCACAAGCATTCTTGTGGTCAAGAGGTAATGTTGAAGGAAACAATTATCCAGAAGGTCTTAACGCAATTCCGCCTCAAATTATCATTGGCGCGCAATACATCCAAGCGATGGGTAATGCAGTTGGGCAAAAATTTGCTGGAAAAGAAGACGAAGTTACTTTCACTTATACTGGTGATGGTGGTTCTTCACAAGGTGATGTTTATGAAGGTATGAACTTTGCTGGACGTTACAAAGCACCAGTAGTATTCTACATCCAAAACAACGGCTATGCGATTTCTACTCCACGTGAGAAACAATCTGCAGCAAATGTATTGGCTCAAAAAGCAGCAGCAGCGGGTATTCCGGGTATCCAAGTTGACGGAATGGATCCGTTAGCAGTATACGCTGTTTCTAAGCAAGCACGTGACTGGGCAGCGGCTGGTAATGGTCCTGTTCTTATTGAAACAATCACTTCACGTTTCGGACCACACTCAACTTCTGGTGATGATCCAACTCGTTATCGTGAACAAGAATCATTCGATTACTGGGAACAACGCGATCCACTAATTCGTTTCCGTAACTTCTTAACTGAAAAAGGTCTATGGACTGAAGAACGTGAAGAAGAATTAATTGAAAAAACTAAAGAAGAAGTTAAACAAGCTGCTAAAGAAGCAGATCAAGCTCCAAAAATGAAAGTCTCTAAATTCTTAGATAGTATGTTTGATGCTCCAGGTCAAAACATTACTGAACAGATTGAGAAATACCAAGCAAAGGAGAGTAAATAAGCATGGCGAATCTAACAATGATTCAAGCGATCACTGAAGCTTTAGATCAAGAATTAGCTCGTGATGAAAAAGTCTTGATTTTCGGAGAAGATGTTGGTAAAAACGGAGGAGTTTTCCGTGCGACTCAAGGTCTTTACGATAAATATGGTGAAGAAAGAGTTAACGATACGCCTCTTGCTGAGTCAGGTATCGGTGGTATGGCATTCGGTTTAGCTGTACAAGGTTTCCGTCCAGTAATGGAAATCCAATTCTTTGGTTTCGTATTTGAAGTAATGGATTCAGTTGTAGGACAAATCGCTCGTACTCGTTACCGTATGGGTGGAAATATGAACATGCCAGTAGTTGTACGTTCTCCTTTCGGTGGTGGGGTTCACACTCCTGAAATGCACGCTGACTCACTTGAAGGATTAATGGCTCAATCTCCTGGATTGAAAGTTGTCATCCCTTCTAACCCTTATGACGCTAAAGGACTCTTAACTTCAGCGATTCGTGAAAACGATCCTGTAGTATTCCTTGAGCACATGAAACTTTATCGTTCATTCCGTGATGAAGTACCTGAAGAACAGTATACTGTACCAATCGGTAAAGCAGCTGTTGCTAAAGAAGGTACTGATGTAACGGTTGTAGCTTATGGTTACATGGTTCGTGAAGCACTAAAAGCAGCTGAAAAACTTGAAAAAGATGGTGTTTCTGTAGAAGTAGTAGATCTACGTACAGTTTCACCTATCGATTACGAAACAGTCGTAGCATCAGTTGAAAAAACTGGTCGTATGGTTATGGTTCAAGAAGCTCAACGTCAAGCTGGCGTGGGTAATACTGTCATTTCTGAAGTATCTCAACGTTCTGTACTTTCACTTGAAGCACCAATCGGATTCGTATCTGCACCTGATACAATCTATCCATTTGGTCAAGCTGAAAACACTTGGTTACCAAGTGCTGACGATATTTCTGAAGCAATCAACGAAGCTGTAAACTTTTAATTAAATCAATAAGATCGGTACGTTAAATATCGATCTATCAACAAAAGGGGAAAAACTAGTTCAGTATCTCGAGTATCTGTATTGGTTTTTCTTCCTATTGTTGTATGTATTGATCAACGTAGTTAGAAAACAGATGATTGAATAATCATAAACGAGAAGGGAAGAGCGCAAACATGGCTTTTACATTTAAACTCCCTGATGTAGGGGAAGGAATGGCAGAAGGCGAGATCGTCAGCTGGTTAGTTTCTGAAGGAGACACAGTAGAAGAAGGCGACTCAATTGCTGAAATTCAAAATGATAAATCAGTAGAAGAATTAGCATCACCAGTTGATGGAACAATCAAGAAATTCTTGGTAGAACCAGGTACTGTTGCAGCAGTTGGAGATCCAATTGTTGAAATCGATGCTGAAGGTCACGAATCAGAAGAAGCTAAAACTGAATCTAAAGGATCTACAGGTACGTTCACATTCAAACTTCCAGACGTTGGAGAAGGAATGGCAGAAGGCGAAATCGTTAGCTGGTTAGTTTCTGAAGGAGATACAGTAGAAGAAGGCGATTCAATCGCTGAAATTCAAAACGATAAATCAGTAGAAGAGTTAGCATCACCAGTTGATGGAACAATCAAAAAATTCTTGGTAGAACCAGGTACTGTTGCAGCAGTTGGAGATCCAATTGTTGAAATTAGTGCAGAAGGTCACGGATCTGAAGAATCTTCAGAATCTAGTGCTTCTTCAACTGAATCTGGAACGGCTAAAACAGACCCAGCAGGATCTGAAGCTGCAACTTCTGGAGAAGTTGTTAAAACTTCAAACCCTGATAAACGTGTTCTTGCAATGCCATCAGTTCGTCAATATGCTCGTGAAAAAGATGTTGATATCAGTGCTGTAGAAGCTACTGGTAAAGGCGGACGTACAACTCGCGAAGACATCGATACTTTTGTATCAGGTGGCGGAGCTGTTGCGAAAACTGAAGAGACTTCATCTTCTAAAGAAGAAGCTACTCAGTCTGCTGCTAAAGCACCTGCTTCTAAATCTACTGGATCATCTAAAACAGTTTCAGCTGATGCTAAACCGTTTAAATCTGGTCGTGCAGACGAAGAGACTCGTGAGAAAATGAGTACAACTCGTAAAGCAATCGCTAAAGCAATGGTTAACAGCACGTTAACAATTCCTTCAGTTGCATTATTTGACGAAGTAGACTTCTCTAAGGTTATTGCTCACCGTACGAAATTCAAAGCAATCGCAGCTGAAAGAGGAACGAAATTGACGTTCTTACCTTACGTTGTTAAAGCTTTGATTTCAGTGATGAAGAAATACCCAGCACTTAATGCATCAATTGATGACACTACTGACGAAGTGGTTTACAAAAACTACTTTAACATCGGTATCGCTGCTGATACAGAACAAGGACTATACGTACCAGTAGTTTCAGATGCGAATACTAAATCAGTATTTGACATCGCTGATGAAATTAATGATTTAGCTTCTAAAGCTCAAGAAGGAAAACTTAAAGGAAGCGATATGGCAGATGGATCTATTTCAATCTCTAATATCGGTTCTGTAAATGGTCAGTTCTTCACACCAATCATTAACCACCCAGAAGTGGCAATCTTAGGTGTAGGACGTTCATTCAAGAAACCAATCGTTAACGCTGAAGGTGAAATCGTAGCGGCTCCAATGCTTCCATTGTCACTTGTATTCGACCACCGTATTATTGATGGTGCGACAGGTCAAGCTGCAATGAACGAATTGAAAAAATTATTGGCAGACCCAGATTTACTATTAATGGAAGGCTAGGGTGAATTTTAAATGGTTGTAGGAGATTTCGCAATTGAGTTAGATACAGTTGTAATCGGTGCTGGACCTGGTGGCTATGTTGCTGCCATCCGCGCTGCTCAAATGGGACAAAAAGTTGCCATTGTAGAAAAAGAATTTATTGGTGGAGTTTGCTTAAACGTTGGATGTATTCCTTCTAAAGCATTGATCTCTGCTGGTCACAAATACCAAGAGTCATTAGATTCTCAAGTTTTTGGTATCACTACTGAAAATGTAACACTTGATTTCTCAAAAACTCAAGAGTGGAAAAAAACTCAAGTTGTTGACAAATTAACTAAAGGGGTAGAAATGCTTCTTAAAAAGAACAAAGTTGAGATTCTTTACGGAGAAGCTTTCTTCAACGATGAACACACTCTACGTGTAATGGGTGAAGATAGTGCTCAAACTTATTCTTTCAACAATGCTATTGTTGCAACTGGTAGCCGTCCGGTACAAATCCCTGGATTTAAATTCAGCGATCGCGTACTAGATTCTACTGGAGCATTGAACTTGACTGAAGTTCCTAAGAAAATGGCTATCGTTGGTGGTGGTTATATCGGTTCTGAATTAGCTGGAGTTTACGCTAACTTAGGTACTGAAATCACTATTCTTGAAGGTCTTCCTTCAATTCTTAATGGTTTTGATAAAGACATGGTTAAATTAGTTGAGAAAAACTTCAAAAACCGTGGCGTGAACATTGTCACTAAAGCTATGGCTAAAGAAGCAGTAAAAACTGATGATGGCGTAACAGTTAAATACGAAGCTAACGGAAAAGAAGAATCTTTAGACGTTGATTATGTATTAGTAACCGTTGGTCGTCGTCCGAACACTGACGAACTTGGTCTAGAACAAGCTGGCGTAAATATGAGTGATCGTGGCTTGATCGAAGTAGATAACCAAGGACGTACAAATATCGAAAGCATCTTTGCTATTGGTGATGTCGTTCCTGGTCCTGCACTAGCTCACAAAGCTAGTTATGAAGCTAAAATTGCTGCAGAAGCAATCGCTGGTAAAAAAGTTGCTGTTGATTATCGTGCGCTTCCAGCAGTAGCCTTTACTGATCCTGAAATTGCATCTGTTGGTTTAACTGAAGCAGAGGCTAAAGATCAAGGTCTTGACACTAAATCGACTAAATTCACATTAGCTGGAAATGGTCGTGCATTATCTCTTAACGCTACTGAAGGTTTCGTACGTTTAGTAACAACTAAAGAAGATAACGTAATTGTTGGAGCTCAAGTTGCTGGACACAGCGCTTCAGACGTTATTGCTGAACTTGGATTAGCGATTGAAAGTGGAATGAATGCGGAAGATATCGCAATGACTATCCACGGACACCCTTCTCTAGGTGAATCTGTAATGGATGCAGCAGAAGCTGCTCTAGGACTACCAATTCACATGTAAGAATTTACAGTAGATTAAATCGAGTGAGGATTTTCCTCACTCGATTTTTCTTTTTACATAAAATTAGCGACAGCTAAACTTTGATAGAAAACCTAAAAACTTATATAATGAACAGAACGAATAGAAAAGAGGAATTTAAATGTCAGTTATTCAAAAAAGAGACCAATTGATAAAACAATGGATAAAAGAAACTGCTGAAATGATTGAAGAAGCAAAAGAAAAAAGTTTAGAAGTAGAAGAAAAATCAGCAAGAAATGACCTTGTGACAAATATGGACAAGAAAATCGAAGAAGTCTTAACTGATAAAATTAGAAGCCATTTTCCTAATGATCGTATTTGCGGGGAAGAAGGTTTTGGAGATGACCTTGAAGATTTGAAGGGGACTGTCTGGTTTATCGACCCGATTGATGGAACGTTAAACTTTGTTCTTCAACAAGAAAATTTTGCCGTAATGATTGCAGTATATGAAGAAGGCAAAGGTGTGCAAGGATATATCTATAATGTGACAGAAGAGAAACTTTATCACGCTATAAAAGGTCAAGGTGTATTTTGTAATGGCCAACCAGTAAGCACACCTGAGAACAAAAGCTTGTCAGATGGACTGTTGGCTACAAATAGTCAATTAATGACACAAGACGCTTTCAGCGATTATAGAAAAATCGCAGGCCGATCTATGGGTGTCAGAATGTTGGGCTCTGCTGGCTTAGAAGTAACAGAACTCATTAAAGGAAATATTATTGCGTATGTAGCCACTAAATTAAGCCCGTGGGATATTGCACCTGGGAAACTCATGCTGGAAGAATTTGGTTTTAAAATATCAAACTTCTCTGGAGAACCAGTTGATTTATTGAAATCGAACCAGACAATTTTTGCATCACCTAGCGCCTACGACGAAATTGTGACAGCCAATTTGAAATAGTTTAAAAAAACAGTGTATTTTCTGAAAATTACTGTTATAATAAGAAGTGGAAAAAAAGATCCAATGACTTAGCATTTATTCTTGCGTTGGAGTCAAACCAAGAGTAAGTGTCTTTTTGTGTGAAAATCTGTTAAAACTTTTATAGAAGTTTTATTTGACTGAATATGAAATTTTGGATTCTAAAGATTTGTAGTTTAAAAATGATAAAGTCTCACCGTAGTTATTAAGGAGTGAATGATTAAATGGAAATTAGAAATGATATTCGTAATATTGCAATTATTGCCCACGTCGACCATGGTAAAACAACACTGGTTGATGAATTAATGAAACAGTCAGATACACTGGAAGCTCACAACAAGTTTAGTGAACGTGCAATGGATTCAAACGATCTTGAAAAAGAACGCGGAATCACAATTCTTGCTAAGAACACGGCTGTTAAATACCAAGATACTCAAATCAACATCTTGGATACACCTGGTCACGCCGATTTCGGTGGTGAAGTTGAGCGTATCATGAAAATGGTTGATGGTGTAATTTTGGTTGTTGATGCATATGAAGGTACGATGCCACAAACGCGTTTCGTATTGAAAAAAGCATTAGAACAAAAATTACGTCCAATCGTTGTTGTAAACAAAATTGACAAGCCTTCTGCTCGTCCTAAAGAAGTTTTGGATGAAGTATTAGATTTATTGATTGAGTTGGATGCAGACGAAGAACAATTAGAATTTCCGGTAATCTATGCTTCAGCATTGAACGGAACTTCAAGCTTCTCTGACAACCCAGACGATCAAGAAAACACAATGAACCCAGTATTTGAAACAATTGTTTCTGAGATTCCTGCACCTGTGGATAACAGTAACGAGCCATTACAATTCCAAGTTTCTTTATTAGACTATAACGACTATGTTGGACGTATTGGTATCGGACGTGTATTCCGCGGTACAATCAAAGTTGGAGACAACGTAACATTAAGTAAATTAGATGGATCAACTAAAAACTTCCGTGTAACAAAACTATTTGGTTTCTTCGGTTTAGGCCGTGTGGAAATTCAGTCAGCTAAAGCTGGTGACTTGATTGCAGTATCTGGTTTTGAAGACATCTTCGTTGGAGAGACCGTTACACCTGTTGACCATGTAGATCCACTACCAATCTTACGTATCGATGAGCCAACATTACAAATGACTTTCTTAGTAAACAACTCTCCTTTTGCAGGTCGCGAAGGTAAATGGGTTACTTCGAGCAAGTTAAATGAAAGATTGAATATGGAATTACAGACAGATGTTTCTTTAAGAATCGATCCGACTGACTCTCCAGATGCATGGATTGTTTCAGGTCGTGGAGAGTTACACTTGTCTATCTTGATTGAAAACCTACGTCGTGAAGGATACGAATTACAAGTGTCTCGTCCGGAAGTAATCATCAAAGAAATCAACGGTAAAAAACACGAGCCGTTTGAGCGTGTTCAAATTGATACCCCAGAAGAATATATGGGATCAATTATTGAAAACCTTGGACAACGTAAGGCTGAAATGAAAGATATGGTCCACACTGGAAATGGTCAAGTACGCTTGATTTTCTCTGCCCCTGCACGTGGTCTAATCGGATTTACAACGGAGTTCCTTTCTATGACTCGTGGATATGGTATCTTAAACCATACATTCGATGAATATTTACCAATGGTTGCCGGTGGAGCTGGAGAGCGCCGTCAAGGAGCACTAGTATCTATGGAAAATGGTTCTGCTACAACATACGGTATCATGAACTTAGAAGACCGTGGTGTCATCTTTGTTGAACCAACAACTGAAGTATATGCTGGAATGATTGTTGGACAACATAACCGTGATAATGACCTTTCTGTTAACGTAGTTAGAGAAAAACAAAAAACAAATATCCGTTCTGCGAATAAAGATCAGACAAACGTTATCAAACGTCCTCGTATCTTAACGCTTGAAGAATCATTAGAATTCTTGGCTGAAGATGAGTATTGTGAAGTAACACCTGAATCTATTCGTTTACGTAAAAAAATACTAGATAAAAACTTGAGAGAAAAATCTGGTAAAAAATCTAAGTAATTTATCTAAGTCAGTAGCAGTTGCTACTGACTTTTTTATTGAACATAATTAAATGAATAGTTGTCTCAAAGCGCTTTTATGCTATACTATTATTAGCAATGATTACCAAAGGGGGCTACAGAGTGGATCGTCTGCGAAATGCACTTGCTAAAGATATTTTAATGGAAGACGCTAGTAAGATTTCTACTTTGATCGAAAATCAAAAACACTTATGTGTGGCATGCCCTGCTTTTGAAGAGGTTATTGATACACAAATGTTTGGGTTCTCAAAAAAAATTGAATTTGCATCCTCTATGGGGATATTAGATGAAGAAGAAGGTCAGCTCATGTTGAGTGAACTGGAGAAACATCTGAATGATCTAATCAATGAAGCTTACGACGAATTAAAAGAATGAGAAAAAGAAAATACTAAAATCCTCTCATATTGAGTGGATTTTTTTGTTATAATAGGTGAAATCAATCGTTTCGAGGAGAGAATTAAATGTTAGAAGACCAAAATGAAAGATCCTGTTTAGTCGTATGGGTCTATACAACCAAATATATCAATAAATTGAAACGATATGGATTAGTCCATTATGTCTCAAAAAAAATGAATTATGCTATTTTGTATATAGATAAAAAGGATAAAGAGTCTGTTCAACAAAATCTTTCCAAGCAACATTTTGTAAAAAAAGTTGAAGAATCTTATCAATGTGAAATGCCTAAGACATTTGACGGCGTACTTGATGAAGTTCGAGTACTCGCAGCTCAAAGAAAAAAAGAAGATGAAAGTAAAGAAATTTCTATATTTAATCAGCTTTCTTCTGGCTGGAACTGAGGTTAAAAATGAGAGTGATATCTGGAGAATATGGTGGTCGCCCTTTAAAAGCAGTACCAGGAACGACTACTAGACCAACAACCGATAAAATCAAAGAATCTGTATTTCACATGATTGGTCCTTATTTTGATGGAGGAACCGTACTAGATTTGTATGCTGGAAGTGGTTCTCTTGGAATAGAAGCTGTATCAAGAGGCATGGATCGGGCGATTTTAGTAGATTCTAATTTCAAAGCAATCAAGGTTATTCAAGAGAATGTCGAGATGACAAAAGAACCTGAAAAATTCACAGTTTTGAAGAAAAAAGATCGTCAAGCCATAGTAGAATTAGAAACAGCCGAGCGATCATTTGAATTGGTCATCCTGGATCCCCCATATGCACTGCAAGAAATTAAAGAGGTTGTTAAAGATCTTGAAAACAGAAAACTGATTGGCTCAACTTCAATGATTTTATGTGAAACAGATAAAAACACTATTTTACCTGAATCTATAGGATCTTTCAGTACAACAAAACAAAAAATCTATGGGTCAACAAGAATCACCGTTTATAGAGGAGGCCATGAGTGAGTATGAAGGCTCTATATGCAGGTAGTTTTGACCCATTTACGAATGGACATTTAGATATCGTCAAACGAACATCTACGCTATTCGATGAAGTCATTATTGCTGTTAGCGAAAATATTTCAAAACAACCTTTATTTGATGTTGATCAAAGAATGCAGATGATCATTGATTCACTTGAATCTCAATTACCAAACTCAAATGTGAGGGTGTTGAAACATAAGGGTGGTCTAACAATTGATCTGGCAGAAGAGTTAGAAGTCAAAGCCATGATTAGGGGTATCCGTTCTATTAAAGATATGGAATACGAGATGGATATTGCTTCAATGAATAAAACTCAAAACAAAGATATTGAAACAGTTTTCTTAATGTCAGATGAACAGTATCGCTTTGTCAGTTCTTCTTTGATTAAGGAAGTTGCAAAGTTTCAAGGAAACATCCATGGATTGGTTCCTGAAAACGTAGAAAAACAGATAAAGCAAAAGAATAGGTAACTAGGAAAGCAGGGAAAGTGATTGAAAAAGATACCTTTATGGATAAAACTTGTCGTGATACTAGGATTCGGCTATTTATTTTTTTTAAGGCCTATTCCTTATTATATTGAAAGACCGGGTGGCGCTTTAGATCTCAATCCCGTAGTAGAAGTTGAAGGAGCCTATTCTGAAGAACCGGGTAAATTCATGATGACGACGGTTGAAATTCTTCAAGCTACGCCTTTTTCTTACCTATTCCAGTTTTTGCCCTATAATGATGTCGTCACCGAAGCAGAACTTTTTGGAGAAATAGATGACTACGAAGCGTACAACAGATTGCAGAAGTACTATATGGATAGTTCAGTTCATTCAGCAGTGGTTGCTGCATTTGATGCTGCAGAGCTACCTTATGATCTGACCTATAACGGTGTTTATGTTATGAGTGTAACTGAAAACTCAAACTTCTCGTCATCTCTTCAAATGGGAGATACGATTACTTCTGTGGATGAGCTAGAATTTGAAAATACAGACCAATTTATGGACTATATTAAATCTAAAGATGTGGGCAATACCGTTACAATTCATTACGAACGTGATGGCGTAGAGAATGTATCTGAAGGACAGTTGATTGAGTTAGAAGAAACTGGAGAACCAGGTATTGGAATTTCTTTAGTTGATCAGTCTACCGTCGTAACAGATCCGGAAGTGACCATTCATTCCGGTCAAATAGGCGGGCCTTCTGCTGGATTAATGTATTCTCTACAAATTTATTCAATGATTACGGACTCTGATTTGAGAGAGGGACAAACCATTGCAGGAACGGGAACCATTTCAGATGATGGAACTGTTGGACCTATTGGTGGAATTGATAAAAAGGTCGTTGCTGCTGATAAAGAAGGCGCAACTGTTTTCTTCGCTCCAGATGATGAACTGTCTGCTGAACTGAAGGAAGACTACCCTGATTATAAAACAAATTATGAAGTCGCTGTAGAAGCTGCAGAAGATATTGATACAGATATGGTAATCGTACCAGTTAAAACGTTTAGCGATGCCGTCGAATATCTGGAAAATTTGAGTCCTGTAGCTCATTTGTCTTCTGATAAAGACCTAGTTCATTTAATTGCTGCATAAATTATTCAAATAAGGAGATCAGGTGAAAAACTTGATCTCCTTATTTTTTTGTTCATTAGTTTTATAAAAGTAAAACAGTATATATAATAGAAGGTCAAAATGGAGGAGAGGATAAATGGAAAAGCTCATCTATTGGTTAAAAAATCAGCCGCCGTTAACCTACTATATCGTATGTTTTACTTTTGTCATTCTAGGACTGTTTTTATTCTTAGTGTTTGCTGTAAATAAACCTGAGACATTTGTAGAAGAAGAATTAACAGAACTATTTTCTGATACAAGTATTTCAGCAGAAGAAACCTTTAATGATGAGGCAGAAGAAAACATTAGTGAATCATCAGAGCTTATTATTGAGCTCAAAGGACAAATAGTCAATCCGGGTGTCTATACTTTAAAAGAAGGCGCGCGATTAGGAGAGGCGATTATAGAAGCAGGAGGCGTAACAGAAAAGGCGGATGATCGAACGATCAACAGAGCGCTTGTGCTTGTTGATCAGATGATGGTCTATATACCAGCAATCGGTGAAGAAGAGTTTACAAACATTGACACCGGAGTGAATAATGAAACTCAAAAAAATAAAGTAAATATCAATACTGCTGACCAAGTAGAATTAACACAGCTCAACGGAATTGGAGACTCTAGAGCGCAGTCAATCGTCCATTACCGGGAAGAAAATGGTCGATTCAAGACGATTGAAGAAATAAAGAATATATCGGGTATTGGAGAAAAAATATTTGAATCTATAAAAGAAGATATTGTGGTAGATTAACCTTTGAGTGATTGATATGCAAAATACTCTCTTGTATACTATATAGACGTAGGAACGCATTATTGGTTTTAAAACCAGTAAAGATTGTGAGGAAAAAAGATGACAGATAGAATCCCATGGAATCAATATTTCATGTCACAGAGTATGTTGCTAGCTATGAGAAGTACTTGTACCAGACTATCCGTAGGTGCCACCATTGTTAGAGAAAAGAGGGTTATTTCGGGTGGCTACAACGGCTCTGTAAGTGGAGACGTACACTGTATTGAACATGGATGTTATGTAGTAGATGGACACTGTGTAAGAACAGTTCATGCCGAAATTAATGCTATTTTACAATGCTCTAAATTTGGTGTTAAGACAGAGGGTTCCGATATCTATGTGACGCACTTTCCATGTTTACAGTGTACGAAAACGATTATACAAGCAGGTATTCAAAAGATATATTATTTGAGAGATTACCACAATAATGATTATGCTTTGAAACTTTTGGAGCATGCTAAAATTGATGTCGAACAGGTAGATGTTCCAAGTGACTTGTTTCAAAATATAGGGCATCTTTATAATTCAGATTCAAAACCCGATCATACGCTTTCATAAAACTTGAAATAAAAGGTTTTCTAATCTTTCCGGCCGTACTTTCGTTAGCAATGATAACGATGGTCTTAGAAAACTTTTCGGCGCTGTATGTGGCAGTAGTAATAGTCGTCATTATACGCTTGATTATGACCAGAAATGGTCAAATTCTGGTCATTTCGGTGTTTGTCGCGTTAATGCTCTGTAGTTTGATTATGGTAAAGACACATAACGAAAAAACATGGTTAAATAAAGATATACAAACGATTCGTGTGCTCATCAAAAAAAGCACTGTTGATATTGATGGGGATCGACTTAGATTTACGGGTTTGGTTCATCTAGATAATGAGCGTGCTGAGGAAGTGATCATTACCTATAAAATCCAGTCGGAAGCAGAGAAGAGTGACTTTTTAACAAATTCTTTCTCTGATTATGTTGAACTGACTGGTTCATTATCAAAACCAAATCAAGCGCGAAATTTTAATCAGTTCGATTATAGAAAATATTTATACAGAAACCAAATTTATTGGATTTTTCAAGCAGATACTATAGAAAAACTACCTGAAGAAAAGACTGGTATGCCTTTTTCATATCGAGTGGATAGAGTAAGAACAGATTTCTTGAAATTTCTTGATCAGATTCTATCCGGTAAAACGAGTACCTATGTAAAAACGTTGCTTTTTGCAGACAAGAGAGCAATGTCCGAATCCACTTTGGAAAACTATCGAAATCTAGGTGTGATTCATCTTTTAAGTATATCAGGGTTGCATATCCAATTTATGATTGCCTTAATAAGAAATGGTTTACTAAAATGCGGATTAACAAAAGAGACAACAGCTATCTGGCTACTCGTATTCTTGCCCATTTATGGATATCTTTCTGGATTTGGAGTCAGTGTGTTTCGAGCCATTGTACAAGCTTTGATTGCTACAGTGTTTACACTACTAAAGCATCCATCGTCGTCACTGGATAATTGGGCATTAACATTGATGTTGGCAATACTGATTGATCCTTATCAAATTTATTCTGCTGGTTTTCAGTTAAGTTATCTACTGAGTTGTCTGTTGATTTTACTTTCAAATCAGAAAAATATTCAGTCGATGTCACCCTTAAAGCAAATGATTGTATTGAACTGCACGCTCTCAATTGTGAGTATTCCAGTACTATCTTTTCATTTCTTTGAATTTTCTTGGATTGTTATTCTACTGAATTTCTTTTTTATTCCACTATTCTCTTATTTGCTGTTGCCGTTATTGGTGAGTTTGTTTATTGTGGGTATCTTAATCAGTAAGTGGACATTATTTGAGTGGATTAATACTATTTCAGATCAATTACTGAGTGGCATAGAACTAGGTGTCAAACTTTTGAGCGAAAGCTATGATTTTTCTTTTGTAGTCGGTAGACTGTCAGTAGTCGGCATGATTTTTTTAAGCTTAGGTATCATAATGTTGTTGATCTCTTTAGAAAAAAATAGAGGTTATAGTAAGAAGGGTATGATCCTAGTTGGATGTCTTTTGTTTTTTGTAGGATTATTTTCAGAACAATTGTCGCCTGTTGGCAAAGTTATGATGATAGACATTGGTCAAGGAGATGCACTGTTGATCAAACAGCCATTTGGTAAAGGCAATTATTTGATTGACACTGGTGGACTAGTGGAATGGAAATCAGTAGAAGAGTGGAGAAAAAAAGAAACACCTTTTGCAGTAGGGGAAGATATTGTCTTACCGACTATAAAATCGCAAGGTGTAAACAGACTTCATCAAATTTATCTTTCACATGCTGATGCTGACCATATTGGAGCTCTTGAAGAAATCATTCAAGATATACAGACACAAGAAATTTTAGCTACTCAGTCGACCTTTTTGGATCCATCACTTGAAGCATTGATGCCAGAGTTCAAAAAACGAAAGATTCAACTCACTGTTTTAAGTAGGGACCTAGAAAGTGCCTTGGGTCCTGGGTTGAAAGTCATTTATCCGGATCATAATATAAATGTAAAAGAAAATCAAAATAAAAACGAGGCTTCATTGGTCTTGTATGGTAAAATCGGTCGATACAGGTGGTTATTCACAGGAGATCTTGAAGCGAACGGAGAAGATGAACTTATCCGAACTTATCCAAACTTAACAGTGGATATTTTGAAGGTAGCTCACCATGGAAGTTTGACTTCTTCACAAGAAACTTTTTTAGATTCTTTGGAACCGAAAATAGGGTGGATTTCGAGCGGTGTGAACAACGTCTATGGACATCCAAACCCTGAAGTGTTGAATCGATTAGAAGATAGAGCAATCGATTTTTACAGAACAGACCTAAAAGGAGCCGTCCTGTACGAATATTATGCTTTCCCCTTTATTAACCTTAATGATGATCGTATGATACAAGTAATACCTCATCATGATGATACAAATTAGTGAGGAGCTCAGGATGATTGAGTTAAAAAAACAAATCAAAGCAATAGAAAATAAAACATACTCAGCCGTTTATCTGGTTCAGGGAACGGAACAATATCTAAGTGAGAAGGTGAAATTTGCGTTTATCAATTCAGTATTGGATGATGAAGTTTCTGAGTTCAATTTTGGCCAGTTCGATATGAGAGAAACAACGATTGATGTAGCTTTACAGGAGGCTGAATCCTTTCCATTCTTTGGAGATAAAAGGCTTGTCTTTGTACAGTCTCCTTATTTCTTAACTGGTAAAACGATAACCAATGGCCCCGATCACGATATGAGTTATCTTGAATCCTATCTAGGAAATCCATCTGATTTTTCAGTACTAGTTATATTTGCAGCTTATGAAAAACTGGATAAACGAAAAAAAATAACTAAAACCCTGCTGAAGCAAGCTGAAATCATCAATATTGAGCCGCTAAATGAAAAATCCGTTTACGATCTTGTGAAGTCTACATGTGAGACTGAAGGATATTCTATTGATTCGGATGCACTAGATAAACTGATTCAGCTCACTGATCGGAATCTTTCCAAAAGTATGACTGAATTAGATAAACTGATGATTTATCATCATCAAGATAAACAGATCAACTTATCTACGGTGGAGCAACTAGTTCCTAAAACACTTGAACAGAACATTTTTGAATTAAATGATTTGGTGCTGAGTAAAAAGGTTCAGGAGTCCGTTGAACTTTATCAGGATCTGTTGACGCAAAAAGAAGACCCAATTAAAATAATAGCGTTGATGATCGGTCAATTTCGATTGTTACTTCAAGTGAAAATTTTGAGAAGAAAAGGTTACCAGCAAGCTGACATTGCAAAAATCTTAAAAGTACATCCTTTCAGGGTGAAACTTGCACTGCAAAAAGAAAAGAAATTTGAACAGAAGATACTCTCTAAAGCCCATCACCATCTTATAGATGCAGACTATTTAATCAAATCAGGTAAAGTAAATCCAGAGCTTCAAGTTGAACTATTTATTTTGAAATTTTCTGATGATCAGTCACATTTACAAGTAAACTAAATAAGTTTCTGCATGAAATATTGCAAAAACGATTCGTATCATGTAGAATGGAGAATGTTGAAAAACAACTGAATAGAGAAGGTTTCATTCGATGAAAAACGAACAGAAATGTACGTTTTATAGTGAATGAACTGGATTTAAAGAAATTTTATAAAGGAGTGTTTTCAGAATGCCAAATATGGTACAAGCTATTAAACGTCAGCGTCAAGATACTAAAAAGAATGCTAACAACGTTGCGCAAGTGTCAGCTATGCGTAGCACTAAGAAAAAATATTTAACTGCGGTTGAAGCTGGACAAGATAACTCAGCTGAATTATTTAAAACAGCTGCTAAAGCTATCGACCAAGCAGCGTCTAAAGGATTAATCCACAAGAATAAAGCTGCTCGCGACAAGTCTCGTTTATCTAAAAAATTAGGTTAATGACCTTAAGTTCGTATAAAAAGTTCTTCTTTCAGACATCAGTCTAAAGGAGAACTTTTTTTGACCTTTTGTGGTATTATTATTAATACGAATGTATGTTTAGGTTTAGGAGGAAATAAAGAATGTCTGAGAATCAATTTAAGTTACAATCTGTCTATGAGCCAAGTGGAGATCAGCCAGAGGCAATCAAAAAACTCGTTAAAGGAATCAAAGAAGGTCAGAAAGAACAAGTCTTACTAGGGGCTACGGGTACTGGAAAAACATTTACGATGTCGAACGTTATCCAGCAAGTCAATAAACCGACTCTTGTTATTGCACACAACAAGACACTTGCGGGACAATTATATTCAGAATTCAAAGAGTTCTTTCCTGACAATGCGGTAGAATACTTTGTAAGTTATTATGATTATTATCAACCAGAAGCTTATGTCCCTTCAACCGATACATTTATTGAAAAAGATGCATCAGTAAACGATGAAATAGATAAATTAAGACATTCGGCTACTAGTTCACTATTAGAAAGAAGAGACGTGATCGTAGTTGCTTCTGTTTCTTGTATCTATGGACTTGTAAATCCCAAAGATTACGCAGAACATGTATTGTCTCTTAGATCAGGCATGGAGATCAGCCGAGATGCTGTACTCAGAAGATTAGTTGATATGCAATTCGAAAGAAATGATATCGACTTTCAACGAGGTAGATTCCGTGCTCGAGGAGATATTGTTGAGATATTCTTAGCTTCTAGAGAAAGTGAAGCGATCAGAGTCGAATTTTTCGGAGATGAAATTGAACGGATAAGAGAAGTGGATGTACTAACAGGAGAGGTTAAAGCAGATCTTTCACATGTGGCTGTTTTCCCAGCTACCCACTTTGTTTCAAATGACGAACAGACGAGATCAGCAATCGAGTCCATAAAAGATGAATTAGGTGGAAGACTAGAAGAGCTGAAAGAAGATAACAAGTTACTTGAAGAACAGCGTTTAGAGCAGCGGACGAATTATGATATTGAAATGCTGATGGAAATGGGTTATTGTTCAGGGATTGAGAATTATTCTAGACATATGGATGGAAGAAAGCCGGGAGAGTCTCCGTATACATTACTTGATTTCTTTCCAAAAGATTCACTTTTCATCGTGGATGAGTCTCATATTTCAATGCCGCAGATTCGAGGCATGTATAATGGAGACCGTGCAAGGAAACAACAACTTGTAGAACACGGCTTCAGATTGCCAAGTGCATTGGATAACAGACCGCTTCGTCTGGAAGAGTTTGAAGAAAGAGTTCCTCAAATTACCTATATCTCTGCCACACCAGCAGATTATGAAATGGAACGGTCAACTCAAATTGTTGAGCAAATTATCCGACCTACAGGACTTCTTGATCCAATTATTGAGATCAGACCGATCAAAGGACAGATCGATGACTTAATTGAAGAGATCAATCTACGAATAGAAAGAAATGAAAGAGTCTTTATTACGACACTAACGAAGAAAATGTCTGAAGATTTGACCGACTATCTAAAAGAAGTTGGGATCAAAGTTCAGTACCTTCACAGTGATATCAAGACCCTCGAGCGAACACAAATTATCAGAGATTTGCGTATAGGTAAATTTGACGTACTAATCGGAATCAACTTGCTTCGAGAGGGGTTAGATGTACCAGAAGTTTCAATGGTTGCGATCCTTGACGCAGATAAAGAAGGTTTCCTTAGAAGTACGCGTTCTTTGATACAGACAATGGGACGTGCTGCGCGTAATGAGAATGGTCGAGTCATCTTGTATGCTGATAAACGAACAGACTCAATGAATAGAGCGATTGAAGAAACTGAGCGTAGACGTGAAATTCAAGAAGAATATAACCGTGTTCATGGGATTACCCCAATGACGATCAAGAAAGAAGTACGAGATCTTATCAAGATTTCTACAATTATCGAAGACGGGGAAGACTTGACAGAAGATACGTTCAAACAACTTTCGAGAGAAGAAAGAAGAGAACTAATCGAGACAATGGAACTCGAAATGAAACAAGCTGCGAAAGAGCTGGACTTCGAGAAAGCAGCTCAGCTTCGTGATGTGGTTCTGGAAATTAAAACGAAATTTCCTAAGTGATCAACAGAAGACTGTTGACTTTTGTTTAAAAGACCTGTAGAGTAAATGAAAAGTTAATAGATATCCTTTAACAAGTAGTCCTGTGAGGCTAATAAGGAGCAGAATTTTCATTGAGAGCAGTAGTTATAAGCTTTTAGTGGAGATTCACAGGTGAAGTGTATCTTCATCTTTAAACCTAACAAATCATTAGGAAGCTCTCTTATCGCACAAGGATAAGAGAGCTTTTTTGTCTGTTGGCGTTCATATGTTGCTTCGATTCGGATCATTAACGAAAAGTAAAAACAAATTTGGAGGAGTCAATATGCAGAACAGTCAGGAAATAGAAGTAATCAATGAAGTCGCAATCAAAAGAGCTTTGACGAGAATTACTTACGAAATCATTGAAAAAAATAAGGGAATTGACAACTTAGTTCTTCTTGGTGTAAAAACAAGAGGCGTATTCCTCGCTCAACGCATTGCTCAAAGAATTGAACAATTAGAAGGACATAAAGTTGAAATCGGAGAGTTAGATATTTCTAATTACCGTGATGATCATAAAAATGAAACAACGACCATTCCGGCACCGGATATTGCTACTTCGATCGAAAACAAGCAAGTCGTAATTGTAGACGATGTGTTATATACAGGTCGTACAATACGTGCAGCATTAGATGCAGTTATTGATAGCGGTAGACCGAAAAGAATTTATCTTGCTGTGTTGATTGACCGTGGACATAGAGAGTTACCGATAAGAGCCGATTTTGTAGGGAAAAATATTCCAACCGCTAACGATGAGTCAATTCAAGTCTGTTTAAAAGAAGTCGATGACAAAGATACTGTTACAATCATCAAACCAACTAAATCATAAGTGAACTTTAAAAAGTAGTCCAGAGAGGCACTAAAGGTCACTGAGGAATCCATTAGAAGGATTGAAGAAGCTATCACACTTGTGAAAGATTCTTTACCAGATTAATGGAAGCAGACTATCCTCAGACCTGACGCGCATCTGGCTCAGGTCTTTTTTTGTAAATAAAATCAAAAAAGAGAGGAACTTGAAAATGAAAAATGGGGTGCAACAACTTAAACGTAGACATTTTATTACCTTAAATGATTTTACACCCGATCAGATTCAGACACTGATTGATCATTCATTAAAATTTAAACAGGGTCAGATGACTGCCCAATTTCATGATCGTTATGCAGTGAATCTTTTTTTTGAAGACAGTACACGCACACATAAGAGCTTTGAAATGGCAGAGAGAAAATCAAGCATACAAGTTTTAGAATTTTCTCCTGAAAATAGTAGCCTAAAAAAAGGCGAAACTTTATATGATACTGTAAAAACGTTTGAAGCGATTGGGGTAGATCTTATCGTGATCAGACATGGACAAGAAGCTTTTTACGAAGAACTGATTAGTATACCTAACTTGAGGTGTTCGATTGTGAATGGTGGAGATGGAGCCGGTCAGCATCCAAGCCAATCGCTTTTAGATTTAATGACTATCTATGAAGAATTCAAAACGTTTCAGGACTTGAAGATAGCGATTGCTGGAGACATAAGACATTCCAGAGTAGCAAAAAGTAACGCGCAAATACTGAATAAACTAGGTGCTAAAGTTTACTTTACAGGCCCAGCAGAGTGGATGGATGAGTCACTTCATGCATATGGAACTTATGTAGAAATGGATGAGCTCATCGACAAAGTAGATGTTTTGATGTTACTTAGAGTACAACACGAACGGCATAGCAATCATGGACAAGTTTTTTCTAAAGAGGGTTACTTAAAAGAATATGGATTAACTAAGGAACGTGAAAGACGAATGAATGAAAACTCAATCATCATGCATCCGGCACCAGTAAATAGAGGTGTAGAGATTGCAACAGAATTAGTTGAGTGCCAACGTTCAAGGATTTTCAAGCAAATGGAAAATGGTGTTTACGCTAGAATGGCCATTATCGATTCACTACTGAACGAATATTAGGAGGATACAATGACACTACTGATAAAAAATGCGCATACCTTGATAGGTCACTCAAAGCAGATTCAAGATATTTTGATTGAAGGCGGGAAAATAAAAGAAATAGGAGACCAACTCTCGTCTGATGGGGGAGAAGTCATTGACGTTCAAGAAAAGCTGGTTGTACCAGGTCTGATAGATGTACATGTTCACCTTAGAGAACCTGGATTTGAATATAAAGAAACGATTGAAACAGGATCGGCTGCAGCTGCTCGAGGAGGATTTACAACGATCTGTGCAATGCCTAATGTAAACCCAGCTCCAGATACTCCTGAAAAGATGCAGAGAATACAACAGTTGATTAAAGACACAGCACTAGTAAATGTAAAGCAGTATGCGCCTATCACAGAATTGCTGACAAGTGAGACCCTTACAGATCAAGAGGCTTTAATAGAAGCAGGCGCTTTTGCCTTTACAAATGATGGCGTAGGCGTTCAATCAGCAGCAACCATGTATAAAGCAATGAAAGAAGCTGCTAGAAATCATGTTGCAATCGTTGCTCATACAGAAGACGATTCGTTACTATTTGGTGGCGGTGTGATGCACGAAGGGATTCGAAACAAAGAATTGAACTTACCCGGAATGAGCCAACTAACGGAGTCCACTCAGATTGCTCGGGATGTGCTTTTAGCAGAAGCAACAGGTGTTCACTATCATATTTGCCATGTATCAGCAAAGGAAAGCGTCAGAGTTATTAGAGAAGCTAAAAGAGCTGGAATCAATGTTACAGCCGAAGTTACACCACATCATTTACTACTATCAGAACAAGACATTCCGTCAGACAATACGCTGTATAAAATGAATCCACCACTTAGAGGCAAAGACGATCAAGAAGCTCTTTTGGAAGGCTTACTCGATGGGACAATTGACATAATCGCAACAGATCACGCTCCGCATAGTAAAGACGAGAAAAAAGGGTCAATGATTGGATCACCATTTGGAATTATCGGCAGTGAAACAGCCTTTTCATTACTCTACACTCATCTAGTTAAAACGCATAAAATCACACTTGAACAGCTGATTGACTGGATGACGATAAAACCTGCAGAAGTATTTGGTTTTAAAGTCGGTAGACTAGCGGTTGGTTCTCCGGCAGATATTGCTTGTTTTGATTTAGAAAATAAAACGAAGATTTCAAAAGAGACGATAAGATCTAAATCGTCTAACACACCATTTATTGGTTGGGACATCGCTGGAGATACGTATCTAACGATTGTAAATGGAAAAGTTGTATACCAGGAGGGAATCTAGTTGAAAAAAAGAATGTTGATTTTAGAGGATGGGAATATTTTTAAGGGATACGGGTTTGGTTCAGACAAAGAAACGATTGGAGAAGTGGTCTTCAACACAGGTATGACAGGATACCAGGAATCCATCACGGATCATTCTTATAATGGACAACTACTGACATTTACTTATCCACTAATAGGAAATGCAGGAATCAACCGCGATGACCATGAATCTGTCTTTCCAACTACAAAAGCAGTCATCGTCAAAGAATATGCTAGAAGGCCCTCTAACTGGCGTAGTCAGATGAATTTAGATGAATTTTTAAAAGAAAAAGATATCCCAGGACTTTCAGGGGTAGATACAAGAAGATTAACTAAAGTTATTAGAGAACATGGGGCTATGAAAGCAATCTTAACGGATGCTACAGAAGATGTCGAAAAGTATTTAAAAAAGTTAGCTGAAACAGAACTTGATCATGATCAAGTCGCGCAAGTTTCAACAACTCGCCCTTATGTGAGTCCAGATAATGGCAGAAAAGTTGTGGTCATTGACTTTGGCTTAAAACACAGTATTTTGCATGAACTGAACAAACGCTCTTGTCACGTAACTGTTCTTCCACATGATACGAAAGCTGAAACGATTATGAATCTTGATCCAGATGGCGTTATGCTAACGAACGGTCCTGGAGACCCAACGGATCTTCCAGAGGTACTAAACATGATTCAAGCCATTCAACCACAAGTTCCAGTATTTGGAATTTGCTTAGGGCATCAATTAATTGCTCTAGCCAATGGCGCTAGAACATACAAAATGAATTTTGGGCATAGAGGATTTAATCATCCAGTCAAAGAAATCGCAACTGGAAAAATCGCTTTTACTTCTCAAAATCACGGATATTCAGTGGAGAAAGAATCCATTGACCCTAATCAATTAAGAGTGACACATCTTGAGATTAATGACGGAACGATAGAAGGATTAAGACACCGTACTCATCCGGTATTTAGTGTACAGTATCATCCTGATGCAGCACCTGGACCACATGATGCAGAAGATTTGTTTGATCAGTTCACAGAACTGATGGATTCTTGGAAAGCGGGGAATAAAGATGCCTAAAAGAGACGATATTCATAAGATTCTAGTTATTGGATCGGGACCAATCATTATCGGACAAGCAGCGGAATTTGATTATGCTGGAGCACAAGCTTGTTTGGCACTCAGAGAAGAAGGATATGAAGTTGTGCTGGTTAATTCCAATCCAGCTACAATTATGACCGATAAAGAAATCGCAGATAAAGTCTATCTGGAGCCACTGACACTGGAATTTGTTTCTAAAATTTTAAGAAAAGAACGCCCAGATGCAATTCTACCAACTCTTGGTGGACAGATGGGGCTGAATATGGCTATTGAATTAGATGGTAGTGGGATATTAAAAGAATTGGATATTGAATTACTTGGAACAACGCTATCAGCGATCAATCAAGCAGAAGATAGAGACTTATTTAGAACACTCATGCATGAATTGAATGAACCTGTTCCTGATAGTGAAATTGTCCACTCCATTAATGAAGCAGTTGGCTTTGCAGAAAAAATTGGATATCCTCTAATTGTTCGTCCTGCCTTTACAATGGGCGGAACAGGTGGCGGTCTTTGTGATAATGAAGAAGAACTGAGAGAAATCGTAGCGAACGGTATCAAATTATCTCCAGTTCATCAATGTTTAGTGGAAAGAAGTATCGCAGGGTACAAAGAAATTGAATACGAAGTCATGCGGGACAGAAACGATAACGCAATGGTTGTTTGTAATATGGAGAACTTTGATCCAGTAGGTATTCATACCGGGGATTCAATCGTACTGGCACCTAGCCAAACCTTAACGGATAAAGAGTATCAAATGCTAAGAGACGCATCCCTCAAAATTATTCGAGCGTTAGAAATTGAAGGTGGATGTAATGTTCAACTAGCGCTGGATCCAGATAGTTTTAATTATTACATCATAGAAGTGAATCCTCGCGTGAGCCGGTCTTCAGCACTTGCAAGTAAAGCAACCGGTTATCCAATCGCTAAATTAGCAGCTAAGATTGCCGTTGGACTGACACTCGACGAAATGAAAAATCCTGTTACAGAAACGACGTATGCTCAATTTGAACCAGCATTAGATTATGTTGTCGCAAAGATTCCCAGATGGCCTTTTGATAAATTTGAATCAGGGGATCGTAGACTGACAACTCAAATGAAAGCTACTGGGGAAGTTATGGCTATTGGAAGAACCATTGAAGAAAGTCTTTTGAAGGCTGTACGCTCACTGGAGATAGGTGCAGAACACGTCGAGCTCGAAGAATGCAAGCAAATAGATGATCAGCGATTGATCGACAAAATCGTTAAAGCAGAAGACGATCGCCTCTTTTACCTTGTTGAAGCGATCAGAAGATCTTACCCAATTGAAGAACTAGCACAACTAACAAAAATTGATTTGTTTTTCCTGGATAAATTACTTCACATTGTAGAAATCGAACAAATGCTAGAAAAATCACCCTACGACTTGGATATATTGACTTACGCAAAACAATATGGATTTTCTGATTATAAAATTGCTGAAGTCTGGGGAACAACTATAGAAGACATTGCGAATACAAGAAAAAAAGCACAGATTTTACCAGTCTACAAAACCGTCGACACTTGTGCTGCAGAGTTTGATTCTTCAACCCCATACTTTTACAGTACTTACGAAGAAGAACAAGAAAGTATCCGTACAGCCAAAAAATCTATTTTAGTATTAGGATCAGGACCTATTCGGATTGGTCAGGGTGTAGAATTTGACTATGCAACGGTTCACTCTGTCAAGGCAATCCAGCAGGCAGGGTACGAAGCCATTATTATGAACAATAATCCAGAAACGGTATCAACGGATTTCTCCATATCAGATAAACTTTATTTTGAGCCTTTAACCATTGAAGATGTGATGAATGTCATTGACCATGAACAACCAGAGGGTGTTATTGTACAATTTGGTGGACAGACAGCCATCAATCTAGCAGAACCACTAGAAAGACGCGGAGTTAAGATTTTGGGAACCACTGTTGAAGACTTGGACCGTGCTGAGAATAGGAATGCATTCGAAAAAGCATTGAAGAGCCTTGGAATACCGCAACCTGAAGGGGACACAGCACGTACAGAAGCTGAAGCCTTAGCGATTGCAGAAACGATTGGATATCCAGTTTTAGTGAGACCAAGTTACGTTCTAGGCGGACGAGGTATGCAGATTGTGGATAATACAACGGATCTTTCAGTCTACATGAATGGTGCAGTCAAATTATCTTCTGAACACCCAGTACTAATTGACCGTTATCTAATTGGTAAAGAAGTAGAAGTAGACGCTATCTGTGACGGAGAATCCGTTCTGATACCAGGTATTATGGAACACATTGAACGTTCAGGTGTGCATTCAGGAGATTCCATGGCTGTATATCCGCCTCAAAACCTATCAGATAAGATTAAAAATACCATCGTTGATTATACTGAAAAACTCAGCAAAGGATTAAAGTGCTTTGGATTAATGAATATTCAGTTTGTCATTCATGAAGACCAAGTATATGTTATTGAAGTCAACCCAAGAGCAAGCCGGACAGTGCCTTTCTTGAGTAAAGTTACAGGTATACCTATGGCTCAAGTTGCTACAAAGATCATTCTTGGACAATCTTTGAAGGACCAAGGCTATACAAGTGGTCTTCACAAAGAGCCGAAACTCGTACATGTAAAAGCACCTGTTTTCAGCTTTTCAAAATTACACCGAGTAGATGCATCACTCGGACCAGAAATGAAATCAACTGGAGAAGTCATGGGAAGTGACAGAACACTTGAGAAAGCTTTATATAAAGCTTTTGAAGCGAGTAGCATGCATTTGCCTGATCACGGAAAAGTCTTGATGACATTAGCAAATGAAGATAAAGAAGAAGGGATTGAACTTGCCAGACGATTCCGAGAAACTGGATATTCCATTATCGCGACTGTGGGTACTGCGGAAGTATTGAAAAATAAAGGCATATTAGTTGAATCTATAGCAGAAAAAACGACTGAACAGACAGAAGAACCCGTTTTAACCTTAATTCAAGCTAACCAAGTAGATCTTGTTGTCAACACAATGGGCAAAAATATAGAAGCAATAACTGATGGGTTCTATATTCGTAAAGCCTCGATTGAAAAGGGCATTCCTTTAATGACTTCACTGGACACAGTATCTGCCATTTTAAGCGTACTAGAGTCTAGATCATTTTCTACTAGCGCACTATAAAAGTTCACGGAGGAATGTACATGGAAAACTTAGCTGTATCTCTACCAGGATTGAATATGAAGAACCCGATCATGCCAGCCAGTGGCACGTTTGGCTTTGGAGACATGTATCATGATCTATATGACTATAATACGCTTGGAGCAATAGTACTCAAATCCACAACAAAAGAAGCCAGAACTGGAAACGAAGATCCTAGATTTTTTCTGATGGAGCATGGGGCATTGAATGCGGTAGGTTTGAAAAATCCTGGAGTAGACAAAGTTCTCTCAGATAAGATTCCTAATTTAAATCAGTACAACACACCCGTTATGGCAAGTGTTGCTGGGAAAACAGTAGAAGAGTTTGCTCAAGTAGCAAGGAAACTTAGTGAATCAGAAGGTATTTCAGCTCTAGAAATCAATGTATCTTGTCCGAATGTAAAAGAAGGCGGACTAGCCTTTGGAACAGATGCAAAAAAGGTTAGAGAAATCACAGAAGCAGTAAAAAAAGTGACGACACTACCGGTTTATATAAAACTATCACCAAATGTTACAGACATCGTAGCGATTGCAAAAGCAGCTGAATCTGGTGGAGCAGACGGTATAACCTTAATCAATACGGTTTTAAGTATGCAATTTGATGTTACGACCAGAAAACCAGTCCTAGGAAATGTCATGGGTGGACTATCTGGAGAAAGTGTCCTACCAATAGCTATTCGTATGGTTTATCAGATCGCTCAAGAAGTTGATTTACCCATTATAGGTATGGGTGGTGTTCAGTCGACTGATGATGTTTTGCAAATGTTACTTGCCGGAGCGTCTGCAGTAGCGATTGGAACAGCGACGTATAGAAATCCTCTGATTATGAAGCAGATTATAGCTGAATTGCCTAAACGATTAAATGAGTTAGGCATCCCTTCAATAGAATTTCTGATTTCTGAAGTGAAAAAGGAGAGAAACAATGGACAATAAGCCTATTATCGCACTGGATTTTTCGACAAAGGCAGAAGTAGAGAGTTTCCTGACACACTTCTCCAAACAATCTCTTAACGTTAAAGTCGGGATGGAATTGTTTTATCAAGAAGGTATTGAAATCGTAAAACAGTTAAAAGAATCTGGACATGATGTATTTTTAGATATTAAACTTCACGATATTCCTACAACGGTTTACAAGGCAATGAGAGGCTTAGCTAGTTTGGGAGTGGACATGGTGAATGTTCATGCTGCTGGAGGCGTAGAGATGATGGCAGCAGCTAAAGAAGGGCTGATAGCTGGAAACAAATCAGGATCAAAAAAGCCATTACTCATAGCGGTAACCCAATTGACGAGTACGACTGAAGAAAATATGCGAAGAGAACAAAAGGTAACTGGTACACTTGAAGAGAGCGTGTTGAATTATGCTAGACTATCTTATTTTGCTGGTATTGATGGTGTCGTTTGTTCGGTACATGAAGCAAAAAAAGTTGAACAAGTGACTGCACCAAAATTTTTGCGTGTTACACCGGGTATCAGATTGTCAGGAGATCTAACAGACGATCAAAAAAGAATAGCTACTCCATTAGAAGCAAAGAAAGAAAAAGCGACACATATTGTAGTAGGACGATCCATCACTAAATCAAAAGATCCGGCTACTGCTTATCAAGAAATATTAAAACATTGGAACGGAGAATGATATGAGCTACTCAGCGAAAGTATCCAAAGATCTGCTTGAAATCGGAGCAGTCTCAATACAGCCTAATGATCCATTTACTTGGACAAGTGGAATGAAGAGTCCAATCTACTGTGATAATAGAATCACTATGAGTTATCCAGAAATCAGAAATACAATTGTTGAAGCATTTGTTTCGATTATCAATCAATATTACCCAGAAGTAGAAGTCATAGCAGGAACCGCCACAGCAGGTATCCCACATGCTGCCTGGATAGCACAGAAATTAAATTTGCCAATGGTTTATATTAGAAGCTCGGCAAAAAAGCATGGAAAAGGAAAACAAATTGAAGGAACCTTTGAACCAGATGCTAAAATGGTCATCATCGAAGATTTGATTTCTACTGGCAGCAGTGTCATCAATGCTGTTCAAGAAGCTAGAAGAGAAGGCGCGGAAGTATTGGGTGTAGCAGCAATTTTCACCTATGAATTAGATATCAGTACGTATGCATTCGATGAGCTACAAGTTACCCTGAAGACCATCACCACGTACTCTGAAATGATACAAGTAGCCTTAGAATCAGGTAGAATTAAAGATAGTGATCGAACGAGCTTGATGGAATGGAAAAAGGATCCTAAAAGTTGGCAGTGATACTTGATTTTTAGTATGAAGTGCTGTAAGATTTATAAAGTGCTTTAGTACTGAAAAAGACTTCCCGTTTGATTCATACTTTAGAACACAGACCATTACTTGGATAGGCGTAACACCAACGTTATCTCAGTAACTGGATTCAAAAAAAAGAGGAAGAGGTGTAGTGAAATGGCTATAACAAAAGAACTTAAAACACAAATCATGACAGAATATGCTCGTCACGAAGGAGATACTGGTTCTCCAGAAGTGCAAATCGCTGTATTGACTGCTGATATCAACGAATTGAATGAGCATGCTCAAAGACATAAAAAAGATTTCCACTCTATGCGTGGACTAATGAAAAAAATCGGTCACCGTCGTAACTTGTTAGCTTATTTACGTAACAAAGATATCACACGTTACCGTGAATTGATCCAACGTTTAGGACTACGTCGTTAATAAAAGGCTATATAAACCGCTTAGTTATAAAAGTTAGATGGATATGCGGGTAAAGATATATATACGCCTGCCATCATCTTAATAGCGAATCCGGATGTATAAGCTGGATTTGGTTTATAAAAAAAGCGGGATTCTTTTGAATCTCGCTTTCTTTATAGTCAAAATTTGGAAAAATCGGGAAGATTTGATTCTCTACTATGCAAATGTGATTTTTTTAAAGGAAAAATGACATTTGTTTAGTAGAACGAACTTCCTGTCAATAAAGATCAAAAGGAGAATATAATGTCAGATAAAAAAGTATTTTCAACCGAAATCGGTGGAAGAACTCTAACAGTAGAAATCGGTCAATTAGCCAAACAAGCCAATGGTGCTGCATTACTTAGATATGAAGATACTGTCGTATTAACTGCTGCAGTAGCAAGCAACCAAGCTAGCGATCGTGATTTTTTCCCGTTAATGGTTAGTTACGAAGAAAAAATGTACTCAGTTGGTAAAATTCCTGGTGGATTTATCAAAAGAGAAGGACGTCCTTCTGAAAATGCAACCTTAACTGCTCGTCTAATTGATAGACCATTACGTCCAATGTTTGCTGAAGGATTTCGTAATGAAGTTCAAATCACAAACACCGTTATGTCTGTTGATCCTAACAATTCTCCAGAAATGACAGCAATGCTTGGTTCGTCATTAGCATTAAGTATTTCAAATATCCCGTTTAATGGACCAATTGCTGGCGTAAATGTTGGTAGAGTGAACGGAGAACTTGTCATCAACCCAACTGAAGAGCAAACAGAACAGTCTGATATTCATTTAACTGTCGCGGGTACTAAAGAAGCTATCAACATGGTTGAGAGTGGAGCAGAACAAGTATCAGAAGAAGATATGTTAGAAGCATTACTTTTTGGACATGATGCAATTAAAGAACTTGTAGCATTCCAGGAAAAAATTGTAGCAGAACTTGGACAAGAGAAAATGGAAGTGATCCTTTCTGTTCCAAACCAAGATCTTAAACAAAAAATCACGTCAGCTTATAACGATAAAATGAAAGAAGCCATTCAAACTTTCGATAAGCAAGAAAGATCTGAAAAGACAGAAGCTGTTAAGCAAGAAATTATTGAAGCTTATCAAGAAAAACTAGCTGATCATGAAGAAAAAGACAGCATGATGAAAGATGTTAAAGCAATTGCTTCTGATATGGAAAAAGATGAAGTACGTCGTTTGATTACTCAAGAAAACATTAGACCTGATGGACGTAAAGTCGATGAGATCCGTGCACTTGAATCAGAAGTTTCTATTCTTCCTCGTGTTCATGGTTCGGGACTGTTTACTCGTGGACAAACTCAAGCACTATCTGTTGCCACACTTGCACCACTTAATGAGCACCAGATTATTGATGGTCTTGGAAGTGAAAACAGTAAGAGATTTATCCATCACTATAACTTCCCTCAATTTTCTGTAGGGAGTACTGGACCAGTAAGAGGACCAGGTCGTCGTGAAATTGGGCACGGAGCTTTAGGAGAAAGAGCTTTAGCACAAGTGATTCCAAGTGAAGAAGAATTCCCATATATGATTCGTTTAGTAGCAGAAGTACTTGAATCAAACGGTTCTTCTTCTCAAGCAAGTATCTGTGCAGGAACACTTGCTTTAATGGACGCTGGAGTACCGATCAAAGCACCAGTTGGCGGTATTGCAATGGGCTTAGTTATGGAAGGTGACGATTACACCGTACTGACGGATATCCAAGGGCTAGAAGATCACCTTGGCGATATGGACTTTAAAGTTGCTGGAACAAGAGAAGGTATTACAGCCTTACAAATGGATATTAAAATTGAAGGAATCACTAGAGAGATCTTAGAAGAAGCATTGACTTCCGCTAAAAAAGCTCGTCTTGAGATTCTTGATAATCTTGAAGCGGCTATTGGAACTCCACGCACTGCATTGAGTGCATATGCACCAAAAATCGAATCAATCAAAATCAAGCCAGAACAAATCAAAGTGGTTATTGGTAAAGGCGGAGATACAATTAATGGAATCATCGCTGAGACAAATGTTAAGATTGATATTGATGAAGAGGGTACTGTTTCAATATATGGTCAAGATGCAGATGCAATCAAACGTGCAATCGAAATTATCGAACAATTGACTGAAGAAGTAGAAGTTGGAAAAATTTACAAAGGAACCGTTAAGAGAATTGAAAAATTCGGCGCATTTGTAGAAATTATCAAAGGAAAAGATGGATTAGTCCATGTATCCGAACTTTCTGATAAATATATCAAGAATGTTGAAGATGTGATTTCCGTTGGGGATGTTCTTGAAGTTAAAGTAACAGAAGTTGATAAAATGGGAAGAGTAAACCTTTCTAGAAAAGCTGTTCTTGAAGCGAAAGAACCAGAAACTGAAACAGAATAACTTAAGCTAATAAATAAAGCACCCTTTTAAAATCTAACTGAAATCAGTTGATGGATAAAAGGGTGCTTTATTGTATTCTGGATTCAGATATATCCATTGTCCCCTCGAATAGAATAATGAGTGGAAATGAGTGGCGTTGTTTCAGAAGTATCTAAATAAGTTACGACTAGGGCCCCATCAACATCTAGAGAGTCGATAGAAGCTTTTCTTCTACTATCTGTGTCTTCAATCCAATATTGATGCCCGATCAAAGCGGAGTGTTTTCTGCAAACATCTAAAAAAGGCTTCGAGTCCTGATCAGAGAGCCAAGATTCATAATAGGTTTCAAAAAACTCTAAAAATTTAGAAATAATCTTGTTTGGATCAACTGTTTCGACTTCTATTTTAAGAGAACTGGCTTTTTCTTTTAAGAATAGCGGAATATCCTCTTTATCCAGATTGGTATTGACTCCTATACCAATAATGATGCCTTCAAGTTGACTTCCTGAATATTCTGCTTCAGTTAAAATGCCAGATATTTTCTTTTTATGGACCAACACATCATTGGGCCATTTGATTTCTGCCTGAATATTATTAGCTGATAAAGATTGGACAAGTGCAGCAGCGGCCATTTGTGTCAAAATAGAGTAACGGAGCTTTTGATTTGAAGGTTTGAGTAGTAGACTCATCGATATTGTTTTTCCAGCAGGGGAAGACCACTGTCGTCCTAACCGTCCTTTTCCAACTGTCTGTTCATGGGCAAGAACTAAGGAACCATGATTTAATGAACTCAGATGCTTTTTGATATAGTCATTTGTAGAATCAACTGACTGAAGAAGTATTATATGATGACCAATTCTTTCAGTTTCCAGCTGGTTTATAATAGACGTTTTAGATAAAATAGGGTTCAAGAGCGTAACCGTTTTAAAGTCAAATTTGATGGGCATTCCATCTTCTGATAGTTCTTCTAATACCTTCTTTGTCATTTTTTCAGAACATGAACAAGCCTCACTAACTTCTATTATTGAAGCAGAATGAGTGGGCTCACTGTTTAAGTAATCCAGATGAATAGCTTTTAAGTTTTGAGGAACCATGATTTGATCTCCATTTCCTTCAAGTTTATAGTAGTAAAGTATACAGATACTAAAAGAGAAAGTCGACTCGTTCCTAAGTAGAAGATTAGTAGGAAATAAGGAATTTCTATGCTATACTAAAATCAGTGTAGAGTGAACGGACGTAAGAAAAATAGGCGAAATAGACTATAATAACTAAGTTGAACTATACGTTAAATCAACTTTTAGAGGTGAAAAATTTGAGTAATATTAAGATTATTCCTTTTGGAGGAGTAAGAGAAAACGGAAAAAATTTATATGTCATTGAATCAGGAGAGGACATCTTTGTCTTGGATTGTGGATTAATGTATCCAGAAGACGACTTGTATGGTATTGATGCAGTTATTCCTGACTTCAGCTATTTACTAGAAAACAAAGACCGCATTGCAGGTGTGTTTTTATCACACGGACATGAGGATGCTATAGGCGCATTGCCATACTTCCTTGAATCTTTCAATGTACCTGTGTTTGGATCAGAACTAACCATTGCATTAGCAAAATTATTTGTTAATGAATCCAGTCTTGGTGCCGATTTTGATGATTATCATGTAATCGATGAACACACAGAAATTGATTTTCATGGAAACTTAGTGAAATTTTTCAGAACAACGCATACTATACCTGACTCTATGGGTATTTCTGTTAAGACTGATGACGGGAACATTGTCTACACTGGAAACTTTAAGTTTGATCAGAGTGCAAGTGAAGGATACCGTACGGACTTTTCTCAGATTTCTGAGATCGGTAAAGAGGGTGTACTTGCGTTATTGAGTGATTCAAATGAAGCAGAAAGTACGATAGAAAATGTTTCTGAGAAAAAAGTTCAAGAAGAAGTTTTGGATATTTTCCAAGACTCAAATAGTAGAATTATTGTTGCTGCAGTAGCAAGTAATATTTTACGTATTCAACAAGTGCTGAATGCGGCACAAGCATCTGGAAGAAAAGTATTCATAACAGGACGTAATCTTGAAGCGATTCTCGCAACAGCGATTGAATTAGACAAATTGACACTTCCTGATGAAAATTTAATCGTCTCAGTGGATAAAATTGATCAGTTTGATGATAACCAAATTATCGTACTTGAAACTGGCGCTTCTGGTGAACCAATTAAAACACTTAGCCGTATGGCAACAGGCAATCATGGACAAGTTAACATTAAAGAAAATGATCTTGTATTTATTGCTACAAGTCCATCTATTGCAATGGAAGTAACCGTTGCTGAAACAGAAAACTTGATCTACAGAGCGGGTGCTACTGTTAAGCATATTTCTGATAATATGAAAGCTTCTGGTCATGCTACGCCGAACGATTTACAATTGATGATCAATTTACTTCAACCGAAGTATTTTATACCAATCCAAGGAGAGTATCGTATGCTTGCAGCTCACGCTGATTTAGCAAACGAAACAGGTATGGATAACGCAGATATCTTTATTTTAAGTAATGGAGATGTTTTGAACTATCAAAATGGTAAAATGAATCAGACTGGTCAAGTACCAGCTGAAAATACGTTAATTGATGGAATTGGTATTGGAGACATTGGAAATATTGTTTTAAGAGATAGACGACTATTATCTGAAGATGGTATTTTTGTAGCGGTTGTAACGATCGACCGGAAAAAACGCAAAGTCGTTTCTGGCCCACACATTGTAACAAGAGGGTTTGTCTTTGTTAAAGAAAGTCAGGATTTAATTAATGAGTCTAACGAAATCGTTACTGACGTGGTACGCAAAAATCTTGAACATAATGATTTCGACTGGGGATCTATCAAGCAAGATATTAGAGAAGAACTCGGAAATCATTTATTCAAAAAAACACGTAGACGTCCAATCATCTTACCTGTTATAATGGAAGTGAACCAAAATCGTCGATTCAAATAAATCACGATAAATTAACTATTTGTACTAGGGGAGCCAATTGAATTGGCTGAGAGTGGACTATAAAGTCCAGACCCTTTGAACCTGTACGTTCGTACGTGCGTAGGGAGAGTACCTAGAATCAGTGTCTAAAAGTATTTTTGTGCTTTTTTGCTATGATGATAAGAATTTACTCCTCCTCTAGTATACATAGTATCTATAGGAGGAGTTTTTGTATGCAGAACGAGAAGTTAAGAATTTATATTGAAGGGACACTATTTGCGGCCATTGCCATGATTTTGTCTTTAATACCCATAGGGATTGGATCATCTTTTAGTGTTTCATTAGGGACGATTCCGTTGACATTTTTTGCCATTAGAAGAGGAATGTTGCCTGGTTTATTTGCGGGCTTTTTATGGGGAATTTTGCATGTAGTAGCTGGAACAGCTTATATATTGAATATCTATCAATTTATTATTGAATATGGATTTGCTTTCACTTGTGTTGGTTTTGCCGGGTACTTTAGCCAAACCATCATCAAAAATATAAAAGAAAATTCACTGAGCAGCGCTAAAAAGTATTTGATCATCACGACATTCATAGGATCGGCTGCACGTTGGTTCTGGCATTTTTTAGCTGGTGTATTCTTTTTTGGAGACTATGCAGTGTGGGGGCTTGATCCAATAACGTTTTCTTTGCTATTTAATGGAGCGAGCATGCTGGCAACAATAGCGGTCACGATTATAGTGTTGGTGTTATTATTCGATAGAGCATCATCTATGTTTGTGCCTAAATCAAAAAATTAATTCTTGAAAATATTTTCCATCAAGCAGTCTCTACTATTAGAGGCTGCTTTGTTTTTTACCAACCAATTGTTACAAAATAACGTATTCTTTTAAAAGGGACTTCGCTTTAGGAGCCCTCTAGGGATAATATATGTAGACGGGTAAAGGCAGAATAGTGTAAACTGATTAAGAAAAACTCTAGAAGGCTAGTGTCAGGTGTTCGTAGAGGAGTCAATAAAAGACTATAAGGGGAATAAAATGGAGATTATTAGAACAATATTCTGGTTATTTATTTTTATCAATTCAATTTTAGCATTTATAACAGTTTTCAGAGAAAGAGAAAGAGATATTGCAGCAATATGGGCATGGCTACTCGTCATTACAATGTTACCCGGGATCGGAATTGTTCTTTACCTATTTCTTGGACGAAAAATATCTCAAGAAAATATTTTCGACATTCGATCACAGAAAAGAATTGGTATGACGCAATTGGTTGAAGCGCAAAAACAGTTAATTGAGTCCGAAAATCTAGATGTTCCGGAAGCGAAGCATATGGATGCTACCTTGGAACTAGTTTCTCTCTTCTTAGAAAGTAATGAAGCTATTTTAACCAAAGGAAATAAAGTGGATATTATCACAGATGGTAAAGAAAAATTCGATAGATTAATAGAAGACATCGGTAAAGCAGAACACCACATTCATGTGACTTACTATATATTTAAAGCAGATGGTATTGGTACAAGATTGTTAAAAGCTCTAGAAGAAAGAGCTGAAAATGGGGTTGAAGTTAAAGTTTTATATGATCCGATTGGGGCTAGAGTCGTAGGCGCTCATTTCTTTGAACATCTAAAAGCTCTAGGAGGAAAAGCTGAGCCTTTCTTCGGTTCTAAATTTTTCAGACTGAACTACAGAAATCACAGAAAAATAGTCGTAATCGATGGAAAAGTGGGTTATACAGGAGGCTTTAATGTCGGAGATGATTATTTGGGTCTCTACGAAAAGATGGGATACTGGAGAGATACACATCTTAGAATCAACGGAAACGGTGTTCTTCCTTTGCAAACAAGGTTTTTGATGGACTGGAATGCATCTGTAAAACATCATCCAGTCAGTTATGAAGAAAGTTATTTTCCAGTTTCATCTTTTATAGGCTCCACTGATCTACAAATTGTTTCCAGCGGACCAGATACTGAAATGCATGCAATTAAAAAAGGTTTTCTTAAAATGATTAGTATGGCTAAGGAGTCCGTTTATATCCAGACACCCTATTTCATACCAGATGAAGCGTTGATGGAAACGATAAAAATTGCGAGTTTATCTGGTATTGATGTTAAATTGATGATCCCCAACAAACCAGATCATCCTTTCATATACCGTGCTACTCTTAGCTATGCGGAAGAAATGATTAACTCAGGCGTCAAAGTATATATTTACGATGCTGGATTTATTCATGCAAAGACAATCGTAATAGATGGAGAAATATTATCAGTGGGTACAGCCAACTTTGATATAAGAAGTTTTAAGCTGAACTTTGAAGTCAATACCTTTATTTACGATCGCCATTTGGCGAAAGAGCAAGTAGCTATTTTCGAGAAAGATATGGAAGCTTCTTATGAATTAACTCGAGAAATCATAAACCAGTATTCTAAATGGGAATTATTCAAGCAGCAATTTAGTCGTTTGTTTTCGCCAATACTATAGGTTTTGTAATAAGTATGTATAAAATTCATTTGTAATAACGTGAAAAAGTCTTCAAAGGGAACGTGTTTCTCCCTCTGAAGACTTTTTAGTGTTAAGAAATATACTAGCAATAAATAAAACGAAAGTTTAAACTATAGAGTTTACTTAACTAGTCTAATATGTCTGATTTGATCACTGTTTATCAAATGAACAGTATTACTATTATGGCTATTCAAAATGATTTGACTACTATAAGGAGAAAAAGAAGCTGTTCCAGTACATTCGGATATAGATGAGTCGTGTGCAGATGGATTCAATTGTATAGTAATCAGTTTCTGTTTACGCACAGCTTGTTTGATGAAGTGTCTTAGTTGTAAAGCTGGCATTTGTTTATGAACTGCAAAGTGACTACGATTTAAATAAGTTTCTTTGAAGTAATGAAGGATTTGATTTTTTTCAACTGCAAATTTTTCCATGAGCTCATCTCCCGAACGTTTGTTTAAATAGATTATACCGAACACGCATTCCGTTTGTCAACAAAGAATTAGAAAGTCAATTTGGACAACTAAATTTCGACTTAAGAAGCCTTCTACTAAGTAAGTACAGTTAAGGTTAAATGGTTTTTAACTTCGGAAAATTTCATTGACTGTCTGTTTCAATGTGTACGTTTATTTTGAGTTAGAGTTTAAATAACATAATAAAAAATAGGGACTATAAAATACAAATCATAGTGATGAAAACACTATTGAAAACTCGCGATATTAAGAATCTTAGGTTAAAGTGTCCACAATTGGTTAGAGTAAACTTAAAATAAAGAATATGAAGTTGCAAGTGCTAACAATCTTTGATTCTACAACAAAAATCTTCATTTATAGTAGGGCTATCGAATTGAAATCTCGTGAGACGTATGGTATCATATTACTCGTAGTCGAAATAAAATATTAATGCGGTTGGGCGTGAGCTTTCAAGGATAATTTCTTCTGGGGTGAGAAGAGGCTTGTTAGTTGCGCCCTTTTTGGCGGAAGGAGGCACGATATGAACCGTGAGGCAATTAATTATGTAAAAGACGCTGAAGCACGCGCTTCTCAATTACGGAAAGATGCTGATAACGAAATCAAGCAGATCGAAAAAGAAACAGCCCAAGAAGTTGAATCTATTCGAACAGCACTTGAAGCAGAGTTGTCAGAATACAAGTCTGAGCAAGAGCAAATTTACAGTAGTAAATTAGAGAAAGACAAAGCTGAAATGGATGAATCCGCTAGTAGAGAAGCAGAGCGGTTCGAACAGGCTTATCAAGAGAACAAAAATGCTCTAGCCAATCGAATAGCAGAGGAGGTAGTGCGTCGATATGGCAATCGCTAAAATGAAAAAACTGACTTTGATGGCCGAGCAACAGAACAAAGAAACATTGTTGCGTTCTATTCAAGAAATGCAGAGTATCGAAGTCATTTCACTATCGGATGTTTTAGAAGAAGAAATTCTTGATCAGTTTGAAGTCACAGATTCTTACAAAGAAACTGCGGATTTTCAAACAAAAATTCAAGATATTGAGCACGCAATCACTTTTGTTAACAAGTATGTTCCTCAACCTGGAACGATTGAAAAATTAAAGACAAAGCGTGATGTTTTCTCTTTGGAAGAATTGGAGAGCCATGTTTCAAACGTAGACGTGGATGATTTAATCGACAAAGTGAATTCAAGAGAACAAAAGTTGAATCAGATTGAAGAGCAGAAAAAGGCTCTTCAAGAAGAAGAATCATTTTTAAGAAAATGGCGAGGACTTAATTTCCTTCCTCAAGAAGTTAAAGGACTTAAGTTGTTGAATGTTCACATCGGAACAGTTGATAATGAACATGCACCTTTATTAACCCAAGGATTAGATGAGTTAGCTACTGTATACTTTGAAGAAATTTATAGTAGACAAGATGAATCTGCTTATATGATCATTGTTCCAAAGGATAATGAAGAAGCTTTCAGTAAACTCGTTGTAGAATTAAGTTTCAGAGAACTAAAATACACGTATGACCTGTTACCGGAAGATGCATTATATGCTAATTTAAATGCTCAAAAAGGGTTACGTGAAGAAGAATCGGCTGCTAAAAAAGAAATGAAAGAGTGGAAACCACTTGTTAAAGATCTTGAATTAGCAGAAGAATACTACTATAATCTCGGACAAAGAGATTTAGCTAAAGACTTGGTTTTAAATAGTGAACACCTATTTATTGCTAGTGGATGGATTGAAGAAGAAAAAGTTGATTTGTTGAAAAATACTCTTCATTCTGAAATTGGAGAAGATAGTATTGTTGTTATGACAGATGATGTGAAAATGGAAGAATTCAACCAGGTTCCAATCGTTTTGAAAAATAGCAACTTGATCAAACCATTCGAATTGATTACTGAGATGTTCAGTTTGCCAAAATACAATGAAGTCGATCCAACACCACTTATGTTCCCGTTCTTCATGATTTTCTTCGGTATGATCGGAGCAGATTTAGGATATGGAGTTTTACTTGGACTCGTTACTTTCGTCGCATTGAAATTTTTCAGTGTAGAAGGCTCTACGAGAAGATTTATGAAATTTCTTCATATACTATCGTATCCGACTATGGTATTCGGATTGTTTTTCGGAAGTTTCTTCGGAATATCGTTACCGTTCCATGTACTCTCGTTGCAAGATAATGTTATCGAAGTTATGATTTTATCAGTTGCTCTGGGTGTAGTCCAATTGATTTTTGGGTTAGTTATGAACGGAATTATCAAAAATCGTCAAGGACAAAGAGCTTCTAGTTATGTAGATGGTTATGCTTGGGCAATGATGCTACTAGGACTTGTAGTTTATGTTTTAGGCTCAATGGTCTTCAATATACCAATCGTTTCTCAAGTTGGTCTTGGTTTAACATTGATTAATGTTGTAGGGATTATTGTCGTTTCAACAATCTCTAGTAAAAACAAGGGACTTGGATTTGGATTGGGATTATACAACTTGTACGGTGTTACTGGTTACGTCGGAGACGTCGTTAGTTATACTCGTTTAATGGCGTTGGGTGTAGCAAGTGCGAATATCGCAATGGCCTTTAACTTGATTATCGGATTCTTGCCACCACTGTTCAGATTCACAATCGGTGTAGTATTGATTATCGCTCTTCAAGGAATGAATATTGCATTATCATTCTTAAGTGCATATGTCCATTCATCAAGATTACAATACGTGGAATTTTTCGGTAAATTCTTCGAGGGTGGCGGTAAGCCATTAACCCCTCTTAAAACACTTGAAAAACACATTTGGTTAAAAAAAGAAACTAATTAAATTAATGGAGGAATAATATAATGGAATTTTTACAAACACTTTTAGGGGACAACATGGGTCAAATTTTTGCTGGATTAGGAATAGCTATGGCTGTTATCTTTTCAGGTATCGGATCTTCACGCGGGGTAGCAACTGCCGGTGAAGCTGCAGCAGCGTTAACAAAAGAACAACCAGAATCATTTGGTCGTGCATTAGTACTACAAATGCTACCAGCAACACAAGGTCTTTACGGTTTCGTTATCGGGTTCTTGATTTTCCTACAAATCACTCCTGAATTAGCAGTATCAGAAGGTTGGTACCTGTTTATGGCTGGATTACCAGTAGCATTTACATGTCTTTCTTCAGGTGGTAACCAAGGTCGCGTTTCTGCAGCAGCTATGCAAATCTTAGCTCAAAAACCAGAACACACTACTAAAGGTATCATCTACTCAGCAATGGTTGAGACTTATGCAATCTTAGGATTCGTTATTTCCTTAGTAATGATCATCTTATAATAAAAATAGAATCACTTCTTTAATAGAGTAAAGATCGTATTGAACGGAATCTTTACTCTATACTGAAAGAAGAAATACTAAGGAGGTTCAGTATGGCGGATTTAAAATTATTAACAGAAAAAGTTATTGAAAAAGAAAAAGTAGCTATTCGTCAACGTGTTGAAGAAGCACGCAAAAACGCTGAGGATGAAGTCCAAGCAGCTCGCGCCAAAGCAGAACAAGATAAAATTGCGCGCAAGCAAACAATTGACGAAAATGCACAACAAAACTATACAATTCGTAATAATACGCTTGAGATTCAAAAAAGAAATGACGTCTTATCTGCTAAACAAGCGATTCTTTCGCGTGTTTTGGAAGATGCTAAAGTTGAGTTAGATCAAATTAACGAAGCGGATTTCAAACAATTTACAAAAGATGTTATTTCTCAATTCCAATCAGAAAATAAAGTAACCATTGTACTAGGCTCTAAAACAGCAGGTTTAATCGACCAAGCATGGTTGGAAAGTGTAACTGGCTCATCAATTGAAGCGACTCTTTCAAACGAGACGGTTAAAAATGAAGCTGGATTGCTAGTACAGATACAAAGTATTGAATACAACTTCTTATTCGATGCATTAATTGAAGATGCAAGATCAGAAATTGTACCGATCATAACTAAAGAATTATTTGTTTAAGGAGGAGAAAAACTTGAAAGATACCGCTTATGGTTCAAGTAATGTACTCATTCGTGTGTATGAAAATAACCTCCTTAATCGGGGACATTATGACCGTATGCTGGCAGCAGATTCATTTGAAGACGCTGTAAATGTACTACGTGAAACCCCATATAGAAATGATGTTGATCGAATAAAAGAGGATAAAGATTATGACACCATGCTAATGAATGAGTTACATCAAACATTTGATGAGTTATTTAAAATCTCACCGAATAAAGCTCTAGTAGAAGTTTTCGGTTTACGTTATGCATACCATAATCTAAAAGTGTTATTCAAAGAGGAGTTCACAGAACAAGATTTGGATCACCTGTTTATCCCAATCGGACGTTACGATATCTCTGAATTGAGACAAGCCGTTAGAACAGGAGCTTCAGACGTTCTTCCTCAACCTTACTTGGATAGTATAAATGAAGTACAAATGGACTACGATGAGTACCAGAATACTCAGTCAATAGATATTATTTTAGATCGTCGGTTCTTCAGTCATATGCGTATACTTGCTGATGAAACTGGTGAGCAAGGTATACCAGAAATGGTTGAGACTTTTATCGATTTTCAGAATTTATCTACACTGACTCGAGCAATGAAACAAAACAGAACACGTAACTTCTTGGTTACGATTTTGTCTAGCTCTGGTTCTATTCCAAAGGCTGATCTTGTGGATATTGCGAACAAAGATATGAGTACGGCTGCCAATACTTTGAAAAATACTAAGTATAAATCAATTATTGAAGCATCTGTTGACTCTGATACAAACGAGATTTCACCAGTTAAGCTGGACTTTGAAATTGATAATGCCTATATGAAAATGATGCAAGATGCTAAATTGAAGTCTTTCGGTCCTTTACCGATTGCAGCTTTTATTTACGCAAAAGAAACTGAAGTCAAAAATCTACGTCTCATACTTTCTGGTAAGGAAAACGGCGTTTCTGCCGATGGAATTAGAGAAAGGATGCGATTAAATTATGCCTAGCAAAATTGGTGTTGTTGGAGACAGAGAATCTGTATTAGCGTTTAAAATGCTTGGATTTGATGTATATTTTGCTTCAGAAGCAAAAGAGACCAGACGTACGATTGATAAACTCGCAGACCAGAAATACGGGGTTATTTATTTAACTGAGCAATTGGCAGAACTGATCCCAGATACGATAAGAAGATATGATGCTAAGTTAACACCTGCCATCATTTTGATCCCGAATCATGCTGGTTCACGCGGCATTGGGAAGAAACGTGTCCAAGAAAACGTCGAAAAAGCTGTGGGTCAAAATATTTTATAGGAGGGTACGAATTTGAGTAACGGAACAATCGTTAGTGTTTCCGGACCTTTAGTTACGGCTAAAGATATGGAATCAGCTAATATACAAGATATTTGCCGAGTAGGTAATTTAGGATTGATTGGTGAAATCATTGAGATGCGAGGAGATGTTGCATCTATTCAGGTATATGAAGAGACTTCAATGGTTGGACCTGGTGAAAAAGTTGAAACAACTGGAGAACCATTGTCAGTTGAGCTTGCGCCGGGAATGATTGCACAAATGTTTGATGGTATTCAACGACCATTAGATGAATTTATGGATAAAACGCAAAGTAACTTCTTGGAACGTGGTATGGAAATCAAGCCACTGAATAGAGATAAAGAATGGGAATTCACAGCTACAGCCGAAGTAGGAACTAAAGTTGTTGCTGGAGACATTTTAGGTACTGTTCAAGAGACTAGTGTATTAGAACACAGAATCATGGTACCAAATGGTATCAGCGGAACAGTTAAATCAATTACTAGTGGAACGTACAAACTTACAGATCCACTATATGTTATTGAAACTGAAAATGGTGACAAAGAATTCACAATGATCCAAAAATGGCCCGTTCGACGTGGTCGTCCAATTCAACGTAAATTAAATCCAGTTGAACCATTAATTACTGGACAACGTGTTATTGATACACTATTCCCTGTTGCAAAAGGTGGAGCAGCTGCAGTTCCTGGACCATTTGGTGCCGGAAAAACAGTTGTACAACACCAAATCGCTAAATGGGCAGATGTAGATTTAGTTGTTTATGTTGGTTGTGGAGAACGTGGTAATGAAATGACGGACGTTATCAACGAGTTCCCTGAATTGATTGATCCTAATACTGGAAAATCAATCATGGAGAGAACAGTATTGATTGCGAATACTTCTAACATGCCAGTTGCGGCACGTGAGGCTTCTATCTATACAGGTATCACAATCGCTGAATACTTCCGTGATATGGGCTATTCAGTCGCAATCATGGCTGATTCAACTTCTCGTTGGGCAGAAGCACTTCGTGAAATGTCTGGTCGTCTAGAAGAGATGCCTGGGGATGAAGGATATCCAGCATATCTAGGTAGTCGTCTAGCTGAATACTATGAAAGAGCTGGTAAAGTTGTTTCTTTAGGTTCTACAGGACGTGAAGGATCAATCACAGCTATCGGAGCCGTTTCACCTCCAGGTGGAGATACTTCAGAGCCCGTTACACAAAATACTTTACGTGTAGCTAAAGTTTACTGGGGTCTTGATTCATCACTTGCACAAAGACGTCACTTCCCATCAATCAACTGGTTAAGCTCGTATTCATTATATTCAAATGAAATGAATGAATACGTTGGTAATAAACTGAATGTTGACTGGAATGGTAAAGTTACACGAGTGAAATCTTTACTACAAGACGAGTCAGAACTTCAAGAAATTGTTCGTTTAGTTGGGGTTGAGTCTCTATCTGAGAAAGACAGACTGAAATTAGTTGTTGCTCGAATGATTCGTGAAGATTTCCTACAACAAAATGCGTTTGATGATGTTGATACGTATACTTCTCGTGAGAAACAATTTGAAATGATTGAAACGATTCTCGATTTCCAAGATAAAGCTCTACGTGCAATGGACTTAGGTGCTTATTATGACGAAATTAATGAGGGTACTGAAGAAATCCGTGAAAGAATCGGACGTTCTAAATTTATCCCTGAAGAAGAACTTTCTCGTTTCGCTGATATTCGTAAACAAACAGAAGAAACGATTCAAAAGGTTATTGAAAAAGGTGGTGTAGAGTCAGATGCTTAAAGAGTATAAAACAGTTTCCGAAATAGTCGGACCCTTAATGACCGTTACCGGTGTTGAAGGTGTTAAATATGATGAACTTGTTGATATTGAACTTCAAGACGGCACTAGAAGACGTGGACAAGTACTTGAAATTAACGGTGAGAATGCTGTTGTTCAATTATTCGAAGGGTCAACTGGTATTAACTTGAAAGATACTAAAGTACGTTTTTTAGGTAGACCTCTATCATTAGACGTATCTGAAGACATGATTGGTCGTACGTTTGACGGAATGGGCCGAGTAAATGATGGCGGACCAGACCTTATCCCTGAAAAAAGTTTAGATATCAATGGTATTGCAATCAACCCGATTGCACGTAACTATCCAGATGAATTTATTCAAACAGGTATATCAACGATTGATCATTTGAACACTTTGGTTCGTGGACAAAAACTACCTGTGTTTTCTGCATCTGGTTTACCACACAAAGAGCTTGCGGCTCAAATCGCTAGACAAGCAAGTGTTACAAACTCTGATGACAAATTTGCCGTTGTATTTGCTGCAATTGGTATTACGTTTGAAGAAGCTGAATTCTTCATGGAAGATTTCAAGAAAACCGGCGCAATCGATCGTTCAGTATTATTCGTCAACTTGGCAGATGATCCTGCGATCGAACGTATCGCAACACCTCGTATGGCACTAACAGCTGCTGAGTATTTAGCGTTTGAGAAAGATATGCACGTTTTAGTTATCATGACTGACATGACAAACTATGCGGAAGCACTTCGTGAAATCTCTGCCGCTAGACGTGAAGTTCCTGGTCGTCGTGGATATCCTGGTTACTTGTATACCAACTTAGCGACATTATATGAGCGTGCTGGACGTCTGGAAGGATCTAAAGGATCTGTTACTCAGATTCCAATCCTGACAATGCCCGAAGAAGATATCACGCACCCGATTCCCGATTTAACGGGTTACATCACAGAAGGACAAATCATTCTGTCTCGTGACCTATTCAACCAAGGGTATCAGCCACCAATCGATGTATTGCCTTCTCTTTCTCGTTTGAAAGATAAAGGTACAGGCGAAGGTAAGACACGTGAAGACCACTCAGCTACAATGAACCAGATTTTCTCTGCTTATGCACAAGGTAAAGAAGCGAAAGAATTATCTGCAGTACTTGGGGAAGCTGCTTTGTCTAAAAGTGACCGTAGTTATGTTGAATTTACGAACAAATTCGAGAAAGAATACGTAAATCAAGGTAACTATGCAAACCGTTCAATTCAAGAAACACTTGATTTAGGATGGGACTTACTGAAAGTCTTGCCACGTGGTGAACTGAAACGTATCAAGGATGATATGCTGGATAAATATTTACCAAAAGGAGAGTGAGGTAAATGGCTAAATTAAATGTCAACCCCACTCGAATGGAACTATCAAACCTTAAAGATCGTCTTTCGTTAGCTTCTAGAGGACATAAACTCCTCAAAGATAAGCAAGATGAACTGATGAGACGTTTCATTACGTTGATTCGTCAAAACAATGAATTGCGTATCGAAGTGGAAGAAAAATTATCTAAAGCTATGCAATCTTTTGCGATGGCTAAGTCACTTGTTCATGAAAACTTCATTGAAGAGCTTATGGCAGTGCCTACTCAAAGCGTTAATCTAAATATTGACCAGAAAAATATCATGAGTGTTCGAGTTCCTCAAATGCATTTTCAATATGATGACAATGCTGGGGATCCAAAAGACTTAAGTTATGGATATCTGAATTCCAATGGTGAATTAGATCTGACCTTTGAATATCTGGTTGAAGTTATGCCAGACATGCTAGAGTTAGCTGAAATTGAAAAAACTTGTCAATTGATGGCTGATGAAATTGAGAAAACTAGACGTCGTGTAAATGCACTTGAATTCATGACGATTCCACAACTTGAAGAAACTATTTACTTTATTCAAATGAAACTTGATGAAGCAGAACGTGCTTCTATCACTCGTTTGATGAAAGTAAAAGACATGGGTTAATGGATATGGAAAGCACCGATACTTGGTATTGGTGCTTTTTTTATTTGAAGTGATTAAAGTTGTCAAAAATCTTAACAGATTGTACTATGAATAAGAATGATCTGACTGATTAGGAGGCACTACAATTGATTGAAAATTTTTTCGATTTAAAAGAAAATGAAAAAAGTGCACTTGTTCTAGGAGGTGGGGGTGCAAGAGGTTCTTTCGAGATTGGTGTTTGGAAAGCTTTAAAAGAATTAAATTTTGTTCCAGATATTATCACTGGAACATCAGTAGGCGCTTTAAACGGAGCTTTAATGCTGCAAGGCAATGTTGAAGAGGCTGAAACCATGTGGAAAGATATCGAAGGATCATCAATTTTAGACTATGAATTTCCTTTAAGTATTGATAGTTTCAATGATTATCAAAGAACATTAGGCGGCTTCTTTATCAAAGCTATTGGCTCCAAAGGATTGAGTTCAGCCCCTTTGAAAGAACTCATTAGCGAATATATTACTGATGAATCAGCCATACGCAAATCTCCCATTGATTTTGGGCTATCAGTAACGAATGATGATACTGGGGAAATAGAATTCTTCTATTTAAAAGATATACCTGAAAATCGTTTGAAAGATTACCTGTTAGCCAGTGCTTCATTGTATCCCGCAATGGAAAAAACCATTATTGATGGTACGGCATATATGGATGGAGGCTATAAAAACAATATACCCTATGAGATGGTTATAGATAGAAAGCCAGATAAAATGATTGTTGTAGATTTACAAGGTCCCGGTCTTTTTAGCGTTGACCACAGAGTAGATAGTGTTCCAACTAAATGGGTTCGAACGCAGTGGTCGTTGGGGGATTTGCTTTTGTTTAATAAAAAAAGAACCTCATTGAATATTGAGTTAGGTTACTTAGAAACAATGAAACTTTCTAATCGATTTAAAGGATTCTGGTATACTTTTGAAACAGACAGTATCGAGGAAGATTACCGTGCTTTCTATCAATCTCTAAATAAAATCATGCAAGGAAAAGATTTTGATGGTTTAGAAGACTTTCTTGAAGATGAAGAATATCAGATAAATATGGTTGGAGAGATATCAAGTAAGTGGAACAAAGAAGTCACTTACGAGACACTTCCATTAGCAATGATGGAACTGGCTGGAAAGTGTTTTAGATTATTGCCCGAAGAAGCATATAAAGCTGAAGCTTTTCAGAGAGAAATTTTGGATAGGATGCAGACTCTAAATAACGAAGGGTCTTTTAGTGAGCTTGCACCCGAATTTCACTTAAGTGGAAAAGAATGGGCAGAAAAGATTAAAGAAAACGTTCCTTTTGTATCTGATCGTCAAATGACTTTGTTTATCTACAATACACTCAAAAATTCCACTAGCGATCTTTCAAATATTTTATCCAAATTAGTAGCTACTATCAAACCATTTCCTTTTATGCTGGCACTTTATATGCTTTACCTCGAAGAGAAATTCAGTCATTAAATAAAATAACTAAAAAAATTCCCAAAAATTTCCTATTATGTGGTAATATTGAGGATAAGGGTTCAAACGAGAGAAATGTTTTGGGAAGGAAGTAGTAATGACTGATCGAGGATTATTGATTGTTCTATCTGGGCCGTCAGGAGTAGGCAAGGGAACAGTTAGAAAAGCCATTTTTGATAATTATAATAATGATTTTGTATACTCTGTTTCAATGACTACTAGAATGCAAAGAACAGGCGAAGTAGAAGCGGTAGACTACTATTTTCGTACGAAAGAACAATTTGAACAATTGATTCAAGAAGACGGATTACTTGAATATGCAGAATACGTCGGTAATTATTATGGGACACCTTTAGAATATGTCAATAAAACACTAGATGAAGGCAGAGATGTTTTTCTAGAGATTGAAGTACAAGGAGCACTGAAAGTCAGAGAAAAAATGCCGGAAGGTATTTTCGTGTTCTTATCACCACCTGATCTTGAAGAACTGAACTCGCGTATTGTCAACCGCGGAACAGATAGTCATGAGATGATTCAAAAGCGTATGACAAAAGCGGTGGAAGAATTAAAACTGATTCAGTACTATGATTATGTGGTAGAAAATGATACAGTTAATAATGCAGCTAGAAAAATTCGAAATATCATTGAAAGTGAACATCTTAAGGTTACACGCAATTTAAAAGAGTTTGCAGAAATTATAGAGGAGATGGAATAATATGTTATTATATCCTTCACAAGATAAATTATTAGACAAAATCGATTCAAAATATTCATTGGTTATACTTGCTTCTAAAAGAGCTAAAGAAATGCAACATAGCCACAATGTAGATTTGTTAGACGATTATCAGTCTATTAAAAATGTAGGTAGAGCTCTTGAAGAAATTGAATCTGGAGATATCGTTCTAGATCCCGAAAGTATCCAACACTAAACGAGTACAAATTAACAAAACCTCTGCGGGTATTGTGTTATTGTAGAAAAGGAACCTTCTTATCTGCAATAAACACTGGCAGAGGTTTTTTTATGAGTAGCCAGTTTACATCTATTGTTGAGAGTAAATGGAGGTCTTAAAGACTTTCGTTCTATTTCTTGGTAAAATAATCTTATTAGATAAGTGAGGATGTGTAGATCATGAAAGATTTGAAAGTAGCCTTTTATGTAACGGGTGGAATTGCTGTTTACAAATCTATTAGTTTAATGAGAGAATTAATTAAAATGGGCGCTGACGTCCAAGTTGCCATGACCCCTTCAGCAACAGAATTTGTATCCCCATTGACATTTCAAGTATTGAGCAAGCATGCCGTTCATATAGATACCTTTTCAGAAGAAGATCCGCACTACGTACAGCATATACATTTTGCCGACTGGGCAGATGTTTCTATCGTTGCACCTGCTACAGCCAATACAATTGCAAAACTAGCAAATGGAATGGCTGACAATTTTGTGACTTCAGCATTGTTGGCAACTGTATCACCAATATTTTTAGTTCCAGCAATGAATGAACATATGCTAGAGCATCCAGCGACGCAAAAGAATATTGACACACTGAGAAATCGTCATCATTATGTCATGGAGCCTGAAACAGGTTTTCTCGCAGAAGGCTATAGTGGTAAAGGCAGATTTCCAGAAACAGATGCGATTATTGAAGCGTTAGAAGGATTTTTGATGGAATTCAGAGAAAACTTGCCATTAAAAGGGAAAAAAGTACTGATCACTGCGGGGGGAACGAAGGAAAGAATTGATCCGGTTCGTTTCATCTCAAATGACTCGTCAGGGAAGATGGGACATGCGCTTGCAGAAGCCGCATGGAGTGCAGGCGCAGAAGTGACCTTGATAACGGTGAGCGATTTGCCATCACGCAAACAAATTAATCGAATCCAAATTGATTCTGCTGCACAAATGTATGAAGCCGTTAATCAAATGTTTCAAGAAATAGATGTGCTGATTATGGCGGCTGCTGTTTCAGACTATGCGCCTTTGAAAGTTGAAGAACATAAAATGAAAAAACAAGATCAGTTAACGATTGAATTGAAAAAAAATCCAGATATTTTAAAAGAAATGGGTAAAAAGAAAACAAAACAATTTTTAATTGGATTTGCCGCTGAAACAGAAAACATTGAAACTTATGCTTTGAAAAAGTTGACTGAAAAAAATGCAGATTTAATTGTAGCAAACGATGTGGGTAAAAAAGACAGAGGATTCAATTCCAATCATAATGAAGTCACAATATATTCAGACACTAATCAGCCCGTAACAATCAAATTATCCAAGAAAGCAGAAATTGCTCAAAGTATCATTGAAATACTGATCGAACGTTTAGAATGAAAGGAAGACCAAAATGCCTTACGTAGCCGAAGTGATTGTTGATGTTCCAGTACTGCAAACAAACAGACCGTTTCACTATAAGATTCCTCAAGCGTTCGAACAGCGTTTAGAACCAGGGATGAGAGTAGTGGTTCCATTTGGTAATGGTTCTCGATTAGTACAAGGGTTCGTTACAAATATATTCGAGTCGAGCGATTATGAAGGAAAGCTCAAGGAAATCGATGAGTTGATGGATCTTGCGCCAGTTTTAAAACCGGAATTGATTCAACTTGGCGAATATATGGCTAGAAGTACGTATAGTTTTCAAATCAGTTGTTATCAGACCATGCTTCCTGCAGTACTAAGAGCAAAATACGAAAAAACGGTCACTATTGTCGATGATATCGATGAAGAGTTGTTTTTCGAATTATTCAAAGGTAAAGATACCTTGTCTTGGGAAGAAGTGATTGATCGAAACTTAGTCAAGCAGATGTTGGAACTTAAAGCGGCAGATAAAGTAGAAGTCAATTACAACGTTAAGGATAAGCGTACGAAGAAAACTGTTAAGAAAATCAGATCTGTATCAAATTTTGAACAATTGGAAGAAATACGTGAAACACTTAGACAAAATGCTAAAAAGCAAATTGCTTTGATTAATGTTTTACAATCAATGGAAGAAAATGAATGGGTCGATACGAAGGGGATTAAGGAAGAATATGGAATTTCACTTTCTTCTATCAATGAAGCTCAGAAAAAAGGCTGGCTAGAAATCAAAGATGTTGAGGTTTATCGAGATCCTTTTAAAGATATTACTATAGATAAAAGCCATCATTTGAAGCTTAACGATGAACAGCAAGTAGCCTATGATCAGATATCTAAAAAATTGGACAGCAAAGAACACCAAGTTTTTTTGTTGAAAGGTATAACGGGTAGCGGAAAAACAGAAGTATATCTTCAGACGATTTCAAAGGTTATTGACCAAGATCTGGGAGCATTGATGCTCGTGCCGGAAATTGCATTAACACCTCAAATGGTATACAGATTTAAAAGTCGATTCGGTGAAAAGGTAGCTGTGCTGCACAGTGGACTTTCGGAAGGTGAAAAGTACGATGAATGGCGCAAAATCAATAATGGAGAAGCATCAGTTGTTGTAGGCGCTAGATCCAGTGTATTTGCACCTTTGAAAAAGATTGGCTTGATTATCATTGATGAAGAACATGAAACTAGCTACAAACAAGAAGAAAACCCGAGATACCATGCGAAAGATATTGCAATCTGGCGAGGTGATTTCCACAACTGTCCTGTTATTTTAGGAAGTGCGACGCCATCCTTGGAGTCTAGCGCAAGAGCAAGTAAAGGCGTTTATACTTTACTGGAATTAAATGAACGAGCAAATAAGAAAGCTTTACCAGAAGTAAAAGTCATTGATATGCGAGAAGAAGCCAAAATAGGGAATCGAAGCAACTTCTCAATGGAATTACAGGCAGCTATTAAAGATCGAATAGAGAAAAATGAGCAGGCTGTTTTGATGTTGAATAGGAGAGGGTACTCTTCATTCGTGATGTGTCGAGATTGTGGATTTGTGTTGGAATGCCCGAACTGTGATATTTCGCAGACGCTGCATATGGATACAAAAACCATGAAATGTCATTATTGCGGACATGAAGAAGGTATTCCATCTATCTGTCCAAGTTGTCGTAGTAAGAGTATCCGCTATTTTGGAACTGGAACGCAAAAAGTCCAAGAAGAATTACAAGAACTATTTCCGGATGCTAGAATTCTTAGAATGGATGTAGACACGACAAGAAGAAAAGGCGCTCATGAGCGGTTATTGAATGATTTTGGCGATAAAAAAGCCGATATTTTGCTTGGTACTCAAATGATTGCAAAAGGTCTGGATTTTCCCGATGTTACACTGGTTGGGGTAATTAATGCAGATACATCTCTAGGATTGCCAGATTTTAGATCAGCGGAAAGAACTTTCCAATTACTCACTCAAGTCAGTGGACGAGCAGGTAGAGCTGAAAAAATAGGGAAAGTCTATGTACAGTCATTTAATCCAGATCATTATGCCATTCAATACGCGAAGAGACATGACTATAATGCTTTTTACAAAAGAGAAATGCAGTTGAGGCATATCAGTGATTATAGTCCATACTATTTTCTAGTAAGTATCTCTGTCAGCCATGAAAATGAAATGACTGCCGCAAAAAAAATCGGGGAATTCATTCATTTTATAAAACCGGTGCTGAGCGAAAAGGCGATTGTCTTGGGACCAACACCTAAATCAATTGCTAGAACGCATAATCGCTATCATTTTCAAGCCATTATAAAGTATAAAAAAGAGGCAGCGTTATCTGAAAGATTGCATGAACTATTGATGAACAGTCAAAAAGATCAGGCCAAAGGTCTGTTCGTTTCAATTGATGCGCAACCCATGAACTTCATTTAAAGAAACATTCATTAGGAGGAACACTGTGTATAAAATCGTCTTTATGGGAACCCCTCAGTTCTCAGTCCCTATATTAAAAGCACTATCGGAATCAGAACAAGTTGAGGTTGTTGCTGTCGTTACACAACCAGACAGAAAAGTAGGACGGAAAAAAGTTCTGACACCACCACCCGTCAAAGCTTTGGCGTTAGAACTGGATCTGCCAGTTTACCAGCCGGAAAAATTATCTGGATCTGAAGAAATGCAACAAATCCTCGATTTGAAACCAGATTTATTAATAACTGCGGCTTATGGACAATATGTTCCGACTAAATTGCTTTATACTCCAGAATTCAAATCTATCAATGTTCATGCATCTCTTCTTCCGAAATATCGTGGTGCTGCACCAATCCATTCAGCGATAATCAATGGAGATGATGAAACGGGTGTTACAATCATGTATATGGAGAAAGAAATGGATGCTGGGAATATCATTGCTCAGCAAACAATACCAATCACAAAACAAGATGATGTAGGATCTATGTTTGAAAAATTGAGTCTCTTGGGAAGAGATACTCTCATGGAGATATTACCAGCTATTTTTAATAGAACGAATCCTTCAATTGAGCAAGATCCGAATGAAGTGACGTATGCACCTATGATTCACTCAGAACAGGAAAAAATTGACTTCAATCAAACAGCTGAAGAAATCGACTGTAAAGTTAGAGGGTTGCGACCTTTCCCAGGATCTCATACTTATTTCCAGGGAAAAAGAATGAAAATTTGGTCAGTCAAACCAGTAGAGGGTACAGCTACTAAAAAACCAGGTACGATTGAAGAAATCCAAAAAAATGCCATTGTGGTTGCTTGTGGTTCAAGAACGTTAATTGAACTGATTGAAATCCAACCCTCTGGGAAACCAAAAATGAAAACAAGAGATTACCTTGTTGGCGCAGGTAGTCAACTGAAAGAAGGATGTAAATTTGGCGAATAATACGATTAGAAACAGTAGCCGCTATCTAGCTATGACCATACTTGAAAAAGTGAATACTAAAGGGGCATTCAGTAATATTGTCTTGAATCAGACAATTGAAAAACATGCACTATCAAGAGAAGATAGCAATTTATTAACGGAACTGGTTTATGGTGTGATTCAGAGAAAACGAACGCTGGATTACACATTAGAGCCTTTTCTTGATCAGAAAAAAAAGCTGGAAAACTGGGTACTAGAACTTTTAAGACTTTCAGTTTATCAATTACATTACCTTGAACGCGTTCCAGATCACGCTGTCTTAAATGAAGCGGTGAATATCGCTAAATCCAGAGGACATAAAGGGATTGCTGGACTAGTGAATGGTGTGCTTAGAAACGTACTGAGAAGTGAAAAGCCAGACTTTCTTAAAATTGAAGATCCAGTAAAGAGACTGGGTATCCAGTATAGTCTTCCTGACTGGATGATTGAAAAAAGTATAAATAAAATTGGGATAGAAGAAACAGAAAAATATGCACAATCTCTTTCTGAAAAATCAAAAGTCAGCTTGAGAGTGAATCAGAAACAAATCACGATTGAAGAAGCTATTGAGCAATTGACGGCAGAAGGTTATAGCGTCAAGAGAAGTATCGTATCTCCTCAAGGATTGATTAGTGAAAGTGGGTTGCCTGCAAAATCAGAGTTATTCAAATCTGGTAAACTGACGATTCAAGATGAAAGTTCAATGCTGGTTGCTCCTTCGCTACAATTAGAGCCAGGGGATAAAGTTTTGGATGCTTGCGCAGCGCCTGGTGGTAAGACAACACATATCGCTTCTTATCTAGATGCTCAGCTAGGAGGAGAAGTACTGGCACTTGATCTCCATAAGCATAAAATCAAGCTCATTGAAGACAACGCGAAGAGACAGAACGTAGAAGCCGTCGTTATAGCTAAAAATATAGATGCTCGTAAAATTAGCGAAGAAGTTCAAGCTGAATCATTCGATAAAATACTAGTGGATGCACCTTGTTCCGGTCTAGGTCTGATGAGAAGAAAACCTGAAATCAGATACTCTAAAACAATAGAGGATTTGAAATCTTTGAAAAAAATACAAATCGATCTTTTGACACACATGGCACCTTTATTAAAAGAAAAAGGTCGATTAGTATACAGTACGTGTACCATTACACCCGAAGAAAACGAAGAAGTTATTCAAGCTTTTCTAGAAAAGCATCCTGATTTCAAAGTAGAACCAGTCATTTTAGAAAACAACCAATTAAAATTGGATAGTGACGATATGTTGAGACTTTATCCGCATGAATATCAAACGGATGGTTTCTTTATCTGTTCATTAGTTAAAGATAATTGATACTTGTACATCTAGAAAAAATAAGACATACTACTAGTTAAAAGCACCTATCCAATGATTTGGGTAGGTACATAGAGACCAGAAAAAAGCACTTTATTTATAAATCAGAGGTGAACGAAACTGAATATTACAACTAGATCTAATATTGGTAAGCGAGATTCAAATCAAGACTATGTTTCTACGTTTGTTAATGCAGATAATCAAACATTAGCTGTTTTATGTGACGGAATGGGTGGACATAATGCCGGTGATATTGCGAGTGAAATGGCTGTTTTGCAGCTAGGAAATAGCTGGGAACAGTCTGATTTTAAAAATAAAGATATTGAAGCTGTAGAAGACTGGTTTCAAAATCATATTAATGAAGAAAATAAGAGGATTTATGATGCTGCCAATATATTTAAAGACCTTCAAGGCATGGGTACTACACTTGTTGCAGCTGCTGTATTTGAAGAAATGACGGTCATTGCAAATATTGGCGATAGTAGAGCGTATATCGTAGAAGGAACTTCTATTACACGAATAACAGAAGACCATTCTTTTGCTAATGAATTGAAAATGACGGGGCAGATAACAGAGGAAGAAGCATTAACGCATGAGAAGCGAAATACACTTACACGTTCTCTTGGTGTTCGCTCTGAAGTGAAAATTGATTTTTTTAGTTTTTTTAATCCTGGAAAGCAGTTATTGCTACTTTGTTCTGATGGATTGACGAATGCTATAAGTGAAAGTGACATTCTTTCAATCGTATCTAAAGACAAAAGTGATGCATCTAAAGCAGATGAGTTAATTGAACAAGCTTTAAAGAATGGCGCAACGGATAATATTACGGTATGTCTGCTGGATCTTGCCCCACAAAGCCTTGGTCTTGAACAAACAGTAGAAAAAAAGGAGGGGAATTAGATGGAGACTGGAGAAAGAATCAATGGAAGGTACAAAGTCATCAAGAGTATTGGTGCAGGTGGTATGGCCAAAGTCTACCTTGCTAAGGACCTTATCCTCGAAAGAGACGTTGCTGTTAAGTTAATGGCTTATAATTTCCATAATGACGAAAACAGTATTAGAAGATTTAAAAGAGAAGCACTTGCAACGACAGAACTTGTCCATCCAAATATTGTAAATATTTATGATGTTGGAGAAGATGAAAATCCTTATATTGTAATGGAATACGTAGAAGGTACAGATTTGAAGCAATATATTCATGATCACCATCCAATTCCATACAAGAAATCCATTGGTATAATGAGTCAAATACTGGATGCTGTTCGGTATGCTCATCAGCACCATATCATTCATAGAGATATCAAGCCACAAAATATTTTAATTGATCATCATGATTCAGTGAAAATAACGGATTTTGGGATAGCTGTGGCGCTTTCTCAAAATTCTATTACGCAAACCAATTCTTTACTAGGTTCTGTTCATTATCTATCTCCTGAACAAGCTCGTGGAAGTATGGCCACCAAGCAGTCGGACATTTATTCATTGGGGATTTTATTGTTTGAATTGCTGACAGGAGATGTTCCCTTCGATGGTGAGTCTGCTGTTTCTATTGCATTGAAGCATTTCCAAAATGAGCTACCGTCGATCAGAGATATTGATAACCGTATTCCACAGCCGCTCGAAAATGTTGTTTTAAAAGCAACGGCTAAAGAAGCAAGTCAACGTTATCAGACCATTGACGAGATGAAAGAAGACTTAATGACGGCACTTTCTCCTGAGAGAGCTAGTGAAAGTAAGTTTGTACCAAGAGACTCTGATAAAGAAGACACCATGGTCATTACGCCAATTGTCGTACCTGATCAACCAGAACAGGATCAGTCAGAAAGCGAAGTCAAACAGAACGCTAATGATCAACAGGCTGAAGAAAAGACGCCTCCTAAAAAACGTAAAAAAAGAAAATGGATCTGGTTGGTATTGATCCTTTTATTCTTAACCATAGTTGTAGGGGCTATTGGATTCTTTACAAGACCTGGAGAAGTCACGGTTCCAGAACTTGCTGGAATGACACAAGAAGAGGCTGAAGAACAACTAACGGAGTTAAACTTAACACTTGGCGAACCGATAGAGCAGACTAGTGAAGAGGTAGAATCAGGATCGGTGATTCGTTCTAATCCGGCAGCTGGCTCTACACTGAGAGAAGAAGCTGAGGTTGTTCTTTATGTTAGCACTGGACAAGAACCGTATGAAGTTGAAGACTATGAAGGGGAAGTTTACGAAGACATTCGGGCAGAACTGACTACATTAGGATTTACTGTTGAGAGTGTCCAACAAAGTAGTAATACAATAGCAGAAGGAAATATCATTTCTCAAGATATTGAAGCTGGAGAAGAAATCATTCCAGGAGAAACAACTATTACTCTGACTGTAAGTACAGGACAGGCAGGTTATACTTTAAGAGATTTGACTGGATATTCAGAAGCGGGTGTTTTAGACTATGCAGATGAACTGAGTTTGTCCGTATCTAGTACGGATGAACCGAGTGATGACATTCCTGCAGGACAAGTCAGTAGTCAGTCACCGGAAGCTGGAACAACCATTTATTCAGGAAGCCGTATTTCAGTTGTGTTTTCTACAGGGCCAGAAGAAGTCTCGCAAACGACATTTGATGAAGGCATCATCATTCCTTACGAACCAGTAGAAGAAGAGCCAGATCAGGATCAGGATCAGGATCCAGATCCGGAATCTGGAGAGGAAGAAGAACCAGCGACAGAACCTGTGCCAAATCTGATTAGAATCTATATAGAAGACGCAGAAAACTCAATCGATGCAGTTTTCAAAGAATACGAGATTACTGAAGATACTCCTGAAATTTTAAGTTTTGTTATTGAAGAAGGACAATCTGCTAGCTATAGAGTAGAACGCGACGACGAAGTTATAATGGAAGAATCTGGCTTAACGGAATAAACCTATTAGAAGGGAAGGAACTATTTGCAAAAGGGACAGATAACAAAGGCACTTAGTGGATTTTATTATGTAACGGATGATTCTAAAACAATATATCAGACAAGAGCTAGAGGGGTTTTCAGAAATCAGAATTTGACGCCTTTGGTTGGAGATTATGTGGAATTCGAAAGTGGCAACTTAACAGAAGGCGTCATTCAAAATCTTCTTGACCGAAAAAATGAATTAACAAGACCTCAAGTAGCAAATGTGGACGTAGGCATTATCATCATGTCAGCGATTGATCCTGGATTTTCGACGCAACTCCTAGACCGATTTTTAGTTATGCTAGAATCTAAACATATAGAGCCGGTTATCTTCATAACAAAACTGGATCTATTGACCGAAGAGCAAAGACTAGAAATACTTCAATATCAGAAAGACTATACTGAAATTGGCTATCAGTTTATTCTTACAGAAGAATCTGAAGCGAATAAAAAAGAACAAGTTGAAAAAATCTTTAGAGATCAATTTGGAGGCAAGTTGATTGTCTTTATTGGGCAATCTGGAGCGGGTAAGTCAACGTTGTTGAACACGATCGATGGCTCTCTTGAGTTGAAAACAGGAGAAACCTCCAAATCTTTAGGCCGAGGTAAGCATACGACCAGACATGTCGAATTGATTCCATTGATGAATAGTCTAATAGCAGATACCCCGGGATTCAGTTCTTTAAATTTCGATGATATTGAAGCGGAAGAGTTGACTGAATATTTCCCTGAAATGTGGGCGTTGAGATCGGAATGTAAATTCAGCGGTTGTATTCACTTGGAAGAACCTAAGTGTGCCGTTAAAAACGCTGTTGAACAGCATACAATCTCACAATATAGATATGATCATTACTTGCTTTTCTTGGAAGAAATAAAGAACCGAAAACCACGTTATAAGAAAAAAGGAGCGTTTTAATGAAGATAGCACCTTCGATTTTAAGTGCAGATTTTTCTAGACTGAAAGAACAAATTGCTTTAGTTGAAAAAGGCGGAGCAGATTGGATTCATGTGGACGTTATGGACGGTCATTTTGTTCCGAATATCACTTTTGGCTATAACGTTGTAGAGGCTATCAGACCACATACTTCTCTACCTCTTGATTGCCATTTAATGATTGAGAATCCTGAAAATTATATTGAAGATTTTGCAAAAGCAGGTGCGGATTATATATCTGTTCACTTTGAGAGTACCCCCCATATTCATCGGGCGTTACAACTTATCAAAACACACGGTGTGAAAGCAGGGATCGTCATTAACCCGGGAACTTCAGTTGATTCCATTAAGCCTCTTCTTCATATGGTCGACATGGTTTTAGTTATGACCGTTAACCCAGGATTTGGCGGACAAAGTTTCTTACCTGAAACAATACAAAAAATTAGTGAATTGGATATACTCAGAAAAAATCAGCAGCTCAACTTCCTCATTGAAGTTGATGGTGGAATCGTACCTGAGACAGCAAAGCTTTGTAGAGAAGCTGGAACAGATGTCTTTGTAGCTGGATCTTATGTATACGGAGCTGAAGATCCAGAAGGACAAATTACCAATCTAAAGCATGCGGTGAATTAAATGAGTGTAGTGCACATCGTATTAGGAAGTCCTGATAAGCAAAACATACTTCCAGAAAAGAATCTTGAGGATATATATGTAGGTGTTGATAGAGGTGGACTTTTTTTGGTAGAAAAAGGGTATACGCCTGATCTAGTGTTAGGAGATTTTGATTCTATAACGGAACAAGAAAAAAGGCTAATTGAGAATAATGCACAAAAAGTTATCCCATTCAAACCTGAAAAAGATGACACAGACGCTGAACTTAGTCTCGTTTATGCTGAAAAACTGTTCGATGTAGAAAAAATATATCTATATGGCTGGGCAGGAGGACGTATCGATCATCTGATGAGTACGTTAATGATTCCACTACAACCAAGGTTTGAACAGCTTGTTTCAAAATTAATTTTTGTAGATCAAACGAATTCTATTCACTTCTATAGTTCAGGAGAATACAGTGTCCAACAAGAGACAGATAAGCAGTACTGTTCGATTATCGGATTGACTCCTATAGAAGAAATGACGATCGGTGATGGGTTTAAATACACCGTATCAGACACCAACTATGATTATCCAATTGCATTGATCAGTAATGAATTTATAGAACCCCACGCATACTTTTCATTCAAAAAAGGGCTCATCGCATTTATACAAAGCCGAGACAATACCATTTAAAATCTAGTTTTTCTATACCAAAAGTGTTTTAATAGGTAATCTTAATGGAATACGGTAAAGTTAAAAACAAAAGGGATGAGTCATATGCCACTAGTTGTTACAAAAGACTTTCTAAATGAAATGAAAGAAAAATATGGGAACGATACAGCTGTTTCAGGTTACGCAGAACAATCAAAACTATTATCTATTCCGGTACCAAAGTTTTATATTGTTGTACTGGATGAAACGAACCTTACGTTAATTCAATTAAATTTTAAGCTAGAAGAAAAAGTTGCAACGGTCATTCCTATTGGTTCAATAGAAAGCTTTAATCTTAGTGGGTTATATATGAAGAAAGTGGTATTTAAAACTGGAGATCAAACTTATAAACTAGTGATCAGACCCACGCTTATTGGTATCAAAGAGCATCAAACAGTGTTGATTCGTAAATTAGAAATGTTAAATCGTTAGTAAAAACAGATAGATCTCTAAAGTAAACTAAATTTTTTGATAAGTGGTAATTGAATAAAATAACAGGTCTCTTCTAGACGGGAAGAGACCTTTTGTGTATGCTTAGATAGTATTCAAGTATAATATTGAACATTCTTAGTTAGAATAGTCGCTTTTTTAACGTAGAGATAATATTTAGTTTGTATCTCTACTGACTGACCATTTTATGTTAAAATAGAAAAGCGAAATTAACTGAATAAATAAACTGAATAATTAAACAACATACATAGTAAGAAGGAACGTCTTCAAAAATCTATTTAAATTTAATGAAAAGAGGAAGAACAAATGATCAATAGAAGAAAATTTTTCAGGGTTAGGATAAAAGGATTTAAAGACGCCATGATGATTCTTCCAGGAAAAAAAGATACTACATACGAAATTACGATGGTCGACATAAGCGGAAACGGGCTTTCTTTTGTCAGTAGAGAAAAATTTCTGATATCTGAATTTCTTAAATATAACTTTCGATTTGATTTAGCAGGTGAAAAGTTTGAGCTAGTGGGATGTATTGTAAGAAAGTATTCAGAAGACGAGGATCGCTATATTCGTTACGGGGTCAAGCTAGTTTCTGTGTCGACTAAAGAAGAATCAGAATTAATTAGAAGAATTAATAAATATCAAAGTAAGCATTATCGAGACAATATCTTCGAAAATGAAGAGGCATAATCATAACGAGAAGCGAGCTCAGTGCTGGTTTCTTTTTTTTAGGCATATAGTTTAACGAAAATGACAAACAAAAAACCAACAAACATTGAATAATCAACGTTTGTTGGCTCTAAGACTCATTAAGAATTATACGCGTTCTACTTTACCTGATTTAAGGGCACGTGCAGAAACCCATACTTTTTTAGGTTGTCCATCAACCATAATACGTACTTTTTGCAAGTTTGCAGCGAAGCGACGTTTAGATTTATTGTTAGCGTGTGAGCGGTTATTTCCACTTCTAGCTTTACGTCCAGTTACGAAACATTCTTTAGTCATAATTAACTCTCCTCCTTTACGCAATAGCTTCTACGATAAGAAGCTAAATCATACTTATATAAGATACCATAGACATAACAAACAAGCAAGAAAATATTATCATTCTTTCAAGTAATGTACCTTGACAGTAAAATGTCGATAATAGAGCTAAAAGTGATAAAATAGGTATTGTCTTCCATTATAAATCACGATATGCTAAAATATGTTTGAGTATTCAATTTGTAATTCATGAAAATAAAAGCATCTTTAATTGTGATCATGAGAATTTTGAATAGAGAGGGGAAAATCATTAATGACAGTTAATCTGAAAACTCAATTCGGCAATGTTGAAATTTCAAATGAGGTAATCGCAACTGTGGTAGGCGGAGCCGCAACAGAAAATTTTGGTATCGTAGGCATGGCCAGCCGAAAACAAGTACGTGATGGACTCATTGAGATTTTGAATCGTGAAAACTATTCGCGCGGGATTGTTGTAAGACAAGAAGATGAAGAAATTGTAATCGATGTTTATATTATCGTTAGTTACGGTACTAAGATTTCTGAAGTATCAAAAAACGTTCAAGAACATGTGATCTATCAATTAGAAGCAAATCTTGGTATCAAAGCTAAATCAGTAAATGTTTTCGTACAAGGCGTACGCGTATAAATAGAGATTACCATAGTCACAAATCCTTGTGACAAGGGAGGAAACCAATAAAGTGGAAGTATTAAACTTAACATCTGAAGAATTTAAAAATATGGTTGCAGCTGGTAGAACGAGACTGGATGAGAATACTGAATACGTCAACTCTCTGAACGTATTTCCGGTTCCAGATGGAGATACTGGTACAAATATGAATTTGTCTTTTACAAGTGGAGCAAAAGCTGTAAAAGAAACAGATAGTGATCATTTAGGAGAAATTGCTCAAGCCTTGGCAAAAGGATTGTTGATGGGTGCTAGAGGAAACTCTGGAGTTATCTTATCGCAACTTTTCAGAGGATTTGCAAAAGAGATTCAAGAACATAAAACAATTGATTCAAAACAATTTGCAGCTGCATTCCAAAATGGTGTGGAGTCTGCTTATAATGCTGTCATGAAACCTGTAGAAGGAACCATTTTAACTGTAGCAAGAGAATCCGCTAAATCAGGTGTGAAAAAAGCAAAAGAAACAGATAATATCATTGAAGTAATGGAAAAAGTATTATCTTCAGCAAAAAAATCGCTTAAAAAAACTCCAGATCTTTTACCAGTACTTAAAGAAGTTGGCGTTGTAGATAGTGGTGGACAAGGTTTAGTATACGTATATGAAGGTTTCTTGTCGTCACTAACTGGAGAAGCGCCGGTCGAAGAAACTCCGGAACTTGAAGAGCTTGTTCGTGCTGAACACCATAGAAGTGATGTACATGAACACGTGCACACAGAAGATATTACTTTTGGATACTGTACTGAGATCATGGTGCGTATCGGTGAAGGCGAAACGGTTGATAGTGAATTTGATTATGATCATTTCCGTAATCATCTTGATAAGATGGGAGATTCTTTACTTGTAGTAGCCGATGATGAAGTCATCAAAGTCCATGTCCATACAGAGCATCCCGGAGAAGTGATGAACTATGGACAAAAATTCGGTTCTCTAATGAAAATCAAAGTAGATAACATGAGAGAGCAGCATTCTGCATTATCTTCTGACTCAACTACGCCTAAAAAGAAAGTTGAAGAAAAAGAGATTGCCGTAGTTGCAGTGGCAGCAGGCGAAGGGATCAAGAAAATGTTCGAAAGTTTAGGAGTCGATTACGTACTTCTAGGCGGACAGACAATGAACCCTAGTACAGAAGACATTGTAAAAGCAATGGGAGAAGTTCCAGCTAAACAATATATTATCCTTCCAAACAACAAGAATATCTTCATGGCTGCAGAACAAGCAGCAGAAGTTTCTGAAGTTGATACTGTTGTTGTGGAGACAAGAACAATCCAACAAGGTTTGACTTCAATGTTAGGGTTTAATGCGACTCATGATCTTGCAACCAACAAAGAAGATATGACGGCAGAATTAAAAGCTGTTGTTTCAGGTCAAGTAACCTTTGCTGTTCGTGATACTGAAATCAATGGTGTTACAATCAAAAAAGATGATTTCATGGGTATTATTGATGGAACAATAAAAGTTTCAGCTACGGACATCAAACAAGTCACCCTAGATACTATCGATCAAATGATTAGCGACGAAAGTGAGATTCTGACTCTTCTTTATGGAGAAGATGGCTCACGAGAAGTTGCTGAAGAGATAGGAAAAGCTGTTGAAGAAAAATATGAAGATATAGAAATTGAAATCCACGAAGGTGGACAACCTGTTTATCCATATCTGATTTCAGTAGAATAAAAGCCATTATTTTAATAGTGTCATATAAATCTAAAGGGGGAATAGATGAAATAACGAAGAATTATCTTTGTTGTTTTGTCTATTCCTTTCTGGTTTTTAGGTAGTAAAAAAGGAGGGATGTTATGACAAGTAAAAGTATTTCTGATCCTGTAACGGTCTTATCTGGAGTCGGTCCCAAAAGAGTAGATGCACTAAGAGATTTAGGAATTGAAACGATTTATAATCTATTGACATACTATCCCTTCAGATATGAAGACCTTACTGTAAAAGCTATTGATGAAATAGAAGACAAAGAGAAAGTCGTATTAAAAGGACCGCTCGTATCAGATCCAGTTCTAAGTCATTTTGGTAGAGGAAAGAATCGTCTATCTTTTCGGTTAAATGTTGAGCATGTGATTGTCCCGGTTACTTTTTTCAATCAGCCCTATTTAAAACAGCAACTGGCGGCTGGAGAAGAGACAGCGATTTTTGGTAAATGGGATGCTATCAAAATGCAATTGAGTGGTATAAAAGTTTTGAGTAGTAGCTTAAGTGATGAAAAAGAAAACCGAGAACCCGTTTACCATACTTCAAAGCATATTAAACAAGCTACGTTGATCAAATTAATTCGACAAGCCTGGCAAGATTACCAAGAACTCATTCCGGAAATTGTTCCAGAGTCGATTAGGAAAAAATATCAAACTGTTTCTCAAAGAGACGCTATCAGAATGATGCATTTTCCTGAAAAGGATGGGGATAATGAGCGGGCTAGAACAGCTATCATATTTCAGGAATTTTTTATCTATCAATTACAGATGCAGTGGTTAAGGAAACAACACAAAATGACTGACCGCGGGAACGTGATAGACTATGATGTTGAAAAGCTCAGAGCGTTCTTTCGGTCCTTACCCTTTGAGTTGACTGCAGCTCAAAAGAGAGTGGTAAATGAAATCTGTAAAGATCTTAAACTTCCGATTCAGATGTACCGATTGCTTCAGGGTGACGTAGGAAGTGGTAAGACTGTTGTAGCTGCAGCAGCTATTTATGCGGCTTGGACTGCTGGTCTACAGTCTGCGTTGATGGCTCCTACAGAAATTCTTGCAACGCAACATATGGAAAGTCTTTCTGAGATGTTCAAAGAGATGGATATTCGTATTGATCTATTAACAGGATCCACAAAAGTGGCCAAACGTAGAGAACTGTTAGAACAATTAGCAAATGGAGAAATCGATGCGCTGCTTGGAACACATGCTTTGATACAAGAAGGGGTTAACTTCAACAAACTAGGATTAGTAATCACAGATGAGCAACATCGTTTTGGTGTAAGTCAGCGAAAAGTTTTGAGGGAAAAAGGCGATCATCCGGATGTTTTGTTCATGACAGCGACACCGATACCTAGAACCTTAGCAATCAGTGCCTTTGGAGAAATGGATATTTCTGTGATTGATGAATTGCCACCGGGGAGAGAACCCGTTACAACTCACTGGATCAGACCAAAGCAGTTTACTCAAATGCTCCCCTTTATGGAAAAAGAACTGAGCAATGGATCTCAAGTTTATGTCATCAGTCCTCTTATTGAAGAATCTGAAATGATGGACCTTCAAAATGCGACTGATTTATATAGAATTTATGCCGAAAAGTTCGGCCCTAAATATAATGCGGGATTGTTACATGGGAAAATGTCTGCTGCTGAAAAAGACTCCATAATGGAACAGTTCAAGCGTAATGAGTTACAGATACTGGTATCTACTACTGTAATCGAAGTAGGTGTAAACGTCCCTAATGCAACGCTTATGATCATTCATGACGCTGATCGATTCGGACTGGCTCAATTACATCAATTAAGAGGAAGAGTAGGACGAGGCAAGAAAGAATCTTACTGTATATTAATTGCTGATCCTAAAGGGGAAACTGGTGCTCAGCGTATGGAAATATTGACCCAAACCAATGACGGGTTCGTTCTAAGTGAAAAGGATTTGGAAATGAGGGGTGCTGGAGAGATATTCGGTAAAAAACAATCCGGCTTACCTGAATTCAAAGTTGCTGACATTGTCGAAGATTTCCAGATACTTGAAAGTGCCAGAAACGAGGCAGCTCTTTTACTGAATAACTCAGAATTTTTTGAAGCAGAAGAGTACCAATTCTTGAGAAATGAAGTAGGGATAGATGAACAAGCAAGATATTCATTTTTAGATTAGTAATAAGTACTGAATAGGAGGAAAAGAAATATGAGAATCGCAGTAGATGCTATGGGTGGAGATAATGCACCACAAGCGCTAGTTGAAGGAAGTATTAAAGCAGCTAAGGAATTCAAAGATATAACAATTGTGTTGTACGGGAAAGAAGATTTGATCAAGAAATATATCAATGAGGACCTAAGTAACATCGAAATCGTACACACAGAAGAAAAAATCACTAGTGAAGATGATCCCGTTCGTTCAATTAGACGTAAAAAAGATGCTTCTATGGTTATGGCAGCAAACTCTGTTAAAAACGGTGAAAATCATGCACTCTTCTCTGCTGGAAACACTGGAGCACTCCTTGCCTCAGGAACTTTGATTATTGGACGTGTAAAAGGGATTGAGCGTCCAGGCCTGCTAGCAACTTTACCAGTAATGAGTGACAACCTTGATGCATTCAATCTCTTGGATGTTGGAGCAAATGCGGATAGCAAACCAAGCAACATTAATCAGTATGCTACGCTAGGTACGTATTATGCCAAGTTTGTAAGAGGGATAGACAATCCTCGAGTAGGCTTATTAAATAATGGTACGGAAGAAAATAAAGGAAATGAAGTAACTAAAGAAGCCTACAAATTATTAAAAGAAAACGATGCAATCAATTTTGTTGGGAATGTAGAAGCGAGAGAACTGTTAAATGGAGTAGCTGACGTCGTTGTATCTGATGGCTTCACAGGGAATGCTGTATTGAAGACTATCGAAGGAACAGCGCTATCTATGGCTAAACTGATTAAGAGTTCTATTATGAATAGTGGCATTAAATCAAAAATAGGTGGCTTGCTTTTAAAAGATAGTTTATCTAATATGAAAGATGTAATGGACTACTCAAAACATGGGGGTGCAGTACTAATCGGTGTTAAAGCTCCAGTAGTTAAAACACACGGTTCTGCAACAGCTGAACCCATTTACCAAACAATCAAACAAATTAGAGAAATGTTAGCCTCTAATATGGTCAGTGATTTAGTCACTTATTATGAAAATAATTAGGTTAATGATAAGGTAACGCTTTATTCTTAGAGTAAAGACGTTCAAAATCTGATAAATCAAAATGCTCATTACGAGGGATTTAGATTCATCATGGAAATTATAACTGAAATAAGCTACAATAACACTTGTGAGTTAAGTTAAATAAGATCAAAAATGAGAAACCAAAAGTATAACCTGAAAAGTTATACTTTTGGCTTCAATAAGAATAATTGGAGGAATTAGAAGATGGCAGAGCAAGAAGTTTTCGACAAAGTAAAAGGAATTATTGTAGAAAGATTAGGTGTAGACGAAGAAAAAATTACTAGAGATACTACATTTAAAGAAGATCTAGGTGCCGATTCTCTTGATATAGTTGAATTGGTCATGGAATTAGAAGACACTTTCGGAAATGAGATTTCTGATGAAGATGCAGAAAATATTACAACCGTTGGTAAAGCAGTAGATTATATTAAAGCGAATCAGTGAGTCGCTTTTTTTTTTACCCATTTATGAACAATTTATGATAAATATGCTGAATATTATCAGGAAAATTAGAAAATGGCTTGTTTTTTTAATATTCTGTTATAAAATGATAAATGTGCTATTGAAATTAAAAATTAGAAAGTGTATAATTCATTTTATAATATTAAGTAGTTGATTAAAAAAAACGCAACTATTTAATGTTCTTCTCATTTTCATCGATGAGAAGAAATGCATAGGAGGTTAAACAGTGGCCGTCGAACGTAACTTACTTGAAGTAAATAATTTAAAAACTGGATTCCGATTCGGTGAAGAGTACCATAATGCAGTTGATGGTGTTTCACTGACGCTAAAGAAAAATGAGATTTTAGCAATCGTTGGAGAATCCGGATGTGGCAAGTCTACATTAGCTACAGCGATCATGGGGCTACATGATCCTAACAATACTAAAATTACTGGAGAAATTTTATATAAAGATTTAAACCTGACTGACTTGAATGAAAAATTATACAATCGAATTCGAGGAAATGATATCGGTATGATTTTCCAAGATCCGTTAGGGTCATTGAATCCTTTGATGACAATTTACAATCAAATCGCGGAAGCGTTGATTTATCATTCAGACCTCAACGAAAAACAAATTAAAGAACGCGTACTGGAATTACTGAATCAAGTAGGTATTCCAAGACCGGAACAAATCATGAAAGCTTATCCTCATGAACTATCTGGTGGTATGAGACAAAGAATTGTTATTGCAATCGCATTGGCAAATAAACCTCCAATTATTATTGCAGATGAACCTACAACAGCACTGGATGTTACAATCCAAGCTCAAATCTTGGACTTAATGAGAGATATTCAAGCTGAAACAGGATCAGGAATCATTCTGATCACACATGATTTAGGTGTAGTAGCTGAAACAGCAGATAGAGTGGCTGTCATGTATGCTGGTCAAATTGTAGAAGAAGCACCTGTAGATGTTTTGTTCAAAGATCCTAAACATCCATATACACGTTCATTACTTAATTCAATTCCTCATGAACTTGAAGAAGGAGAAGAATTACACGTTATTCACGGAACTGTACCATCACTTCAAAATTTGCCGCGTAAAGGTGATCGTTTCAGACCTAGAATTCCTTGGATTCCAGATGAAGCATTTGATGAAGATCCAGAATTGACGGAAATTGCTCCGAACCACAAAGTAAGAGGAAATAGCTGGAAACATTTCCACTTTGAAGGGGAGGAAAAATAACCATGGGATTTTTGGAAGTTAAAGACTTAAAAGTACATTATCCTATTCGTGGAGGCATTCTAAACACGATTCAAGACCACGTGCGAGCAGTTGACGGCGTGAACCTGACAATCGAAAGTGGAAAGACTTACGGTTTAGTTGGTGAATCTGGTTCCGGAAAGACAACAATTGGTAAAACAATCATCGGACTAGAAAAAGCTACTTCAGGAGAGATATTATACGAAGGTGAAAATGTTACAAATAGAGCAAGAAGTCGCAAAAAGAAATACGCCAATTACAACAAAGATGTTCAGATGATTTTTCAAGATTCAACTTCATCAATGAATCCAAAAAAACGGATTATCGATGTAATGGGCGAACCAATGCGAAACTATTTTGATTATACTCCGGATGAAATTAAACGAAGAGTTGCAGAATTGCTGGATATTGTTGGAATGAACTCAGAAGCGATGTACAAGTATCCTCATGAGTTTTCAGGTGGACAACGTCAGCGTATTGGGGTTGCTAGAGCTGTAGCCAGTGATCCAAAGTTAATCATTGCCGATGAACCGACTTCAGCACTTGATTTATCTGTACAAGCACAAGTTTTGAACTTTATGCGTAGAATTCAAAAGGAATATGATTTAAGTTACTTATTTATTTCTCACGATTTAGGCGTTGTTCAACATATGGCTGATAATATAGCAATTATGCATAAAGGACGTTTCGTAGAGCAAGGTCCAAAACAAGATATTTATAGAGACCCACAACATATTTATACTAAACGACTACTTTCAGCTATACCAGATATGGATCCTTCAACTAGAGAAGCGAAGAAAATCGAACGTCAACGAGTTGAAGCAGAATACGATGCTCAAGAAACGGAATACTATGATACAGATGGTCGTGTATATGATCTTCAAGAGTTTAGAGGAAGTCATTTTGTAGCGACTAAGCCTGAAGGACCAAATCGTTCTCTTCAAAATGAGGCAATCAATACAGGAGGGGAAGCATAAGCCATGTGGAAAACAATATTTAGAAGACTCTTACTGATGATTCCCCAAATGATCATCTTAAGTTTACTAATCTTTATCATTGCAGAATTTATGCCGGGAGACCCATTTACCGGAATGATCGATCCGAATATTGATCCTGCTCAATTGGATGTCTTGCGTGAGCGATTTGGGTTAAACGATCCATTACCTGTTAAATATGTACGCTGGGTTGGGAATGCGTTACAAGGAGACTTCGGAAGAAGTTTCAACTACAAGACAAGCGTTGTAAATGTAATTGGGGATAGACTCGGGAATACGGTTAGGCTTTCTCTACTCTCAACCGTATTAACATACATGATTGGACTGCCTTTAGGAATCCTTTCAGGACGTTTCAATGATTCAGCTTTTGATAAAACGGTTATCATATACAATTTTGTAAGTTTTGCAGTGCCTACATTCGTTTTAGCATTATTGATGGTATATATCTTTGGATTCAACCTAGGATGGTTCCCATCTCGAGGATCAATTGATGTTTCAGCAGTAACGTTCTGGGAAAGAACTTGGAGTCGAACGTATCACTTGATTTTACCTTCTATTACAACTGCTGTTTTAGGAACGGTTGGAATTATTCAGTATTTACGTACTGAAATCATTGATGCAAAAGTATCAGACTATGTCAAAACAGCACGTTCTAAAGGCGTACCCATTAATAAAGTGTATTCAAAACATATCTTCCGTAACGCATCACTTCCTATTGCATCCGGATTTGGTTATACCATTGTCGGTTTGTTGACGGGTTCGATCTTTATAGAAAGAATTTTCAGTTACAGTGGTATGGGGAATTTATTCTTAGACTCGATCAATACGCGTGATTACAGTGTAATCTTTGTTCTTGTCCTGTTCTATGGGTTTCTGGGCTTAATTGGAACCTTGATCTCAGATCTGATCTTAATGGCAGTAGACCCACGAATACGTATTGATTAGATATCTATTAAATTGAAAGGAATGAATTTCTTATGGCTTCAAACCAAGATGCAGCGATCATGTCAGAAGACGCTACTGCTTCTTTACCCCCAATGGGATTTAGAGTAATAATAAAAGAATTTGCCAAAGATAAATTGGCATTAGCTTCATTAATTTTAATGGTTATCATTCTTGTAGCGGTTTATAGTGTATCCTTTTTGTTAGACCAACAAACTGTTACAACAGTTAGTCTTTTTGACTCGTATCTACCACCGATGTCTATGAGTACAGATCCATTTACAGAAGGAACTCAGTACTTACTAGGTACAGATTCAGCCGGACGTGATGTTTTTGGACAACTCATCATCGGAGCTAGAAACTCATTATCAATTGGTCTAGCGGTTACTTTTATTACGAGTATATTAGGTGTTTTAGTAGGAATTCTAGCAGCTTACTATGCTGGGGCAGTTGATAATGTTATTATGAGAATCATTGATTTTATAATGATCTTACCTCAAACGATGATCATTATTATTTTCGTAACATTGGTGCCAAACTATAATGTATTTTCATTTATTCTAATCATGAGTGCTTTTTTATGGGTAGGACAGGCGAGATTCATACGTGGGCGTGCACTAACTGTTGGAAAGCTTGATTTTATTAGCGCCTCTAAAACTATGGGCACACCTACAATACTTATTATACTTCGCGAAATGATGCCAAATATCAGTTCATTGATCATTGTTAATTTGACTTTGAACTTTGCCGGTAATATCGGGCTAGAAACAGGATTGTCTTTCCTTGGATTTGGGCTTCCTCCCAGCGTTCCAAGTTTAGGATCACTAGTTTCTACAGCTCAAAATCCAGATGTTCTGGGTAATAAAGCATGGGTTTGGTTACCAGCCTCAATATTAATATTAGTATTGGTGTTGTGTATAAACTATGTCGGTCGTGCATTACAACGTGCGGCAGACTCTAAACAAAGATTAGGTTAAGAAAAGGGGAGAAAGAATATGTCAAACAAAAAAAGATATAGCTTATTAGCAAGTTCTGCAGCTGTAGCATTTGTACTTGCAGCTTGTGGTGGGGGATCATCAGATGATTCAGGATCAGATACAGGTACTGGTAATGGGGGAACTGACTCCGCAACTGAAGGAGAAGACGCAGAAGGTGGACCTTTAACATTTGAAACACGTGTTGAAAATGATGGCGAAGCCATTGAAGGCGGAACGATGAGTATAGGTTACGTATCTGATTCTCCATTCACTGGTATCTTCAGTTGGGAACTTTATAGTGGTAATCCAGACTTTCAAGTAATGCAATACACTATGGGAGAACTTGTAGGCTCTGATGAAAACTATCAAATCGATGACTCTGGTGCAGCTACTATGGAACTGGACCAAGAAAATAATACAGTGACTTTAACGGTTAAAGATGGTATTACGTGGCACGATGGAGAACCATTAACAGCGGATGATATTCTTTATGCTCATGAAATTATAGCTGACCCAGAATATGCTGGTGTTCGTTATACTTCTGATTTACAAAATATCGTTGGTATCGATGAATACAAGACTGGAGCAGCAGATTCTATCTCTGGAATGACTTTATCAGACGATGAGATGACTTTGACAATCCAATATCAAGAAGTTGGAGTTCAGATGCTTCAAGCCGGTGGTGGCGTATGGACTTACGCAGCACCTCGTCATTATCTAGGAGAAATTCCTGTTGCTGACTTAGAATCAGCTCCAGAAGTTCGTGAAAGACCATTAGGTTATGGTCCGTTTAAAGTAGAAAATATTGTTCCTGGTGAATCAGTATCTTATTCTCGTTATGAAGACTACTGGCGTGGAACTCCGATTCTTGACGGAATCGAATTACAAACTGTACCAACATCAACAGCTGTAGCAGCAATGGAAAATGCGCAGTTTGACCTGTTCATCAGTATGCCTACAGATCAATATGATACATTTGCTGATTTACCTGGATATTCAATTGTTGGACGTGATGAAAACTCATACACGTACATTGGTTTCAAACTAGGTGAATGGCAAGAAGCGGATGGGGATGAACCAGCTAAAAATGTTTATAACCCAGATGCTAAGATGGCAGACGTAAACTTACGTCAAGCAATGGCATATGCGATTGATAACGATGCAGTTGGGGAAAGATTCTACCAAGGCTTACGTCGTCGTGCAACTTCTCCAATCATCCCTAACTTCTCAGATTACTTTAATGAAGATGTAGAAGGCTATCCTTTTGATGTTGAGGAAGCCAACAGAATTCTTGATGAAGCTGGATATGAGTTAGCTGAAGGAGAAGAATTCCGTACAACTCCTGAAGGAGAAGAATTAGTGATTAACTTTGCATCAATGTCTGGTGGAGATGTTGCTGAACCAATCGCTGAATACTATATCCAATCTTGGAAACGTATCGGTTTAAACGTTCAATTACTTGAGGGACGTTTACATGAGTTCAACTCATTCTATGATCGTGTAGAAGCGGATGATCCTCAGATCGATATCTATCAAGGGGCTTGGGGTACCGGTACTGATCCAACTCCAGATGGTCTTTACGGAGAAACAGCTCCATTTAACTACACTCGTTGGGTAACTGATGAGAATACTGAATACATGGAACAAATGTTAAGTGCCGAAGGATTCGATACTGAATGGCGTGCAGGAGTCTTCAATGAATGGCAAGAATACTTCATGGAAGAATTACCAATCATTCCAACATTATTCCGTACAGAAGTATTCCCAGTTAACAATCGTGTAGGTGCTTACGATGTTACTGTAGGAGCTAATCCAGATGATTCAGGTGTTTCTTACCATACTTGGTACTTGACTTCAGAAGATCGTGCTACTGAATAATTCATCAAAACAATTTAATTACTTTTATATGAAGGAAACCAGTCAGTTATATGCTGACTGGTTTTTTATATTGTACTAATTCACTTTATGCACCATTTGTAAGTAATCTATGATAATATAGAGTTTAGGCTATGCGAACAGTTGTTATACATAATTGTAATAGAAAGGAAAGATACTATGTTTTTAGCTTGGAAAGAAATTAAACACTCTAAAACAAGGTTTGCGCTGATAATTGGTATTGTAGTATTGGTATCGTATCTTGTTTCTTTTTTGACTGGCTTAGCTTATGGCTTAGCTCAAGAGAATCGTACTGCAGTTGATAAATGGGATGCGGATGGTATTGTTTTAACGAATGAATCTAATTTAAACTTGAATAGTTCAATGTTTGAAGCCGAAGAGCAAGATTATGTAACGTCAGATGAAAAGGCCGTTCTAGGTGTTAGTTCCAATATTGTGAGAATAGATGGCTCAGAAGATACAGAAGATAATATCAATGTAACCATATTCGGAGTTGAATCGAATGAGTTTCTCAATCCAGAAATTGTTGAAGGAGATACATTTGAAGAGGATACAGTAGTAGCGGATATTTCTTTGTCTGAAGAAGAGGGATTGCAAGTAGGGGATATGCTCAAATTATCTGGTCAAAACCGTGAAGTGAAGATCGCTGGTTTCACGGACGGGGCAAAGTTTAGTGTAACGCCTGTCTTGTACACAACTGTAGAAACTTTTCAAAAGATCAAATATGACGTGGATATTATTGAGGAAAATCAAGAATATCCTATAAATGGTATTGTCGTAAGAAATGACGGAGATATAGATACAGTTTCAATCGATAGCGACGATCTGGAAGTTTACTCAACTAGCGAATTTATTAATAAACTACCAGGTTACAATGCACAGGTTCTGACATTCGGTTTGATGATTGGATTTCTAGTGTTAATTGCTGCGCTTGTTATTGGTATTTTTATCTATGTATTAACACTACAAAAAGCTTCAATGTTAGGTGTTATGAAGGCTCAGGGAATTTCTTCTGGATATATTGCAAAATCAGTTATTGCTCAAACCTTCCTATTAGCTTTAATAGGTGTATTAATCGGATTTGGATTAACGATCCTTACAGGGTTCTTTTTACCTTCAGCAGTACCTTATCAAAATAATTACTTGTTTTTAGTTGCAACAATGGCATCACTCATTGTGTTTGCACTAATGGGAGCTGTTTTTTCAGTAAGAACAGTAGTGAAAATCGATCCTTTAGAAGCGATAGAGTAGGGGGAAACCATGAAAGCAATTGAGTTAAATCAAGTCAGCAAAAGTTTTAGAGATGGTAGTAAAACAATAGAAGCATTGAAAGAAACAAACTTTTCAGTGGAACCAGGCGAGTTTGTTGCAATCATTGGTCCTAGTGGATCTGGTAAAAGTACCTTTTTAACGATTATTGGAGGACTACAGCAGCCTTCAGAAGGCAAGGTTATGATTGCTAATGAGAAGTTCAGTGAGTTAAAAGAGAAAGAAAGAGCAAAAAGACGATTTAAAGAAATTGGGTTTATTCTACAAGCATCTAATCTTGTACCTTTCTTGACAGTTAAGGAGCAGTTAATGCTTGTAAATAAAGTAGAAAAATCAACTATAAATTCGGATAGAATTCACACATTATTAGAAGAGTTAGATATAATAGATTTAGCAGATAAATACCCTGGGGACCTGTCTGGTGGAGAACGACAAAGAGCAGCTATTGCTAGAGCGCTTTATCATGATCCTACAGTGATATTAGCAGATGAACCTACAGCTAGTTTGGACACTTCTAGAGCTTTTGAAGTGGTAGAAATACTCGCAAGAGAAACTAAAAACAAGAAAAAAGCCACGATTATGGTAACGCATGATGAGCGATTGACAGAGTATTGTGATTCTGTATACGTTATGAAAGATGGCGTACTTGAAAGACAAACAGACAAATAGAAAAGAGGAAAAAATGAAGAAGACAGTTAGTGTAATTGGTGCAGGTGCAGCTGGTTTGGCAAGTGCAATTCGATTGCAACATGCAGGGTATGATGTAACCTTATACGAAAAAGAATCGATTCCTGGTGGAAAGATGAATCAGTTGCAAAAAGATGGTTTTACTTTTGACATGGGACCAAGTCTCGTTATGATGCCGGATATCTATAAAGAAGTTTTTGAATTAGCCGGACGTAACCCAGACGACTATATTCCGATGCAAAGGTTAGATCCGATGTACACGGCATTTTTTGGAGACGAAAAAATTAATGTTTCTTCAGATTTAACAAAGATTACCCAAGAAATGGAAAACATTAGTGATCAGGATATGGCTGGATTTTTGGGTTATCTTAAGGATATCTATGAACGTTACATCGTAGCCAAAGATCATTTCATTCAGAGACCTTTTAGAAATGCGAGTGACTTTTACAATCCAAAAGTAATACACCAAGCACTTAAACTGAAGACATTTGACAGTGCCAACCATTCGATTGGTAAATACATCAAAGATAAAAGACTACAGCAGATCTTAAGTTTTCAAACTTTATATATTGGAGTTTCGCCGAATAACGGCCCTTCATTATACACCATCATTCCAATGATCGAGTATCTATATGGTATATGGTTTATTAAAGGCGGAATGCATACGATGGCCACCGGTATGGAAAAGCTATTTTTAGAACTAGGTGGAAAAGTTCAATACGATACTTCCGTCGAAGAAATCGTTATTGAAAAACAAGAAGCAAAAGGAATTAAAATTAATGACGAAATTATTCATTCCGACTTTGTAATGTGTAATGCAGATTTTCCATACGCTATGAAGAATTTAGTGAAAGATCAAAAGTCTAAAGGCAAGTATACAGACAAGAAAATTGATAAAATGAAATATTCTTGTTCTTGCTTTATTATGTATCTTGGTATGGACAAAAAATATGAGCAAATTGAAAACATCCATAACTTTGTCTTCTCTAAAGATCTTGATGAGAACTTAGAAGATATATTTTCAGGAGACGTTCTAAGCGACCCTTCTTTTTATGTATACATGGGCTCTAAAATGGATCAATCCCTTGCTCCTGAAGGAAAAGATGGACTTTATATTCTGGTACCTGTATCAGATTTATCTACTTCTAAGTACGAATGGAATGAAGATACGATTCAATATTACAGAGATAGAGTTTTCATGAAGCTGAAAACCATTGAAGGATTTGAAAATGTAGAAGATGAAGTAATTTCTGAGTCTTACATGACACCCGTTGACTGGAGAGATAAATTCAATGCATATAATGGTGCGTGCTTTGGACTTCAACCTACGTTAACTCAAAGTAATCACTTTAGACCGCAAGCAAAAGCAAAAAACTGTGAGAATCTTTACTTCACAGGTAGTAGTACGCATCCTGGAGCAGGTGTTCCGATCGTATTGACTTCTGCTAAAATTGCAGTAGATGAACTATTACTAGATGATAAGAAATAAAAATAAAAACACTTTGAGTAAAAAGCAGTTTACAGTGCTTTCGCTCAAAGTGTTATTTTTTACAAGTTGAAATAGTTTGCTAGGTAATCTGCTAATCCGTTATCGTGATTAGATTTCCCAGTAAGATCATCTGCAACAACTTTAAGTTTGTCGTTACCATTTTTCATGACTACACCATGTCCAGCATATTGAATCATTTCATAATCATTTTCTTCATCACCAAAGGCTAGAATATCTTTGCGGTCAATATTGTAATAAGAAGCAATACGTTCTACACCCATAGCTTTTTGGACACCAGCTGCAACGATTTCAAGACAAGGAGCAAATCCACCCCATGTTCTGACTTCAACAGCCTCTCCGTAATGTTTGATAATTCGCTCTTCTAATTTAGGCTGATTCTGCTGTGTATTTGTGAAGACGCCTACTGAAGTTGGATCGATTAGAAGCGTTTTGGAAGATAATTGTTTACTAACTTCCACACCATCTGGGAAAAAGTCTGGATAAGGAACATAATCACCATGGATATAAATACCATCTCTAGATTCAGCAGCAATCAGTTGAACTTCTGGATCGTCTTTCAAAGATAGCATTGAAATAGCTAAGTCTCTGCTAAGGGATTTATGATAACCATAGTCCCAATCTTTATCTGAAGGGTTATGACACCATGCGCCATTAAAGTTTACGATGGGGGTAGTCATTTCTAATTGTTTGTAATAATAGTGACTATTTCTGAAAGGTCTACCGGTCGCAATGGATACGATATGTCCTTGGTCTCTTAGCTTATTTAAAACATTGTGCGTTTCTGTTGTGATCTGTTGAACATCATTTAAAGTTGTTCCATCCAGATCGAGTGCAATCAATTTTCGGTTCATCCCAATACTCCTTTTAAACAATAAATATCAGTTAGTCTGATATTAAATAAATTTGATATGTGATAAAATAATCGAAGATATCTATCTAAGTATAACAAACTGAAAATAAAAAGTATATGTAATAGGAGTGTGCACATGTTTCAGATCATTCAAAAAACAATCAACGATATACCCATACTTGAGGTGGTAAAAGAAGACCTAATAAATGAAGAAATTCCGACGGTTATTTTTTATCATGGATGGACAAGTCATAAAGAATCCGTTCTTGTGCAGGGGTACGAATTAGCTAAAAAAGGGATTAGAGCCATTTTGCCTGAAGCTTATATGCATGGGGAAAGAGTACAGGTAGCGGGTAAACCACAAGATCATACAGTGTTTTGGAAAGTCGTTTCACAGAATTTAAAAGAAGTATCAGATATCCGAAAAGACTATCTTTCAAAGGGATTGTCTGATCCAGAAAGGTTTGGCATCAGTGGATTGTCAATGGGTGGGATTACCACTAGTGCGATGTTAACGCAATTTGACTGGATCCATTCAGCGGCAATTTTAATGGGGAATCCTTCGCCAATTGAATTTTCAAAATGGTTATTAACATCAAAATGGTACGATGGGTATGAAAGTGTCGACGGACTTATTAACGATGAGATGAAAAGACAACTGGATACAATTTCGCTAAAAGAACAGCCTCAAAAATTAGCAGGTAAACCTGTGTACTTTTGGCATGGTACGAAAGATGAGCTTGTTCCATTTGAGCAAACAGAAGCATTTATTGAAATGATTAAAAATGAGTCCTATGCAGAGAACATTTCGTTCTCAATTGGTTCGGGTCATGGTCATAAAGTACCATACGAAATTGCTGTAGAAATGGCAGAGTTTTTTAGTAAGAGTTTCGGTTTATAATGACTAGACAACTGAATACCATATGGTATGATGAAACAAAGACACGTGACTGAGGAGGTAGGCTAATGTCAGAAGAAAAATCTGTATGGTCAGAAGAAAAACTGAGCGATATAAAAAATCAAATCATGGAAGCGATGGAACAAGTTATTGATCCGGAGTTAGGGATTGATATCGTGAATCTAGGATTAATTTACGAAGTCAATGTTTTTAATGGTGGATATTGTGAAGTCAAGATTACATTGACGACTATGGGATGTCCATTAGCAGATGTGATTACAGAAGACATTTTGAACGCAATGGATTCTGTACCTGAAATTACAGAAACAGACGTTAAATTAGTCTGGTATCCTGCGTGGGATACAACTCGAATGAGCCGTTACGCTCGAATTGCATTAGGTATACGATAATAGGATCAAAAGAATTGAGTTCAATTTAAAGCTCAGTTCTTTTTTATTAGAGAAAAACCAAATTATTAGGAAAAAGAAGGAGAGAATATGGCTGAATATACAACGGTCATGCAGGAATCTATTTCAGAAGCTCAAAACATCGCTAAAGTGAGACGTCACCAGTTTATTGAAACGGCACATCTCTTTAGAATTTTTCTGCAGCCAGATCATTTAGCATACAAGTTATACGAACAATGTGAAATGAATATGAGTGCTTTAATTGAGCAACTAGAAAGTCAACTAGATAAAATCCCAGTCGTAGAGGGAGCTTCGGTTGAATATGGTACTCAACTATCTTCTGAATTATTTAAGCTTCTTCAAAAAGCAGAAAAAATAGCAGAAGAATTCGGAGATCACTTTATTGCAGTTGATGTTGTGATGCTTTCACTGATGTCTCAAAATCATCCTCTACGTTTTTATCTGGAGGAAGCTGGACTAACAGAAAAAGTGTTAAAAGAGAAAGTTTTAGAATGGAGAGGTGGAGAAACTGTGCAGAGTGCATCTCAGGAATCTTCTTATCAAGCATTAGAAACGTATTCAGTAGATATGATTAAACAAGTCAAAGAAGGCAATCAAGATCCTATTATCGGTAGAGATGATGAGATTAGAGATGTCATCAGAATTTTATCCAGAAAGACCAAGAATAATCCTATACTAATAGGAGAACCAGGTGTTGGTAAAACAGCCATTATTGAAGGTCTAGCTCAAAGAATCGTGAGAAATGACGTTCCAGAAAATATTAAGAACAAAAAGATTTTCTCACTGGATATGGGCGCTTTGATAGCTGGAGCTAAATATCGTGGAGAATTTGAAGAAAGACTGAAAGCTGTTTTAAAAGAAGTGAAAAAAAGTGATGGTACCATTATCTTATTTATCGATGAAATTCATACAATTGTTGGGGCTGGTAAAACTGAAGGTAGCATGGATGCGGGGAATTTACTGAAGCCGATGCTAGCTAGAGGGGAATTGCACTGTATTGGAGCAACAACGATCAATGAGTATAAAACCTATATGGAAAAAGACAAAGCGCTAGAAAGAAGATTCCAAAAAGTCTTCGTTAATGAACCTTCCAGTGAAGAAGCAATCAGTATTCTTAGGGGATTAAAAGAACGGTTTGAAATCCACCACGGGGTGAACATTCAAGATAATGCCCTAGTCGCGGCGGTTCAGTTATCAAGTCGTTATATGACGGAGCGTTTCCTTCCAGACAAAGCCATTGACCTAGTCGATGAAGCTTGTGCGAGTATCCGAGTTGAGATGAATTCTATGCCAACAGAACTGGATCAATTGACTAGAAGAAAAATGCAACTTGAAATAGAAGAGCAAGCATTGAAAGAAGAAACAGATGATAAGAGTCAGTCAAGACTAGAAATCATCCAAAAAGAATTAGCTTCTTTAAGAGAAGAAGTGGAAAATCTTACATTGAAATGGAACAAAGAAAAAATTTCAATGCAAGATATACAAGACAAGAAATCAGAAATCGATCAAGAAAAACGAAGACTTGAAGATGCTGAATCTGAATATAACCTAGAAGAAGCAGCTAGATTAAGACACGGTGTAATTCCTTCACTTGAAAAAGAATTGCTGGAACTAGAAGAAATTCAGCAATCAAATGAGGCTTCAGAAAATAGACTGGTACAAGAAACAGTTACAGAAGACGAGATGGCTGAGGTTGTAGCCAGAATAACGGGCATTCCTGTAAATAAACTGGTACAAACCGAAAGAGATAAACTTCTAAATCTGAACACTGCAATGAAAACTCAAGTAATCGGCCAGGACAAAGCAGTAGATGTTGTAACAGATGCGATTTTGAGAGCAAGAGCAGGAATACAAGATCCAAATCGACCACTAGGCTCTTTTCTTTTTCTAGGACCCACTGGTGTTGGTAAAACAGAATTGGCTAGAACCTTAGCGATGAATTTATTTGATTCCAAAGATCAGATGATTAGATTAGACATGAGTGAATACATGGAGAAACACAGCGTCTCTAGATTAATAGGTTCACCGCCAGGATATATAGGGTACGATGAAGGTGGACAACTGACAGAAGCAGTCAGAAATCATCCTTACACTATAGTGTTGCTAGATGAAATTGAAAAGGCACATCCAGATGTTTTTAACATTTTACTTCAAGTTCTTGATGAAGGCAGACTAACGGATTCTAAAGGACAGTTGATTGATTTCAAGAATACAGTTTTAATCTTAACAAGCAACATTGGTTCCGATCTTTTGCTTGAAGAAACGTCTGAAGAAGGCATCATTGACGAAGCTACTGAGTCTACAGTCAGAAAAAGGTTATTTGAGTCATTTAGACCCGAGTTTTTAAATCGACTGGATGATATTGTGTTATTCTCACCAATTACGAAACGAGATATGGTAAAAATCGTAGAAAAATTAGTCTTAAATTTGGAAGAGAGACTTTCTACTAGAGGTTACCATCTAGAATTAACGGATAAAGCAAAAGAATGGATAGCTGAGGAATCCTACGATCCTGCATTTGGTGCACGACCGATTAAGCGTTACTTGACCAATGAAATTGAAACCCCTATAGCGAAAATGATTATTGCTGATGAGATTAAAACAGATGCAGTCATTACTGTAGATGAAAAAGATCATCAGCTTGTCTTCAAAACAAAGTGATTATTTAAATGAATACTTTCGAAATGGTTAGAAAATCGTTAAGATGATACTGATTACGGATAGGTAAGGAGTAAAAAGAGTGCCTACAAAATTGCATGTAACAAGTACGTACTCTTTACTAAAGAGTACGACCACGATAGATAAGCTGGTCTTAAAAGCTAAAGAGCGAGGATATACATCTATTGCGCTTACCGACCACAATGTGCTTTATGGAGCAGTGGAGTTTTATGAAAAAGCTACAAAAGCTGGGTTAAAACCAATATTAGGCTTGAAATTGGATATCGAATCGGTGCAATCATCCGAGAATACGTATCCTATTCTTTTGCTTGCTGAAAATGAAGAAGGGTACAAACGATTGATTCAGTTATCTACTAAAGTCATGACAGAAGAGACTTCAGTAGCGCTCGAAGATCTGGTCATGTCAACTAAAAATATTATTGCCATATCGCCAGGGATAACAGGGGAGATCGAAGCATTACTGTTAGAAGAGGAAGTAGATGCAGCTCAAGAAGTATTACAGATGTACAAAAAGTACTTTAACCGGTTCTTTCTCGGCTACTCTCTACACGAATCATTAGATCCAATTAGAAGTCAGCTTGAAGGCTTATCAGAAAAGTATCAGGTGCCACTCGTAGCAGCTGACGAAGTCAACTACGTTGAAAAAGAAGATGCATTTGCTACAGATGTCCTTAGAACGATTGGGGCCAATGAAACAGTTGATCTTGATAAAAAGTTGGACAATAATCAATATTTGGTTTCAGCAGATGAACTTACCGAAAGGTACCAGCAAGTTGGATTAGAACACCTCCTTGATAGAGCAGACGAAATAGCAAATAGTATTGATTTAAAGTTAACCTTAAATCAACCAGTACTACCAAAATTTCCAATTCCAGAAAACAAAGAGACAGATCCGTACCTTTATGAACTATGCGAAAAAGCACTAAACAAGAAAATTAAAACCGTAACGCCAGTATACACAGAGAGACTTGAAAAAGAATTGGGTATCATCTCGAAAATGGACTTTTCAGATTACTTTTTGATTGTCTGGGATTTGATGAAATATGCTCACAGCCAAGATATCGTAACAGGTTCAGGAAGAGGTTCTGCTGTTGGTTCACTAGTTTCTTATGTTTTGAATATCACAGACGTCGATCCGATAGCTTATGGTTTACTATTTGAGCGGTTCTTGAATGAAGAAAGATACTCCATGCCAGATATCGATTTGGATTTTCCAGACAATAAAAGAGAGCAGATTCTTCTATATGTTAATCAAAAATACGGGAATCAACATGTCGCTCAAATTGCAACATTCGGGACTTTTGCTGCCAAAATGGCCTTGCGTGACTCTGGGAGAGTATTTGGTTTGAATACCCAGGAATTAAAAAAATGGTCAGATGCTATACCGGGTAGCTTAGGCATGACACTCACAAAAGCAATGAAAGAATCTTCAAAGTTGAAAAACCTTGTAAACGAGTCAGAACAGAACCGACTGATTTATGATACGGCAACAAAGTTAGAAGGTTTGCCGCGGCATGTATCTACGCATGCGGCGGGAGTCGTCATTTCAGATACGCCCCTTACTGATTCTGTACCGCTGCAAAACGGGAATAGCGAACTTTCTCTGACTCAATTTGCTATGGCAGATGTTGAAAAAGTAGGTTTACTGAAAATGGATTTTTTAGGGCTAAAAAATCTTACCATTTTGTCAGATTGTTTGCAGTTTGCAAGACAGCAATCTAAAGACATCAGTAAACTTTCAGATATTCCACTAAATGATCCGGAAACACTCAAGCTTTTCGAAAAAGGAGATACAAATGGTATCTTCCAATTTGAATCTCCAGGAATTAAAAGGGTCTTGCGAAAACTTGGACCAACGGATATTGAGGACGTTGTAGCTGTAAATGCTTTGTACAGACCGGGTCCTATGGAACAGATAGATACCTTTATATCCAGAAAAAAAGGATTAGAACCCATCACCTATCCTCATAATGATTTAGAAAGTATTTTGGATGTCACATATGGCATCATGGTTTACCAAGAACAAGTTATGAAAGTCGCTTCTAAATTAGCAGGGTATTCACTCGCAGAAGCGGACATGCTAAGAAGAGCTATTTCAAAGAAAATAAAGACTCAAATCGATTCTGGTCGTAGGCAGTTTATTCAAGGAGCGCTCAATAAAGGATATACTGAAGAAACAGCGGCGCAAGTTTATCATTACATTGAACAATTTGCTAATTACGGATTCAACCGATCGCACGCGGTTGCCTATTCAATGGTAGCTTATCAATTAGCCTATTTTAAAACACATTATCCGGCTGCTTTTTTTGCGGCACTGATGAAAGCTTCTTCCAATAACAAAACGAAACTTCAAGAATATGTCTTGGAAGCTCGTAAACGCAAAGTGGAATTAAATGGTCCGGACATCAACAGGAGTCAATATTCTTTTTCTTTGCACGAAAATACGATTCAATTTGGTTTGGATATTATTAAAGGTCTTCGAAGGGATTTAATTTATTCTATCTATAAAAACAGAAAAGACCAGGGAGCCTACAAGGATCTGACAGATTTCACGAGCCGTCTAGACCAGAAATGGCGAAAAGAAAATTATATCAAACCACTTGTTTACTCTGGGGCATTTGATGGATTAAGCTACAATCGTGGAACAATGATCCGAGCGTTAGAAGGCGTAATTGAAAGTGTCCGTATGAGTGACGGGAATCTTGAATTGTTTGCTTCTTTAGCTCCAAGAATTGAAGTAACAGAAGACATTGATTCTGAAACGAAGTTGGAACAAGAATTTGAAGTGACCGGGTTTTATTTCTCGGAGCATCCAAGTGAGAAATACAATAAAATCAGAGAGTCTCAAAATATTGATTATATTGCGGATGCTAAAATGAATAAAAATATGAAGTTTATTGGTACAATTAAAGCGGTTAAAACGATTCAGACTAAACGAGGAGAACCGATGTCATTCGTTGAAATAGCTGATCAAACAGCATCGTGCTCGCTGACTTTATTTCCTGAACAACATAGGAAATATATCAAGTCTTTGAAAAAAGATGTCGCTATTTTGGTAGAAGGCAAAGTAGAGGGAGACAGTGACCGCTATAAAATTCTAGTTAGAAGAGTCGAATTGGCTGATACGTTAACATTGGAACAACCTCAGAAGACACTCTTTTTGAAAATTGATTCTCTTGAACAAAATCAATCACTTTTTCAACAAGTTCAGTCTATATTGAGAGAATATATCGGGACAACTCCAGTACTTGTATACGACTCAAACACTGGGAAGAAACACCTATTAAAAAGTTCCTATTCTACGAATGGATCTGAGGAACTGATTAAGATGCTGAGTGAAATATTAGGATCAGAGAATGTCATTCTTCGTTAATTTCATAAAAAACTTAGTTAGTTACCATTTTTATGAGACATCAATCGCAAAAAGTGATAGAATGTTACTTGTATGGAAACTAGATGAATGAATGAGAACGTTTTTCAAAAGTCGTTTTTCTTTGATTAAGTTTTCTCATTATAGCGTTATCATAAATCATACTAACGGATCAATTCATCATAGGTAATTTAATTAATTGTTTTAGATGATTAAAATATGTATTAGAGGTGAAAGGTTGATATGAAGCGTATTGGAGTTTTAACAAGTGGAGGAGATTCTCCAGGCATGAACGCTGCTGTTCGTGCAGTAGTAAGAAAAGCTCTATATGAAGGTATGGAGGTTTACGGAATCAATTATGGTTACGCTGGTCTTGTAGCGGGAGATATACGTAAGTTGACTCGTCGAGACGTAGGAGATATTATCCAACGTGGCGGAACGTTCTTGTACTCTGCTAGATATCCACAATTCGCTACTGAAGAAGGACAACTTAAAGGAATTGAACAATTGAATCGCTTTGGTATCGAAGGGTTAGTTGTTATCGGTGGAGATGGATCATACCGTGGTGCTTATGCATTAACAAAACATGGATATCCTTGTATTGGTTTGCCTGGTACAATCGATAACGATATACCTGGTACAGACTTTACGATTGGTTTTGATACAACAATCAATACAGTACTAGATGCTTTGGATAGAATCAGAGACACAGCAACTTCTCACGTTAGAACTTTCGTTATTGAAGTAATGGGAAGAGATGCTGGAGATATTGCCTTATGGGCTGGTATTGCTAGTGGTGCTGAACAAATCATTATTCCTGAAATGGGATTTGATCTTACTGCCGTAGCGGATAACATTCGTGAAGGTAGAGAAAAAGGCAAGAAACATACAATCATCGTTTTAGCTGAAGGCGTAATGGATGGAAAAGAATTCGCAGAAAAATTAGATGCTATTGACAACTTCCATGTACGCGTAACAGTTTTAGGACACGTTCAACGTGGTGGTTCACCAACTGCTCGAGATCGTGTTCTTGCAAGTAGATTTGGTGCTAGTGCAGTAGAATATTTAAAAGAAGACCGCGGAGGATTAGCTCTTGGGTTAATCAATGAGCAAATCGTTGCACATGACATTGTGGATACTCTTGATAATATGAAGCACAAACCAAACCTAGAACTATACAAGCTCAACGAAGAAATCTCCACCTAAGAAAAGAATACTCCATACTTGAATTCAACGTACGCTAGACAATTTGCAGATTCGAACAGAAAATGTGATACGCACTAGTTAACGTAAATTAGAAAAAAATAAAACATATACGAAAGTGGGCGTTATTTTTTATGAAGAAGACAAAAATTGTTTGTACTATTGGACCTGCAAGTGAATCAGTTGAAACATTATCGAAGTTAATGGAAGCTGGAATGAACGTTGCTCGTCTAAACTTTTCACACGGAGATCACGAAGAACATTTAGCTCGTATTAAAAATATTCGTGAAGCTGCTGAAAAAACAAACAAGCTGATTGCGATCATGTTAGATACTAAAGGTCCAGAAATTAGAACTCAAAACATGGTAGACGGAAGAATCGAAGTCCTTAAAGGAAGTACGATCCGCGTTTCTATGACTGAAGTAGAAGGTACTACAGAAAAGTTCTCAGTTACTTATGAAGACTTGATTAACGATGTAAATCCTGGTTCTAACATCTTGTTAGATGATGGACTAATCAATCTACAAGTTACAGATATTGACCACGAAAACGGTGAAATCGTAACAACTGCATTAAATACTGGTATTCTTAAAAACAAAAAAGGTGTTAACGTACCTGGGGTTTCAGTAAATCTTCCTGGTTTAACTGAAAAAGATAAAAGTGATATCTTATTCGGATTAGAAAATAATATCGATTATATCGCAGCTTCGTTTGTACGTCGTCCATCAGATGTTCTAGAAATCACTGATTTACTAGAAAAAAATGATAAAACGCATGTACAAATCATTCCTAAAATCGAAAACCAAGAAGGTGTCGATAACTTAGAAGAAATTCTTAAGATTTCTGACGGTTTAATGGTTGCTCGTGGTGATTTAGGTGTTGAAATTCCAGCTGAAGAAGTACCAATCGTGCAAAAACACATGATCCGTATTTGTAATGCTGCTGGTAAACCAGTTATCACTGCTACTCAAATGCTTGACTCAATGCAAGCTAACCCACGTCCTACACGTGCTGAAGCTTCAGATGTTGCGAATGCGATTTTTGATGGTTCAGATGCAATCATGCTTTCTGGTGAAACTGCTGCCGGAGATTATCCAGTAGAATCAGTACAAACAATGTACAACATTGCTATTCGTACTGAAGCTGCGTTACTTGAACAAGATGCTTATGCACTTAAAGCATATGATCAAAGTGATATGACTGAAGCAATTGGACAAGCTGTTGGACATACTGCACGTAACTTGAAAATCAATACAATTGTTGCAGCTACTGAATCTGGACATACAGCTCGTATGATTTCTAAATTCCGTCCTAAAGCAGACATCTTAGCAATTACTTTCTCTGAAGAAACTGCACGTGGATTATCTCTACAATGGGGTGTTATTCCAACACTTTCTGAAAAACCTACGTCAACTGACGATATGTTTAACTTGGCTACTCAAACAACTATGGAAAAAGGATACGCTAAAGAAGGCGATCTTATTATCATCACTGCTGGGGTGCCAGTTGGAGAACGTGGAACAACTAACGTTATGAAAATTCAATTAATTGGTTCTAAACTTGTAAGTGGACAAGGTGTTGGATCAGAATCAGTTATTGGTAAAGCAATCGTTGCTTCAACTGCAGACGAAGCTAATGAAAAAGCTGTTGAAGGCGGAATTTTAGTTGTTCAAAACACAGATAAAGACTATCTTCCAGCTATCGAAAAATCAGCAGCAATCGTTGTTGAACAAGGTGGATTAACTTCTCACGCTGCAGTTATTGGAATCGCAATGGGTATTCCTGTAGTTGTTTCAGCTGAGAATGCTACTGGATTGATCGAACAAAACGAATTAATCACAGTTGATGCTCGTCGTGGAATTATCTACCGTGGCGCAACTACTGCCATCTAATACGCTTTATATTAAGAATGTTCAGTCAATAATGATCATAATCAGACGATGAGATTATAATGATCTTGGAATAAGTTGAATTTCAGATGAGGCTAACTGATCTGGAGTAGAAACAAGACTTACTCCAAGATCTGATCTCATCGTCTTTTGATTTTATAGAAAACAAAAAAAGGAGTGGAATTATGTCTAATTTTGGAAATGTCGTCATGGGCATCGTTACAGATAAAAATGAGAAAGCCACCTTTGTTCAAAATAATGGTGTTACGTATGAAGTTTTAACAAAGGACCCTGAAGAATTAGAACTAGGTCAAACAATTGAAGGTTTTTGTTATGTAGATAAAGGCGGAAATCAGTTATTTACAACTGAAATACCTGAAGTAAGAGTAGGGAATTTTGGATGGGGAGAAGTTATAGATATTAAAAGATCTTTAGGCGTATTTGTAAACGTTAATTGGCACAACAAAGATCTAGTTATTTCACTTGATGATCTTCCCTATGAAGGACATTTGTGGCCAAAAAAAGGAGACAAACTTTATCTAACGGTCTCAATTGATGAACAGGATCGTATGTGGGGACAACTTGCTGATGAAGAAGACTTTTATGCAATCTACGAAAATGGTGAGAAAGAAGAGCACAACAAAGATATCAATGGTTATACTTTCCGACTTAAAAAAGCTGGAACGTATTTCATTACAGAAGATCATTTCATTGGATTCATTCACCCGTCAGAGCGTGAACGAGAACCGAGATTAGGCGAACATGTATCTGGCCGTATCATTGGACTAAGAGAAGATGGCGTTTACTACGTTTCTATGTTGCCCAGAGCTTATGAGGTATTAGATGAAGATGCGGCGATGATACTTGAAGTTCTAAGACGTGCTGGAGACCAATACATTAAATTCAACGATAAAAGTGATCCTCAAGCAATCAAAAATCAGTTTGGTATCAGTAAAGGTCAGTTTAAAAGAGCACTTGGAAGACTGTTTAAACAGAGATTAATCGAACAAGATGAGTTTGGAACAAAACTGATCAAAGATCCTCAAGAAGAAAGTGAAGATTAAGAATGGAAGACAGTTGTAAGTCTCTTCTTTCTAGATTATACTGATTATAATTAAACAAAGTTTAGTAGATAAATATATTGGTTTTGATCTAAGGGGATAAAGATGGAAAAGACGGATACGACTATACAATCAATTAAGCAAAAGCTTTATAAAGCTGGATTCAAATTGACCCCTCAGCGAGAGATTATTTTGAAAGTCTTGATTGAAAAAGAGCATTTAAGTGCAGAAGAAATCTATTTGGCTGTTCGATCAGAGCATACAGGTATTGGATTAGCAACCGTTTATAGGACGCTAGAATTGTTGACTGATCTGAAGTTGATTAATAAAATAGCCTTTCAAGATGGTATTGCAAGATACGATATTAACAATAGCGAACATAACCATCAGCATCATTATTTGTTATGTCTCAACTGCGGAAAAATCGATGAAGTCGAACAAGATATGCTGATTGATATCGAAAGAAAGATCGAGAAGACTTATCAGTTTAAAATAAAGGATCATCGACTGACCTTTCATGGTCTATGTAAAGAGTGTCTGGAACAAGCTGATAATGATTAATAAGGAGTTATGTAAAGTGTCAGTTGAACTAGGAACAGAAGCCTTAGAAGACTATCTCACCTTTTTAAAAATCGAGAGAGGGCTCTCTAAAAATTCTATTGAAAGTTATCAGCGGGATTTGAACCAGTACATCACTTTTCTAAAAAAAGAAAAGATCGGTTCTTGGAATCAGATTGATCGTTACCTCATACTGAATTTTCTTGAATCACAAAAAGAAGGACATAAAGCAGATAATTCCTTGATTAGGATGATTTCAAGTTTAAGAAGATTCCATCAATTTCTGAAACAAGAAAACATCTCCAACGAAGATCCGATGCTGTATATTCAAACACCAAAGAAAGCTCAGACCTTACCCAAGGTGATCTCAACCAAACAAATAGATATTTTACTGTCCGTACCAGATGTATCTAACAAAATCGGTATTCGTGATCGAGCGATTCTGGAAGTTATGTACGCTACAGGTATAAGAATATCGGAGTTAGTAAACTTGAGGTTAGATGAGCTGCATCTATCGATGAACTTAATTCAGACAATTGGTAAGGGAGATAAAGAACGTATTTTACCAATTGGAGAACAAGGCGTTAAATGGGTAGAATACTATCTTGAATTCAGCCGACCAAAGCTTGCGCTGAAATCTTCTCAAGAGTCTCCATACGTTTTTTTGAATCCAAGAGGCTCTCAGCTAAGTAGACAGGGCGTCTGGAAGAAAATCAAGAAAATGGTTTTGCAAGCAGGAATCGCACAGAATGTAACACCGCATACTTTGAGACATTCTTTTGCAACGCATCTACTTGAAAACGGCGCAGATCTCCGGGTAGTACAAGAATTACTGGGTCATTCGGATATCTCAACGACTCAGATTTATACGCATATTACAAAGCATAGATTAAAAGAAGTCTATGACACTTATCACCCTAGAGCATAAGAAGCAAATGGGTAAAAGATGAGCTAACAGGAGGAAATGTAAATGAATTTTGAACGTGTACATTTAATTGTTATGGATTCAGTAGGTATCGGAGAAGCACCTGATGCTAAAGCCTTTAATGACGAAGGATCTCATACACTTGGTCATATAGCTGAAAATACAGATTTGAAATTACCTAACCTTAAAACACTTGGACTTGGTAACATCGAACCGTTGAAAGGTGTAGATGAAACACCAACCAGTATAGGATATTATACAAAATTAGAAGAAAAATCAGTCGGAAAAGATACAATGACAGGCCATTGGGAACTAATGGGCTTGCATATCAAAAAACCTTTCCGAGTATTTCCTGAGGGCTTTCCTGAAGATTTGATCAATCAAATTGAAGAACACACTGGAAGAAAGATTGTGGCGAATAAACCAGCATCAGGAACAGCTATTCTTGATGAATACGGTGAACATCAAATGAAAACCGGAGATTTAATCGTTTATACGTCTGCGGATCCTGTATTACAAATTGCAGCACATGAAGATATCATTCCGTTAGAAGAATTATATGAAATCTGTGAATATGTTCGTGAAATTACTAAAGATGATCCTTATATGATTGGGCGTATTATAGCGCGCCCTTATCTAGGTGAGCCCGGTGCATTCACAAGAACCAGTAACAGACATGACTATGCCTTAAGTCCTTTTGGGGATACTGTGTTGGATTCATTGAAGAATGCCGGTAAAGATGTAGTAGCAGTTGGAAAAATCGATGACATCTTCAATGGTCAAGGAATCACGGAATCTGTTCGTACGAAATCCAACATGGATGGAGTAGATAAACTGATTGAGGTTATGCAAAAAGACTTTAACGGATTAAGCTTTACCAATTTAGTCGATTTCGATGCATTATTTGGTCACCGTAGAGATGTAGAAGGATACGCAAATGCACTTAAAGAGTTTGACGCTAGAATTCCTGAAATCATTAGCGAATTAAAACAAGATGACTTGCTAATCATCACGGCTGACCATGGTAATGATCCAACGCATCCTGGAACAGATCACACAAGAGAATTTGTTCCTGTCATGATTTACTCACCTAGTTTTGAAAACAATGGCGCTTTACCACAAGGATTCTTTGCGGACATCAGTGCTACTATAGCAGAAAATTTTGATGTGAATGCAACAGGATTTGGATCTAGTTTCTTATCTGAATTAAAATAAGAACAATCTAGCTAAGTGGAAGCGGCATTTTTACAAATTTGGTCTATCAGGAGGAAGTTTTAATGGAAAAAGAGTATTTAGAAAGTATCAGTAAAGCAGCAGCCTATTTAAAAGATAAAGGAATGGAAAAGCCGGTTGTTGGTCTGATTCTAGGCTCAGGATTAGGCGAGTTAGCTGAGGAAGCAACAAATCCAGTAGCAATACCTTATGAAAACATCCCTGGATTTCCGGTGTCTACTGTAGAAGGGCATGCAGGACAACTTGTTTATGGAGAACTTGGCGGTAAAATGGTTCTAGCTATGCAAGGGCGATTCCATTTTTATGAGGGTTATGCGCTAGAAGATGTAACGTTCCCTGTTCGAGTAATGAAAGCTTTGGGAATCGAAACATTAGTGGTAACAAATGCAGCAGGTGGTGTAAACACATCCTTTAATCCAGGAGACTTGATGATTATTACTGATCACGTGAACTTCACTGGCGTTAATCCTTTAATAGGTAAAAACGATCCTGAAGTTGGTCCAAGGTTTACAGATATGACTGAAGCTTATGACAAAGGGTATCAACAGCTCATTCGTGAATGTGCTCAAAGTAACGGACTCGAGATTAAAGAAGGTGTCTACTTTGGCTTAACTGGGCCAACATATGAAACACCCGCTGAAATTCGTATGATTCGTACTATGGGTGGCGACGCTGTAGGAATGTCTACCGTGCCAGAAGTCATTGTTGCAAAACATGCGGGCTTAAAAGTTGCAGGAATTTCTTGTATTACAAATTATGCGGCAGGTATGCAAAGTAATTTAAATCATAATGAAGTCGTTGAAGTGACGACACGAGTGAAAGAATCTTTTAAATCATTAGTTAAAGATTTTGTCGCTAAAGTCTAATCATTGAAATAAGACTAGATAGAAAAAAAGATAGATGAAGGTGTCTGAAACATCTTCATCTATCTTTTATTATCTTCGAGTACAAGCAACGCTAATGTACTGATTCTTCAATGTAAATTTGATTTTTGGTTCATATGTCTGTATTATTGTCATGAGTATATAAAAATAGACGGATAATGAAAATTTTTAAGAATATACCTTTTACGAAATAGAGACTAAAGAAATGTGGGAATCAAATAATGGATCAATTTGAGAATAAACAACTTCCTGAGTTTTCAGGAAACACAACAATTAATGATAAAAACCACCTGGAAATTGGTGGTGTAGATAGCGTATATTTAGCTGAGAAGTACTCAACGCCTTTGTACGTATATGATACGGCTCTCATTAAAGAGAGACTAAATGAGTTCAAAGAAGCATTTTCTTCATATGAAAAAGAAACACAAGTAGCTTACGCGAGTAAAGCATTTTCTTCACTAGCGCTTTATCAGATATTAGCTAAAGAATCTGTGTCATTAGATGTTGTTTCTGGAGGGGAGCTATCTCTGGCTATCAAAGCTGGCTTTCCTTCAGCGAAGATTCACTTTCATGGCAATAATAAATCTCATCAAGAACTGGTGGAAGCTTTGAACGCAAACATCGGGTGTATCGTTGTGGATAATTTTACAGAGTTAGATATGATTAATCAACTAACCACGCTTCATCAGAAGAGAATGAACGTCCTGATTCGAATCACTCCAGGGATTGAAGCGCACACACATGAATATATTACAACTGGACAAGAGGATTCAAAATTCGGTTTCGATTTAGCCTCTGGTCAGGCGAAAGAAGCGGTTGAAGAAGCGCAGTCTCTGAAATATATTGATGTTATTGGATTACATGCCCACATTGGTTCGCAGATTTTTGAAACTACAGGATACGAAGCAGTTATTGAGCGCTTAATGCAGCATTCAAAGGAATGGCAAGATCTTTTCAACTTTGATCTTAAAGTATTGAACGTAGGTGGTGGATTTGGTATTCGGTACACGAATGAAGACGCGCCTCTACCCATCAAAGATTATGCTGTCAGTATAATGAAAAGTGTTGAACACTATTCAAAAGAACTTGGTCTTGAATTACCGGAGATCTGGGTTGAACCAGGAAGAAGTATAGTCGGTGAAGCAGGAACGACCCTTTATACTGTAGGTACTCAAAAAACGATTCCCGAAGTTAGAAAATATGTATCAGTAGATGGTGGAATGGCCGACAACATCCGACCGGCTTTATATGATGCAAAATATACTGGTGTATTGGCAAATAAAGTTTATGCACAGTACGATACAAAAGTTTCTATTGCAGGAAAAGCTTGTGAGAGCGGAGATATGCTGATTTGGGATTTATCGTTACCTGAGGTAGAACAAGGTGACTATCTAGCTGTTTTGAGTACAGGAGCTTACGGATACTCAATGGCGAGTAATTATAATCGTCTACCAAGACCAGCTGTTGTTTTCGTAGAAGATGGTAAAGATTTCCTAGCTATCAGAAGAGAGCGCTACGAAGACTTTTTGAACTTGGAACAATCATTGGACTCGAAATACTAAACCACTTTAAGGAGGTAGAGTATGTTAACGGAATACAAATCGGATTACCATAAAATTACTATGGGCCTATTATCTTATGTGCCAGATCTTAAAGAAACGACAAGATTGACTAAAGAATTGGAATGGTACAAGCAAGAAGACAATCGGCAACTGTATTTATGGAAAAGCGATGAGACAAATGACTTCGCGGGGGTACTCGGTGTTGAAGTAGAAGATGAATTTGTCTTGGTAAGACATATTTCAATTAATCCATCATACCGAGAAGAAGGGCTAGCGCATCAGATACTAGATGTAGCAGCAGCAAAATTCTCACCTAGACAGTTAGTTGGAACTATCGAAACGAGCTCTCTTATTACAAAGTGGCATACTGAAGATTAAGTTAAAGCGACTAAAAGGAAAATAGATATGAGTGAAATTTGGGAAGTGAACTTGGATGTATTTGAAGGACCTTTAGACCTTCTTTTACATCTGATCAATAAATATGAGATCGACATTTACGATATTCCAATTGCAAGAATTACGGCTCAGTATATGGATTATCTTCAAGCAATGAAAAGTTTACAATTAGATGTTGCTGGAGAATACTTAGTAATGGCTGCGACACTGATGTCTATCAAAAGTCAGTTACTCGTCCCACGTAACGATAGCTGGGATGAAGAGGGAGAAGACTTTATCCCTGAGCATGAAGATCCAAGAGAAGAACTGATGGACATGTTGATTGAGTATAGGAAATTTAAAAATGCTGCTGATCAACTTGACCAGAAACAACTGGAAAGATCCGTTTTTTTCACCAAAGAACCTGCTGATGTTTCTGAATTTCAAAAAAATGTTCCTTTAGAGAACGGTGAAATACAATTGCAGGACTTAATTGATGCTTTTAAAACAGTAATGAAGAGAAGTGAATTAAGAGAACCGGAACTGACTACGATTGAAACAGAAGAAATAACAGTAGCAGATCGTATGGAATGGATTGAATCAGAACTAAGAGGGCGATACAGAACAAAAGTCGCTTTTCAGGAATTGTTCAGTCACTACTCTAGAAGAGATATCGTCGTAACGTTTCTTGCTTTACTTGAACTCATTAAAGAAAATAAAGTGGCTTTTACTCAGGAAGAAACCTACTCAGATATCGAATTATCTTATATCGGTTAGGTCATTAGTAGAGAGGGAGGGGATAAAATGAACGAAACGGCGGTATATGAGTCACTTTTATTTGTGGCGGGAGACGAAGGTCTGACTTTAAAGGAAATGGCCAAACTCACGAATGCTACAACAGAACATGTACTTGTTTCACTAGATAAATTATTAAATGATTATAATTCTAGAGATACGAGTGCTTTGACAATTATAGAAACAGCCAATAAATATAGACTTGTTACGAAAGAGACCTACTCTAGCGTCGTGAGTAATTATGCTCAGTCTCCCTTAATGCAGAAGTTAAGTAAGGCTTTACTTGAAACATTAGCAATCATTGCATATAAACAACCCATAACAAGAATGGAAATCGAAGAAATTAGAGGCGTGCAACTTGCGACAGCACTCCATAAATTGAGATTACGTGATCTTATACAAGAGGTTGGAAGACTTGAAGCACCAGGGAGACCAGTTTTATATGGTACAACAGATTATTTTCTAGATTACTTTGGATTAAATAGTTTATCAGAATTACCGGAACTAAGAATGGAAGAAGAAACTGAGGAAACATCTTTGTTTTTTGAAAGTTTCCAGCAATCATTTGAATAAAAAATAGAAGGAGGAGTTATATGGATAGATTACAGAAAGTTATGGCTCACGCGGGCATCGCATCAAGAAGAAAATCTGAAAGTATGATCGAAGAAGGACGCGTAAAAGTTAATGGAAAAGTCATGAAGGAACTTGGATACCAAGTGAAAAGACATGATACGATCTCTGTAGACGATGTGCCGATTCAAAAAGAAAAACCAGTTTACTTCTTGTTAAACAAACCTAGAGGAGTCGTATCAACGGTTGATGATCCAAAAAATAGAGATACGGTTGTTCAATTACTGCAAGAAGTTGAAGAACGGATTTACCCTGTAGGACGATTGGATTACGATACGACAGGTGTACTGTTACTGACCAATGATGGCGAATTAGCAAACAAATTAATGCACCCTAAATACTCTGTTGAAAAAACATACATCGCAAAAGTAAATGGAAGAATGACAAGAGAAGATGTAATGCATCTTGAAAAAGGTGTTGTTTTTGATAAAGTGAAATCAGCTCCAGCGAAAGCAAGAATCATTGATTATGATAGAAAAAGAGATATTTCAACTGTTGAACTAACTATTCATGAAGGTAAAAATCACCAAGTTAAGAAAATGATGCAAGCAATTAAACACCCAGTAGAAAAATTGACTAGAACTCACTATGGATTTTTAACTGTAGAAGGCATGCAGTCTGGCGTATGGAGAGAACTTAAACAATTTGAGGTCAACAAGCTTAAACAATTAGTGGATGAAGAAGACTAATCATTGATTTTTGACGTATAAGAGTAGCTAGAGCGATTCCAGTTGGAATTAGTGGCGCATTCATCTTATCTTAGTTATAATTAAACTCGAGTAGGATATAATATCGTACTAGTTACGTATTATAATTTAAAGTCAATAGTATCACGTGCTAAGGAGTGTCTAATCGTGACGGATGAAAAATTACAAGGCAGTACAGAACAGCAAGCAAAAAAAATATTGGTGGTTGACGATGAAAATCGTATTCGTAGATTACTAAGAATGTATCTAGAAAAGGCCAATTATGAGATTGACGAAGCTGAAAATGGAAAGATCGCATTACAATTAGCACTAGAAAATGACTACGATTTAATTCTTCTAGACCTTATGATGCCTGAAATGGATGGAATCGAAGCTGCTGAAGAATTGCGAAAAGAAAAAGAAACACCCATTATGATGCTTACAGCAAAAGGTGAAGAATTGAATCGTATTCAAGGATTTGAAGTGGGGGCAGATGATTATATCGTCAAACCTTTCAGTCCAAGAGAAATTGTATTAAGAGTTTCTGCGATTCTTAAGAGAACTCAAACGGGTAGTGGAAGCATGAATAAAGCTGCCGATGTCTCTGATACACTGACTTTACCGCATCTTGAGATCGATAACGATTCTAGACGTGTAACAGCTGATGGTCGATCAGTCAACCTGACGCCAAAAGAATATGATCTTTTGCACTATTTGATGTCTTCTCCTGATCAGATTTTTGGTAGAGAACAATTATTAAGAGAAGTTTGGAAATATGAATTTTTTGGTGATTTAAGAACAGTAGACACGCACGTCAAACGTTTGCGTGAAAAACTTAAAAAAGAATCCCAAACCGCTGCTAAAATGATTGAAACTGTATGGGGGCTTGGTTACAAACTGAATTCATACCCTCATGAAGAAGAGGAGTAGGATAGAAGTATGAAGCTGAATATCGTCGCTATAAGAGTTTGGCTGATTACTTCTGGATTTATTCTCATTTCTCTCGTTGCCACATCTTTATTTTATGCCCAATTTTACTCCGAGCAGATCAAGCAGAACTATCTGAATGACTACGAATCCTTTATTCATAACGTAGAAACCCTTTCTGAAAGCGATCCTGACTTCATAATAAATTATCTTCAGGAAGCCAATGTCATTCATGCAAAGCTCAATTTTGCGCTTCGTTCTGAGGGGCAAGATGTTTATAACGAAGAAGAGTGGAATCTCCAATTTTCTGACGATATTTATCAGAGAGTAATCAGCAATCCTAATTTAGTTGAAGATATCGTGTCTGGTGAAGAAAATCAGATTCGTTCTGATTCTGATCCGGGATATGAAAATAAAATCCCTTATATCTTCCACATCAAACATATCAATTATCAAGGCGAACAATTGACATTTTATGCATATGCAGATCTTTCTTTTATCGCTGAAGTTGAACGCACGGTTTTCTATGCGTTAAGTTTACTTATTTTGTTTAGTGTATTTTTAAGTTACGCTTATTATTTGTATTTACGTAGACACATATCTGAACCAATCAATGCTATGACAAATATTGCTTTTGATTATGCACGAGATGACTTTAGTCATCAACTACCGGTCTCAGGTAGAGATGATTTGTCTGAACTTGCTATGGCAATGAACAAAATGGGCCACTCTCTTGAAACAAATAGAACCGTGGTCAGACAGGAAAAAGAACTGTTATCTCATATCATGACCAGTATTGATACGGGAATATTATATTATGATTCCGATCAGAGTCTGATTCTTTCCAATCCTGCTGGAGATTTATTTTTAACGCAATATCAAGTAGAAAAGGGTAATTTTTCAACGAAAGATGACTATATTGATATAGAGTTAAACTTAAAAGAAGCTGTTGAAACAAAGAAATTTTCTCAGTTCAGTATTGAAATGGTCGAATTTTATTATGAGGTAACGATATTGCCTCTAATCGAAGATGACACACTGGAAATTAGAGGAATTCTTGTTTCCACTAAGGACCTGACTCATGAACATAGATTAGATAAGATGCGTGTTGACTTTATTAATAATATTTCCCATGAACTAAGAACGCCGTTAGTGATGGTTCAAGGGTATAGTGAAGCAATTATTGATGATATAGCTGAGACAATCGATGAGAAAAAAGAAATGGCTCAAATCATTAGTGATGAATCGCAACGTATGAATAGAATGGTCAATGAGATGCTTGATCTATCAAGAATGGAAGCGGGATTTATTGAGATTGAAAAAGATCCTCTAGACCTGAACCATTACTTGAGTACACTCGTTTCCAGATTCAATAAGATGGCTTCAGAAGTCAACGTCAACTTAGTATTAGACGTTCCAGAAGAAATAATTGAATTGCCTATCGACAAAGACAAAATGGATCAAGTATTCGTGAATCTAATTAATAATGCAATCAGACATACCGGTATGACAGATAAGTCTGCTAAGACGGTTACATTGAGATTGTTTGAAGATAAAAACCTGGAAGAGGTTATTATGGAAGTTAGAGATACCGGAACGGGTATTCCTAAAGAAGATGTTCCATATATTTTTGATCGATTCTTTAAAGCAGACAAATCTAGAAAAAATTATTCAGACAATGCATCTGGTACAGGAATTGGTTTATCTGTTGTGCAGAGTATTATTGAAGCACATGGAGGTCGCTTAAGAGTAGAATCTACACTTGGTAAAGGCTCAACATTCATCATACATTTGCCTATTGACCAAAATTCTACAAGTACTTTTGATTCATTTTAGACTGAGCTGTTGACATTTCTGTGTGATTTTGTATAATAGTAATGTGCTTATTAAAAATAAGCAAAAAAATAATATGATTCATCTTCAGGGGCAGGGCGCAAATCCCGACCGGTGGTAAAGTCCACGAGCGAAACTTTTGTTTTGCTGAACTGGTGTAATTCCAGTACCGACAGTATAGTCTGGTATAAAGAAGATGGAGCTTTTTGACTGAATCATTATGTCTATTTAGCTCTGTTCATTTCCTGAAGTGGAACTGAACAGAGTTTTTGCATTTCTAGAGTGCATTCTCTGACCGGTCTCACTTCGAAATGTCGGAACCAAATAGGGATAAGCATCAATAAGTTCAATACCCTAACCAGGATGAATCCTTCTAGGAGGATTTTCAATGTCAAGCAACAAAACGCAAAAAGTAGTCGGTATAGCAGTATTAGCTTCACTAGCATGGATCATTTCTATGTTTTCGTTCCCTATTTTACCCGCAGCATCTTTTCTGAAGATTGATTTCAGTGATCTACCCGTATTATTCGGAATGTATATGTATGGTCCTATAGGCGGTATTACCATTGCCTTTATTCGTTCTCTACTATCTTTCATTCAAAAAGGTGGAGACATGGGTTTACCAATAGGCGATTCAGCACAATTTATTGCTTCTTTAGCCTATACGTTACCCATTTACTTTATTATCACAAAAATGGGATTACGTACTAGAGAAAAAGTGTTTGCTACTGTAGCAAGTACACTGTCATTAAGTGTCGTTATGGCTCTCTTGAATTGGGTATTCCTAATTCCTGCTTATATGGCTGTAATGGGATTCAGTGTTGGGCCGATCAGAGAATATCTAGTCTACTCAATTGTTCCTTTCAATCTGATTAAAGGTCCAATTGTAGGCATCATCTTTTTTGTGGCATTTCAAAAGCTTAAACCTTGGTTAGTTAAATCAAGAACCAGACTTTATAAAAAACAGTCCAAACGATATGTTTTAGAAAATGAGAACTAAGCTTTATCAACTAACAAATAGATATTACAAAAGGCGGGTCTATATGACCGCCTTTTTTATATTGAAAAAATAGATCTGAACGTGTATTCTGAGAAGAAGAAGAGGTGAACTATGGCTACTCAAAATCGATATTTCTTGTATTTTTTATTATCTTTTTTTAATAACCATTATCCATCGAAAAGCTCTCAGCTGATTCATGTGTTTCATGGAAGAAGAACACCTTCGATATTATTTAAAGTTGAGAATGAGCAGTTGTTTCCTGCTTTTGGATTATTCAAAGAATTAAAAAAAGAACATCTAGAACATTATCTACAAAAACTTTGTTCTAAAAATTTACTTCAAGGTAGCGAGGAAGAGGGATACCTTTTAACATCGCTTGGCTACAAATCATTGACTCAATATTTTGAAAATAAAAAGTACCCTGAAGCTATTCGTTCTCTTGAAAATGCCACACTCAGAAATTCTTTTTATCTACAAATTCAATTGGTTTCTCAGATATTTTCTGAGAAAAGATATGACAATAAAAAATATAGTCCTTCCATTAAGGAACCGAGTGATCAAGAATCGGTTAAAGCATGGTTGAGTAAGCAGAAAAAACCAATGGATCAATTAGCTCTCCAGTGGGCAACGGAATTATATGACTTGCTTTTAACGTTTGCAAAAGAGGAAGCAAGTATGATTGTTGGAAAATTAACTGGTCATGATATCATCGGGAAAACGAATCGACAATTAGCAGAAAGTCTAGAAATGGAATCTGTAGAATTGAATGTACGTCTAAGTAACACCTTCGAACAACTGATTATCCAAGCTAGAGCATCTGAAGGTCTTTTATTAAATGATTTTGTCACATACCTAGATCAGCGTACTTATTTTGGGTTATCTAAAAGTACGTACGATACTTATTTGATGGTAAACGAAGGGTATAGTGTAGAGCAAATCTCAGAAGTCAGGCAATTAAAATTAAATACGATTAGAGAACATATTCTTGAAATTTATCTTGTTCACCCAGACTTCAATTTCCAGCCATATATTCCTGCGGATCAGTATGAGCGTTTAAAGATGGCCTTTGAACAAAATCCCAAGTATTCCTATAAACAAGCAAAACAAGATTATGAAGATCTGATGTTTATGTGGTTTAGACTAGTAGAAATTGAAAGGATTAGATATGGTAGAGAAAACGCTAGAGCAGATACTTTATGAAAAATTCAATTATAAGACTTTTAGATCTGGTCAAAAAGAAGCTATTCAAGCAGCCCTACAAGAAGTAGATTCGGTGGTTATGTTACCAACTGGCAGTGGGAAATCAATCTGCTATCAATTACCTGGTTATATAAAAGAAGGGCTGGTTTTGATTGTATCACCACTTCTATCATTGATGCAGGATCAGGTTGAAAAACTTAAAAGTAGTGGAGAACGGCAAGTAGCCGCTTTAAATAGCTTATCGTCCAGAAATGAAAAAAGAAGAATTATGAAAAATCTTCATAAGTTTAAATTTCTTTATATCTCTCCAGAAATGATTCAGTTCGATTTTTTGATGACAAAACTTTCTCAACTAGATATTGCCTTGTTTGTCGTTGACGAAGCCCATTGTATCTCTCAATGGGGAATGGATTTCCGACCAGACTATCTTAAGATTGGTGAGGCTAAAAGAAAACTTAACCATCCTACAACAATGGCTCTGACGGCTACAGCCACAGAACAAGTTCGCAGTGAAATCAAACAGTCTTTAGATATAGATTCTATAGAAACTAGAGAGATTATACATTCAGTAGACAGATCTTCGATAAAATTAAAAGTAGAGATTTGCGAGGGGAACAAAAAAGATCGTTTAAAGGAACTCGTTCATCAGTTGGAAAGTCCTGGGATTGTTTATTTTTCAAGCAAAAAACTGGCTGACGAGATGGCTTCAGTCTTGAGAACTGAATTAGGGATCCGAGCCGAGAGTTATCATTCTGATTTGACAATTGATGACAAAATTAAAGTACAGCAGCAGTTTATAGACAACTCGATTCAGGTTATTTGTGCAACGAGTGCTTTTGGAATGGGCATCGATAAACCAGATATAAGGTACGTTATCCATTACCATATGCCATCTAATCCCGAGATGTACTTGCAAGAAATCGGAAGGTGTAGCCGAGACGGTAAGGAAGGTATTGCCATACTGCTTTTCGAGCAAGGAGATCAGTATTTACAGATTAGACTACAAGAAAATAGTCTGCCGGATGAATCTCTACTGGAATACATTTACAAGTATCACCACAAAATCAAGCAAGAACAAACAGATCCTAAAGTACAAATTGCCCAGTTTTATGTGAATGCCTCTATACCTTATAGAGTTGCTTTACACCAGATACAGACTAGAGAACGTCTTAAAAAAGAGCAATTAGAATATATGATGAATTACTTGTTCACCAAAGGATGTAAAAGAGCTTATCTGCTTCAATATTTCGATGAGTCAATAACGGTAAAGCCAGAACGTTGTTGCAGTCAGTGCACGGCAGATTTAGAGACGTATTTCTTTGATGACGAAGAAGATAAATTAGTCGTCAAAAGCGAAACAATTGACTGGAGAGTTCGTATGAAACAATTGTATAAACTTGATGAGGAATCTATGAATTAAGCTAAAATATGATACAATAACTATGATAGAACTTGAGGAGGAATCACTATGAGTAAGAAAGATCGCGAGTCGATGGAAGAACTGTGGTCTAAACGATTTGATGAAGAAGTAGATTATGACGATCAGGCTATGTCTCGAAAAGCTAAAAGAGAACGCGAGAAAAGTATTTCTCCTATCCTGACTGTTACAGTAGTATTTCTAGTGTTGATTATTGTTGTAACACTAGGCACATACGCTTGGTACAGTCAGCGAGAATCAAATTATTCTAGCCCTGAACAACCGAGTGTCGAACAGCCAGCGCCAGCAGATCCAGAACCAGAGGAAGAACCCGAGGTCGAAGAAGAAGTAGCTGAGGAGCCAGAAGAGCCTGAAGAAACAGTGGAAGAGACGGCTGAAGAAACTGTAGAAGAACCTGTGCAACCACAACCGGAATCTGAGAGTGAGTCAGAAACGGAAACGACTGGAGAAAATCAACCAGCTAGTGAGCCAGCAGAATCTAATACAAATCAAGCAGACAGCAACGCTGCCTCTGAGGAAGCCAATGAAGCTGCTGAGGAACCAACTACAGCAGGAGAAACGTATACAGTAAAAGCGGGAGATAACATGTACCGTATTGCCTTAAACCATGGAATGACTACACAGGAACTGATGCAATTAAACGGATTGTCTAGTGAAACAGTCTCTGTTGGTCAAGTGTTAAAAGTGAATTAATCGACTTAAATAAAAATTGAAAGTGTGAAGTATGTGTTGAATAATCAATTGACTGTGGCTATAGATGGACCTGCCTCGTCAGGAAAAAGTACAGTGGCTAAAAAGATTGCTGACCACCTTGACTTGATCTATGTAGATAGTGGCGCAATGTATCGAGCAATCACCTATATTGCTATAAAGAATCAGTTAGATTTGACTGACCAAAATGCAATCGTCAATGAACTGAATCAGTTAGTCATTGACTTTAAGAGATCAGATAACGGTCAAATGGTCTATTGTAATGATGTAGAAGTGACGATGGATATCAGACAAAATGATGTAACGAATGCAGTTTCTCTTGTCGCTGCTCATCCAGATGTGAGAACGGTATTGGTTCAGCGACAAAGAGAGATGGCTTCCAGTAAAAATGTGATCATGGATGGTCGTGATATTGGAACCGTAGTTTTACCAGACGCCAGTGTGAAAATCTTTTTGGTAGCGAGCGTAGACGAGCGAGCTGAGCGCAGACACAAAGAAAATTTGGAAAAAGGAATCGAATCTGATTTAACAAAATTAAAACAAGAAATCAGAGAAAGAGATCATAAGGATTCTACAAGAAAAGTTTCTCCGTTAAAAAAAGCAGATGATGCAGTTGAAATCGATACAACAGCACTTTCAATTGAAGAAGTTACTGGGAAAATTGAATCCATTATCTTTGAAAAATATCCAGAATATCAGAAATAATTCGTTTCAAATGTTTTAGTGGAAAAATCAGCTTATTTTATGTACAATTAATAGAGTAGAAATATTGGCATTGGGAGGCACATATATTATGACAGATAAAGAAAATACAAACGAATTAGAAAACAACAACACAGTGGATCAAGAATCACAAGAAGTTGCAGAAGAGCAAGTGATTGTAAACTCAGCTGCTGGAACAGATCCAGAAGATGTAATGGCAGAAAACGAAGACGCTCAAGTTCAACCAGCTGTCGGTTCTTCAGATTCTGATTCAGAATCAATGTCAGACGTTTTAAAAGACGTTGTAGACATTACACCGGGAGACCTGGTTCAAGGTGAAGTACTTGTAATTGATAGCGAGAAACAAGTCATCGTAGGACTTGGTGGAGGACAAGAAGGTATCATTCCTCCAAAAGAACTTTCGACTGAACGTTTTGAACACCCATCAGACGTTGTTAAAGTTGGCGACGTAATCGATGTTGTCGTTTTACGCGACGTAAAAGATAAAGAGCAAGGAAGTTTTGTTCTTTCTAAAAAACGTGTAGATCAAAGAAAAGTCTGGGAAGAACTTCAGTCTAAATTTGATAATGACGAAACGATTGAAGCACCAGTTACTCGTGTAGTTAAAGGTGGATTAACTGTAGATGCTGGAGTAAGAGGATTTGTTCCTGCTTCTCAAATGGATGTACAGTATGTAAGTGACTTGAACCAGTTTGAAGGTCAAACGTATACGTTCAAGATTCTTGAAATTGATCCTAACGAACGTCAATTAATTCTTTCTAGAAAAGCATTGATGGCGGATGAACAGTCTAAAATCAAAGAAGAAGCTTTTGACGCATTAGAAGAAGGATCAACAGTTAAAGGAACAGTTGTAAGATTGACAAACTTTGGTGCTTTCGTTAACCTTGGTGGCGTTGATGGACTTGTTCATATTTCTGAGATTTCTCATGAAAGAATTGGACATCCTAAAGAAAAATTAAACACTGGTGACGAAGTTGATGTTAAAGTACTAAGTGTAGATAGAGATAAAGAACGTATTTCATTATCTATCAAAGATACTTTAGCTGGACCTTGGGATAATCTTGAAGAAGAATTACCTGAAGGATCTGTTGTTACAGGTAAAGTTAAACGTGTAACTGACTTTGGCGCATTTGTAGAAGTTAAACCAGGGGTTGAAGGTTTAGTTCACATTTCTGAAATGGCCCACAAACATGTAGAAACACCTCATGAAGTTGTGGCTAAAGATGAAGAAATTGAAGTGAAAGTACTAAGCGTCAGCCCTTCAGAAGAACGTATTTCACTAAGTATCAAAGCTTTAGAAGAAGCACCAGAGCAAGCACCTAAACCGGCTGCTAACAAATCTAAAAAACCATCATCATCTAAACCACAACAAGTAACTAAATCTTCGTTTGGTGACGATGATGAAGATGGCACTTTCACTTTAGGTGACCAAATTGGTGATCAATTATCAAGCTTTATGAACAACGACGATCAAGAGTAAGCAAACTATATCTTTTAATTCATTAAAACGATAGCACCCAAACCCGCTGAAACGATTTTCTGTTTTCGTGGGGTTGGGTGTATGTTTTTGAAATGCTGTAATCACTAAATGAACTTACAAAAATCAAGAAAGAAGGTGAACGTTTATGACAAAACCGGTAGTAGCAATAGTTGGACGTCCAAACGTCGGAAAATCAACCATTTTTAATCGTATAGTAGGAGAACGTATCTCCATAGTAGAAGATGTTTCAGGCGTAACACGTGATAGAATTTATGCAAGTGCAGAATGGTTAGGAAAAGAGTTTACGTTAATTGATACTGGTGGTATCACGATGGAAGATGAACCGCTAAATGCGCAAATCAGAAATCAGGCACAAATTGCTATTGAAGAAGCAGATGTCATTATTATGCTGGCTAGTATCCGTGAAGGTGTAACAGATGCCGATGAGCAAGTTGCGCCAATTTTATATCGTTCAGGAAAACCAGTCGTATTAGCTGTTAATAAAGCAGATAATCCAGAATCAAGAACATATAGTTACGAATTTTATTCATTAGGATTGGGAGATCCATTTCCAATTTCTGGTTCACACGGTTTAGGGCTTGGAGACTTATTAGATGCAGTTGTTGCTGAGTTTCCTGAAGATCTTGAAGAAGAGTTTGATGAAGGTACGATCCGTTTCAGTTTGATTGGAAGACCCAATGTTGGTAAATCCAGTTTGGTAAATGCCATTATTGGTGAAGACCGAGTGATTGTTTCAGATATTGCTGGAACAACAAGAGAAGCCGTCGATACGAAATTCGAAACAGATGATGGTCGAGAGTTTGCTATTATAGATACTGCAGGTATTCGTAAAAAAGGTAAAGTCTATGAGAATACTGAGAAATACAGTGTTTTAAGAGCCATGAGAGCCATTGAAAGATCTGAAGTTGTCCTATGTGTCATTAATGCAGAAGAAGGCATTAGAGAGCAAGACAAGAAAGTATTTGGCTATGCTCACGAAGCAGGTAAAGGTATTATTATTGTTGTCAATAAATGGGATACTGTTGAAAAAGAAACCAATACACTGAGAGATTTTGAGTTAGAAGTTAGAGAAGAATTCAGATATTTAAGTTATGCTCCAATTATCTTTGTTTCGGCAATTTCTAAAAAACGCTTAGATAAGCTTCCTGATATTATTGAACGTGTTTATAGAAATCAGCATTTACGTATTCAGTCGTCTATCTTAAACGACGTTGTTATGGATGCTGTAGCAACTAACCCAACACCAACAGATAAAGGTAGAAGACTTAAAATTTACTATACAACTCAAGTTAGTGTGAGTCCGCCGACTTTTATTATCTTTGTAAATGATCCAGAATTACTTCACTTTTCTTATAAACGTTATCTGGATAATAGATTTAGAGCGACATTTGATTTTGAAGGCACGCCTATCCATATTATAGCTCGTAGACGTACGTAGGCAGCTTATCTGCTTGTTTTGCTCGAACTTAGGATATCACTAGGTAAACAGCTTATAGACAGTCTAAGCTCTCATAAATCAGAATTAAATTTTTCTCTACAAGTCAAGTGAAAAAGGTTATGACGAAAGAAATAAAGTTTAGTGATTCTTTTCAACAAAATCATTGCAGTATCAACGTTTCTATGGTATCTTTTTAAATGAAATGTCGTAAGAAGACTATTTCACCCAACACATTCATTTTATGTTTAAAGGGATGTTTTTGAAAGATCGTAAGTCACATTTAATGGCTTATATAGATCTTCTTATGAGGAGGTGAAAATGTACGATGGCTAATAAAGCAGAATTAATCGAAAAAGTTTCAGCAGCAACTGACCTTACTAAAAAGGACGCTACTGCTGCAGTAGAATCAGTATTCGAAACAATTAAAGAATCACTAGCTAACGGAGAAAAAGTTCAAGTAATTGGCTTCGGTAACTTTGAAGTTCGTGATCGCGCTGCACGTAAAGGACGTAATCCTCAAACTGGGGAAGAAATCCAAATCCCTGCAAGCAAAGTACCTGCATTCAAAGCGGGTAAAGCTCTTAAAGATGCAGTAAAATAGTACGTAGAAAAAGTATATACTTTTATAGAGTCGCTGTTCCTTCGGGGAACAGTGCTCTTTTTGTTTTAAGACCTTAATCCTAATAGATAAACTGATACAATGAACTATAAAATACATAATTGCTTGTAGAATTTTAAATTTAGTAATATGACCCTTATTATTTGACAATGATGGGGTTGTCCTTTAGTCTAATAGGAGACAAAATTATAAGCAACTGAAGGGATGAGTGTTGATCAATGTCCTCCTTTACCAAAGAGGAAATTTTAAAGCAAGCTAAAGAGAAAGAGGTACGTTTTTTACGTCTGATGTTTACAGACATAGATGGCATTATTAAAAATGTAGAAGTACCTGTCAGTCAGTTAGAGAAAGTAATGGATAATGAAATCGCCTTTGATGGTTCATCAATAGATGGATTTGTAGATATAGATCAAAGCGACATGAAACTTCATCCAGACCTTGATACGTGGTTAGTCTTTCCGTGGGCGTTAGAAACGGTAAAAGGAACCATCGCTAGATTTATATGTGATGTCTATAATCCGGATGGAACACCCTTTGCTGGTGATCCAAGAAGCAATCTTCGCCGAGTATTGAAAGAAATGAACGAGGCTGGATTTACAAAGTTCAACTTAGGACCAGAGCCTGAATTCTTCTTGTTCAAATTGGACGAAAACGGGAAACCAAGTAAAACTTTAAATGACAATGGTGGATATTTTGATTTAGCACCAACTGACTTAGCAGAAAATTGTCGTAGAGACATTGTTTTAGAATTAGAGGCGCTTGGCTTTGAAATTGAAGCTAGTCATCATGAGGTCGCTCCTGGTCAACACGAAATCGACTGGAAATACGCAGATGCGATAGAAGCATGCGATAATATTCAAACATTCAAATTGATTGTTAAAACGGTAGCGCGTAAACATGGCTTACACGCTACGTTTATGCCTAAACCAACAGCAAATATTAGTGGTTCAGGAATGCATTTTAATATGTCTTTATTTACCGAAGAAGGTAATGCGTTCTTTGATGAAGCTAACGTCGATCAATTAAGTAATACTGCCTATCAATTTATCGCTGGTATACTGGATCACGCTAAGTCGTATACAGCTATCTGTAATCCAATCGTTAATTCATATAAACGATTAACGCCCGGATTCGAAGCACCTGTATATGTAGCTTGGTCTGGTACGAATCGTACACCGTTAGTACGAGTGCCTGCTTCTAGAGGCATGTCTACACGAGTAGAATTGAGAAGTGTCGATCCTAGTGCGAATCCTTATCTTGCTCTGGCTGTATTGCTTAAGGCTGGATTAAAAGGAATCAGCGAAGCGAAAACGGCTCCGGAACCAGTTAATAGAGATATTTTCAACATGGATCAAATTGAGAGAAATGAAAATAACATTGAATCTCTGCCTAGAACGCTATACGAAGCTGTTCAGAATCTTAAAGAAGACCAAACGATCAAAGATGCTTTAGGTCAACATATCTTTGAACGCTTTGTTTCAGCTAAGGAGCAAGATTGGTCTAACTACTCACTTGCAGTATCTGAGTGGGAAACAGAACGGTACTTTGAATTATACTAAGTTTAGAATCAATATGATTAATTAAATATAAAGAGCGATATATTGACTTGAGTGGTTTATAGATTAAATCATTCAAAGTTCTGATATATCGCTTTTTTTATGTATAATCAAAAAAGTGGTATAGTTTGATTTGGTTAATTATCGAAATTTGATAAGGCTTTCATCCTTGAAATAAAAAGTAAATGACTCTTTACCTTTTACTTGTTCAGTAGCGGTTGTTTCTCTAACCGTTCAATGCTATTCTTCGTAAGTAATATTTGATAGCCAAAAGAGATAAACGAACCATCTAATTATTAGGAGGAAATAAATTGACAACTATTACTAGAGAATACATAAAAGATCAGGTTAAAGAAAAAAACGTTCGTTTTTTAAGACTGATGTTTACAGATATTTTGGGAATCATTAAAAATGTAGAAGTACCAATTAGTCAACTGGATAAGGTAATGGATGGTCAAATGATGTTTGATGGTTCATCTATTGAAGGGTTTGTTAGAATTCAAGAATCTGATATGTACTTAAGTCCAGATTTGAATACATGGCTAGTCTTTTCTTGGGAAACAGATTCTTCTAAAAAAGGAAAAGTTGCTAGATTGATTTGCGATATTAAAAATCCTGATGGAACATCTTTCAGTGGAGATCCTCGTACAAACTTAAAACGTATTTTAAAAGAAGCAGAAGATATGGGCTTTACGGAATTTAACTTAGGGCCTGAGCCTGAATTTTTCTTATTTAAATTAAATGAGAATGATGAAGTAACAGAAAACCTAAATGACAATGGTGGATATTTCGACCTTGCACCTAATGATCTAGCAGAGAACTGCCGTAGAGATATTGTATTAGAATTAGAAGATCTAGGGTTTGAAATTGAAGCTAGTCATCACGAAGTTGCTCCAGGTCAACACGAAATTGACTGGAAGTACGCAAATGCGGTAGAAGCATGTGACAATATCCAGACTTTCAAATTGATTGTTAAAACAGTCGCTAGAAAATATGGTTTACACGCTACCTTTATGGCTAAACCCATTTTTGGAATCAATGGATCTGGTATGCACTGTAACATGTCATTATTCAACGAAAACGGAAATGCCTTCTTTGATGAGAATGGTCCAATGCAATTAAGCGATACAGCGTACAAATTTATGGCCGGCCTAATGGAACATGCTTCAGCATTCACTGCCATTACAAATCCAACAGTGAACTCATACAAGCGTTTAGTTCCAGGATACGAAGCACCTGTATACATTGCATGGTCTGGAAGAAACAGAACACCAATGATTCGTGTTCCAGAATCAAGAGGATTGTCTACTCGTTTAGAGGTGCGTTCAGTGGATCCTACGACTAACCCTTACCTTGCGTTAGCTGTAATGCTGAAAGCTGGCTTAGATGGTATTAAACGCGATTTGAAAGCTGTAGATCCAACAACTGATAATATCTATGAAATGGATACTACAGAACTGGATGATAAAGGAATTGAATCTTTACCAGGCAGTTTACAGGAAGCTGTTCAAAACCTTAAAAAAGATCCAGTAATTATCGAAGCACTCGGTGAGCACATATTCAATAATTTTGTAGCGACTAAAACAGTAGAGTGGGATCAATATAAAGCCACAGTAAGCCAATGGGAAAAAGAACAATATTTGAACCTATATTAATTTAAGAGTTCTGATGGGAGAGGGGATGCTGAAAAGCATCCTCTTTTTGTTGATGAATAAAAACTGAAATGTAAAAAGTTTGTGAATAAGTCAAATTTCCTAATTAGGGAATGTACTCAACGATTTAGGAAATAGTTTATATTTTGGCGGTATTATAATAGATGAGAACTGACTATAAGTTAGAAAGAAGGCTATATAAGTGAAAATGAATATCATGAAACTGTTCAGTATAAGTCTAATAGCTTCAATTCTAAGTATAATAATTGGCTATTTTTTGTGGAGTATTTTAATACCGATTCAAGATTACAGCTTATCCACAGATGAGCAGTTGAGAGAGGCGCAAAAAGAAGCCGCGATAAATGCTCCTTTAGGAAGGTTTCTTCTATACTTAGGATTTATTGGATTAGCTTTTACGATTTTAGGATACATTTTCATGTCCATACAGATTTATAAAAGCAGGCATAGGTAGTATAACTTAAGTGGGGGTCAGTGACAGATAGGGCTACAATCTATTTTAAATCGTAGTATCGTTATATATGTAGATTTTTAATCTTATAAAAAAAGTCTACTACTTTTTAAAAGTAATAGACTTTTTTTATGTAATTGTTTATGCATAAACAATTATTTAGTAAATCAATACGTTCTGAGAGGGATTCGAACCCCCGACCGTTCGCTTAGAAGGCGAATGCTCTATCCAGCTGAGCTATCAGAACAATAACAGCAACAGATATTATTATATAAGGTAATTGAATAAAAGTCAACAGATATTCAAGAATTTTATTTTATTATACAAGCCTTCTTGTTTGTTGGACTGAAAATACTTTGATACTATTGGATTAACAACAGTATTATTAGGAGGAAACAACATGAAAATAATCTCAACATTTCAATTAGAAGAAGATGTTTCTAAGAAAATCAATGATCTTGAAATTGAAAATCAACTGATTAAAAAACATTTGACTGTATATACAAAAGAAGAACAAGTTCAGTCACTAAGTGAAGAATTAGAAGTTAAGGTAGAGGGCATCGATGAAAATGAAGTGTCAGTTGCTAACGCATCGGATGCTTATGAGCTGAATGATTCAGATGCTACATTATTTGCAGATACAATCCAGCGTGGCGGATATGTGATTCTCCAAGATGATTCAAATAAGAAAACAAAAAGTCATAACGACAAAAAAGAGCCCGCTAGAGAAGATGAAGACGAAAAAGGCGATTTCGAAAAAGCAATCGATGATCATCTTTCAGCACCTGGTTTCGGAGTCGACTTCAAAGAGCCAGGAACGGATGCTGAAACACATGAAGACAACTTTAATCCTGACAATCACAGTCAAGATTTAAAACCAGAAAACTAAACTTAGCTCATTTCAATATCAACATTAGACAATAGCCTGAAAAGTACTGAGTATAGTATTAGAAAAGAAGGATCCAACTGCGGGTTCTTCTTTTTTCTATTTTCATAAAAAGAGGTGAATGACTAGTATGAAAATTAACAAAGGAGACTGGCTAAAAATTCCCAATCTATTATCTTATTTTAGAATGTTACTTATTCCATTATTTAGCTATGTTTATTTAACAGCTATTACGATTGAAGATTATATAATAGCAGCAGGAATTTTATTTATATCGGGATTAACGGATGCTCTAGATGGATATATTGCACGCAATTTCAATCAAGGAACACAACTTGGAAAACTTATAGATCCAGTTGCGGATAAACTCACTCAGTTGGCTGTAGCAATTGTTTTGTTTATCAAATGGCCAATTGTATTGTATTTACTTTTATTATTCATCATTAAGGAATTCAGTATATTCTTAATTAGTTATCTACTATTCAAAAAGAGAAAGATCATAGACGGAGCAAAGTGGTTCGGGAAAATTGGTACAATTGTTTTCTATAGTTGTATGTTCATACTCGTTATCATGCCAGAAATCTCAGAGAGAAACATCATCGTATTAATCTTATTAACCAGTATTTTTCAAATCATTGCATTTATAGGGTATATGAATCTTTTTTTCAATATGTATAAAGAAGCGTAATAAAAATATTCAAGGGTATACTTTTGTAGGTTTTCTAATGAATGATATAATGTAGGCGACTAAAAGAGGGGGTTATTTTATGTTAAAGATTGGTATAGTGACAGGAAGCATCAGAGAAAATCGAGTAAATTTAGATGTTGCAAAGTGGGTAAAACAATTAGCAGTAGAGCAAGATGAAGCGGAATTCGAAATTGTAGATATAAAAGACTATGACTTACCTGTATTTGCAGAACCAACTTCTCCGGCTTTTACAGATGAATTAGTTGAACGTGAAAAGCAACTTCCATGGTCCAGAAAAATGGAAGAGAAAGATGGCTATATTTTCATCACTCCAGAATATAATCATGGAATCCCGAGTGCTTTGAAAAATGCACTGGACTTTCTATATGAAGAGTTAAATGATAAAGCAGCTGGAATTGTAAGTTACGGATCTTCTGGTGGTGTTCGTTCTGCAGAACAACTAAGAACAGTTCTATCAGAATTTCAAGTAGCGCATGTTCGAACGAATCCAGCTTTATCCATTTTTTATGATTTCGATTATCCAAGACTTGATCCAACCGAAGCACAAACAAAAACAGTGAAAACGATGATTGAACAATTATTACCTTGGACCGAGGCGATGAGAGGCGTTCGAGATAAGAAACAAGCATAATTTAAAAAGTATAAGGTAAGTTTGAAATAAACGTTGTGAAGTAATACGAATTCATATATTATTAAGAATAAACAAGTAGGTGATGATATGACAAGAAATGAAGACTCGTTAAAAGCATTAACAACTATATTAAGAGCAGCCTCAAGTGTTGAAAGAGTTGTGAAAGAAGACATGGTATCTTATGGTTTGAATGCAACTGAATTTACAGTTATGGAGTATCTTTACAATCGAGGTAAACAGCCGATTCAAATGATCGGTAAGAAAATTTTGTTGGCTTCAAGTAGTATCACTTATGTTATTGATAGACTTGAGGAAAAAGGTCTAGTACAACGAGTTGCCGATGTGAAAGATAGAAGGGTTACTTTTGCTGAATTAACTGATGAAGGTCAACAGAAAATGATGGAAATTTTTCCACAGCATGCTGAGACAATTGAAAAGCTATTCAAAGAACTATCTGATAGTGATCTGAACAAGTTGAGAGCACTACTTAAAGAGGTAGGATACAAAGCAACCAAGTTAATCAAATAAGCAGTGAGAGGACTATTTAATGTCTATACATTCATTTAAACATATATACAACGAACCATTGATGGGAAATAAAACCATCTTCTTACTTTTGCATGGCACCGGTGGAGACGAGAACGACTTAGTTCAACTTGCAAAACTCATAGATCCTCAAGCAGGTATTTTAAGCCTTAGAGGAAACATTGATGAAAATGGAATGAACCGATTCTTTGAAAGAAAAGCAATGGGTATTTTAGATGAAGACAGCTTAAAAGAAGAAACGGTTAAAATGTATGATTTTTTAAGCGCTGCTTCAAAAGAATATGCTTTTAATAAAAAACAATTAGTCGTCCTAGGTTATTCTAATGGCGCAAATATCGCTGGAAGTTTGCTATTTCACTATGATGATGCTTTTTATCAAGGGATGTTATTACATCCAATGGTGCCATTAAGATCTGTTCAATTACCAGATTTGTCAAATCAAAGAATTTTTATTGGTGCTGGTGAAAATGATCCGATTTGTCCGCCAGAAGAAACAAAAGAGCTTGAGCAATTATTAAAACAAGCGAATGCAAGTGTACAAATGTATTGGGGAAGAGACGGACATAGTCTTTCTAATGCAGAACTTGAAGCAGCTTCAATGTGGTATGAAAACCTGTAAAGTATCTTAAAACAGCAGATTCATGCCTTAGAATGACATTGATCGATTAAATGACTAATTTATGTTATAATAGATTAGAGACATTTAATATAGATCTGAAATTCTAAGACTAAGGAGATTTTTATGGCTAATGAAAAAATTACCGATGAAGTTCAAGTTTTAGTTGAAACCGAACTTCGAAAAGGTGCCAGCAACTCCCGAATTGCTAATTTACTGGATTTGCCTTATAAAGAAGCTGTCGAGATTATTGAATCGATAAAAGAAGATCTGAGACCGGATATTGGTGACGAAATCGTCTTTTTCTTTAGAGATGAACCAATGGAAGGTGTCATAGAAAAGTTGCTTATGAATAGCGCAATCGTTAAAATCAACTGGGATCAGTCAGCGGAAAGAATGCATGATTTGATGGAAGAAAAAACAGTTGTAAACTTCAAAGATATTGAAGGATTTAAAAAGCAAGTAAGCGACGAAACAGAAGAATTAGATTAATTAGTGTAATCAAATAACTTGGAGACCTACTCATATAGAGCCGGTCTTCAAGTTATTTTTTTTGTTAAATTAAAATATTCTTATTTTGATTTTTAGCGAAGCTTGGTATTGCGGGATTCGTGTAAGAGAAACTTAAGAAATAAATTTTTTCTTGACACTAATTCAAATGTATATTATATTTTGATAGTCAAATAATTTGATAATCAAAGTATATTGACTGAGTGAAGAAATGGAGGAGTTGGTGTGGACCCATTAGTTAATGAAATCAATAAATATCTTGTTACGATATTCAATGATGTATTGATGATTGAAGAGAAAACACTACAATCCAGTAGGTTTAAAGATGTTTCTATCAAAGAGATGCACACGATTGAAGCGATAGGCATGTACGAGCAACTTACGACCAGTGAAGTAGCAAAAAAATTGGGCGTAACAGCTGGGACATTAACGGTTTCGGTCAATAATTTAGTGCGTAAAAATTACGTCGAAAGAGTACGTACTGACCATGATAGAAGAGTTGTAAAACTATCTCTTAGCCCTACAGGACGTTTACTGTATAGACTTCATGATAAATTCCACAGAGATATGGTAAGGGAAACCATTGCAGAGATGGACAAAGACCAATCAGAAATTCTAATGCTAGGCTTGAAAAATCTACATGATTTCTTAGAGCGTACAAAGGAGCAGTTACCGAAGTGAGTAATCAAGCGAAAGTTAAAATTTGTTCAGTTGGAAAATATATTCCTGAAAAGATTCTTACAAATGAGGATCTGACAGAGTGGTTGGATACTTCTGACGAATGGATTAGTTCACGTACAGGTATAAAGCAAAGACATATTAGCACGACTGAGAATACCTCTGATCTAGGCACAAAAGCTGCTGAGAATGCATTAGCTAATAGCGGTGTAGACGTAAGTGAAATTGGATTGATTATTGTCGCAACAATGTCACCTGATTCACAGTCACCGTCAGTAGCGTGCAAGGTACAAGCTAATATTCAAGCAATAAATGCAATAGCATTTGACTTGAACGCTGCTTGTTCTGGATTTGTGTATGCCAGTTCGGTTGCTGAAAAAATGTTATCTGTTAGTTCCTATCGTTACGCGCTAGTTATTGGTGCAGAAGTGATGTCTAAAGTAGTGAATTGGTCAGATCGTTCTACCGCCGTGCTTTTCGGAGATGGAGCAGGGGCTATGTTACTTGAAAGAAATGATCATACCCAAAGCTTTATCAATGAAGATATTCATGCTGACGGATCTAGAGGAAGTGCGCTTACTTCTGGAGAAAGTTCGGTTCAGAATCCGCTGACTCCTGAAAAAGAAACGGATGCTCACCTGAAAATGAGCGGACGAGACATTTTCGATTTTGTTGTCAGATCTGTTCCAAAGAGTATTAACGATGTAGTAGAAAAAAGTCAACTTCAACTTGAAGATGTCGATTACTTTTTATTACATCAGGCAAATGCTCGATTGATCAAAGCAGTGTCTAAGAAACTTAAACAGCCATTAGACAAGTTTCCTCAAAATATCCAGCACTATGGAAATACATCGGCGGCTAGTATACCGATATTATTGGAAGAATTAATAGAAAATGGAGACATCCAGCTCGGAAATAATCAAACTATCGTGCTGACCGGCTTTGGTGGCGGGTTAGCATGGGGATCACTGTTAATCAAACTATAAAAAAATTTGGAGGAACAAATAATGTCAACTTTCGAAACTATTCAAGAAATCATCGTGGATCAATTAGATAAAGAAAAAGAAGAAGTACAATTAAACACAAACTTCCGTGAGGAATTAGAAGCAGACAGCTTAGACTTATTCCAAATCATCAACGATATTGAAGATGAATTTGATATCAAAATTGAAACTGAAGAAGGTTTAAATACTGTTCAAGATATCGTTAAATATGTAGATGAGCAACTAGCTTAATTAATATTTAGAAGGGAGCTCCTATATGAATCAGGCACTAATGGAAAAAATTGGAATCAACTATCCTATTATCCAAGGAGCAATGTCATGGGTAGGCACACCTAGCTTAGCGGCTGGGGTCTCAAATGCTGGTGGATTAGGTATGATAGGGGCTGGTCATGAACCGGGAGAATTCGTACGTAAATTGATCCGTGAAACTAAAGAAATGACAGATAAACCTTTTGGAGTAAACGTTCTTCTTCTATCACCTTACGTTGATGAAGTGGTTGAAGTCGTTTGCGAAGAAAAAGTTAAAGTCATTTCTACAGGTGCGGGTAGCCCGGGGAAATACATGAAAAAGTTCAAAGAAGCTGGTATCGTGGTCATTCCAGTTGTTGCTTCGGTTGCTCTTGCAAAACGAATGCAAAATGACGGCGCGGATGCAATTATCTGCGAAGGAATGGAAGCCGGTGGACATATCGGTAAATCTACAACTATGACACTTGTTCCTCAAGTGGTTGATGCAGTTACGATTCCTGTAATCGCTGCAGGCGGTATTGCGGACGGAAGAGGCGTTGCAGCTGCCATCATGTTAGGAGCTTCAGCTGTCCAGTTAGGTACTAGATTCGTTGTAGCTACTGAAAGTATCGCCCATGAGAACTTCAAAAAAAGAGTCATAAAAGCTAGAGATATTGACACTGTAGTAACAGGTCTCATTACCGGCCACCCAGTTCGTGTTTTAAGAAATAAACTGACACGAGAATATCTACAAGTCGAAAAAGAAATCACAAGTGACGAAAACCCAGATTTTTCTAGGTTAGAAGAATTAGGAAGAGGCGCACTTAGACGTGCAGTTGTTGATGGGGACAAGGATACAGGTTCTTTCATGGCAGGACAGAGTGCTGGACTAGTCAAAAAAGAACAATCATGTAAAGAAATTGTAGAAGAACTCATGCAAGAATACAAAGAGCTAACATCTAATCCTGTAGTATTTGCATAACAAAAAAGACCATCTATACTTTGAAAAAAATCAAAGTATAGCGGTCTTTTGATTATAAAGGGAATGTAGAACATATAAGTAGACTTCATTGCTTTATGACATTCCCTGGAAATAATCAATAAAAGAACGATAAAGCTTCGTAGTAGAAAGGATATCTATAATATGTCTACAGCATTTTTATTTAGCGGGCAAGGCGCTCAATACGACGGTATGGGTAAAGAATTATATGATCAATATGGAAGTGTAAAGCAAACCTTCGATAAAGCAAGTGAAGCACTATCTATAGATATAGCTGAATTAGCTTTTAATCAGAATGAGAAATTACATTGGACACCATTGACGCAGCCAGCCATTTTAACGTTAAGTCATGCGATTGAACAATTGATGCAAGAAGCCGGAATCAAACCCGATATGGTAGCAGGATTGAGTTTAGGTGAATATACTGCACTGGTTTCCTCAGAGGTTTTTACATTTGAAGATGCAGTAAAGCTTGTTCATAAAAGAGGACAATTTATGGACGAAGCCGTCCCAGAAGGTGTAGGCGCAATGGCCGCAGTTATGGGATTAGAATCTGAAGTCGTTGAAAAAATATGTGACGAGATCAGTGAGACGCATTATGTACAAGTAGCAAATTATAATATGCCAGGTCAAATTGTTGTCGCTGGAATAAAAGCCGGTGTCACTCAAGCTATTAAAGAGCTTGAAGATGCTGGTGCTAAAAAAGTGATTCCGCTAAATGTAAGTGGTCCATTCCACACCAAATTACTTGAGCCGGCAGCGAAAAATTTGGAAATTGAGCTAAAAAATATTAGAACAAAAGAATTTCTCTATCCTGTATACAGCAATACGAATGCGAGAACTTATGAGACTATAGACGAAGTCATACCGACACTTGTTCAACAAGTAATGTCTCCCGTAAGATTTGAACAGATGATTCGTCAGATGATCAAAGACGGAGCGGATAATTTTGTAGAATTGGGCCCGGGCAAAACACTGAAAACATTTGTCAAGAAAATAGATCGTAGTGTTTCAGTTATGAATGTAGAGAATGACAAGCAATTGCATAAAGCAATTGAAGCGCTTGCGCATACCAACTAACAATTAGAGGTGAAAAAGTGGTAGATAAGATTAAAACAGTTATCGTTACAGGAAGTTCACGAGGCATTGGAAAAGCTATTGCTTATGCTTTTGCTAAAGAAGGCCATAATATTGTATTGAACGGCCGTAAAGAAATTTCAGAAGAGCAAATTTCTGAATTAAGTGCATTCGGCGGAGAAGTCTTTGCTTGTGCTGGAGATATCAGTGATCCAGAATTTGCAACAAAGCTTATCAAAGATACGAAGAAGAAATTTGGTAGTGTAGATGTTTTAGTAAATAATGCTGGAATCACGAGAGACAACTTACTTTTAAGAATGACTGAAGAAGAGTTTGATCAAACGATTGATATCAACTTAAAAGGGACATTTTATACAACTAAAGCTGCTTCAAGATTTATGCTTAAGCAAAAAAGCGGAAGTATTATCAACCTAGCAAGTGTTGTAGGGCAAACTGGAAATGCTGGACAAGCTAACTATGCTGCAAGTAAAGCAGGTATTATCGGTTTCACTAAATCTGTAGCTAGAGAATTAGCGCCAAGAGGGATTACAGTAAATGCAATCGCTCCAGGATTTGTCGAATCTGACATGACCGATGTATTAGCAGACACAGTCAAAGACACGATTATGACTCAAATCCCATTACAGAGATTAGGTCAACCAGAAGAAGTGGCAGAAGCTGCTTTATTCTTAAGTAAACAAAACTATATTACTGGACAAGTCATCAATGTTGATGGCGGAATGGTAATGAACGGATAATTAGGAGGATATTAAAATGCGTAGAGTCGTTATAACAGGTTTAGGTGCAGTAACACCTTTAGGAAACAACGTAAATGAATTTTGGGATGGTTTGAAGACAGGTAAAAACGGAATCGGCCCTTTAACAAAATTTGACGGAACACCAATTAATGTCCATGTCGCTGGAGAAGTTAAAGATTTCAAAGCGAAAGATAGAATGGATGGCAAACTGGCTAAAAGAATGGATGTATTTTCTCAGTATGGTGTAGTAGCAGCACTTGAAGCGATGGAAGATTCTAAATTAGACGTTGATTCTATTGATGCAAGTCGTCTTGGCGTAATGGTAGGCTCTGGTATCGGTGGATTAAATGCGATGCAAAACCAAATCATTAAAATGCATGAAAAAGGATTGGACCGTGTAGCACCTTTCTTCGTACCGATGGCAATTGGTAACATGGTAGCAGGAAATATTTCAATTGCTACTGGTGCAAAAGGACCAAACTTATCCATCGTTACAGCTTGTGCTTCTGGTAATAACTCTATTGGTGAAGCCTTTAGAAATATCAAACATGGCTATGCAGATTATATGCTTGCGGGTGGTGCTGAAGCGAGTATTAACGAAATTGGAATGTCAGGATTTGCTGCTTTAACAGCTTTATCAAATGCTGAAGATCCAGATAGAGCGTCAATGCCATTTGACAAAGATCGTCAAGGATTTGTTATGGGTGAAGGTGCTGCGGTACTCTTGCTTGAAAGTCTAGAGAGCGCTCAAGAGCGTGGTGCGAAAATCTATGCTGAAATTGTAGGTTATGGCGCAACTGGAGATAGTTATCACATGACTGCTCCGACACCAACTGGTGAAGGTGCTGCTAATGCGATGATTCATGCAATGAAAGAAGCGAATATTGAACCTGCTCAAGTAGGATATATTAACGCTCACGGGACATCAACTCCTGCAAATGATTCTTCTGAAACAGTAGCACTTAAGAGAGCGCTTGGAGAAGAAGTAGCATACAATGTACCGATTTCAAGTACTAAAGGTAGTACAGGTCACCTTTTAGGTGGAGCGGGTGCCATTGAAGCGGTAGCATGTATCAAAGCACTGCAAGAAGGTATACTACCTCCAACAATCGGACTTGAAACTGCAGATGAAGATTGTGATCTAGATTATATTCCCAAAGAAGCAAGACATAAAGAAATCATGTATGCTTTAAATAACTCATTAGGCTTCGGAGGGCATAATGCAGTTACTTGTTTCAAAAAATGGGAGGATGCTTAACACATGGACTTTGGACAAATCAAAGAACTTATCGAAAAAATAGATGCTTCAAGTTTGAAGATCTTTGAATTATCGAATGAAGCCGTATCTATCAAGATGAGTAAAAACGATACAGCAGCTGTTTCTAATGAAGCGCCGCGACCGTCAGAAGTTGTTGCGCCTAAACCAGTGAGCAATGCTTCAAACGTGACTGACATCAGTTCGACAGTTAAAGAAGAAGTTACACCAGTAAGTGAAGATTTAGAAGGCGTTCATGAAGTGACCGCACCTATCGTGGGAACTTCTTATCTCGCTTCTTCTCCAGACAAACCTGCTTTTGTTAAGGCTGGAGATGTTATCGAAAAAGGTCAGCCTCTAGTCATTATTGAAGCAATGAAAGTCATGAACGAAATTAAAAGTGATGTTAGTGGAACAGTCCACAAAGTCTTAGTTGAAGATGGCCAGCCAATCGAATTTGGTCAACCACTCGTTCAAATCAAAGACGTAAAATAACACACGTATGTAAAAGACAATCTAAACTAACTATTTGAGGAGCACTTAAAAATGACTACTATGAACATTAAAGAAATCCAAGAACTAATTCCAAACCGTTACCCAATTTATTTTATTGATAAAGTAACTGAAATGATTCCTGGAGAACACGTTACAGCAATCAAGAACGTAACCATCAACGAAGAATTTTTCCAAGGACATTTCCCTGGCGAACCTGTAATGCCAGGTGTATTAATTGTTGAGAGTCTGGCTCAAGCTGGCTCGATTCCATTACTTAAATTGGATCAATTCCAAGGACAAACAGCTTATCTTGGTGGACTAAATAAAGTTAAATTTAGAAAAAAAGTTGTTCCAGGTGATATCTTAGAATTAAAAGTAGACATCGTTAAACTTAAACAATATGCTGGTATCGGAAAAGGTGTCGCATATGTTGATGGGAAAAAAGTCTGTGAAGTTGAAATGACGTTCATTATTGGCCGTTAAAAAAACTTTGTTTTAAAACACCTTACAATCTATTCTATATAGATTTACAATTTTGATTTTAAGGAAGGTCATATAATGTTTCAAAAGATATTGATTGCCAATCGAGGAGAAATAGCCGTTCGAATTATCAGAGCCTGTCAAGAAATGGGGATTCAAACTGTTGCTGTTTACTCAGAAGCAGATGAAGATGCACTTCACATGCAACTGGCTGATGAAGCAGTTTGTATAGGACCAGCTAAAGCAAGCGATTCTTATTTGAATATGCAAAACATTTTAAGTGCTGCTGTGATTACTGGAGCACAAGCCATTCACCCGGGATTTGGATTTCTTTCTGAAAATAGTACCTTCGCAGCCATGTGTGAAGAAGTCAATATTGTTTTTATTGGCCCTGATAAAGAAACCATTGACCAGATGGGGAACAAGGCAAATGCTCGAGAAATGATGCGTAAAGCAAATGTGCCGATCGTACCTGGTAGTGACGGATTCTTAGTCACTGACGAAGAAGTTCTTGAAACAGCAGAGCAGATCGGGTATCCTGTTATCGTTAAAGCCGTAGCCGGTGGTGGTGGTAAGGGTATGCGTGTTGTCGAATCTGAAGCACAATTGATTCAAGCTTTCAATCATGCTAAATCTGAAGCGAAAGCTGCTTTCGGTGATGACCGTATGTATATGGAAAAAATTATTTCTCCTGCTAAGCACATTGAAATTCAATTGCTTGGTGACCATCACGGTCATGTGATTCACATTGGAGAAAGAGATTGTTCAATGCAACGTAACCACCAGAAAATTCTTGAAGAAGCGCCTTCTCATGTACTTACAGAAGAACAAAGAGAAGAAATTGGCGCCGCTGCAGTAAGAGCTGCTGAATATGTAGGATACAAAAATGCAGGAACTGTAGAGTTTCTAATGGATGATAGTGGGGCTTTTTATTTCATGGAAATGAACACTAGAATTCAAGTAGAGCACCCGATTACTGAAATGATTTCAAATTTCGATATCGTACAAGAACAGATAAAAATAGCAAATAATGAACCTTTGTCAATAGATCAGGATACACTTAAGTTAAGTGGTCATGCATTGGAGTGCCGTATCAACGCTGAAAATCCTGCTTTTAACTTCGCACCGTCACCAGGTGTTATAAGCTACTTAAACCTGCCTTCTGGAGGTAATGGATTAAGAGTTGACACAGCATTATTTGCTGGTGGAGAGATCCCACCATATTATGACGCTATGATCGCTAAAGTCATCACGCACGGTAAAACGAGAGAAATTGCCATTGCCAAGATGAAAAGAGCTCTAAAAGAAATGATCGTTGAAGGGATACAGACCAATTTACAATTCCAGCTTGATCTGCTTGATGACGAAACATTTTTAAGTGGTAAGTATGATACAGAGTATCTTGAAAAAAGTTTTATTCCTAAATGGCAGAATGAGTTAGAGGAGGGATAAGTATGCGCCTTTTTAAAAAGCGTCCTTACATTTCTATACAAAAAGCAACACAGGACTCTGAAAGAGCGCCATTTGTTCCTGATGGTATGTTCGTTAAATGTCCCAACTGTAAACAATCCATCTATTCAAAAGATCTAGGAAATGAAAGAATTTGTCCTAACTGTCAGTATGCTTTTAGAATCAGTGCACAGGAGAGAGTAAACCTGACAATTGATGAAGGAACTTTTGTGGAGTGGGAAGAAGATATCGTTTCGACAGACCCATTGAATTTCCCAGGTTATGAAGAAAAGCTGAATAAAGCTCAAATCAATTCTGGATTAAGAGAAGCGATTTTGACTGGTGAGGCTAAAATCAGTGATCATAAAATAGCAATCGGTATTATGGATTCTAATTTTATTATGGGAAGCATGGGTCAAGCTGTTGGTGAGAAAGTCACACGCTTGTTTGAAAAAGCAACCAAAGAACAGTTGCCTGTCGTTTTATTTACAGCATCGGGTGGAGCTAGAATGCAAGAAGGTATTTTATCCCTAATGCAAATGGCTAAAACGAGTGCTGCAGTTAAGAATCATTCAGATAAAGGCCTGCTGTATTTAACTGTCCTTACAGATCCTACAACTGGTGGCGTAACGGCTAGTTTTGCAATGCAAGGCGACATCATCCTGGCTGAACCAGGTGCTTTGATTGGCTTTGCTGGAAGAAGAGTCATTGAGCAGACCATCAAAGAATCTGTGCCTGATGACTTTCAGTCGGCTGAAAAAGTGCTGGAAAATGGTTTTGTTGATCATATCGTACCTCGTAAAGAATTAAGAGACATGATCGGTAAACTATTAAACATGCATGCTCCTTTAACTCGCTAAGCATATTCTTTATAAACAATCGATTCGAGTGCAAGAGAGTATATATTTAAGAAAAAGAGGTGGTCATATGGCAGAGGCAATAGATATCGTATCAATTGCTAGACAAACAGACCGCATCACGACGACTGAATTGATCGAAGCGATATTTGACGACTTTGTAGAACTTCATGGGGATCGTTCCTATAAAGATGATGCTGCAATCGTTGGTGGAATCGGGATGTTGAATGGACAAGCCGTAACTATTATCGGTAATCAAAAAGGTCATGATCTTGAAGAAAACATGAAAAGAAACTTCGGTTCTCCACATCCTGAGGGGTATAGAAAATCTCTTAGATTGATGAAACAAGCTGAGAAGTTTAATAGACCGATAGTGACATTTGTCAATACTTCAGGAGCTTACTGTGGTGTAGAAGCTGAAGAAAGAGGTCAAGGCGAAGCGCTAGCTAGAAATCTTCTTGAAATGAGTAATCTTTCAGTACCTATATTATCTATTATCATCGGTGAAGGTGGTAGTGGTGGTGCACTCGCTTTAGCAGCGGGAGATCAAGTTTGGATGATGGAATTTTCAATCTATTCTATATTATCTCCAGAAGGTTTTGCTTCAATACTCTGGAAAGATTCAAAACGTTCAGGTGAGGCAGCTGAAATTATGAAGTTAACTTCATATGATTTACTGGATTTAGGCGTAATTGATCGAATTGTTTATGAAAATGACGATCAAGGTAAGATAGAAAGTAGCCAGGTTTTAGCGTCTATGAAGGAAGAAATCATCAAAGAACTTGATACATTAGCTCAGTTGCCAACAGATAAATTGATTCAAAAAAGGTATGAGCGTTTCCGAAAATTTTAATAAACATTTGTTTAAACCGATGAGTAGTCAGCACTCATTGGTTTATTTTTTTGAATTTTATTTTGAGAAAGTAGCTCATTCTCATTATAATAAAGAAACAGAAAGAAGGGATAGCCTATTGGTGAAAAAATAGAGTTTCCAAAAAACTATGAGCGGTATCTTTTTAAAGCAGAAAATCATCTTAAACTTAATGAGTTACCAAAAGCGTTAGAAGCCATCGAACAGGCATATGAACTAAGAAGAGAGATCGAGGGGAATATACTGTACGTAACAATTCTGATACAAGCAGAAAAGTACGATGAAGCATATGACATGACAGTTGATTTCGAAGAACAGTATACACAAGATCCCGAATATGGATCACTATTTATGTATCTTTTAATCAAAACGAACCAATTAAAAAAAGCTGAAAGTTTTCTTAACCAGTTAAATCAAGTAGATTCTATACCGGAATCAGAGAAAAGCAGTTTAAGAGAACAATTAGATGAAGCACTCCTTTTTGAAGAAGAAAAAGTTAACGTTAGAAAACTAGAAGTACTGAGAAAGCTATACGCCTTTTCAGAATATACTATAGAAGAACAGCTCAACTTAATTGAAGAGTCTGTAATCATCAAAAATAACGAGTTATCTGGCATTGTAAATAGTTTGTTCGGAAATCCGTTTATAGATGAACACATCAAAGCATTGTTTCTACAGCGACTGATTCAGAGCGAGTATGAAGCGAGTATTTCATTAAAAATAGTAAACCAAGAGGTTACAGTGAATCCAAATACCTTAGAGGAATTTGACAAAAATCCGCTTATTAAAACGCTCAACCAAGAACTTGAGAAGATTCTTGAAAAAGATCCCAGCTTAATGATGATGATCAAACCAGAACTTAATCGACATCTTCTAAGATTATACCCACTGATTGATACAATTGTTGAAGATGTCAAAGGGTGGATTGATATTTATGTGGATCGTTATGATTTCGAAGAATCTGTTAAATCTATTGAATCAAATAGAACAGATGAAAAGACAAGAATGAAAAAATGGATTGATGCAATCACTTTTGAAAACACTTGATTTGTGCGGTTTGTATTTACTTTTAGTCTAAACTATTGTATGATAACGTAGTATGCGTAATATGCTAAGTGGATAATATGTCAAAAAAATTTGAGCTCGATTTCATATCGTTCTTGAAGAGTATAGGTTAAATTTTCTTGAATTTGACAAATATCTCACTTAATTACAGATAATAAAAAAGAATTTCGGAGGGTAAAATAGTTATGGCAACTAATTTTGAAAAAACAGGTGCTACATCTGGACGTTTAACATTTTCAATTGATCAAGAAACAGTAAAAAATGGATTGGATCAAACATTCAAGAAAGTTCAGAAAACTCTTAATGTTCCAGGATTCCGTAAAGGTCGCGTTCCACGTAAAATGTTCAACCAAATGTACGGAGAAGCTGCATTGTATGAAGATACATTAAACGACTTATTACCTGATGCTTACTCTAAAGCAGTTGAAGAAGCTGGAATCGATCCAGTAGCTCAACCAAACATTGATATCGAATCAGTTGAAAAAGGTCAAGACTGGAAATTAGTAGCAGAAGTTACTTTGAAACCAGAAGTAGAGCTTGGACAATATAAAGAATTAGAAGTAACGAAACAAGACCGTGAAGTTACTGACGAAGCAGTTGAAAAAAATCTTGAAACACGCCGCGAAAACTTAGCGGAATTAACAGTTAAAGATGCTGCTGCTAAAAATGGCGACACTGTTGTAATCGACTTTGAAGGATTCAAGGGAGATACTGCTTTTGATGGTGGAAAAGGAGAGAACCATTCACTAGAATTAGGTTCAAACTCGTTTATTCCAGGATTCGAAGAACAACTTGTAGGCGTTAAAGCAGGAGAAGAAAAAGAAGTAACCGTTACTTTCCCTGAAGAATATCAAGCAGAAGACCTAGCTGGTGAAGAAGCTGTATTCAAAGTTAAAGTTCACGAAGTTAAGTCTAAAGAACTTCCAGAACTAGATGATGAATTTGCTAAAGATGCTGACGAAGAAGTTGAAACTTTAGATGAACTTAAAGCTAAAATTCGCAAAAACTTAGAAGAAGGTCGCACAAATTCTGCTAACGACGCTCGTGATGACGAAGCTATCCGTAAAGCAGTTGAAAATGCTAAAATTGAAGAGATTCCTCACGAAATGGCTCACGACGAAGTACACCGTCAAATGGACATGTTCTTGAACAATCTACAACAACAAGGCATTTCTCCTGAAATGTACTATGAAATGACAAATTCAACTGAGTCTGATCTTCACAAGCAATTTGAAGGCGAAGCAGAATTTAACGTTCGTACAAACCTTGTCTTAGAAGCAATCGTTGAAGCTGAGAAATTAGAAGCTGACGAAGCTGATATCGAAAAAGAAATCAAAGACTTAGCTGGTCAGTACAATATGCCTGAAGATCAAGTACGTAGCGTGCTTTCTCCAGACTTATTAACTAGAGATATTTCACTTAAAAAAGCAATCGATTTGATTACTTCTTCTGCGAAAGAAACTTTAGAGCCAACTGAAGATTCAGCTGAATAATTAATAAAATTAGATTAGTTGATCTTACGATAAGTTTCTCTGTAAATGGGCCAACTGATTGTAATCATATGAAAAGGGAATGCTATTGCAGCATTCCCATTTTTCATAATAAAAGTAGACTCTATATAGAGTCACAGTATTGGCAAGCACACATGTTCTATGTTACTATATGAAAAGTGAGAAGATTTTGAAGAATTGAGGTGAACCTGCCATGTTTGATAATGATGAAGAACAATCTGGAAATATCTCTTGTTCATTTTGTGGTAAATCACAAGACCAAGTTAAGAAGATTGTTGCAGGTCCAGGAGTATACATTTGTAACGAATGTATAGATCTTTGTAAAGAGATTATGGATGAAGAATTTAATAAACAAGTTTACACTGAAGATACTGAGGTTCCTAAACCTCAAGAAATTAAAGCAATTCTAAACGATTATATTATTGGCCAAGATTCAGCTAAAAAAGCTTTGTCTGTAGCTGTATATAATCACTATAAACGCGTCAACAACTTAGCAAATCAAGAAGATGATGTTGAATTGCAAAAAAGTAATATCTGCTTGATTGGTCCTACGGGATCTGGTAAAACCTATCTTGCTCAAACACTAGCTCGTATCTTGAATGTACCATTTGCTATTGCAGATGCTACGAACTTAACAGAAGCGGGTTATGTTGGTGAAGATGTAGAGAATATCTTACTAAAACTACTTCAATCTGCTGACTATGATGTTGAACGTGCACAGTACGGTATTATCTATGTTGATGAGATTGATAAAATTGCCAGAAAATCTGAGAATGTATCAATCACTCGAGATGTAAGTGGTGAAGGTGTTCAACAAGCCTTGCTGAAAATTTTAGAAGGAACAACTGCAAGCGTTCCTCCTCAAGGTGGACGTAAACATCCTCATCAAGAACTGATTCAAATCGATACGACAAATATCCTATTTATCGTTGGAGGCGCTTTTGACGGGATTGAAACAATGGTCAAAAATCGTCTTGGGGACAAAGTGATTGGATTTGGTGCTTCAAATACTCGCAAAGGATTCGATGAAAATGCTAGTATGATGCAACAAATCATTCCAGAGGACTTGTTGAAATATGGTTTAATACCAGAGTTTATCGGCCGTCTTCCAATCACAGCTGTACTTGAGAAGTTAACTGAAGAAGATCTAGTCGAAATTCTGACCAAGCCTAAGAGTGCATTAGTTAAGCAATACATGAAGTTGATGCAACTTGATAATGTGGAATTAGAGTTTGATGACAAAGCATTGATAGAGATTGGTAAGAAAGCGATAGAACGAGATACTGGTGCTAGGGGTCTACGCTCGATCATTGAAAGTATCATGATGGAAATTATGTTTGAAGTACCGAGTCGAGATGATATTCAAAAAGTGATTATTACACCAGAAGTAGTGGTTGGAACGGGCAGTCCCGTTTATTACAATCACGATGGAGAACTGGTCACTGTTTAAAAAAGTTTAAAAAAGATGTCTCTTATTAGGGGGCATCTTTTTTTACATTAACAGTTCGATCTTTGTCACACGTTTGTAACATAAGAGAGGTGTGTGACATACTCTTTAAATAAGTTCTTTAAAATATTTTTGATTATGATATACTTATACAGGATTATATCAATCGAAATAAATTATATTTAGGAGAAAAATAGATGAATACAGATAAAATTCATTATGCAGAAATCGTGATCAGTGCAGTTTCTCCGCTTCAGTATCCAAGTGATGGACTTCCAGAAGTTGCACTAGCTGGACGTTCTAATGTAGGTAAATCTTCTTTTATCAATACAATGGTAAATCGAAAAAAATTAGCGAGAACTTCTGGTAAGCCAGGCAAAACAAGAACCTTAAATTGGTTCAATATTGAAAATTCTCTTTTCTTTGTAGATGTTCCGGGATATGGCTATGCGAAAGTCTCGAATGCGGAACAGAAAAAATGGGGAGACATGATGAATGTCTATTTCTCAAGCAGAGAAGAGCTGACTTTAAGCATTCTGCTTGTTGACTTAAGACATCATCCAACAGAACTTGATATTCAAATGTACGATTTTTTGAAGTACTATGATTTACCTGTATTAGTTGTAGCGACCAAAGCAGATAAAATCAAGAAATCAAGACGAAATAAACACATCAACCAAGTTGTTCAGACACTTCAATTAGCTACTGAAGATAAAGTCATTATGTTTTCTTCTGAGACACGGGAAGGAAGAGAAGAAGTCTGGAATGAAATACTTGCTAGTACAAGGAATGATCATAATTGAAACTATTAATGTATGGTGTAAATCAAGATACCGTATCTATTGATGATATCGATCGATATAAACTTAGTGAGCAAGAAAAAATGACGCATCTAGAAGATATTAGTGCATTTCCAGGAGTACAGGAAGTGTGTATTATATCTTCAGAAGTACGTAGCGAGTACTATTTGAATGTTGACGAAAAGAGTTTCAAGCATGGTGATCTACTAAGGTATCTTTCTAAGCACACGGATAAACCTTTAAAAGAAATCATTTTAGAAACTTATAGTAAATTCAATAAGGATGTTATCAACCATTTACTATCAACTTTAAGTGGAATGGAGACCAAAGCTAAAGGTTCTCTCGCAACACTAAAATATGCTGAAGCTGCTATGAAATCAGCTGATGAGAAAAGTGTTCTAGGAAATGTTCTTAGAAAACTATTCCAAAAAGCCATTGATTTTTCTAAAAAAATGCGTATCTCTGAAGCCATGCGTCCGCTCTATCTGACGGATCCTTCTAAAGCGATTGAGATACTCGAAGATAGAATGGAATCACTTTCAGAACAGAAATTTGTATTGTTTGGTACAGATTATGATACGGTTCATTTAGCTAAGTTATTACTAGAGTTGAATGCAGAATCGATTACAGTAATCCATCAAGATGCAGAAATCAGTCAAAAAATGATTTCCACACTAAAAGATTGGGCTTATTTAACAAATATAGAAGAAAAACAAACCCGTCTACATGCTGCAGATTTAACTTCTGTCGGTTTCAGATTTTGTAATGCGGATGGTATTATTGTTGCTTCTTCATTTGATAGTAAACTTTTATCAGAAGATCTTATGACGCGTATTGAAAATATACGACAAACTGAGAAAAAACAGGTCGTTGTAGATTTTTCAGAGGAAAGACAGAAAGCATTTGAATCATTAGGTACTCTAGTGCATTACGAAGCACCAAGTATGTATCATAATAATGATTTTACAGATGAACAAATCTCGAATGCAGAGATCTTTTTCGAAGAAAATATGACGCAAGTAACTGAACGTTTCATGGAAGAATATCAACAAATGACTGAATTGTCTTTAAATCAGGACCCGAATCGAGCTTATTTCAATTTAGCAGTCGGTTCACAAGGATCCTTTGACTCAATATCCAAACCATCAAAAGCTTAACCGTTAGTATAAAGCTGAATGGTACTTGTGATGGATTGAATTGAATACAAAGAGAAGCGGGCCTGTCCCGCTTTTATTATGCCCTCATTTAAGATGATTAGTATTATAAGGTGTAATAGTGTAAAATGAATAGCAAGAGTACTGCACAGGAGAGAAGGATTTATAGATGTCAATGTTTTTAGATCAAGTAAAAGTAAATGTTAAGGCAGGTAATGGCGGAGACGGCATGGTTGCTTTTAGACGTGAAAAGTATGTACCAGATGGTGGACCAGCTGGTGGAGACGGTGGTCTCGGAGGGAACATTATCTTTGTAGTAGATGAAGGTCTTAGGACCCTAATGGATTTCAGGTACAATAGACACTTCAAAGCTAAAAATGGGGACAATGGAATGTCCAAAAGTAAGCATGGTCGCGGTGCACAGGATCTTTATGTGAAAGTACCACCTGGTACAATTGTAAAAGATGCTGAAACCGGACAAATGTATGCTGACTTGGTCAACCACGGTCAAGAAGCTGTTATTGCAAAAGGAGGACGTGGAGGACGTGGAAATATTCGTTTTGCCACACCTCGTAATCCTGCGCCGGAAATCGCTGAAAATGGTGAGCCCGGTGAAGAAAAAGAAATTGAGCTTGAATTAAAAGTTCTTGCTGATGTAGGTTTGATTGGTTTCCCATCTGTTGGTAAATCTACTTTGCTTTCTGTTGTTTCAGCTGCTAGACCAAAAATTGGTGCCTACCACTTTACAACAATCGTACCAAATCTTGGTATGGTAGAGACGGATGAAGGTCAAAGTTTCGTACTGGCAGATATGCCTGGACTGATTGAAGGTGCTTCTCAAGGAGTAGGTTTAGGAATTGAGTTCCTTAGACATATTGAGCGTACTAGAGTACTTCTTCATGTTGTCGATATGAGCGGAATCGAAGGAAGAGTTCCAATCGATGACTATATTACAATCAACAATGAACTAGAAGTGTATGATCTTAAGTTGAGAGAAAGACCGCAGATCATTATTGCCAATAAAATGGATATGCCAGAATCTGCCGAAAATCTTCGTATTTTCAGAGAAAAATTAGATGAACTTGAAGAGGCATATGAACTCTTTGAAGTTTCTGCTTTATCTAAACGTGGTTTAACTGCTGTATTATCTAGAACTGCTGAATTACTTGAAACTACACCTGAATTCCCACTTTATGATGAAGAAACTGAGCAAGAAGAAAGAGTATTGTACAAGCACACTCCTTCAGTTGATCACTTCAATATCATGAGAGAACCTGATGGTACTTGGATACTTTCAGGAGAAAAACTTGAAAAACTATATAAAATGACGAACTTTGCCCACGATGAATCGATTATGAGATTTGCTCGTCAGATTCGTGGAATGGGTATAGATGAAGCACTCAGATCAAAAGGTGCTAAAAATGGCGATATCGTTCGAATCGATAACTTTGAATTTGAATTCGTCGAATAAAAATCATCAAGTTTGAATTAAAATTAGGGGACAGTTATGGATTTATTATTTTTAGGAACTGGGTCCGGTGTTCCGGCTAAACACAGAAATGTTTCAAGTATCGCATTGAAGCTGCTTGAAGAAAGAAATAGTATTTGGATGTTTGACTGTGGAGAAGCTACTCAGCACCAGATTCTGCATACGACCTTAAAACCTAGAAAAATCGAAAAAATATTTATTACGCATATGCACGGAGACCATATCTTTGGTCTCCCGGGTTTGCTAAGTAGTAGGGCTTTTCAAGGTGGAGAAACACCATTAACGATATATGGTCCAGTTGGTATTAAGCAGTATGTTTTATCAAGTCTGAGATTTTCAGCTACTCATATAAAATATCCAATAAAATTCGTTGAATTTAGCGATAATGAATGTATTTTTCAAGACACACAATTTAAAGTAACGGTTAGAAAACTAAAACATGGTATTCCTTCCTATGGATTTAGGATCGAAGAATCTGATCATGAAGGTACATTACAAGCGGATGCATTAAAGGCTGCTGGTGTACCTTTTGGTCCTATGTTTGGTAAACTTAAAAATGGCGAAAAGGTTATACTTGAAGACGGTACGGTTATTGATGGAAAAGATTTTGTAGGCCCTTCCCAAAAAGGAAGAGTGGTTACAATTCTTGGAGATACAGTGAGAACGAATGCGAGTATCGAGTTGGCAGAAAATGCAGATGTGCTGGTTCATGAGAGTACATTCACGCATAAAGATGTTAAACTGGCAACAAGTTACAATCATTCAACGAATGTCCAGGCTGCTGAGACCGCTAAACAAGCAAATGCAAAAAAACTTTTATTAACACATATCAGTGCTCGCTATTTGAGTAATGACGTTTATGAATTACAAAAAGAAGCACAGACTATTTTTCCAGAAACTTATGTTATGCAGGATCTTAAAGAAATCTCTATTCCACTTGAAAGAAAAGGAGACGAACTTAAATGATGGAACTTAAAAATAAAGTCGTTTTAATTACTGGTGCTTCATCAGGAATTGGTGAAGAAATGGCATATGCTGCTGCTAGTAAAGGTGCAACCTTAATTTTGTGTGCAAGAAGAGAAGATAAACTTGAAGAAGTTAAAAATCGTTGTTTGAGTACGACAACTTCGGATGTATATATCTATCCTTTAGATGTGTCTGATCCTGATGCAATTGAAGAAACAATGAATAAAGTAAAGACAGAGGTTGGTACTATAGATGTATTGATCAACAATGCAGGTTTTGGTCATACAGAAGAATTTATTAAATATGACTTAAACAAAGCAGAGAATATGTTCAGAGTTAATGTTCTGGGCGTTATGTACTTAACTCAACTAGCGGCTTTGCAGATGGCGGACAAACAAAGTGGACATATCATAAATGTTGCTTCTATTGCTGGTAAAATAGCAACACCTAAGTCAGCCGTTTATTCTGCTACTAAATTTGCCGTAATTGGCTTTAGTAACGCATTGAGGCTCGAATTAGCACCACTAAATATCAAAGTAACAACAATCAATCCGGGTCCAGTTGATACAGCCTTTTTTGATGAATTTGATCCATCTGGAAGTTATTTGGAAAAAATCCAAGCTTTTGTACTGACTAGCCAAGAAGTTGCTGAAAAAACGATCAATATTATTGGTACAAATAAAAGAGAAGTCACTTTACCACTAAGCTTGAACATTGCTTCTAAATTTTATTCTATGTTCCCTAGACTGGGAGATTACATCATTTTGAACAATTTCGATATGAAATAATTCACTATAAATGAAATATTTCACTTAACATGTTATTCTTCAATTAGAATAGGTTAAAAGGGGACTAGAATAATGAAAAAACAATGGAGTTTTGTTGGGGCGTTTATCTTATTATTTCTCGGAGCAATTTTATCCGTATTGAACGTGGATTCAGTACCGGTTAACTTTGGTTTTGCAACGTACGAATGGCCTTTGATTATAGTGATTTTAGGATCACTTCTACTAGGCGCGCTCATTGCTACGCTACTTTCGACGGTTAAAATTTATCAAGAAACGAAAATACGTAAAGATGCCGAAAAATCTTCTGTTTCAGCTAAAGAACATGAAAATGCTAGAGTAAATGAGCTAGAAGATAGATATAATAAAGAAATTGACCAACTTAAAGAAGAAATTAGAATAAAAGAAAAAGCGCTTCAAACAGAACGATCGAAAAATACGATTGATGCAACTTCTACTTCCATGGAAGATAGCACTCTATAAAGAACAGATAGGAGTACCCTATGAATAAAGAAAAAATTGCGATCATGACAGATTCTGGAGCAGATGTTCCAGAGGAAATAAAAGAAAAATACAACGTCAAAGTAATCCCTTTAAAAATTATTTTTAAAGATGGAGAATACACTGACAAGTTAAACATAACTGCTGAAGAAGTTTATAAGCGCATGGAAAAAGAAATTCCTAAAACATCTCTTCCAGACGGAGAGATTATAAAAGGCATTTTCGACGAAATTAAAGCAGAAGGTTACGAAAAACTCCTTGCGATTACTATTTCGAGCGGTCTTAGTGGTACAAATAATATGGTTAGGTTGGTTTCTGAAGATTACGAAGGCTTAGATGTTTTTGTATTAGATACTAAAAATATTGGAATCGGATCAGGACTTTCCGTAGTCGAAGCTGCCTTACAAGTAGAACAAGGCTTGACGTTTGAAGAAATCAAACAGAACCTTCAGAAAAGCGTTAAAAAAGCGAAAGTATATTTTCACGTTCCAACACTGGAGTATCTTCAAAAAGGTGGAAGAATTGGTTTGGTTCAGTCCGTTTTAGGTAGCGTTATGAACCTTAAGCCAATTATCACTTGTAATGAAGATGGTATCTATACAACAATCGCTAAAGTACGAGGAAAAGCCAAGTCTGTTAACAAAACAATCGAATTAGTTGAGACTTATGCTGCAAACTCTAAAAAGTACAATATAGGCGTTGCTTATGGTGGAGAGACAGCAATAGAGGAAGCTAAAGCTATTCGGGAAGATCTTAAGAAAAGACTGCCGAACTATGAACACATCTTTTTCGATCAAGTTAGTCCAGCACTTGGTGTTCACACAGGACCAGGCTTGATTGGGATAGGCGTCCAGCTTCTAGACGAAAAATAGAACTAAAAGCAAGAGCTCTGGAGTAAGTATTGCCATTGCTCATGCTTTTTTTATTGTGAGAGTAATCGATTCAAGGAGTGGATATTTTGAGTTTTAAACAATCAAAGAAATGGATCATTAATTCTAAGAACGACTCAGGAAAAATACAGGAGCTTTCTGAACAATTAAATCGTTCACCTTTTTTTATCAATTTATGCCTCAACAGAGGATTGGAAACCAAGGAAGAAATCCTTAGATTTATCAGTCCAGATGAGTCTTGGTTTCATGATCCTTTTTTATTACATGATATGCAAAAAACTGTAGATAGAATTGCTGAAGCGATTGAATCTGGAGAAAAAATCATGATCTATGGAGATTATGATGCAGATGGTGTAACTAGTACAGCGATCTTGTACGAAACATTGGAATCCATTGGTGCAAATGTGGAGTACTTTATTCCTGATCGCTTCATCGATGGATATGGTCCTAATGTAAAAGCTTTTACTTATTTTCAAGAAAATGGAACACAACTAATTATTACTGTAGATAATGGAGTCGCAGGACATGAAGCCATTCAAAAAGTTCAAGAAAATGGTGTGGATGTTATTGTCACTGATCATCATGAAATACCTGATACGCTTCCAGCAGCTTATGCGGTCATTCATCCAAATCACCCAGAGGGCGCATATCCCTTCAGCGATTTGTCTGGAGCTGGAGTCGCTTTAAAGCTAGCTACAGCGCTCTTAGGAGATTTGCCAATCGAACTATTAGATCTGGCGGCAATTGGAACGATCGCTGATTTGGTTTCCTTAACTGATGAGAATAGAGCAATTGTAGATTTTGGATTAAAAGCACTCAAACAAACTCAAAGAGTAGGTGTTTTAAGTCTTTTTAATGCATTGTCACTCTCTCTTAAGGAAATTGACGAAACAACTATCGGTTTCAAGATTGCTCCGCCAATCAATGCAATTGGTCGATTAGGAGATGCAACACCCGTAGTAGAATTACTGACGACTTTTGATGAAGAAAAAGCACAAGAAATTGCAACCTTACTAGATTCTAAAAATAAAGAAAGAAAAGAGATTGTATCCAAAATTTCAGGAGAAGCACTTGAGATTTTAAAAGAACAAGAAGCGTCTTCTGTTTATGTTTTAGCAAAAGAAGGATGGCACGAAGGTGTTTTAGGTATTGTCGCTAGCCGAATCGTCAGTGAAACCGGAAAACCGGCTGTTATATTGAATATTAATCCTTCCACTCAAGAAGCTAAAGGTTCTGCTAGAAGTATTAAAGCCTTTAACCTCTATGAAAGTGGCAACAAAGTAAGAACCTTATTCAAACACTTTGGTGGACACCAAATGGCAGCAGGGATGACTCTACCAGTTGAGAATATCCAATCTTTGAAACAGTCATTGAATGAAGAAGCAGAAAAACTTCAGGAAACAACTGAATTTATGGACGAGTTGGCTGTAGAAGAAGAAAGTAAGATAAAAGACATCAGTGTGGATGCAATCAAAGAGATAGAATTGTTGAAACCTTTTGGAACAGACAATCCAAAACCAGTATTTCTTTTTTCAGAGGTTACACCATTAGATGCTAGAGCCATTGGAGCAGACCGAGCACATTTGAAATTAAAAGTAGATCAAGAGGGTACACCTTTAGATGTTATTGCGTTTAATTATGGATCAATCGCGGATGCATTAAAATCTGATACACCCATTTCAGTAGTTGGTACGGTAGAAATTAATGAATGGAACGGAAATAAAAAACCTCAAATGCAGTTAACGGATATGAAGTTTTTGAATCAAGTTATTATAGACAAAAGAACTACTGATCTAAAAAAATCAGATTTACTGATGGAAGGCGTTACGTATCTTTTTTATAATAAGCAGAATTTTACTAAGTATAGTCCCTTTGTGACGAATCAATCTGATAGCTTATTGATTGAAACAACAAAAGATGCTTTGAGTTTTAATGCTCAAAGTGCTTATGTCATTGTAGACTGTCCTGAGTCGATGGAACTAATCAAAAATACGGTACTTCACAATGAAGAACAAACCTTATACTGTATCTTTTATACAAAAAGTAAGGATTATTTACTCGGTATGCCTTCAAGAGAACAGTTTGCTAAACTATATAAATTTTTAGCAAAACATAAAAATATTGATCTTAAAGAAAAAGGAACTCTACTTGCAGATTATCTAAAAATGGACAAAACGATTCTAAAATTCATAATCAGGGTGTTTTTAGAAGCCGGATTTGTTACAATAGAAGGCGGACTGCTCAGTGTGAATTCTGAGGCGAGTAAAATGGCTATTGAAGAGACAAAAGTTTACAAGCAGAGACTTGAAAATATTGCTGTGGAAGAAACCGTTGTTTATAGTTCATTCAAAGAACTGACAGAAGCACTGAAAAATTTAAAATAAATGCACTTGTATAATAAAAGGAGACTTATAATGGACTTAAAAAATTATGTTGCAGATGTTCCCGATTTTCCACAGGAAGGTATTACTTTTAGAGATATCTCTCCATTGATGGCTGACGGAAAAGCGTACAGTGAAGCGACTCAAAAAATCGTAGAATATGCTAAAGATAAAGAAGTAGACATGATTGTTGGACCAGAGGCAAGAGGCTTTATTGTTGGATGTCCTGTAGCTTTTGAATTAGGGATAGGCTTTGCCCCATGTCGTAAAAAAGGCAAACTACCTAGAAAAACCATTGAAGTGAGTTATGGTTTGGAATATGGTAGTGATGTCCTTCAACTACACGAAGACTCAATCAAACCTGGACAAAAGGTTTTAGTATGTGATGACCTGTTAGCTACTGGTGGAACAATTGCTGCTACGATAGAGCTTGTTGAAAAACTTGGTGGCGAAGTTGTTGGAACAGCATTCTTTATCGAATTGAAAGACCTTAATGGTCGAGAGAAAATTAAAGGTTACGATATCTTCACTTTAATGGAATACTAAAATAAAAAAAGTACTGTACTTGTCTTAAGACTGAAAGTTGAAATCAGTCTATGACAGTACAGTACTTTTTTATCAATTTTCAAGTAATTTCTTTTTGTGTGCATTTCCCCATTGATGGAGAGCATCAAGAATGGGTTCCAACGTTCTACCATAGGCAGTGACGGAATACTCCACCCTAGGGGGAACTTCTGGAAAAACTTCTCTGGTTATAATCAGTTGAGATTCCAATTCACGTAATTGCTTAGTTAACATTTTTTGTGTGATTTCCGGAATGGCTCTCTTAATTTCGCTGAAACGCATTGGACTGGTATGCATTAAATTCAATAAAATAACAGGGGTCCATTTACCAAATAAGATGTCTAAAGGTTCATTTACTTTGCAATGTTCTGGTTCTAGATCAGATATCATCTGTACACCTCCATTAGTATATTAAGTATACTATAGCACTATAAAGTACCTACTTCAATAGATAAAGAATCATGTTATAATTAACTTACTAATTATAAGAGGAATGATACATTTATGATCAACAATCGAATTTTACCAAAAATTGATGAAAGTAAAGGGCTTGAGTTTGGCTTATACACACTTGGAGACCATTTACCAAATCCACATACTGGAAAAAGAATTTCTGCTCAACAAAGAATCAAAGAGATTATAGAGACGGCTGTACTAGCTGATGAAGCTGGGATAGATATTTTTCAACTTGGGGAATCTCACCAAGATCATTTTGTATCGCAAGCACATATGATCATTTTATCGGCTATAGCACAAGCTACAAATCAGATCAAAATATCATCAGGATCAACAATTATCAGTACGTCTGATCCGGTCCGTGTTTTTGAAGATGCCGCAACAATCGATCTATTATCTAATGGTCGTATGGAAATCGTAGCGGGTCGTGCTTCAAGAGTAGGCTTATACGATTTGCTAGGATATGATCTTAGAGACTATGAAGCGTTATTTGAAGAAAAGTTTAACTTATTACTAGGAATCAATGAAAATGAAAGGTTGAGTTGGAAAGGGGAATACCGTGCACCTCTAAATGATGCACACGTTATACCTAGACCAGATAACGACCAGAATGGTCTACCAATATGGAGAGCAGTGGGAGGCTCTTATGCTTCTGCACAAAAAGCGGGATTAATGGGTGTTCCAATGTATCAAGCGCACTTGGGAGGACCGGCATCTGAATTCAAGAAACCGATTGATCTTTACAGAGAAACAGCTGCCGAAGCTGGGTACGATATTAAAACATTACCAGTAGCAACAGCAGGCTTCTTTTATGCTAGTACGAATAAAATGGACGCCTTCCGAGAATACTATCCTCACGTTAATGAAGGAATGAAAAAAACAAATGGACAAGGATTTCCTAAGCAAGCATTTGCTCACGGACAAGACTACAGAAGTGTCATCAATGTAGGAGACCCAGAATTAATTATTGAAAAAATACTTTATCAGCATGAATTATTCGGAAATCAACGCTACATTGCCCAACTGGATTTTGGTGGTGTTACTATGGATGATATTAAGAAAAATATTGACATTATTGGTGAGAAAATCTTACCAGCGATTAGAAAGCACACTAAAAAATAAGGAGTAGATTAGATGAATATCGTCGTATTAGCAGGTTCAAACGTCGGGGAGAAGTCTTCTATAGTGGCTAATAAAGTCATGGCTGAACTTGAAGTAAAGTATGGCGGAGATCATATGTATTCGCTATTGGATTTAAAAGATTATGAGATGCAATTTAGTGATGGAAGAAATTATCTTGATTATACTGGGGATAATAAACTGATCACAGAAACCATTATGGCAGCAGATATCCTTATTATCGCGACACCGATATTCCAAGCATCCATACCTGCTGTATTGAAAAACGTCTTTGATTTACTACCACAAAGCGCTTTACAAAATAAAGTTTCGGCAATCATTGCAACAGCAGGGTCAAATAGACATTATTTAATACCTGAGCAGCAACTTAAGCCTATCCTCAGCTATATGAAATCTAATATTGTACCAAATTATGTTTTCTTGTTGGATACAGACTATACAGCTGGAAAAATTAATAATGACGATATTCATTTCAGACTTGAAAAACTCATTGAGGATACAGTTATACTTGCAACCGCCTATAAAGGAATTTGGGGAGCACAAGAAGAAGCATACGGATTCTAAAAAAAGGCAGCCATGACTATGAAGTGTTTTACCTTCACAGCATGACTGCCTTTTCGTTTTAACCTATTCTAGTAGATATGTGATCTGTATAAAGAAACAACTTTACCTAAGATAGAGACATCAGATAATATAATCGGATCCATCGTATCATTTTCTGGTTGAAGGCGAATATAACCTTGTTCTTTATAGAATCTTTTGCACGTTGCTTCTTCATCATCAGTCATTGCAATAACGACGTCACCATTTTGAGCGGATTCTTGTTTTCTGACGATGACTTGGTCACCATCAAAAATTCCAGCATTAATCATACTGTTACCACGAATGGTCAACATGAAAAGATTACCTTTATCAATTTCTAAGTCATTAGGAATTGGAAAATAATCCGTTGCTTCTTCAACGGCTAAGATAGGTTCTCCGGCGGTAACAACACCTAATAATGGAATATGATTTTCAAATTCATCAATTCCAATTTTAATCAAACCTTCTTTAGTGAATTCAATTGCTCTTGGTTTTGAAGGATCTCTCAAGATAAAGCCATTCTTTTCTAGTCTAGCTAAATGGCCATGCACAGTAGAAGTGGAAGATAATTCAGTGGCAGATCCAATTTCTCGAACAGTAGGTGGATATCCTCTTTTGTTTACTTGTTCATGAATATAACGTAAAATTTCGATTTGTTTTTCGCCTTTACGGCCTCTAGTAGTCATATTGTAACACCTCATCCCTTCAAATTGTCGTTTAAATTAAGTATAATAATAGTCTAGTGTATGATTCAGTGAATAAGAGTTCACAATGTTCGTAAACTTTAGTAAAATTATATCATATACCGAACATCTAATCAAACGAATGTTCGAAATAAGCTTGGATTTCCCTAGGAAATTAGATTCTTAAGCACATTTGTATTACAATGGTTGTTCGCAATAGGATGCACTAAAAGAAAAAGTATAGGCTAGAAAGCCTAATAGGAGGATATAAAATGTTAGCAAAAGACCAATTAGATAGAATTAATGAGTTAGTTAGAAAACAAAGAAGCGAAGGTTTGACACAGGAAGAAGTAACTGAGCAGAAAGATCTTAGAGAAAAATACATTAAAGCTTTTAGATCTGGTATGAGAAATCATATAGAAGGAATGAAAATTGTAGATCCAGATGGTCAAGACGTTACCCCAGAAAAACTTAAAGGGATTCAAAAAGATAAAGGAATCCATAATAGAGACTAATCTCCTTCCAAATAAAGACGTACGGACAAATTTACGAATGTTCTATGAAAGCGTTGAATAAAACTAATATAAATAGTACAATGATTAGGAGCGTTACCACTTTTAGCAATAGGAAGGAATGAGTTACTTGTTTGATAAAACTGATCAAATGGCTGTAGATACAATTCGAACTCTTAGTATTGACGGCGTTCAAAAAGCAAATTCTGGACACCCTGGATTACCAATGGGTGCTGCACCAATGGCTTACACACTATGGACACGTCACTTGAATGTTAATCCGAAAAATTCGAAATGGTTCGATCGCGATCGCTTTGTTTTGTCTGCTGGACACGGATCAATGTTACTTTATAGCTTATTGCATTTAGCAGGTTATGATGTAACAGTTGATGATTTGAAGAATTTCCGTCAGCTAGATAGTCGTACACCAGGACACCCTGAAGTACACTATACTGACGGTGTTGAAGCAACGACTGGTCCTTTAGGACAAGGCGTAGCGAATGCAGTAGGTATGGCTATGGCAGAAGCGCACTTGGCTTCAACCTATAATCAGGGAGACCACAACATCGTTGATCACTACACATATGCACTATGTGGAGATGGTGATTTAATGGAAGGCGTATCTCAAGAAGCGGCTTCTCTAGCAGGACACCTTAAATTAGGTAAAATGATCATGCTTTATGATTCCAACGACATTTCTTTGGATGGGCCTACTTCAAAAGCTTTCACCGAAAACGTTGGGAAACGTTTTGAAGCTTATGGTTGGGAACATATTCTTGTTGAAGATGGTAACGATTTGGACGCTATTGATAAAGCCATTACGGCTGCAAAAGAATCAACTGATAAACCAACTTTAATTGAAGTTAAAACTGTTATCGGCTTTGGTGCTCCTAATGCAGGAACACACACTGTTCACGGCGCTCCTCTTGGGGCCGAAGGTGTAACAGCTGCTAAAAAAGCGTATGGATGGGAAGGCGAAGACTTCTTTGTACCAGAAGAAGTTGCCAAACGATTCAAAGAGCTTATGGTCGATAAAGGCCAAACAGCAGAAGAGAATTGGAACAAAGCGCTTGAAGATTATACAAGTACACACTCAGAACTAGCTGAGAAATTCAAATTAGCATTAAGTGGAGAACTACCAGAAAACTGGGATGAATCATTGCCAGTCTATTCTGTAGAAGACAGCGCTTCTGCTACGCGAGCAACGAGTGGAGAAGTATTGAACGCACTATCTGATTCAATTCCAAATCTTTGGGGTGGATCTGCTGACTTATCAGGCTCTAATAATACTATGATGAAAAATCAGACTGATTTTGAACCAGGTCATTATGAAGGAAGAAATATCTGGTATGGTGTTAGAGAATTTGCTATGACAGCGGCCTTGAACGGTATCTTATTACACGGAGGAACGAAGTCTTACGTAGGTACATTCTTCGTATTCAGTGATTACCTTCGCCCAGCTGTTCGTCTTGCTGCACTTTCAAAAATCCCGGCAATCTATGTATTGACACATGATTCAGTTGCTGTAGGAGAAGACGGCCCAACACACGAACCCGTTGAACAATTGTCTAGTTTTAGAGGTATGCACAACCTTTCTCTAATCAGACCAGCTGATGGTAATGAAGTAGCGGCTGCTTGGGAGATTGCTTTGAAATCTACTGACAGACCGACTATGCTGGTATTGACTCGTCAAAACTTACCTGTTTTAACAAACTCTAAAGAAATGGCTAGAGAAAATGTTAAAAAAGGTGCGTATGTTATTTCACCTGCTGAAAGCGAAACGCCAGAAGGTATTTTAATTGCTACAGGTTCTGAAGTCGCATTAGCGATTGAAGCGCAAAAAGAATTAAGAGCACAAGGTAAAAACGTTTCTGTTGTTTCTATGCCAAGTACAGACTTGTTCGATATGCAATCTGCTGAGTACAAAGAATCTGTACTGCCTGCTTCAGTAACAAAACGTATCTCTATCGAAATGGGATCTTCATTTGGATGGGATCGTTATACTGGGACTTACGGTAAGAGTGTCGCAATCGATAAGTTTGGTGCAAGTGGTAATGGACCAGCTGTCGTGGAGTCTTATGGCTTCACATCAGATAACGTTGTTCAAACATATCTATCATTAGGCTAATGAAGACAACAAATTAAACTAATAGAGATCAAGATTAGTTTCTACTTTGAAGAAGAGAAAGGCTGCTGCCTTTCTCTTCTTTTATATGAGTAGTTAAAAATGTCCTATTTGAGTGTTTTGAAATTTAAAATTCACTTTTGGTTTATTTTTCTGTCTAAGTTGTGTAGAATAGTTGAGTGAGTGTTTCGAATCATACTAGCTTTAATAGAAGCCCAAAAGATGATTTTGAATATACTAGAACGTATAGAAAGGAGTTAATGAAATGAATACAGGACTAGCAATACTTTTAATAATCCTAGCTTTAATTGGTGGACTGGTTGGAGGATTCTTCATATCTAGAAAATATATGATGGATTATTTTGAGAAAAACCCACCGATTGATGAAAATATGCTACGTATGATGATGCTACAAATGGGTCAAAAACCTTCTGAAAGAAAAATCAATCAGATGATGAGCCAGATGAAAGCGCAAAACAAAAAAACTCCAAAAAATAAAAATAAGAAGTAATAAGTTTTGACTAATGAGCTTATTTAGTCAATAATCACATTACGGTTCAATTTTGTGTAGCGGGCAGCGTCTTTGCCCGTTCTTTTTTTCAACACTTATGACACGGTGTCATAATCAGTTATATCGGTAGAGGGGTTTAAAAACTAAAGAACAGGAGAAAAGTGTACATGGATATATTCAAGCGGTTAGGGTGGTTTTTCCGTAGAGAAAAAAAGTCATACATGATAGGGATTTTTTCCCTTGTTACAGTGGCTTTACTTCAACTGATTCCCCCTAGAATCATAGGGATAGTAGTAGATGAAATTGAGACAAATAGTATTACGAGCCAGTCATTAACATTTTGGTTAGGTATTCTGGCGGCATCTGCAGTTGGACAATATGTATTTAGATATATTTGGCGCATGAGGATTTGGGGGAACGCTGCAAAACTGGAACAATTAGTCAGAGAGCAATTATATAATCATTTTACCAGTATGGACAGCCAGTTTTTTCAGAAGTACCGGGCGGGAGACTTAATGGCCCATGCTACAAATGACCTAAGAGGTTTGCGGATGGTCGCAGGTGGCGGTATTTTGACGATGGCGGATGCAATTAGTGTAGGGTTGACTACATTGCTAGCAATGATTTTCCTCGTTGATTGGAGACTGACACTTTTAGCGGTATTCCCATTACCTTTACTAGCAATCACTTCAAGAATATTAGGCCGAAAACTTCATCTACGATTTAAGGATGCCCAAGCTTCTTTTTCACAATTAAATGACAAGGTGCAAGAAAGCATTCAAGGTGTTAAAGTCTTGAAAACATTCGGACAAGAAAAAGAAGATATCGAAGAATTCAAGATTCAAACGGATAACGTTGTCGCGAAAAATAGATTGGTTTACAAGATAGACTCTTTATTTGATCCAGCTATTACGCTTATTATGGGGGTTTCTTATTTCCTTACAATACTAGTCGGCGGAATTTTGATTACAGGAAATGAGATCACAATTGGTGATTTTGTCACGTTTATCAATTATATAGGGATGCTCGTCTGGCCAATGTTTGCTATTGGTAGATTGTTCAATATTATTGAAAGAGGATCAGCAAGTTACGACCGAATAGAAAACCTTTTAAGAGAAGAATCTTCTATTGTAGAAAGAGATGGGTCAATAGAAACACCTATAAACGGAAATCTTGATTTTGATATCAAAAAATTCTCTTATCCAGATGATGAGACAGTTACTTTACAAAATGTTCACTTCAAGTTAAATAAAGGTCATACAATGGGGCTTGTTGGTAAGACTGGAGCAGGTAAAACAACCATATTGAAACTACTATTGAGAGAGTACGATGCTTACAAAGGGCATATTCAATATGGTGGACATGACATTAGAGACTACACGTTAAATGCTTTGCTCCAACAAGTTGGGTACGTGCCTCAGGATAATTATTTATTTTCAACAACGATCAGAGATAATATTCGCTTTGCTGATCCAACTATGCCCCAAAGCGTTGTAGAAGAAGCGGCTAAGCTTGCGGATATACATGAAGATATTCTTAACTTACCAAATGGATATGACACGCAAGTAGGTGAACGTGGTGTTTCGCTTTCAGGTGGTCAGAAACAAAGGATTTCTATTGCTAGAGCAATCATTACAAATCCAGAACTTATGATTTTAGATGATTCGCTCTCAGCAGTTGATGCGAAAACAGAAGAAAGTATTCTTTCTGGATTGAAACGTAAACGCCGTAACCAAACGACAATTATTGCTGCTCACAGAATAAGTTCTGTAATGCACGCGGAAGAAATTATTGTAGTAGAACAAGGGACCATCGTAGAGCGAGGAACCCATAAAGAATTACTAGAGTTAGATGGTTGGTATAAAGATATGTATCAACAGCAACAACTTGAACAAAAACTGGAAGGGGAGGATATATAATGGAGCAGCAAGAAACAATAAAGAACAAAACGATGCCTTTTAAGCAACAAATGCATGTGCTTAAAAGAATTCTCAAATATGCTCATCCTTATAGATTCCAGTTTGCATTTGCCATTGGATTAAGTATTGTATTGGCGATTATCAACGCTATTCTTCCCAGGATCATACAAGTATTTATAGATGATCACATTACACCTGGTGCAGCCACACTTAGCACAATAATATTCTTTGCATCCCTTCATTTTGGGGTTACATTGATTAGAATGGTTGTGTGGTATTTTGAACTTTATATCTTCAACATGGCTTCTGAAAAAACGGTCAAGAATATTAGGGAAAGTCTTTATACCAAGTTACACAGTCTAGGAATGCGCTTTTTCGATCAGACCTCTACAGGATGGATCATTACAAGAGCGACAAATGATACAGAAGCAATGAAAGATTTCTGGAATGTTTTCTTGACCATTATGCAAGGTGTGTTCGGTGTAGTCATTTCATTGGGGGCAATGTTCTTCCTAGATGCATCGGTCGCTATATGGATTTTATTGTTTGCGCCCGTTTTACTACTGGTCATTAGATTTTATCAAGTCTATAGTTCAAAGACCTATATTGAAATGAAATCTAAGTTGAGTTCTTTGAATACGAAACTTGCTGAGACCATTAATGGTATGTCGATCATTCAGCAATTCAGACAGGAACGAAGATTGCAGAAAGAATTCGAGGAGACGAATCAATCTTACTATGATTCAAGATACTCAATGGTTAGAATCAATGCCATTCTATTAAGCCCGGTCATTAATTTCTTATACACCTTAGCAGTTGTTCTAATACTCGCTATCTTCGGAGTGAATGCACTGCAAAGTCCTGTAGAAGTCGGGATTATCTATGCCTTTACGTCTTATGCAAATGACTTTTTTAGACCATTAACAAGACTGATGGATAGTTTAAGCTTGTTCCAAGACGGGATTATTTCAAGCAGTCGTATTCTGACTGTTATGGACAATGAAGAATATGTACCTGAGCAAGAAGACAACCCTGATGCAACCATCGAAATAGGGAAAATCGAATTCAAAGATGTTTCATTTTCATATGATGGAAAAACAGACGTCCTTAAAAATATCAATTTTACTGTTAATCCAGGAGAAACGGTAGCTTTAGTTGGTCATACAGGGAGTGGAAAGTCTTCAATTATCAATGTTTTGATGCGGTTCTACGACTTCCAGAGCGGAGAAGTTCTGATTGACGGTCGATCCATTAAAGAATATCCGATGAGAGAGTTAAGACAAAAAACGGGACTTGTTCTACAAGACTCTTTCCTTTTCTATGGAACAATAAAAGACAATATACGAATTAAAAATGATCAAATCAAAGATGGTGAGATTATAAAAGCGGCAAAATTCGTGCAAGCAGATCAATTTATTGAAGACCTACCTGGACAATACGATGCGAAAGTTGTTGAACGTGGAGCAAGCTTCTCAAGTGGACAGAAACAATTGATTTCGTTTGCGAGCACCATTGTTAGAGATCCAAAAATCCTAATACTAGACGAAGCAACGGCTAATATTGATACTGAAACGGAAGCACTTATTCAAGAAGGGTTGAATCGTATGAGAAAAGGGCGTACTACAGTAGCTATTGCCCATAGACTCTCAACGATTAGAGACGCAGATCAAATACTTGTACTGGATAACGGCAGAATTATCGAACGTGGCTCTCACGATGAACTGATTGCTAGTGGTGGGAAATACAAAGATATGTATGAACTACAAAATATTGGATTACAGTTGAGTTAGAAAAAGCATGGCCCTCAACGGGGCCATGCTTTTTATTATTTATTTAATCGGTCAAGTTCTTCAAAGGATTTTTGAATTTTGTCAGAGTAATACTGATTGACATCTTCAATGCCTTCAATCTTTCTTTCTACATAAAAAGGGTCACCAATTTTAACGACAGCTTTTTTTCGAGTGAATATTTCTTTGATTGAATAAGGGCCTTCGTAAACAACAGGAACGATCTGACGCTTACTCATTCTCGCGATTGTTACAGCACCACCTTTAAGTTCTTGGGAGTGTCTTGTACCTGTCGGGAAAATCACTAAACTTAACTTGTTTTCTTTCAATATTTTAACCGGTTGTTTTATTGCACTTGGTTTTGGATTATCTCTATCTACTGGAAATGCATTTAATTTGGAGATAAACCAACCAAAAATTTTATGATCAAATAATTCTTTTTTAGCCATAAAACAGAATTGACGCGGACTAGCCGCCAATGCGATAAAAACAGGATCAATTAATGATCGATGGGGTGCAATGATCACGTAAGTTTCATCTTTGGGCAATTTTTCGCGATTGATATAAGTTGGCTTACCATTAAAAATCAATATCAAAATACGTATAAAGCCACGAACAAAAGAAAAGAACACGGATAAACACTTCCTTTAACAATTTCACTGAACCTCATTAGTATGCGATAATCATATAGAAGAATCAAGTTTTATTTTTTTGATTTGCAATTTGGATTTTTAATGTGTATACTTAAAGACGGTGTAAAAATACACTAAATTTCACACTTTGTTGGATGTAATGAAAGGTGCTCTGTAGCCATGGAGTCTTCATACAAGTGAAAACAGAGGAAGAAAAAAACCATAATGGAGGAATGTACAAATGGCAGTAGTATCAATGAAACAACTATTAGAATCAGGAGTTCACTTTGGACACCAGACACGTCGCTGGAACCCGAAAATGAAACGTTATATCTTTACAGAAAGAAACGGAATCTACATCATCGATTTACAAAAAACAGTTCGTATGATCGACCAAGCATACAACTATGTTCGTGAAATCGCTGAAGATGGTGGAACAGTTCTTTTTGTAGGAACTAAAAAACAAGCTCAAGATGCTATCAAAGAAGAAGCAATCAGAGCAGGCGCTTACTATATCAATCACCGTTGGTTAGGTGGAACACTTACTAACTGGGATACAATCCAAAAACGTATTACTCGCTTAAAACAACTTGAAAAAATGGAAGAAGACGGAACTTTCGAAGCACTTCCTAAAAAAGAAGTTGGTCTTTTAATCAAAGAACGCGATCGTCTAGAAAAATTCTTGGGCGGAATCAAAGATATGCCTAAACGTCCTGACGCTCTATTTATTGTTGATCCTCGTAAAGAGCACATCGCAGTAAAAGAAGCTCAAAAATTAAACATCCCTATCATCGCTATGGTAGATACTAACTGTGATCCAGACGAAATCGATGTAATCATCCCTTCAAATGACGATGCAATCCGTGCAGTTAAATTATTAACTAAAACTGTTGCTGACGCTATTATCGAAGGTAACCAAGGTGAAGAAGGATTTGAAGAAGAAGTTAAATCTGACTCACTTGATGAAATTGTAGAAGTTGTAGAAGGCGACAACGCATAATTTTTAATCTAACTACTAAAAATTAGGTACAATTCGATTAGGAGGAAAAACATTGGCAAACATTAAAGCAGCTCAAGTAAAAGAATTGCGCGACAAAACAGGCGTTGGAATGATGGACGCTAAAAAAGCACTTGTAGAAACAGACGGAGATTTAAACGCAGCGGTAGATTACCTACGCGAAAAAGGTGTTTCTAAAGCAGCTAAAAAAGCAGACCGTATCGCGGCTGAAGGATTAGCAAACGTTTATGCAGCAGGAAACTCTGCAGCAATTGCTGAGATTAACTCTGAAACTGACTTTGTTTCTAAAAATGAAAAATTCCAAAACCTTGTTAAAGGTATTTCTAAATCAATCGTTGAAAACAACCCTGCTACTGTTGAAGAAGCATTGGAAGTTGAAATGAATGGTGAAACTGTTGGAGCTGTCATTACTGAAGCAACTCAAACAATCGGAGAGAAAATTACTCTACGTCGTTTCGCTCGTTTAGAAAAAACTGACAACCAAGTTTTCGGTGACTATGAGCACATGGGTGGACGTATTACAGTTCTTGCACTTGTTGAAGGAACTGATAACGAAGAGATCGCTCGTAATGTTGCTATGCACATTGCAGCAATCAACCCTAAATACATCACTCGTGATGAAGTGCCTCAAGAAACACGCGATCACGAATTAAGCGTGCTTTCAGAACAAGCTAAAAACGAAGGTAAACCAGCTAATATCGTTGAAAAAATGGTCCAAGGCCGTTTAAGCAAATGGTTAGCTGAAATCAGTCTTGTAGATCAGCCTTACGTTAAAGATTCAGACAAAACTGTTGGTCAATATTTGAAAGAGAATGGCGCAACAATCAAATCATTCATCCGTTATGAAGTTGGAGAAGGAATTGAAAAACGTTCTGAAGATTTTGCTGCTGAAGTACAAAGCCAACTAGCTAAAAAATAAGGCATAGTCTTTAAAATGGGTGGGAACGTAGTAATTAGCGTTCCTGCCTTTTTTAGAGTCTGATACATATAAAAGCCTTTTTTTGTAATGACCAGCAAGATGGAATATGGTAAACTAGTCCTGTATGACTGATGGAGGGAATAAGATGTTAGAACCTAAATATAAAAGAATTGTTTTAAAATTAAGTGGAGAAGCATTGGCTGGAGACTCTGGTTTTGGTATTCAACCTCCAACTATTGACGAAATCTGCCAAGAGATCAAAGAAGTACATGATCTAGGTATTGAAATGGCCATCGTCGTTGGCGGCGGGAACATATGGAGAGGCCATGTAGGCTCTGAAATGGGTATGGAACGTTCTCAAGCTGATTATATGGGTATGATTGCTACAGTGATGAACGCTTTAGCCTTACAAGATTGTCTTGAAAACAATGGTGTACCGACACGTGTTCAGACTTCTATTGAAATGAGACAAGTTGCTGAACCATATATCCGTAGAAAAGCGATTCGTCACCTTGAAAAAGGTCGTGTAGTTATTTTTGCAGGTGGAATTGGTAGTCCGTATTTTTCAACAGATACTACTGCAGCTTTAAGAGCAGCTGAAATCAATGCTGATGTAATCATGATGGCCAAGAACAACGTTGATGGTATTTACTCAGCTGATCCGAATAAAGATGCGACTGCTGTTAAATACGAAAAACTGACTTATTTAGAAATTATCAATCAGTCACTACAAGTAATGGACACAACAGCTTCATCGTTAAGTATGGATAATGACATGCCACTAGTTGTATTCAATTTAAATGAAACAGGTAATATCAAAAGAGCAGTATTAGGAGAAAATATCGGAACAACTGTTAGGAGGACACATGATGAGTGATGCAATATTAAAAGACACACAATCAAGAATGAAAAAAGCAGAGCAATCTTATGTACGTGAATTAGGTTCAATTAGAGCTGGAAGAGCGAATCCAAGCCTACTGAATAGAGTGAATGTTGAATATTATGGTGCAGAAACACCACTTAATCAATTAGCTCAAATTTCAGTTCCTGAAGCTAGAGTACTATTGATCACACCTTATGATCAAAGTTCAGTTGGAGACATTGAAAAGGCATTGAATCAGTCTGACATAGGTATTCCACCTTCAAGTGACGGAACAGTGATTCGTCTGGTTGTTCCAGCGCTTACTGAAGAGCGAAGAAAAGAAATTGCTAAACAAGTAGGTAAAGAAGCAGAAAACGCTAAAATTTCTATTCGTAATATTCGTCGCGATGCAATAGATGCGTTGAAAAAAGCAGAGAAAAATGGAGAGTTAACTAAGGACGATCTTCATGACTATGAAGAAGAAGTTCAAAAAGTTACCAACAGCAGCGTTGCTGCAATCGACAAATTATCTGAAGAAAAAGAAAAAGAAATTTTAGACGTATAAAAAAATGCAAGGAGATTTTTTATAAATCTCCTTGCATTCTTTGTTTTATTTACATAAAGTGAGTAAAGGTTTATAGTTTATCAATAATATACTTATTGACTAATTTAGTCACGATAGTTGTAATAATTAACCCAATAATATATTTTTTAAAATTCTGTTTCATGCTTAAACGCCTCCTTAAGATTGTTCAAAGATATACTATAAATAGTATATCAAATAAAGAGCTGATTTAATAATCTAAAGATTTATACAGGCATTTCCCCTTGTATTAAAGCATGAATTTGCACGACACAAAGAATCCTTATAGTAATTTTATATATTTGATGTGGTAATTTAAAGGATTATTTACTACAATAGAATAGATGTATATTGAATACTTGGAGGTTTTGATGTGGGAGATCAACCACAATTCATTAAAGATAATAAATTTATTCCAGATCACGTTGCTGTTATTATGGATGGTAACGGTCGCTGGGCGCAAAAGACAGGGAAAGACCGTAAAGAAGGTCATCAAGAAGGCATGGAAGCGATCAGACGTGTCTCGATACGTGCGAGTGAAAGAGGCGTCAAAGTCTTGACCTTGTATGCTTTTTCTACTGAGAACTGGAAGAGACCACCGCAAGAAGTGAAATTTCTTATGCAACTTCCTGTTAATTTCTTTGATCGATTTGTGCCTGAACTTCAGGAGAACAATATTAAAGTAAATATGATAGGATTCAAGGATAAAGTGCCGGGTCCAACAAAACGTTCAATTGAAAAAGCAATCAGTGAGACTAAGGATAATACAGGAATGATTCTAAACTTCGCATTCAACTATGGTGGAAGATCGGAAATCGTTGAAGCCACTAAATCAGTTGTGGATAAAGTCTTGAGCGGAGAATTGAATAGAAAAGATATCACAGAAGACGTATTGCAAGGCGAACTGCTTACACGTTCGATACAACCTTATGATGAGGTTGATCTGTTGATCAGAAGTAGTGGAGAACAAAGGTTAAGCAATTTTCTACTCTGGCAAAATGCCTATAGTGAATTCTATTTTTCAAAATTATTCTGGCCAGATTTTACAGGAGATATTCTAGACGAAGCTTTGCTAGATTATCAAAACAGAAGCCGTCGCTACGGAGCACTTTAAAAAAGAAATTCAGGAGGAGACGGATGGTACAACGTTCTTTAACAGCCATTATCGCATTACTATTTTTTGTACCGATCATCTGGATCGGTTCATGGGTATTAGAAGCATTCATTGTTTTATTAGCCATTACAGCTCTAATAGAAATACATCAGATGAAAGGAATCGAGCCATTATCGATTCCGACAGGTATATCTTCACTAGCTTTAATTTACATTATCTTATATTCACGTGTCCATGAGCTTTTGCCGGAATTGTCTCAGAATGGTTCAGTTTTCGCGTTTTTCATTGTTCTTTTACTAGGACTCACATTGATTGTTAAAGATTATACGATTGAAGATGTCGGTGTTTCTTTCATGGGTATACTATATTTAGGTACCGGATTCCATTCCTTTATATTGACTAGAGAAAACAATCTTCACTTACTCATTTTATCTTTGATTATCATCTATTCTACAGATACGGGAGCTTATCTGGTTGGTAGAAAAATAGGGAAGCACAAATTAGCGCCGTCTATTTCGCCAAATAAAACCGTAGAAGGATCTATTGGTGGGGTAGTGATTTCACTACTAATCTCTATAATTTATCTGTTGTTTTTCCCTTCGACGTATTCATTAATTGTCGTTATTCCATTAATTGTGATTCTTTCTATAGCAGGTCAGATTGGTGATTTAATCGAATCTGCAATCAAACGACACTTTGGAACAAAAGACTCTGGGAATATCCTTCCCGGACACGGTGGGATTTTTGATCGATTTGATAGCTTGATATTTGTTTTATCCATGATATTTATTATGGGATTGGTTTAATCGTAGATCTTAAAGGAGAATAGAGATGATTCAAAATATATTGGTCTTTTTACTAGTATTCGGAATAATTGTTGTTGTTCATGAATTTGGGCATTTTTACTTTGCTAAAAGGGCCGGTATTCTGGTCAGAGAATTTTCGATTGGGTTTGGACCGAAAATCTTTTTCCATAGAAAAGGAGAAACAACTTATACAATCAGACTATTACCAGTTGGTGGATATGTCAGAATGGCTGGTTATGAAGAAGAAGCCGATCTGAGAGCAGGTATGCCGGTTTCCCTGTTCTTAAATAAACAGAATCAAGTAGAGAAAATAGATATACAAAATAAAGTACAAAACGTAGATAGTTTGCCAATTGAAGTGACTAGTTTTGATCTTGAAGATCAGTTGTTTATTGCTGGGAGAGCCGAAGGTCAAGAAGAAATTCAAACTTTTACTGTTTCTGAGACAGCTCTTTTAGTGGAAAAAGACGGAACAATTCTTCAAATTGCACCTAGAAAACGTCAATTCCAGTCAGCATCCCTTCCTAATAGAATGTTGACCAATTTTGCTGGACCGTTAAATAACTTTATTTTAGCAATCGTAGCTTTTATCCTTCTAGCCTTTTTACAGGGAGGCGTACCATCAGAAGAAGCTGTTATTGGTGAGGTTGCACCTGATATGCCAGCTGCAGAAGCTGGACTTGAGGATGGCGATAGAGTTCTTTCAATCGATGGAACCGAAGTAGACTCATGGAGAGAAATGGTAACGGTAATTTCAGCTTCACCTGATACTGAACTTGATTTTGAAGTAGAAAAAACTGACGGAACAATTTCAGAAACAACCGTTACTCCTGAAGCCAGTGAAAATCAAGAAGGTGCAGTGATTGGGATTGCTTCCTCTATGGATCAATCGTTCTGGAGTAAAATCACTTACGGATTCACTCAACCCGTATCTCTTGTGATTCAAATTCTGACAATTTTAGGTTCGTTTTTAACCGGGGGATTCAGCCTTGACCAACTAGGAGGACCGGTTGCAATCTATGCGACAACTCAGACAGTTGTTCAAAGTGGTTTATTTGGTATTGTAAGGTGGATAGGATTTTTGAGTGTCAACTTGGGAATTATGAACCTTCTACCCATTCCTGCTTTAGATGGCGGTAAGTTGTTACTCAATATTGTAGAAGGTATTCGGAAAAAGCCGATCAGTGAAGAAAAAGAAGGTATTATTACGCTTATTGGCGTGGGTTTCTTGCTTCTCCTGATGCTAGCTGTCACGTGGAACGATATTCAAACATTTTTCTTAAATTAGTACTTGAAGGAGACAAAAACAATGAAACAATCAAGAATTTTTGCACCAACACTTAGAGATACACCAAATGATGCGGATGTTATTAGTCATCAGTTATTACTCAGAGCAGGATATATCAGACAGATTTCGTCTGGTATTTATACTTATCTTCCGCTAGCAAACCGTGTTCTTGAGAACATCAAGTCCATTATTAGAGAAGAAATGGATCATATTGATGGATCAGAAATGCTACTTCCAACATTAATTCCTGCAGATTTATGGAAAGAGTCAGGAAGATATGAAACATACGGAGAAGATCTGATCAAGTTACAGGATCGTCACGAGAGAGACTTTATCCTTGGGCCTACGCATGAAGAAACGTTTACGAGCTTGATCAGAGATGAAATCAAGTCTTATAAAAAACTACCTTTAATGCTTTATCAATTCCAAACGAAATTCCGCGATGAAAAAAGACCTAGATTTGGCTTGATGCGTGGGCGTGAATTCATCATGAAGGATGCATACACATTCCACGATAGTTATGAAAGTCTGGATGAGTCTTACAATGCGATTTCGCAAGCATACTCTAATGCATTCACAAGAATTGGATTAAATTTCCGTTCAATCATCGGTGATGCTGGAGCAATGGGTGGAAAAGATTCCATTGAATTTATGGCTTTAGCTGATTCTGGCGAAGATGTTGTCGTGTATTCGGATTCCAGCGAATATGCTGCAAATCTAGAAATGGCTACAAGCTTGTACAAATCTTCTCCTAAAACAACTGTCCAACATGGAAAAGAATTAGTGGACACGCCAGATACAAAAACAGTAAGTGATGTTGCAGCGTTCTTAGGTGTAAATCTGGATCAAGTATTAAAATCTGTTCTTTATGTAACAAACGATGAAAGACCAGTATTAGCGATTGTTCGTGGAGACCATGAAGTGAATGAAGTGAAGCTACGTACAATTGTAGAAGCTCAAGAAGTGGAGCCAGCTACAGAAGAACAAATTACAACATTATTCAAGACAGTAGCGGGTTACGTTGGACCGGTCGACTTGACGGAAGAAGTAACTGTCGTAGCTGATTTATATGTTCAAGATATTTCGAATGCCGTTTCTGGAGCAAACCAAGAAGGCAAACACTATAAGAACGTCAATCCTGGAGAAGATTTCAAACCAGATCACTATGCAGACATTCGAATCGTAGCTGAGAACGAATTAGCCCCTGACGGTGAAGGAAGACTACAATTCACAAAAGGAATCGAAATTGGTCACATCTTTAAGTTAGGTACACGTTACTCAGAATCAATGAATGCAACCGTGCTTGATAATAACGGAAGACAAACACCTGTCATCATGGGTAGTTACGGTATTGGGGTCAGTCGTCTCTTATCGGCTGTTGCGGAACAATATGCAGATGAAAAAGGACTTGTATGGCCAAAAGCCATCGCGCCGTTTGATGTACACATTATTCCGATTCAAATGAAAGATGACGCGCAAAGAGAATTAGCGCAGGAATTATATGAAGTTCTTGAAAAAGAACAGTTATCGGTATTGATTGATGATAGAATAGAACGTCCAGGCGTTAAATTTACAGATGCTGAACTGATTGGTATTCCTGTTAGGATAACCGTTGGTAAAAAAGCTTCTGAAGGAATCGTAGAAGTGACTTTCAGAAAAAGCGGAGAAATGGTTGAGATCATGAAAGATGATCTTATGGACACATTAAGTATTTTAAATCATAATAAATAAAAACATATCAGGAGAAACCAGAGTAGTTGTTAAAGACTTTCTATTATGAAGAGAGTGTCTTATAGGATTTTATCTATAAGACACCTACTTTTCGGTGGAAAGGATTTTAAACTTATGAAAGGATTCTCCTTTTATTTGTCACTACGTTTCAGGAAAGAAGGCAAGTATTTTGAGTTTAAATCAAACGGAACTATTCAAGACACTTCTTGAACAGATCAATTTTCATCCTACACCAGATCAGAATCTTGTTCTTGGTAATGGAGAAGTCGAATCAGTCGTTGTCCGCAAACAGTCGAAAGTATGGCATATAACCCTGAAATTTCCAGATCTTTTACCTTTTGAGACGTTTATTCAGTTAAAAGATAATCTTCAAAGAGGATTCAAAGAAATCGCAGAAATTCAATTGTCTATTACGACAGAAAATCCAAATATTACAGAAGAAAAATTGGTTCAGTATTGGAAAGCTGCTTGTCAGGCCAGTGAGATCGATTCTCCTTTATGTAATGATATGTTTGAAAATGGCTATCCCGTTTTAAACGGTAAAAAAGTTTTGTTTTATATTGAACATGAGCTGACCAAAGAAAAGTTCTCAGAAGAGTTTTTCCCTAAAATCGAAGCACAATATATCAAAATGGGTTTTCCTAAACACTTCAAAATTGTACCGATGGTTGATGAAAAATTAAGTGATGAAAAGTTAACTGCTTTCAAACTTCAAAAAGAAGAAGAAGACCTTCAACTTGCTGAACGATTAACTAAAAACATCGAACAGGCTACAATTAACAAAGAAAAGAAAAAAGATTCTGCTCCTTCAGGTCCAATCAAGTTGGGTAGAAATATTCAAAATAATGAACCTGTGAAACAAATGAGTGAAATATTTGAAGAAGAACGAAGCGTAACAATAGAAGGATACGTATTTGATGTTGAAGTGAGAGAACTCAGATCTAAACGTAAACTACTGATATTTAAAGTTACAGATTATACTTCTTCTTTTACTTGTAAGAAATTCTCAAACAATGCCTCTGATGAAGAGATTTTTGAAAATTTTAAAAAAGGTATGTGGTTAAAAGTCAGAGGGAGTGTCCAAGAAGATACCTTCATGAGAGATCTTGTAGTAAATGCTCAAGATGTACAGGAGACAAATCATGAATCACGAAAAGACACCGAACCAGATGATGAAAAAAGAGTCGAATTACACGCGCATACTACGATGAGTCAGATGGATGCTACTGTTAGTGCAACAGATTTAGTTGAACAAGCAGCTAGATGGGGGCACAAAGCCATTGCCATAACAGATCACGGTGTTGCCCAGTCTTATCCAGATGCGCATTCTGCAGGTAAGAAAAACAATGTTAAGGTCATCTACGGATTAGAGGCTAATTTAGTAGATGATGGTGTTCCAATTGCTTACAATGCTGTTGAGGAAGACCTTCAAGAAGCTACTTATGTTGTATTCGATGTGGAGACAACAGGCTTGTCGGCAATTTACGATAATATTATTGAGTTAGCTGCTGTGAAGCTGCATAAAGGAAATGTCATTGGAGAGTTCCAGGAATTTATAGATCCAGGACACCCCTTGTCAGATACGACAATTAATCTGACTGGGATCACGGATGATATGGTTAGAGGATCAAAAACAGAAGCAGAAGTTTTAGAAGGTTTTAAGGCCTTTAGTGAAAACACAATACTTGTCGCACATAATGCGAGTTTCGATATGGGGTTCTTGAATACTGCGTATCAAAAAAATGATATGCCCGTAACCAAACTACCTGTAATCGATACGCTTGAACTATCTAGATTTCTTCATCCAACATTTAAAACACACCGACTGAATACTTTAGCTAAACGATATGGCGTCGCCTTGGAGCAACATCACCGTGCAATCTATGATGCTGAAACAACGGCTCATTTGCTCTGGGCATTTCTAAAAGAAGCAGCCGAAGAGTATTCTATCGGATCTCATCATCAATTAAATGATTATATGGGACAAGGGGACGCATATAAAAGAACGAGACCTAGCCATGTCACCATACTGGCGCAATCTCAAAAAGGATTGAAAAATCTCTTCAAACTGATTTCTGCTTCACTTACAGAATACTTTTACCGTGTTCCTCGAGTGCCTCGTTCCCTTCTAGAAAAATATAGAGAAGGGCTGATTGTTGGATCTGGATGTGCGCAAGGTGAAGTGTTTGAGGCTATGATGCAAAAAGGTTATGACGAAGCTAAAAAGTTAGCACATCATTATGACTATCTTGAAATCATGCCAAAAGGGGCTTATGATCATTTACTAGACAGAGAAATGGTTAATAGCGAAAAAGATTTAGAGGATATTTTATCGAATATTGTTCAAATTGGTAAAGAACTAGATATACCTGTAGTTGCCACAGGGAATGTTCACTATTTGAATCCTGAAGATTCTATTTATAGAGATATTTTACTGGAAACTTTAAATAAGGGTGGATTTAAAAAGTCGAAAAATCCGACCGTTCATTTCAGAACAACAGGAGAAATGTTAGAAGACTTATCGTTCCTTGGAAAAGCTGTTGCGAAACAAGTGGTTGTGACGAATAGTCACATGATTGCGGATAAAATCGATGATGGTATTTCACCAGTTAAACAAGACTTGTTCACTCCAAAAATGGAAGGATCAGAGCAAGAGATTCGGGACATGAGTTACAATGAGGCTCATCGATTATATGGAAACCCTCTTCCGGAGATTATAGAAAAACGTCTTGAAAAAGAGTTAGATAGTATTATCGGGAATGGATTCTCAGTGATTTATTTGATCTCACAAAAACTGGTTCATAAAAGTGTGAATGATGGATACTTGGTTGGTTCCAGGGGGTCAGTTGGTTCAAGCTTTGTGGCGACGATGACAGGGATAACAGAAGTAAACCCTATGCCACCACATTACCGTTGTCCAGCGTGTCAGCATTCTGAATTCTTCACTGAAGGAGAAATCGGTTCTGGGTTCGATTTACCGCCTAAAAAATGTCCGCACTGTGAAGCTCAACTGGTTACCGATGGTCAAGATATTCCATTTGAGACGTTCTTAGGTTTCAATGGAGATAAGGTACCCGATATTGATTTGAACTTTTCCGGAGAATACCAGTCTAAAGCGCATCATTACACAAAAGAACTCTTTGGAGATGAATATGTCTACAAAGCAGGAACGATTGGAACGATTGCAGACCGAACAGCTTTCGGTTTTGTAAAAGGGTATGAACGAGATAATCAGATGACGATTCGTTCGGCTGAGATCGATAGACTTGCTAAAGGCGTGACAGGGGTTAAAAGAACAACGGGGCAACACCCTGGAGGCATTATCGTTATCCCAGAATATATGGATGTGTATGACTTTTCTCCGATTCAGTATCCAGCAGATGATCAGGATGCTAATTGGAAAACAACGCATTTCGATTTCCATTCTATCCATGACAATGTATTAAAACTTGATATACTTGGTCACGATGATCCAACAATGATCAGAATGCTACAGGATTTATCGGGAATTGATCCCGTTACCATCCCACCAAATGACCCTGGAGTAATGAAATTGTTCAGTGGTACAGAGATTCTTGGTGTAGATGAAAGTCAGATTTTTTCTAAGACAGGTACATTAGGTGTACCTGAGTTTGGTACGAGATTCGTTCGTCAGATGCTTGAACAGACTAAACCGACGACATTTGCGGAGTTACTACAGATATCCGGACTTTCTCATGGTACGGATGTGTGGCTCGGCAATGCTGAAGAATTGATTAGACAACAAGATATTCCTTTAGCAGAAGTTATCGGATGTCGAGATGATATTATGGTTTACCTGCAGCATAAAGGGATCGATGACAGTATCGCGTTCCAGATAATGGAGCATGTGCGTAAAGGTAAAGGTATACCAGATGAGTGGCAAGTGATCATGAGAGAGAATAACGTTCCCAAATGGTACATTGATTCTTGCTTGAAGATTAAGTATATGTTCCCGAAAGCCCATGCGGCAGCCTATGTATTAATGGCACTTCGAGTCGCTTACTTCAAAGTTCACCACCCACTCTATTATTATGCAGCTTATTTTTCTGTTAGAGCCAGCGATTTTGATCTTCAGGCAATGGCACAAGGAAAAGCTTCTATTAAAGCAAGAATGAAAGAAATTACAGATAAAGGCTTGGACGCATCTACAAAAGAGAAAAACTTGTTAACGGTGCTTGAACTTGCAAATGAAATGGTAGAGCGTGGCTATGAATTCAAAATGGTTGATGTAGAAAGATCGCATGCTTCAGACTTTTTGATTGAAGACAATGCTTTACTTGCGCCCTTTAGATGTATTCCATCTTTAGGTGGTAACGTAGCAAATGCAATCGTTGATGCCAGACAGGCTAGTCCGTTTCTATCCAAAGAAGACTTGTCTAAGAGAGGTAAAGTCTCTAAAACCGTTATTGAATATATGGATGTTAATGGTGTCTTAACGCATCTTCCTGATGAAAATCAATTGTCTTTGTTTGATATCTAATCAGATAAGAAAAGAGCAAGCGATTGAAACCATTTCTTGTTCTTTACAGAGAAGCGCACACAAGTTGCGTGAGCAATCCATTTATGCTAAAATAACTAGTGTGTAAAGGAATATTCTTCGAGAGTGAGCGTATCCCGCTCACTCTTTTTAATGAAAAATTTAACAATCAACTATTGAGAGGAGATGCTTTTTGAGTACAGTAGATAAAGTAACAGCTATTGCCGATCCAGTTGCTGCAGAATTGGGTTATGAATTAGTAGATGTGGAGTATGTCAAAGAGGGTAAGAACTGGTTCTTACGTATATATATCGACAAAGATGGTGGCATAGATCTCGACGATTGTACTCGTTTCAGCGAAAAAATCGGCGAAACTCTGGATTCACAGAAGACGGATCCTATTCCTCATCCATATTATCTAGAAGTGTCTTCACCTGGTGCTGAGCGCCCTTTGAAAAAAGACCAAGACCTGAGAAATGCTGTTGAAAAATATATTCATGTATCATTGTATCAGCAGATCGATGGAGAAAACATCTTTGAGGGGACTTTGAAAGAAGTTACAGACGATAGTATTAAACTTGTGATCAGAATCAAGACAAGAGAAAAAGAACTCACTATCGAAAGAGCCAATATTGCGAAAGCAAGATTAGCAATCAAATTTTAACACCAGATGATCTATAACGGAATTTAGATAAATCATTCATAAGTAAGGGAGTAGTAAAATGAGTAAAGAATTAGCGGCAGCCCTAGAAACGCTTGAAAAAGAAAAAGGCATTTCCAAGGAAATCGTAGTAGACGCATTAGAAGCCGCATTGGTTTCTGCTTACAAGAGAAACTACGGAACTTCTCAAAACGTAGAAGTTGTTTTTGATGATGACAATGGTGATATTAAAGTATACCAAGTAAGAGAAGTGTCTGAGGAAGTCTATGACTCTCAATTAGAGATTAGTTTGACGGATGCTTTAGAAATAAACAAAGCTTACGAAATTGGAGACGAGATTCGCTTTGAAGTGACACCAAAGAATTTCGGTAGAATTGCAGCTCAAACTGCAAAACAAGTCATCATGCAGAGAATGCGCGAAGCAGAACGTTCTATCGTTTATAACGAGTACATTGAATATGCTGATGATCTTATGACAGGAACAGTTGAAAGACAAGATAATCGCTTCATTTATATCAACTTAGGTAAAGTTGAAGCTGTTTTATCTAAACGTGATCAAATCGAAAATGAGCGTTATAACACACACGACAGAATCAAAGTGTATGTGAGTAATGTGGAAAATTCTACTAAAGGACCTCAAGTCTTTGTAAGTAGAACACATCCAAATCTGATCAAACGCCTTTTTGAGCAAGAAGTTCCTGAAATCTTTGATGGAACAGTAGAAATCATCTCAATTGCACGTGAAGCAGGAGATCGTTCTAAAATTGCTGTGATGTCACGTGACGAGAACGTTGATCCGGTTGGAACTTGTGTCGGACCTAAAGGTGCTCGTGTACAAGCAATCGTAAATGAGTTGAATGGTGAAAACATGGATATCGTTGAGTGGGACGAAGATCCATCAGTCTTTATTAAAAATGCATTGAACCCAGCACAAGTTGTTGAAGTGATGTTTGATAAAGAAAACAAAAGCTGCGTGATTGTTGTTCCAGACTACCAACTGTCTCTAGCAATTGGTAAAAGAGGACAAAATGTTCGTTTAGCTGCTAAGCTGACTGGTTTTAAAATTGATATCAAGTCAGAAAGTGATATGGAAGAATTGGAAGAAGTATCAGAGGAACTTACAAACGATTCATTCTTTGAGGCATTAAACGAAGGTGAAGAAGTTGCAGAGCAAGAAGTGGATGCATTGGAAAATGCTGAAGATTCATTTTTTGAAGCGACTGAGGGTGTTGAAGTTGAAGATATCGACGATATTCAAGCATCCGCATCTGAAACGGTTAATTCTGATCTTTATGCTAACGAAGCACCAGATATGGATCAGCCGGGTGAACCTGTCGAAGATACTGATTTTGAAGAAGGCGAATTAAATCCAGAAGATATGGAAGATATGATTGAATACGCTGAACAACGTGACGGCATGGATGAAGAGTTAGACTCTACTGCGTCAATGGAAGAAATTCAGGAAATAACTCAAGATACTGATGAAGATGAAGAATCGTTTTAATTTATTCGACTGAAAAGCTTGTTTGAGTTATGATATAGATAATATTAATGATTTAAAGTGTTATCATTAAAGGTGGGATGACTATGCGGCAACGAAAAGTACCAATGAGAAAATGTGTTGCATCCAATGAAATGAAACCAAAAAAAGATATGGTACGTGTTGTCAGAGACAAAGAAGGAACAGTGTCTCTTGACCCTACTGGCAAGCAGAACGGAAGAGGTGCCTATATCTCACTTGATCCCGAATTAGTTAAAAAGGCTCAAAGCAAACAAATGCTGAACCAAGCACTGAATGCTAAGGTTGAAGACGCCTTTTACGAAGAATTGCTTGAGTATGTAGAGTATCAGAAGGCTAGAATGGAACTGAAAAATGGATAATGTACAAAAAAGTCTAAACTTATTAGGCTTGGCACAGCGCTCGGGTAACCTGATTTCAGGGGAAGCGATCGTTCTCAATGCAGTTAGAAGTCGTCAAGCAAAGATTGTCATATTGGCATCTGACGCTAGTGAAAATACCAAAAAGCAATTTTTGAATAAATGTGAGCACTATAGTATCCCAGTGCGAGAAGATTTCGATAGAAACGCGATATCAAACGCTATTGGGAAAATACGAACAGTCGCTGCCATTACAGACGGAGGATTTGCACGGTCCCTTCAAAAATTGCAATAATAGGAATAGGAAGGTGATTGCATGGGCAAAAAACGCGTCTATGAATTCGCAAAAGAAAAGAATATCGAAAGTAAGCAGATTATCGAAAAAGCAAAAGAGCTTGGCATCGATTATAAAAGCCATATGTCATCTATGGATGACGGAGATGTTGATAAATTGAGTAAAGCTTTCACTCAAAAAAGTCAGCCATCTGCTTCAAGTAAGCCAGCAGATAATCAAACGAATAAAGCTCCAAAACAAACAAACCGTTCTAATTCAAACAATACTAACAACTCTGTCAGAAAACCAGCTGCTAATCAGAACGGAAATCAGAATGGTACTGACAAATCTCAGAACAGTAAAGGACAAAACAAAATACAATCTCAAAATAGAGCACCAAAAAAATCGAATACTGATACGAAGAAATCAACGACTGATAACAAAAAACCAGTAACACAAGCTAAGGCGGCTCCAGCAGTTCAAAAGAGAACAACTGATGAGCAACAAAAACAACAGTTCCAGCAATCCAATAAAAGAAACTCTCGTCAGCACCGCGGCATTAATGGTGGACCAGCAGGCGGAAGAAGACGTAAAGGTAAGAAAAATCATCAACCTTCACAAGTGCCAGCGACTCCACGTAAAAACAAAGAGTTGCCTAAAGTACTTGAGTATACAGATGGAAATACAGTAGCAGATATTGCTAAAAAAATTCACCGTGAACCAGCTGAAATCGTTAAAAAACTATTTATGATGGGTGTAGTCGCAACACAAAACCAATCACTTGATAGCGAAACGATTGAATTACTGGCTTCTGATTATGGAATTGAAACAGAAGAAAAAGTTCAGGTTGATCTAACAGATTTCAATACATTCTTCAACAAAGAAGTTGTAGAAGAAAATCTTGTTACTCGTCCAGCAACGGTAACAATCATGGGTCACGTTGACCACGGTAAAACGACTTTACTAGATACATTGCGTAATACAAATGTAACTGGCGGAGAAGCTGGAGGAATCACTCAGCATATCGGTGCTTATCAAGTTGAAGAAAATGGCAAGTTGATCACTTTCTTGGATACTCCTGGCCATGCTGCGTTTACAACAATGCGTGCTAGAGGGGCAGACATCACAGATATCGCGATCATCGTTGTTGCTGCAGATGATGGGGTTATGCCTCAGACAGTCGAAGCAATCAATCATGCTAAAGCTGCTCAAGTACCAATCATTGTTGCAGTAAACAAAGTCGACAAACCTGGAGCAAATCCAGACCGCGTTATGCAAGAGTTAACTGAATACGAACTTGTTCCAGAAGACTGGGGCGGCGATACGATTTTCGTTCAAATCTCAGCGCTATTCAACAAAAACCTAGATGAATTGTTAGATATGGTTTTACTTGTAGCAGAAGTTGAAGAATTGAAAGCAGATCCTACACGTCAATCAATCGGATCTGTTATTGAAGCAAGACTTGATAAAGCTAAAGGACCTATTGCTACATTACTTGTTCAAGAAGGTACACTTTCTCAAGGAGATCCAATTGTAGTTGGAAACACATTTGGTCGCGTGCGTACGATGACAAATGACAAGGGACGCAGAGTTAAATCTGCAACACCTTCGACGCCGGTTGAGATTACTGGGTTAAATGCTACACCACAAGCTGGAGATCGTTTTGTAGTCTTTGAAGACGAAAAAACAGCTAGACAGGTTGGAGAATCAAGAGCCATCGTTGCGACTGAGGCTAACCGTTCTAAAATGAATAAAGTTACCCTTGAAAACTTATTTGAAAGTCTTGAAGAAGGCGAAATCAAAGAAGTGAACGTTATCGTTAAGGCGGACGTTCAAGGTTCAGTAGAAGCACTAGCTTCAAGTCTGAAGAAAATTGAAGTAGAAGGCGCGAAAGTGAACATTATTCACACTGGAGTTGGTGCAATCAACGAAAGTGATGTCACATTAGCATCTGCTAGTTCTGCTATCGTAATCGGATTTAACGTTCGTCCTACGGTTCAAGCAAAAGAAAGTGCTTCTCGTGAAGAAGTAGATATCAGAACACACCGTGTAATCTACAATGCTATCGATGAGATCGAAGCTGCAATGACAGGTATGCTAGATCCTGAATTTGAAGAACAAGTTACGGGTCAAGCAACAGTTCGTGAAACGTATGCTGTTTCAAAAGTTGGAACGATTGCAGGATGTTTCGTCAGTGATGGCGTTATCAAACGTAGCAGTTCTATCCGTCTAGTTCGTAATGGAATCGTTCAGTTCGAAGGCGAATTGTCTAGTCTGAAACGTTTCAAAGATGACGCGAAAGAAGTTAAAAAAGGCTTCGAGTGTGGTATTACAATTGAAGGATACAACGATATCAAGGTTGACGATGTTGTTGAAGCATTCGAAATGGTTGAAATTGAAAGAAAATCCTAATATGATGGTATCAGCCATCAATGATAATGATGGATTGAACTAGAAAACATATATAAGGATAGGTGAGCAAACATGCCAAATTATCGAGTTGGGCGAGTCTCCCAAGAAATTCAAAAAGAAATTAACGATATTATGCAAAAGCGCGTAAGAGAACCTCGTGTTCAAGGAATTACGATAACAGATGTTGAAGTTACCGGAGACCTACAACAAGCTAAAGTCTATTATAGTACGTTGAAAGATGATGAAAAGACTGTTACTGATACTCAAGAAGGCTTAGAAAAAGCTAAAGGTTTAATCAGAAAAGAACTTGGAAGTCGTCTGTCTATTCACAAAACACCAGAGTTATTCTTTGCTCGTGATGAATCCGTAGCTTACGGAAGTCACATTGATGAATTATTGAATCAATTAAAAAAAGAAGATTGATCCAACGTTCATTTGAATAATAAATCACAATCGAATCATAATTGATTGAAGTGGAAAGAGAGTCAATTGTCTTAACTGGCAGTGATTCTCTTTTTCCACGTTCAATCACTTTACATAGAGATATGCTATAATAGAAACATTGAGTATTGGAGGAATGAACATGGAGGGGATCATACCTTTATGGAAAGAAAAGGGCATGACAAGTCATGATTGCGTATATAAACTGAGAAAAATATTAAAGACTAAAAAGGTCGGCCACTCTGGCACACTGGATCCGGATGTAGAAGGTGTATTGCCTATTGCTATTGGTAAAGCGACAAAAGTACTAGAGTATATGGTGAATACGGGTAAAACATATGAAGGTGAAGTAACATTAGGTTACTCTACAACTACAGAAGACCGTTCAGGAGAAATCGTTGATAGAAAAGCGGTAGATCTTCAATTGTCACAGGGAGCTATCGATAAAGCCATTACATCTCTAACAGGAGAAATCACACAAACCCCACCGATGTATTCAGCAGTGAAAGTGAACGGAAAAAGATTGTATGAATATGCTCGAGCTGGAGAAGTAATTGAGAGACCTTCGAGACAAGTGACTATTCACAGTTACGAAAGAACGTCAGATGTCATCATAGATGAAGAGCAAGAGACTCTCTCGTTCAGATTTAAAGTTTCTTGTAGTAAAGGGACATATATTCGTACGTTAGCCGTTGATACAGGTGCCTTGTTGGGCTATCCAGCACATATGTCGGATCTGACACGAACAGAGAGCGGAGGCTATCGGTCTGCTCAGGCGGTCACTTTGAGACAGGTGCAGGAAGCAGTAGATGAAAATCATCTTTCAGCTATATTGAATCCTCTAGAATCTGCATTAACGTCTTTCCCTTCTTACGAATTGTCTGAAGAAGAATGGAGTAAAGTGAAAAACGGAACAGTTTTCATGAAATCAGAATTACCAATTTTTTCAGAGTTTCCAATTGTTTTTTATAAAGACAGCAAAGCTGTTGCGATTTATTCAGAACATCCAACAAAATTAGATAGGATCAAACCAATCAAAGTATTGAGAACAGAAGTGTAGGTGAACGTATGAAAATTATCAAGATCCATCATCCTTATGATCCATCAGCTATTTTTCCAGACGATATTGTATTAATACTAGGGTTTTTCGATGGTATTCATAAAGGACATAAAGCCGTTATTGAAACAGGTGTAAAATTAGCAAAAGAAAAAGGCATAAAAGCAGCTATGATGACGTTTAACCGCCATCCTGCATTTGTATATAGAAAATTTGATCCAGAGTATCATTATTATTTGACACCTATAAAGAGAAAAGAAGAACTACTTGAGCAGACAGGTATTGATATTTTATATGAAGTAGATTTCACTTCAAGCTTTGGTACTTTAGCGCCACAAGAATTTGTGGATCAGTATATCGTGGGGTGGAATGCTAAGGCAGTCGTAGCAGGCTTTGACTACACTTATGGTAAAGCAGACATTGCTAATATGGACAATCTAGATCAATTTGCTAAAGGTCGATTTGAAATTCATCAAGTGCAAAAACAATTGGCGTCTGAACAGAAAATCAGTTCTACTCGTATTAGAAAGTGTATTGTTGAAGGTAACATGGACGAAGCAAATGATCTTTTAGGCTATATTTATGAAACCTCAGGCTTCGTAATCCATGGAGATGCTAGAGGGCGTACAATTGGCTATCCAACAGCGAATGTCTTATCAGATCCAGACGTCTTTATGCCCAGAATTGGAGTGTATGCAGTTAAGATGTTTGTGGATGACGTATGGCATGATGGAATGGCTTCGATTGGTTACAACCCGACATTCGGCTATAGGAAAGATATCTCTGTTGAAGTAAACATTTTCGATTACAAAAAAGAAATATATGGTGAAAATGTTCGAATCAAATGGGTTAAGTACTTGAGAGATGAAGTGAAATATGAATCCAAAGAAGGATTGATTGATCAACTCATTCTTGATGAAAAAGAATCTAGAGCTATTTTATCAAAGGTCAAAATAAATCAAATTTAATAGTTGACAAGTTAAGGATCATTTGTTAAATTATAGTTGTGTTAGCACTCGGTTATGTCGAGTGCTAATTTAATGAAAGTGTTAAGGTGGAAGACTTTAGGTCTCTACTATTAAATGATTGAAATTATAGATGTCTCTAGCGTGCTTAGGGAGATGATGCACATGTTGACAAAGAGACAGTTGGCTATTCTGGAGACAATCATCAGGATATACACAACAACAAGTATGCCTGTTGGTTCAAAAAGATTAGTCGACGAAACAAATATCGATGCGAGTTCTGCAACGATTCGGAATGAAATGAGTTATCTTGAGAAAATGGGCTTTATCGAAAAGACGCATTCGTCTTCGGGTAGGGTACCTTCTTTGAAAGGTTATCGATTTTATGTCGATCATCTCATTCGTCCAAAAAAGGTCGAACAAGATCAGATTGTTATGATCAATAATACATTTGATAGTCATGTACGTCAGATGGATGATTTGTTTCATCAGTCCGCTCAATTATTGTCGCAGCTAACAAGTTACACAGCTTTCGTTCTTGGACCTCAAGGAAAGACAAGTAAATTAACTGGTTTCAGACTTGTATTACTGAATCATCAACAAGTTATGGCCATCATTCAAACGGATACGGGTGCAATAGAAAACACAGTTTTCCAGATACCTGAATACGTCAATGAGTCAGATATCGAAAAAGTGACGAACATTTTTAACCAGCATTTAGTGGGAAGGTCGCTATATGAGGTTTATCAGAAACTTCAAAACGATATACCACTGCTGGTCAACAAGTACGCTGCCACTGCTTCAGATATGTTGATGACCATTCAAACTGTCTTTGGTGAGTCACAAGAAGAACGGCTGCATGTTTCAGGGAAAATGAATCTACTTGATTTCACTGAAAACATGGATAGGAAAAAGTTGAAGTCTTTGTATGAATTGCTAGATAACGATCTGGATCTGAACACGATTTTAAGTCGCGTAACAGAAGATTTTGAAGTGAAGATCGGTAGTGAACTCAATCACGAATTGTTTGATGAATTCAGCTTAGTCACGGCTACTTACAAAGTGGACGGTCATGGGGATGGAATAATAGCTGTTCTCGGGCCGACAAGTATGCCTTACGACCAAACTTTTGGTGTATTAGAAGCATTCAGAAAGCAATTATCAGCTAATTTACTCAGATTTTATCTAGAATAATGTTTAAAGTGAGGGACTATATATGGAAGATAATAACGAAGAAATTTTAGATCAAGAAGTTGAAGCGACAGAAGATGAAACAGAACAAGTTGAACTTGATCCAGTTCAAGAAGAACTTGAAAAAACAAAACAAGAATTAGAAGAAGTTCAAGACCGTTATATCCGACTTCAAGCAGAACTAGCAAACATTCAAAAGAGAAACCAAAGAGAAAGAGAACAAGCTACTCGCTACCGTTCTCAGGATCTGGCAAAGCAATTGTTACCAGCGTTAGATAATTTGGAACGTGCATTAACCATTGAAGTTGAAGATGAAGCTGGAAAGAACTTGAAAAAAGGAATTGAAATGGTTGTAGAAAGTATGAACCATGCGCTAAAATCAGAAGGTATTGAAGTGATTGAAGCTGAAGGTCAGCCATTTGATCCAAACTTCCATGAAGCATACACTCAAGTGCCTGCTCAAGAAGGTCAAGACAGCAATGTTGTTGCACAAGTTTTTGAAAAAGGATATAAATTAAATGACCGTGTTTTACGTGCGGCGAAAGTAACCGTAACACTTTAATTGTTAAAGCTATAGAAAAACAAAAATATTAAGAAGCAAAGGTGAGATTATAATGGGTAAAATTATTGGTATTGATTTAGGAACAACAAACTCTGCTGTAGCAGTTCTTGAAGGTGGAGAATCTAAGATCATTCCTAACAAAGAAGGAAACCGTACGACTCCTTCAGTTGTTTCTTTCAAAGATGGCGAAATTCAAGTAGGGGAAGTTGCTAAAAGACAAGCAATCACTAACCCGAACACTGTGATTTCAATTAAACGTCATATGGGTGAAAACTATACAGTTGAAGCTGAAGGAAAAGAATATTCTCCTCAACAAGTTTCTGCTTTTATTCTTCAACACTTAAAAGCTTACGCTGAAGATTATCTTGGTGAAGAAGTAACAAATGCAGTTATTACTGTACCAGCTTACTTTAATGACTCACAACGTCAAGCAACTAAAGATGCAGGTAAAATCGCTGGATTAGAAGTTGATCGTATCGTTAACGAGCCGACTGCTGCTTCACTAGCTTATGGTTTAGACAAAGTAGATACAGATGAAAAAATTCTTGTATTTGACTTAGGCGGCGGAACATTCGATGTTTCTATCCTTGAATTAGGAGACGGTGTCTTTGAAGTATTGTCTACTTCTGGAGATAATTTACTAGGTGGGGATGACTTTGACGAAAAAATTATCGATTACCTTGTTGCTGAATTCAAAAAAGAAAACGGCGTAGATTTAGCTAAAGATAAAATGGCTTTACAACGTTTGAAAGATGCTGCTGAAAAAGCTAAAAAAGACTTATCAGGTGTTTCTTCAACTCAAATCAGCTTGCCATTCATCAGCGCAGGAGATGCTGGTCCATTACACTTGGAAATCACATTAACGCGTGCTAAATTCGATGAAATCACAGATGACCTAGTTGAAAGAACAAAACATCCAGTTCGTCAAGCACTTAAAGATGCTGGACTTTCAAAATCGGATATCGATCAAGTTATCTTGGTTGGTGGATCAACTCGTATTCCAGCTGTTGTAGATGCAGTTAAAAAAGAAACAGACAAAGAACCTAACCGCTCTGTTAACCCTGATGAAGTTGTAGCAATGGGAGCAGCTATCCAAGGTGGAGTTATCTCGGGTGACGTTAAAGATATCGTCTTATTAGATGTTACACCATTATCTCTAGGTATTGAAACAATGGGTGGCGTATTTACTAAACTGATTGATCGCAACACTACGATCCCAACAAGTAAAGCTCAAACCTTCTCAACAGCAGCGGATAACCAGCCAGCAGTTGATGTACACGTATTACAAGGTGAGCGCCCAATGGCTAAAGACAACAAAACTTTAGGTCGTTTCCAATTAACAGATATTCCTGCAGCACCTCGTGGTGTACCTCAAATCGAAGTTAAATTCGATATTGATAAAAATGGTATTGTAAATGTATCTGCAAAAGATCTAGGTACTGGTAAAGAACAAAACATTACGATCAAATCCTCTTCAGGCCTTTCAGATGAAGAAATCGAACGTATGGTTAAAGAAGCAGAAGAAAACGCTGAATCAGACAAAAAACGTAAAGAAGAAGTTGAAATCCGCAATGAAGCTGATCAACTTGTTTTCCAAATCGACAAAACCCTTAAAGATCTAGATGGTAAAGTCGACGAAGCGGACGTTAAAAAAGCTGAAGAAGCTCGTGATGAACTGAAAACAGCTTTAGAAAATGATGATCTTGAAGAAATTAAAGCGAAGAGAGATGCTTTAAATGAAATCGTTCAAGAGATGTCAGTGAAACTTTACGAACAAGCGGCTGCTCAACAAGCAGAAGCTGAAGGACAAGATGCTGGAGCTCAATCAGAACCTTCTGACGATGGTGTTGTAGATGCTGAATTTGAAGAAGTCGACGACGAAGAATAATCAAGATTTCTTTAAAAACTTATCTGAATTGCAATCCAACTTATTCATTAAATAAACCGAATAGTCTGCAAGATAAAAAGCCAAAGCTTAGTGCTTTTGGCTTTTTATTCGGATTGTAGTATAGTGATATAGAAGCAGAACATCTAGTAACTCTCAAGAGTATGGAGGATCAAAATGGCAGGAAAAGAAGATTTTTATGATCTATTAGGGGTATCTAAAGATGCCTCGAAAGACGAAATAAAAAAGGCCTACAGAAAATTATCCAAAAAGCATCATCCAGATATCAGTAAAGAAGCAAATGCTGACGAGAAATTCAAGCAAATCACGGAAGCTTATGAAGTATTGAGCGACGATCAAAAACGTGCTGCATATGATCAATACGGCCACGCTTCAACAGATCCAAATTTTGGAGCTGGTGGCGGTTTTGGCGGTGGATTCGGTGGAGGCGCCGGCGGCTTTGGCGGAGGCGGATTTGAAGATATCTTCGATCAGTTCTTCGGCGGAGGCGGAAGACGCTCTAGAAATCCTAATGCACCTATGCAAGGAGACGACTTGCAATATGTGTTGGACTTGAAATTTGAAGAAGCCATCTTTGGTAAAGAAACTACTGTACGCTATAAGAGAGAAGAAGAGTGTCATAACTGTGGCGGAGATGGTGCAAAACCAGGAACGAGTCCTCAGACATGTTCTCAATGTGGTGGAGCAGGTGCAATCAATGTTGAACGTAACACACCTTTTGGTCGTGTAATGACACAACAAGCGTGTCCGACATGTAATGGTACTGGGCAAGAAATCAAAGAAAAATGTGAAGTTTGTCACGGTTCTGGTCATACGAAAGAGCAACACTCTGTTAAAGTAACGGTTCCTGCAGGAGTAGAAGACGGAAACCAAATGCGTCTTCAAGGCCAAGGAGATACAGGGAAAAATGGCGGACCTTACGGTGACTTATATGTTGTATTCAGAGTAGCGGGATCAAAAGATTTTGATCGACGTGGAGCCGAAATCTATTATGAATTACCAATTAATATGGTTCAAGCAGCACTTGGAGATGAACTTCAAGTACCAACCGTTCATGGAAAAGTGAAATTCAAGATTCCTGCTGGAACACAGCCAGGTACAACTTTCCGTTTAAGAGGAAAAGGTGCACCGCGCTTACGTGGTACAGGAAATGGCGATCAACATATTACTATCAATGTAGAAATACCAAAAGATATCAACGATCAACAAGCAGAACAATTGAGAAAATTTGCCCAAGTCAGTGACTATGATGAAGTTGTAGAGCAAGATGAAGGTACGTTTTTTTCAAAAGTGAAAGATGTATTCAAAGATAAACACAAATAATCAGTAAAGAGACGGCTAAGTAGCCGTCTCTTTATTATATGTTTTTGAATTTGATTGTACTCTATTCTCATCGTTGGTATAATTAAGAGAACGCTCGTGAAGACGAAGGAATGAGGAATTTTATATAATGGATAAAAATCTTGCTCGAAAGAGACAGAAACAAATTAGAAACTTTTCAATCATTGCCCATATCGACCATGGTAAATCTACGCTCGCTGACCGTATTTTACAGTTAACGCATACTGTTGCAGACCGTGAAATGCAAGAGCAGTTACTAGATTCAATGGATTTAGAGAGAGAACGCGGCATTACGATTAAATTAAATACCGTTGAACTTCAATATACTGCAAAAGACGGTGAAACGTATATTCTGCATTTGATCGATACGCCTGGACATGTCGATTTTACGTATGAAGTATCTAGAAGTCTTGCTGCCTGCGAAGGTGCTATACTAGTAGTCGATGCGGCTCAAGGTGTAGAAGCACAAACACTAGCCAATGTTTACCTTGCTCTGGAAAACGAACTGGAAATTATACCCGTGATCAACAAGATCGATTTGCCAGCAGCTGATCCAGAACGTGTCAGAACAGAGATTGAAGACGTGGTCGGATTGGATGCCAGTGACGCAGTATTAGCAAGTGCTAAATCAGGTATTGGTATCGAAGATATCCTGGAACAAATCGTTGAAAGAATACCGGCTCCTGAAGGAGATATCGACAATCCTTTACAAGCACTGATCTTTGACTCAGCATACGACCCATACCGTGGAGTTGTTTTAAATATTCGAGTAATGGATGGCGTGTTGAAAAAAGGCGATATGATCCAGATTTTAAGTAATGGTAAGAAATTTGAAGTAACAGATCTTGGGATCTTCTCACCTAAACCCTTATCTAGAGATTATTTGATGGTCGGTGATGTTGGTTATGTTACGGCAAACATCAAGACGGTTCGTGATACGCGTGTAGGGGATACTGTTACTCTAGCAAATAACCCAACGACAAAAGCATTACCTGGTTATCGTCACATGAATCCAATGGTATTCTGTGGTATGTATCCAACAGATTCAGCTAGATACGAAGACTTAAGAGAAGCACTGGAAAGACTACAGTTAAATGACGCTGCACTTCAATACGAAGCAGAAACGTCTCAGGCTTTAGGCTTTGGTTTCCGTTGTGGGTTCTTAGGAATGCTTCACATGGACGTGATTCAAGAAAGATTAGAGCGTGAGTTCAACCTTGAATTAATCACAACCGCACCATCCGTTATTTATCACATCAACAAAACAGATGGAGAGAAAATAACCGTTTCTAACCCAGCTGACATGCCAACACCTCAAGAAATCGAATCTGTAGAAGAACCATATGTTAAAGCGGTCATCACTGTACCTAACGATTACGTAGGCGCAGTAATGGAAATTGCTCAACGTAAACGTGGGGAATTCTTGACGATGGAGTATCTGGATGATATTCGTGTAAATGTATCTTACTTTATACCGTTATCAGAAATCGTATATGACTTCTTTGATCGATTAAAATCAAGTACCAAAGGATATGCATCTCTTGATTACTCTGAAGCAGGATACAGACAAAGTGAACTCGTTAAGATGGATATCATGATTCACGGAGAAACGGTCGATGCCTTGAGCTTTATCGTGCATAAAGACTTTTCTTATGCAAGAGGACGTTCTGTAGCAGAACAACTGAAAAAAACCATTCCTCGTCAGCAGTTTGAAATACCGATTCAAGCAGCCATTGGGCAGAATATTGTAGCACGTACAACGGTTAAAGCTTACCGTAAAGACGTTACAGCTAAACTATATGGTGGAGATGTTACCAGACGTCAGAAACTACTCAAGAAACAAAAAGCCGGTAAAAAACGTATGAAGAATGTCGGTAACGTAGAGATTCCTCAGGAAGCGTTCATGGCCGTATTGAACTTGGATGAAGAGTAAGAACTTTCACACCAACTTTTAAATCCAAAATTAACATGAATAGCATAAAATCCTACCATTATTCTACGTCAGTAGAGTGTGGTAGGATTTTTTAGTTATCTACTTACTATGTGTTATGCTTGAAAAATCGGTTCTATGTCAAATGTCGTTGGTGAAGAATAAAGCTAGAAAATAATCGTACTTGGAAGAGAACATATAGTTAGCTTATGCTGCTATATGTTCTCTTTCTTTTTCTGTCATTTTGAGTTTGTTTCTGATTGGTTTTAAGTTGAAGTGCAGGATAATGCGATTTTTATAGTGAATAAAGTTCCTGTAGCCATAGGCTACCCGGTTTAAGACTTTGATTTTATTATTGATCCCCTCTATCTTTCCATTATTGTAAGGGTAGTAGAAGGTGTTTTGAATGTAAGGGAAATGAGTTCTCAACGTTCTTAAACTGGTTTTCATGTATCCAGATAGTTCAGGATAAACTGGTTGATCCAAAATGACTTTTAACTGCTTTGAATCATTCTCTTCAATGGACTTGAGAACAGCTTGATAGACTCCATATGTTGCTTTTAATTCTGGATCGTAGGCCAACATTTCTGAAACAATCGCTGCTTCTAAACGTTGTCCAAACATAGGAAAGTATTGATAAGTAGTATAAGATAATTCTGTCTCTTTCTTTAGAAGTTTCTTCCAGAAACGTTTTAATCGTCTGTACTTCTTTTGATCTTCTCCGTTAGAGGTTCGAAGTCGATTCATGACTTTTACGCGCGTCTTATTCATTGACCGATTCACGAGCTGAACGATATGAAATCGATCGATAATGATATCAGCGTTTGGAAATAGCTCTGGAAGAAAGCTGACGTAACTCGCATTCATGTCTGTCGTGATTGTCTTGACCCGGTTTCTTTGTTTCTGACTGTATCGAGAAGAAAAGTGCTCTTTGATTGTTCGTGTATCTCTACTTGGTAAAATATCCAATATGGTTCCAGTTACAACGTCAATATACTCGAAAGCCATTTGTCCCTCACCATACTTGAATTCATCCACAGATAAGTTCTCCGGCATTGAATGATAGTAAGGTCGATAATACTCCGCCTGTTCATTAATGATTCTTTGAATGGTTGTGGCAGAGACATTCGTCTCTTCAGACAAGCTCTTAATAGAACGGGCGTCAGCTGACTTTGTCAGTATTTCTGCTTTGATGAAATTAGAGATAAAGCACTGCTTTTTTACAATCGGGGTTTCTGCAGTAAACGTTGATTCACAAGACTTACACTTGAATCGCTGTTTCTTTACTCTAAGATAGGTCGGGTAAATGCCTGACATCGGAAAGGTAATTCTAGAGGTCTGAGTCCCATTTTTATAAATAGAGAAGTTCTTGTTTGGCATCTGACATTTCTTACATTCCGTAGGAATATAAGTCAGTGTACAATCTATAAATTTACATTTCATTTGTTTGTGTACGCCATAGGAAACACAGTTATCGTTAAAAATTATATTTTTATCTTGAATATCCAATACTTTTTGCATATCATTTGAAGTAGGCAAGTGAGTTCCTCCTAAGGATGTTGGTTTTGGTCGACTATTATTCTACAGGAGAACTCACTTGTTTTCTAATTTAAACAAAGAAAAATAACGTCGGTGAATTCTCACCAACGTTATTTATTATAGAACCGAAAAATCTAGGCGAAGTAGATAAAAGAATAGTTATTATTTCTATTATCTACTTCGTCAAATGTATAGTATCAGTTAAGTGAAAGTAATTTCTAAGAATGATTCATTTAGGGGTTAAAATGATTCTTAAATATCATTTCTCCATCTTCAGTTACTTCAGTAATGATTAACGTATCTGAATATCCTTTTGAATGCGCCCCTATATAGTCATTAACCATTTCTGATTTTAAAGTTCCATCTCTCAGTTCATACTCTAAAAGGATATTGTAGTCTCTTACTATTTCTTGAGAACTAATAGTTTCACCCGTTTCTCCCGATTGAATCTCGGAAGTTGAACCAAATTTAAAATCTTTTTCTGGTTCTGGATCATCAGAAATACTTGGAGACAAATAAAAATGAATTATTGGTACTATTTTGTTTGAATCATTTTCAACTAAAATTCTATTTCTAGTTTGATTGTTTATAAATAATACGCCACCAATCAATATAACTACCAATGATAATAAAGCAATCATTGATTTTTTGTAAATCATACTTTGTCACCTCAGTTATGAATTTTCAATTTATAGTAATTAAGCAATAAGTTACTCTACGTCAAATAAACTCGTTACAAGTAGTATATAAGTAATTTTTTTTAAACTATAATTTAACATCTTTTATCTTAATTTATGTGCTAGACTATTTTCAGGAGTTAAATTTCATATGTATTTAAAAAGGAATTCTCATTAATGAAAGCCGTTGTATCACAAATCTGTGAGCACCTTGAAATTGTTTCTAGAATTACATTATTTGGGCAAGATTTAATCTTGTTTATTACTTTTATTTATTTAATTTTAACATACTATAATACTCAAAACCCTGTATCTGATTAATTAAAAAGGTTTATCAGCTTGCAAGCCAAAGTAATATACGAAAATTCAAACTTCATAATTTAAAGGAGCTAAAATGAAAAATACTGACGAAGTGACAGTCCTAGTCACAGTAAATTATAAGGACCTACATAATGTTCTAATTCAAAAAGGATTTAAAAAAATGGAATCTTTTGAATTAGAAGATTATTATTATCAAAAGGAAAATATGGATTTTTCGAAAATGAGCCGCATGGAGTTGTTATCTAAAACACTCATTTTAAGATGCGTCAATCGAGTTAGTTCAAAATTAATTGTAAAAAATAAAGTAATGGATGCTGAGAAAATTTTATCTCAATCTGAAGTAAGTTGTGATGTGGCTTCATATCAAGATGCAAAGAATTTACTTGAAGCACTTGATTTCAAGCAATGGGTCCATTTGCGCAATGAGTGTTCTGTCTATTCAAATAATACGCTAAGCTTAATAGTACAGAATGTAAACAGCAAATATCTCTTTATCGAAATTGAGTTCCAATCAAATGACGGTGTAAATCAATTTGAAGATCTTGCTGAATTGACAGAGGCACTAAAAAGATATGGATTACCAATCAATACAAACAATCTCTTTATTAAAAAGTTAGACTACGTATTTAATTTTGAAAATTAAATACGTACATGATTATGATGTCATGTATGTGCATTCTTCGGAATTTTGATTGATTTTAAAATAATACACTCACAGTAAAACTCAACGAATATGTTTAACGAACCCCAAAGACTTGACTTCAAATCGATTGTGCACATAAAATTCGTGAGCTTGCTGTCTTTCACTTCTTTTCCCACTATTCAAAGTGATTTTGTCTATACTTAATTGGCGAGCCAATTCTTCTACTTTGAAAAGCAAATTTTTGGCGATACCTTGCTTTCGGTAATTTGGGTCGACCACTAGAGCTACAACTCTGATATAGTCTTTGTCGCTTTCATATGGATGACTTATAATGAGCCCAACCATACCAGCCACGAGACCATCTTGTTCAGCAAGGTAAGTCCTATAATCTGGATGTCCGTTGATTTTGTCAAACCGCTCTGTCATTTGTTCATAAGTCGATGTGTAGCCTAAATGTCCCATTAAAGTGCAAATACTTTCGATATCGGTTAAACGGGCTTCTCTAATCATTGTAATCAGTCCTTAAATTTTTGATATAATAGGGGATTTCAAATCTAGTAGCTATAGTGATATACTATGTGAAGTACTTGTTAGTAAAAGGACTATAGTCGATTAAAAATTCAATTGTTTTTAATGATATGTAAAGGGTTTAAAGTTAAATAATTTCTAAAAATAACAGAATATTTTAAAAAATATATAGCGTTTATGATACAATATATTATATAGATTATAAAGGGGGAAGTCCAGCTTAATGGACAGTGGGGATTTATCGAGTATATTGCTCTTAATAGTATTAATCGTTTTATCGGCTTTCTTTTCTTCATCAGAAACAGCCTTTACTTCAGCTAACAGAATTCGGTTGCGAAATGAAGCGGAGAGTGGAAACAAACAAGCTAAAAGAACCTTACACTTAGCTGAAAGATTTGATTCCGTATTATCTACGATTTTAATCGGAAATAACATTGTAAACATTGCGACATCAGCCATCGCTACATTGCTTTTTGTAAAATGGTTTCCAACGTATGGTGCTACAATTGCGACGATCGTGATTACAGTTATTGTGTTAATCTTTGGAGAAATTACGCCAAAAACAATTGCGAAGGAAAAATCTGAAACAATCGCCAAATTTGCTGCTCCGGTTATCCAAGTATTGATGACTATATTCAGACCAGCAATTTGGTTTTTTGAAAAATGGAGAATGTTATTAGATAAGTTATTCGACTTTGATGGTCAAGAAACGATCAGTGAAGATGAGTTGCTTTCAATGGTTGACCAGGCTGAATTAGGTGGAAGTATAGAAGATCACGAACACCAGCTTGTGAGATCAGCGATAGAGTTTGATGACCTTGAAGTCTCGACGATTTTAATGCCTAGAGTGGACGTTGTCGGGTGTGATGTTAATGAAGACGATCGCAAAATAGAAGAATTATTCAGTACGCACAATTTTTCTAGATTGATTATGTACGATGACACGATTGATCACGTTGTCGGCATCCTTCACGAAAAAGATTTTAATCGCTACCTTAAAGCTAAGGAGCGAACGGGTAAGGCAACTTCTATCTTGACGATTATCAAAGAAGTGATTTTCGTGCCGCCAGTGATGAATTTATCTAGACTGCTTAGAACGATGCAGTTAAAGAAAACACATATGGCGATTGTAACGGATGAACACGGCGGAACAGTAGGAATTGCGACAATGGAAGACGTTCTTGAAGAACTTGTAGGTGAAATCTGGGATGAATCAGATGTCATTGAACAAGAAATCTTTGAAATAGTTGAAGGCGAATCATATAAAATTAAAGGAACGGCCAAACTAGACAAATTGTTTGATTTGTTCAGGTTAGATGACTCTGATGAATTTATTTCCAATACCGTGAGTGGATTTGTTATCGAAGAATTAAACCGTGTTCCAACTGAAGGTGACCAGTTCACTTATAAAAATATGGAAGTAACCGTTCTTGAAGTGAAAAATAGAAGAGTGCTTGAAATTCAGGTGGACTACAAGAGTATGGATCCTGATTCTGAGTAAACTAGTGAAAGCATGTTGATTATCAGCGTGCTTTTTCTTTATCTATAAAATGAGTAAGGTGAGGGTTGAAAGTTTGAAGCTAAATGAAATTGATCAACATAAAAGTACAGAAGAAATCGCGAAAAATTTACTTGGATGCTTGGTCGTTAAAGAAACCGAAGCAGGAAAAGTGTCAGGGTGGATTGTAGAGACAGAAGCTTATTTAGGTGTAGAAGATGAAGCTGCACATACGTTTAATGGGAGAAAAACCCCTAGAGTCGCTGCAATGTATGAAACAGCGGGTACCGTTTATATTTATAGTATGCACACCCATCATATGCTTAATATTGTGACTCAACCTGAAGGAATTCCTCATGCTGTATTGATACGTGCAATTGAACCATTTGAAGGTGAAGACCTGATGCTGATGAACCGCCAGAAGCAAGGGGTTGAATTGACAAATGGGCCTGGGAAGATGACAAAAGCTATGGGGATCAATATGTCAGACAATGGAACGAATATAGAGGAAAAACCGCTTTATATAAATGACTCATTGAAGAAGATTCCTCAAGTCATTGAAGCTTCTCCCAGAATCGGGATTCCAAATAAAGGAATATGGACAGAAGAGCCTTTAAGGTACACAGTCGTTGGTAATCCTTACGTTTCAAGAAAGCGCGGAAAGGTTTCCGTAGATAATGGATGGAAGACTGTGTTAAAATAAATTGACGCACACTATAGGAGGGTACAAATTGAAATCAGATCTCGCAACATATATAGACGATGAACTAAAATCAATCTATCCGGTGTTTCAATGGAAAGTTGTTAAAAATACAAAGAAAAGATTGATCGAAGTTTATATTACCTTCAACGTTAAGGTTGATGAAACTTTACAGGTTCAAGATGTAACGGGTCGTTCCAATATGCCAGGATTGATTCAATTTGAAGATGTTATTTGCTTTTATGATCCAGCGTATGCACACGTTAAGCCGCAAAACTATCTAGAAGCAGTTATTATGAATAGCCATGTAGGAATTGAAAAAGGATACGTGGACGCTTGTATCAATCAGTTGAATATCGTGGCTGAAGCAGGAATAACGGAACTCGAGAATTTTGCTTTAGATAACGCATCTGGAGAGTTTAGACTGGTATGGAATGACCGCGATCTTGAAGGCGCTGTTCAAACACTCAAATCGCTTGATCGTTATGATAAAGAAAAAATCCAGATGAAGTTGGACGAAGAAGAATCATTTATAGATCAAATTAAAAAGGATGAAGCGAATGGTGGAGTGGAAAGAATATAAAGTTTTTATCAATAGTGAGGCTTCTGAAGCGGTCTCTAATATTTTAGTTGAGCTAGGATCAGCTGGTGTATCAGTTGCTGATCGGCAAGACTTTCTAGTTCATCCTGAATACGGTACGGACTCTCTTTGGGAACTGAATGAAGATGACTTTCCTAAAGATGGTGTTTTAATTAAAGGATATTTCTACGGGAAAGATGCTTCTGAAGAAACTAAAGATTTGTTGATCAAAAGAATCGAAGAATTAAAAAACTACGATTTAGATATTGAGGAATTTCAAGTAGAAACTGTGGATGTTATAGAGGAAGAATGGGCTAATGCCTGGAAAAAGCATTATCATCCTGTTTCAATTACTAGGTATATGACAATTGTCCCTCAGTGGGAAGAGTATACGAAAAAACACGAAGACGAAAAAATTATCACATTAGATCCAGGACTGGCTTTTGGGACCGGAACGCACCCAACAACACAACTATGTTTACAGTCTCTAGAATCCATCATACGCGGTGGAGAACAGATACTTGACGTTGGAACTGGATCAGGAGTCTTGACGATTGCTAGTGCACTGCTTGGAGTAGCTTCTATACAAGCCTATGATTTGGATGACGTAGCCGTTAAATCTGCTTTAGATAATGTCAAACTAAATCAGTTAGACGCAGATATTGCGATCAAACCTAATGACTTGTTAAAAGGAATCGATGTACAAGCAGATATTATCGTTGCTAACATCCTTGCAGAAATTATTTTGAAATTGATTCCGGATGCTTTCAAGAATCTTAGACCCGGTGGGCAATTCTTGTCTTCAGGAATTATTTTAGATAAAAGAGAACAAGTGCTAGAAAGCTTAGTTGCAAACGGATTTGAAATCCAGCAAATTAACCAGATGGGTGATTGGATCGCCATTTTAGCCATCAAACCTGAAGAAGATTAACAATAATATTTTAAAACACTCACTTAGAAAGCAGGAATTTATCAATGGAAAACTTAAAAAGTTATATCGATCACACCGTGCTTAAACCAGAAGCAACAGACCTTATTATTCAACAAGCCTGTTTAGATGCAAAGAAATATGATTTCAAAGCAGTATGTGTCAATCCGACATGGGTATCTTATGTTTCTGACTTACTTAAAGGTACAGATGTACAAACTTGTACCGTTATCGGATTTCCTTTAGGGGCAAATACTACAGAAATTAAAGTAGCTGAAACGAAACAAGCCATTGCTGATGGAGCCACTGAAGTCGATATGGTTATCAATATTGGTGCAATGAAAAGCGAAGATTTTGGGTACGTTCATGATGACATTAAAGCAGTTGTTAAGGCAGCTAATAAAAAAGCCATCGTTAAAGTGATCATTGAAACATCTTTGCTTGAACGTAACGAAAAAATAAGAGCTTGTGAAATTGCTAAGCGAGCAGGCGCTGATTTCGTTAAAACGTCAACTGGTTTTTCAACAGGAGGCGCGACAGTTGAAGATATTAAATTGATGCGTTTATCTGTTGGTCCTGAAATGGGCGTTAAAGCTTCTGGAGGCGTTCGTACTTTAGAAGACGCTAAAGCAATGATCGAAGCTGGAGCGACTAGAATTGGAACTTCAAATGGAATCGCCTTAGTCGAAGGTGTAGAAGGTTCTGAAACTTACTAATTTATAGTGGTGTACTCTTGGCTGGTTGAAAGTACGGCTTAAAAACGATATAATATACCTTAGAACCAGCACTGTAAAAAGTGCTGGTTTTATTATCAATACAGTTAAGTTCAACACTAAATTATTTATAGACCACTAAAAAATGAAATCATGAGAAAAGAAGGTAGGATTTATGTCACAAAAAAAAGACTATACTCCTCAAGAAGTCATCGCGCTTTGTTTAACGTATATGAACAGCAAACACGTAACTTTTGTTAAACAGGCATATGACCTGGCCGAAGAGGCGCATAGAGGTCAGATTCGCAAGTCAGGAGAAGCTTACATCATGCATCCTGTCCAAGTAGCTGGAATTCTTGCAGATCTGAAAATGGATCCCGTAACCGTTGCTACTGGTTTTCTTCATGATGTAATCGAAGATACAGAATATACCTATGCCGATATTTCCAATATCTTTACACCCGAAGTAGCAGATTTAGTAGATGGTGTAACAAAGTTAGGTAAAATCAAATTTAAATCCAAACAAGAACATCAAGCTGAAAATCATCGAAAAATGCTGCTAGCTATGGCTCAGGATGTTAGAGTTATCTTAGTAAAACTGGCGGACCGCGTTCATAATATGCGTACACTTAAACATCACCGTCCCGAAAAACAAAGAGACATTGCTAAAGAAACACTTGAAATCTATGCACCATTAGCAGATCGCTTGGGTATCAGCCGTATCAAATGGGAACTGGAAGATACCTCGTTAAGATATATGAATCCTCAACAATATTACCGCATCGTTCATTTAATGAATTCAAGAAGAGAAGATAGAGAACGTTATATTGATGACTCGAAAAGTGCAATTGTTGAATCCGTTGAAGAATTAGGCATTAAAGCGAATATCACTGGACGTCCAAAGCATATCTACTCTATCTATAAAAAAATGAAACATCAGAAAAAACAATTTAATGAAATCTATGACCTTTTAGCAATCAGAGTTATTGTTGATTCTATTAAGGACTGTTATGGTGTTCTGGGTGCGATTCACACTAGATGGAAACCCATGCCGGGTCGTTTCAAAGATTACATTGCAATGCCAAAAGCAAATATGTACCAGTCTTTACACACGACTGTATTGGGTCCGAATGCAACGCCTTTAGAAGTTCAGATTAGAACAGTTAAAATGCACGAGATTGCTGAGTATGGTGTGGCAGCTCACTGGGCTTATAAAGAAGGCGTTACAGAAAAAGTCGATAATGATGACATGTCTCAGCATATTTCTTGGTTCAGAGATATTTTAGAGCTTCAAAGTGAATCAAATGATGCGAGTGATTTCATGGACTCGATTAAACAAGACATCTTTAAAGACAAAGTGTATGTATTCAGTCCTAAAGGTGACGTTATGGAACTACCATCAGGCTCCAGTACACTGGATTTTGCTTTCCATGTGCATACAGAAGTTGGAAGCAAGTCCATGGGTGCTAAAGTAAACGGTAAAATCGTTCCCTTAAATTATAAATTGAAAAATGGGGATATTGTAGAAATGCTGACATCACCAAATTCATTCGGTCCAAGTAGAGACTGGTTGAATTACGTCAATACTTCTAAAGCCAAAAATAAAATCAAACGCTTTTTCAAAACGCAGGAAAAAGAACAGAATGTTGAACGTGGTAAAGATATTCTTGAAAAACAGATTCTTGACATGGGATTCAGTCCAAAAGAAGTGATGAAAAAAGACGCTATCAAAAAAGTTGCGGAGAGATTTAATTATCAGCACAACGATGATTTTTTTGCGTCTATCGGTTTTGGAGAATTAAAAGTGGTTACCGTCGCGAATCGTTTAACAGATAAGTTAAGAAAAGAACGTGAAGAAAAAGCACTCCAATTGGATGAAAACAATCCAATAGAAATGAAACAAAAAAAAGAACCGGAAAAAATGAAAATCAGGCATGAAGGCGGAGTAATGATTCAGGGTGCTGACAATTTGCTTGTTCGTTTAAGTAAATGTTGTAACCCAGTTCCTGGTGATGATATAGTCGGTTATATCACAAGAGGACGCGGTGTTTCTATTCACCGAGTAGATTGTCCAAATGTCCATGCTTCAGAAGATGCTAATCAACGTTTAATTGATGTTGAGTGGGAATCTTCAGGTACTGAAAAGTCCTATAATGCAGAATTACAAGTACAAGGCTATGATCGTTCTGGATTACTGAATGAAGTGCTACAAGTCATCAATTCTCAAACTGGAAGTCTGAACAATGTAAATGGAAGAATTGATAACAATAAAATGGCAATTATTCGTGTGACGATTGGTATACAAAACTTGGCAGAACTTGAAAAAATTGTTGATAAAGTGAAATCCATTCCCGATGTCTATTCTGTTAAGAGAATCACATCCTGATTTTCAACTTTATTTAATGGTTAATTTGGAGGGAAAGCATTGCGTTTAGTAGTACAAAGAGTTTTAGAAGCTCAAGTAAAGATCGATAATGAAATAGTAGGTTCGATTGATAAAGGGTTAATGATTCTTGTGGGTGTCGGTGAAAACGACTCAGAAGAAGATGTAGATTACCTCGTTCAAAAAGCGAGCAATATGCGTATATTTGAAGATGAAAGTGGAAAGATGAATCTTTCTCTGCAACAAGTAGAAGGGTCAATCTTATCAGTTTCTCAGTTCACCTTATATGCCGATACGAAAAAAGGGAATCGTCCAAGTTTTACCCGCTCAGCTAAACCTGATAAAGCGATTCCGTTATATGAACAATTCAACCAGTCTCTTAGAAATCAGGGAGTTAGAGTTGAAACGGGTCGTTTCGGAGCGGATATGAAAGTTTCCTTGGTCAATGACGGACCGGTAACCATTACAATTGATTCTCAAAATAGATAAAACGATCTGATAAAAACTTCAGCATGAAAAACCCCGGCTAAAAGAGTATATACAACTCTTTTAGCCGGGGCTTTTTGGATTCATGTATCATAAGTTATTTCATCTGTTTTTATTAAGGAACTTAGTTAATGGATAAATACCAGCACTTTGTAATACAAATGAGATCAGGATAGAAGCGAATGCTAAGGAGATCAAGATTGGTATTTCACCAGCTGAGCTATCGAGCGTCCACAGAAGAAGAATCACAGACATAGATCCTTTGATTCCTGACCATGAGAGCATGATCAAAACGGAGAGGATATTACTGAATTTTTTTCTCCATTTAGGTACAGAGTATAAAGTTAAAGCTAAGACTGCAAAGCGGGCCAGAACGGAAAGGACGAAAATGATCAAGGCTAAATACCAGTAATCAAAATTCAAGTAAGCGGCTGATTGTATTCCAATAAAGAGAAATAGGATAGAGGATAACAATGGATCGATTACATTCCAAAAGCCTCCTAAAGCAATTCTAAAGGGTCTCTCTTTTTCTTTTTTTGAAAAGGTATTGGATAGCATGATTCCTGAGACCACCGTTGCGAGCACCCCGGAAAAACCAAGTTCTTCAGCGAGCAAGAAACTACCGTATGCAATCAATACACTCAGCATGACTTGATAAGGTTGATGGGAAGTAATATGCACAGCCTGACTTAATATCCAGCCAAATACCAATCCAACGACGACTCCACCGATGGCTACAAAGGCGAAATCTTCTACGAAATGAAGGGCTGAAAATCTACCACCTGATTCTACAAGGGTTAAAAAGACAGTGAATAAAACAACGCTCGTTCCATCATTTAACATAGATTCACCCTCGACGACATCAGCGATTTCGTCTGAACCTGAGCTGTGCTTAAGAATAGATACAACAGAAATCGGATCAGTAGGAGCAAGTATAGCCGCGAGTAAAAAAGAGATACTCCAACTGAATGGATAAAAGAAAGAAGTTGAATAGTAGATGCCAGCACCAAGTAATAGAACTGTCGCAATCATTCCTAAAGTACTTAAGGAAATAATTAGGAGAGCATTTTTCTTAAAAGCCTCGGCAGAATACTGATAGGCTGACACAAAGAGTAGACCTGGGATAAACAGTTCGTAGAGAATATCTTTAGAAGTCTCAAATCCTGAGAATAAGGGCAAAAAGGAAAGTCCAATACCGATAAAAACGAGCACAACTGGTACTGGGAAATAATACTGTTTAACGTCTATTGTAAAGACGATCATACTGACAAATAATAAAATGATTAATTGATGAATCACTAGTTGCATAAAAATGCCTTCTTTCTATTTACTGAATGATGTATTTTTTATTACTGTAACATAATTTTCATTTTAACCTAAAAAATATCTCTTATATCTAAGTCACGAACTTCGTATAAAAAGATAAACAAAAGACGGTCAAAAGAAAGAGTGAAGCATTCTTCTGACCGTCTTTTATAAAATATATTTATTGCTCATTTCAAGCTAATTTGAGAAGTAATCTCTTAATCCCTGGTAGATTGATTCTACAACAGTGGATTGATAGGACTGCGTATTTACTTGTGTGACATCGACATCATGATTCAAGTATCCCAGTTCAAGTAAGATGGATGGTTGTGCATTGTTTCTTAAAACATAATAATCTCCTAAACGAACACCGTTATTAGATAGTGGACCATTCTGTGCTAGATAGGCGTTAACGGTATCTGCCAGATCTTTCTCGTTGTCGGAGTAATAGTAAGTTGTTGTACCACTCATCGAATTAGCTATTTCCATTGCATCGAAATGAATACTAATGTAAGCATCCGCTGAAGCTTTGTGAGTAAGGTAAACTCGATCATTCAGTGATATGAAAGTATCATCATTTCTAGTCAGTAAAACATTTGCTCCAGCATCTTGAAGACGACGTTGAAGTATTTTAGCGGTACTCAAAGCAATGTCTTTTTCGTATAAGCCAGTTGCAGAGATAGCTCCTGGATCTTTTCCACCGTGACCGGGATCAATCATAATGGTAGCTTCTGATAAATTTGTGACCGCTCGGTTAGTTTGTCTTTCCACTTCTTGGACGTTCACAGTCTCAACATTGGATAAACTTGTAACCCAGTTAGCGACAAAACCTGTTCTACCATCATTTAACTGAACTTTGTACCAGTCTTGTTCTTCGTCTAAATAAATTAAACGAGCATTAGGCTCAGCCGTTGTTAAAATTTCCGCATCCGTGGAAGCAGCTGCTCGGATATTTGTTTGGACGTCACCAACGATGACTTCTTGTGTTGAAGAAGTTTCTTCCGTAGGTTCAGCTGATAGTGTATCAATGATTTCTACATAATCTTTGTGAATCCAAGCGACTTTCCCTAAATACAATACTTGATACCAGTCACCTTCTTCGAAAAGTATAGACAGCTCAGTATTTTCAAAAACAGTACCAAGGATTTGAGAATCTGTTGTAGCATATTGTCTGATATTAATTTCCTTACCGGTAACTCTGCCATACCGCTGAGTTTCAGAAGTGATCTCGTCATTCTCCACGAGCCATCCAGCGACCCAACCGATTTCATCGTTTGATAGTCTAACTTTGTACCACTGGTTTTCTTCGTCAAGCACATTTAATCTCTGATTTTCATTAACTTGAGTTACTACATCATAAGAAAGACCAGGCCCGATTCGAACGTTTAATGTGCTTGCTTTGACCGTTACACTGTTTTCATTCGCTAATACGATTGTTGAAGCTACCGTAATACTGAGTAAGAGTAAAATAATGGCTATAAAAAGATTTTTTTTAGGTAAGAATTTATGTAGGGAAGGTTCGTTCTGATCCATTCCAGTCATCCTTTCAGAAAATACAAAATAAACGCATTTATTCCTTTCTATTATAGCAATTAAATTCTTTGATATGCAATATGAATCAGTCACAGTGAAAATAAAAAACCTATATTGACATTAGATTGGCTTTCTTGTAAGCTTATAATCAATATACAAACATAATAGATTATAAATAGACCGTTGAAAGAGACAGTAAATTAAAAGTTACCGATAAAGAAAGGTTCTCCTTGGCTGAAAGAGACCCCTAACTTTTATTTGAAAGACACTCTGGAGGTATGACAGTGAAAAGCTGTCACGTTTAAAAGGCGTTAACTGTTGAGAGAAAGTATGTTTACTTTCTGAAACTAGGTGGTACCACGTGAGTATACTAATATACACGTCCTACTTTTATACAATTGTGTAAAAGTAGGACTTTTTTTATAGATTTTTTTAACAATGGAGGATTAAAATGGGCTATCAAAAACTTAAAGGCACACCAGATTTCTTACCTGAAGACACGAATAAATGGCAATTTGTAGAGTCAAAATCCAGAGAGCTATTATCACGCTATCAATTCAAAGAAATACGTACACCAATTTTTGAGCAGTTTGAATTGTTTGCACGTGGTGTTGGAGAAACAAGTGATATTGTATCTAAAGAAATGTATGACTTTTACGATAAAGGAGAAAGACACGTAGCGTTGCGTCCAGAAGGTACAGCAGGTGTCGTTCGTTCTTATGTTGAAAATAAATTATACGGACCTGAACATCAGAAACCGACTAAATTTTATTATATTGCCCCAATGTTTCGCTATGAGCGCCCTCAAAAAGGACGTATGAGACAATTTCACCAGTTAGGTGTTGAAGTATTCGGTAGTCAAAATCCTGAGACAGACGTTGAAACAATGGTGCTGGCAATGGATCTATTTAAATCTTTCCAGATCAAAAATCTTAAACTAGTCATCAATTCATTAGGAGACGTTGAAACAAGAAAAGTTTACCGTCAGGCATTGATTGACTATTTAGAACCTTTTAAAGAAGAACTTAGTAAAGATTCAAAAGAGCGATTATACAAAAATCCTTTAAGAGTATTAGATAGTAAGGATAAAAATGATAAAAAAATCGTTCAGTCAGCACCATCAATATTAGATTATTTAAATGATCAGTCGTCAAAACACTTCGAAACGGTCAAAGCCTCTTTGGAAGCACTTGATATCAAATATGTCATAGATTCTAATATGGTAAGAGGTCTAGATTATTATAATGATACGATTTTTGAAATCATGACAGAAGATCCTAACTTCGGATCAAACACAACAGTTTGTGCAGGTGGTCGTTATGATAATCTTGTAGAAGAAGTCGGAGGACCTGAAACGGCAGGTTTTGGCTTTGGTGTTGGCCTGGAACGCCTGGTTATGCTGCTGGAGAACGCGCAATTTGAGTTTCCTGTAATTGATGCTTTAGATGCATTTATCGTTACCATTGGAGAATCTACAAATAAAGAAGCGACGAAACTAGCACACGTTTTAAGAAAGAACGGAATGAACGTTGAACGTGAATTCTTGAATCGTAAGCCAGCAAAACAATTCAAAACAGCTGACAAGCTAAATGCTCAGTATGTATTTACTTTGGGTGAAACCGAACTTGCTGAAGGAACGGTTAACATCAAAAAGCTTTCTACAGGAGAGCAAATCAAGCTAGCCTTGAGCGAGCTGTATAATGAAAATCATGAAGATCTTATTGCTGAAATAGAATCTAGATTAAAAAAATAGGAATGGTGAAGCATATGAAAAGAACAATGTATTGTGGAGAAGTAAGACAAGAGCAAGTTGGAGAAAAAATCACTCTTTCTGGATGGGTTCAAAAAAGAAGAGACTTAGGTGGAATGATCTTTGTTGATTTAAGAGATAGAGAAGGCATTGTACAAGTCGTATTCAACTCAGACAAATCAAAAGAAGCTTTTACGATTGCAGAATCTTTGCGCTCTGAATTCGTGGTTGAAGTAACGGGGACAGTGGTTAAGAGACAAGAAGGAACGATTAATACTTCTTTGCCTACTGGAGAAATCGAACTTGAAGCAACTGGATTATCTATTTTGAATAAAGCTAAAACACCGCCTTTTGACTTGCAAGATACAAATGATGTGTCAGATGACCTTAGACTGAAATACAGATATTTAGACCTTAGAAGAAACAAAATGAAAGAAAACATGATCATCCGTCACAAGGTTAAAAAAGTTTTCAGTGACTTTTTAGATGAACAAGGATTTTTAGATATTGAGACACCTTATCTGACAAAATCAACGCCTGAAGGTGCTAGAGACTATCTTGTTCCTTCAAGAGTGCACGAAGGAAAATTCTTCGCACTTCCCCAGTCACCTCAATTATTTAAGCAACTATTGATGGGCGCTGGACTAGACCGTTATTACCAAATCGTTCGTTGTTTTAGAGATGAAGATTTAAGAGGGGATCGTCAGCCAGAATTCACTCAAGTCGATATTGAAACAAGTTTTGTCGATGAAGAAGAAATTCAAGAATTGATGGAACAGTTGCTCGTTGAAGTAGTTAGAAAAACTAAAGGTACAGAAATCACTAGACCATTTGCGCGTATTTCATATGATGAAGCAATGAACCGTTTTGGTAGCGATAAGCCAGACACAAGATTTGCTATGGAACTTGTTGAATTGGGAGATGTAGTTGCAGATTCAGATTTCAAAGTGTTCTCTAGTACTTTAGAAAACGGTGGAATTGTTAAAGGATTGACCGTCAAAGGTGCCGCAGATCAATTCTCGCGTAAAAATATTGATGCACTAGGAGAAGTTGCTTCTATATACGGTGCTAAAGGATTAGCTTGGATGAAAGTTACTGCTGAAGGCTTTAGTGGCCCGATTGCTAAATTCTTTAACGATAAACCCATTACCGCTGAATTACAAGAAAGAATGCAGGCGGAAGAAGGGGACCTGCTATTATTTGTAGCGGATAAGCCTAAAGTCGTGTTTGACGCGCTTGGAGCGATTAGAACGCATCTTGGTAAAGAACTAGACTTGATCGATGAAGATGAGTTGGCATTTTTATGGGTAGATCAATGGCCACTTCTTGAATACGATGAAGAAGCGGGTAGATATAGTGCTGCGCATCATCCATTCACGATGCCACTTGAAAAAGATATTGAAAAACTAGAAACTGATCCTCAAAGTGTTTATGCGAATGCCTACGATATCGTATTAAACGGATATGAGATTGGTGGAGGCTCTATTCGTATACACCAAAGAGAGTTACAGGAAAAAATGCTTAGTGCATTAGGATTCTCAAAAGAAGAAGCGGCTAACCAATTCGGATTCTTATTAGATGCTTTGGAATACGGATTCCCACCTCACGGAGGAATCGCCTTTGGATTAGATAGATTAGTGATGATCCTTGCTAAAGAAAAGAATATCAGAGAAGTTATTGCCTTTCCTAAAAATGGAAAATCGATTGATCCACTGACAAGTGCACCTTCATTCGTATCTGATAGCCAGCTTAAAGAATTATCGCTAGAAGTAACGAAAAAAGAAGGAGAGTCATAAAAAAATGGTTCTTATCGGTTCACATGTAGGGATGAAAGGTAAACCTATGTTACTAGGATCGGCAGAAGAAGCCGCATCCTATGAAGCCAAAACGTTCATGGTTTACACAGGTGCTCCTCAAAATACAAGACGTAAAGATATTTCAGAAATGAATATCGAGTCAGGTCAAGCTTTTATGAAAGAGAATGGCATTGATGTGAATGATATCGTCGTTCATGCACCTTATATCATTAACTTGGGGAATACAGTTAAAACTGAGAACTTTGGTTTTGCAGTAGAGTTTATGAAAGAAGAAATCAAAAGAGCTGAGGCTCTTGGAGCGACTCAAATGACGATGCATCCTGGCGCTCATGTAGGTGCAGGTGTAGATGCTGCGATTGATCAGATAGCAAAAGGGTTAAATGAAATTCTTCATGAAGATCAAACAATCCAGATTGCGCTGGAAACTATGGCGGGTAAGGGAACGGAAATTGGCAGAAACTTTGAAGAAATTGCTAGAATCATTGAAAAAGTAGAGCTGAAAGATAAAGTATCCGTTACTTTAGATACATGCCATACGCATGATGCAGGATATGATATTAAAGATGATTTTGATGGTGTATTAGAAGAATTTGATCGTATTATTGGACTAGAACGACTGAAAGTCCTTCACATCAATGATTCTAAAAATGTGAAAGGTGCCGCGAAAGATCGGCACGCTAACATTGGATTTGGAGAGATAGGATTCGAAGCACTGAGTAAAGTCGTGCATCATCCTAAACTAGTATCTGTTCCAAAAATTCTTGAAACACCATATGTAGGTGAAGATAAGAAAAATAAAAAAGCGCCTTATGGTCATGAAATTCAAATGCTAAGAAATAACGTATTTAATCCTAATTTACTTCAAGAAATTTTTGAAGAAAAAGACTGGAATTAATGCTATATCTTAAACTCGAAAAACTTGAATCTAACTGATTCAGTCTTTCGAGTTTTTTTATAGATTCTATTTGTCAAATTAAGTTAGACAGTACTTGTCCATCGATGTATCTCAAAAATACTTCTAGTGGTGTATGGTAGTTCAAAGATTTTCTGGGAATATGGTTCCTGTTTGAAGCGACATTTGAAACAAATGATTGATCTACTTGGTTGAAGTCCATTTCTTTGGGGAGACCATCTTTTCGGAGTAGACCGTTAGAATGTTCATTTAAAGCTCGTTGGGAGGGTGTCCCTGGGTCCGCAAAGTAATAATGACTTTTGATAATCGTTCGACTAATGTGATCACAGCACTTTTATGATGAACCCCAACGATTGTGTCACCTTCTAGGTGACCAAATTCTTCTGTAAAATGAGGATAATCATCAAGGCGTTCGGAAATGTTTCTTTTGAATGCTTGCTTACCGCGCTTTTCCTTATGACCATTTGGTTTGCGCTTTCCTTTCATCGGAAGCGTTGTTTGATCAAAAAGTCCACGTTTGAACTGTCGATACAAGGTACGTATGGAGCAAGCGATGGGCTTCTCTGCACGTCCTATAATAACATCAGGTGTCCATCCTTGAGCCACCATCTTTTGAACGTAAGATTTTTGGTCTTGCGGTAAACAAATAGAGCGTCTTCCGCACCGTTGTTTATTTTCTTTGTACTGCTTGAAATAATCAAGCGCAGTATATCCTTTCCTTAGGAAAGTAATGACTTTATGAATCGTCTGGCGTGACCGATGGAGATAGGTCGCAATCTTCAAGACAGATATATTTTGGTGGAAATAGGCTTCTATCATTACAAGTTCTTCCGTGGTAAGATGGGTGTAGGTCATTCGTGGTCACTCCTATGTTTTCTTTGGTCGGAAATACATTTTGAGTGTACCACGAATGGCTTTTTTAGTTGTCTAGCTTAATTTTACAATCGGCGAGAAAAAAGGTCAGTCTATGTTGTTAGACTGACCTTTATCGTTATATTCAAATGAGTAAATCTAGACTTTTTCGTTAACAGGTAGTTGCTTGATATATTTGGTTGGTGTTTGACCGGTAATTTTCTTGAACACTTTCGTGAAATAAGAATGACTGTTGAAACCAGATAAATTAGCGACCTGACTTAATTGATAGTTTCCAAGATGGAAATAGTATTTAGCCAAGTAAACTCTTTGCTGATTTACATAACCGATAAAAGTAGTACCAGTTTCTTGCTTGAACTTGCGGGCAAGGTGTACAGGATGCATACCGAAAATTGAAGCAATATTCGTTAAAGTCAATTCGCTAGTAAGATTTTCAGTGATATAGCTTACAACTTCTGTCATCGCACTAGAGTAAGTCAAAGTAGAGAAATCAATAACTGCCTGGCAGTATTCTCTGTAGATCTCATAGTAAACATTCTCTCTTAGATATTGAATAGATTCAGCATCTTCAATAAGAATAGAGAAGCGCTCAGATATCAAGTGAAGATAAAGTGGTAATACGCCTCCGTTTTTTGCAGCAATTCTACAGTAAGTGTTCACGATAATTAATTGATTCTTGAAATTTCTTAGTTGATGCTCGATACCTTCTTCTGCAAGATACTCAAGTACCTCATCAAGATTAATAATGTTCAGCGTATCTTCAAGCATTTCACGATTACCTTCAGTAATAGCATCTGTTACTTGGTCCTCAATCAAGTAACGGTAGCTGAAAGCATCGCTATTCAATTTTTTAAGTTTATCAACTCGTTCTTTTTTGAATAGTTCTTTTACTTCTACCTTATCCATAATACACGACCCTTCTTTGTAAAATTTAGTTTTATTTCTCCCATCTATCTTGATTAAATATACCACAAATTCGGAATAAATAAAGTTCTTTTTTAGAAAAAGAGGACTAAATTAATCAAATTTTATTCTGTACTTTTATTCTAATATGCACATTTCCATTCACTAATTGTTGTAACTAAATTAATTTTTTAGGGACTTCACAGTCAATTTAGAATTAAAATAACCCTTTCAATAAACTTGTACATACAATTTATTGTAATTTTATAGTTTAAAAAATAGTCTATTCACTTGCAAAAAACGCTTATCTTGTCATATGTATGACATTATTATCAATGATGATAAGTAAAACTTATCGTTACAATTATAAACTACATTAAGCCTTATCTTTTTACAACAATATAAAGCGGTGGTAACATTCTAAGTAAGACAACTTTATCATTTTGTAGTTGATAAGGTAACTAAGGAGATGATTCACGGGATGGAAAGAAGATTTGAAGGTACGTTCCAGACGAAACAAGAGATAAAAGCTGAAATAACGAGATTGATTAATGAAGAAAGTTATTCTGCCGATGAACTTTTAATTGTAACAGTCAAAGAGAATAATGAACTATCGAAAGACGATACATTGGAATCTGTTGAAGTTGATTTAGTAGATTCAGAAGAAAATGGTTCATTCTGGGAGAAAATCAAAGAAACCCTATCTTTTGGAACATACGACTCTGACGAAGCCCATAACTCACTCGAAGAACATGGCGTTCCGCATGAGATTGCTGAACACCACATCGAAGCACTGCAAGCTGGCGAAATTGTATTATTGGCGAACAGTGATGCACCAAGACATATGGAGTTATCAGAAGTCAATAAAAACGTAACTAACGAGGAGAATGATCCAGATATGAAAGATAATCATACTAATCCAATAGAAGAAGAAAGCAAAGAAGTAGATGCAGTAACAAACGAGCAAAAAGACGTTAAACCTACAGATGTTGATACTAGCGAAACAGATCCTAAAAATATGAGTGACTCTATTGATCCTTCTCAAGCACAAGATACTAGAGAAGAAGATAAGGTAGAAACAAATGAATCAGATAAGTCTAATCGAGGTGATAGCAAGTCAAATGATCAAGATTACACTACAACTGAAGATAGTGGAGAATCATTAGATAAAAATCCTGATTTAACTGGGGAAGAGACAACTGTTGTATCAGAAGAATCTAATCATGGATATCCTGAAAATGTAGCAAAAGGCGTCGTGAAACCCGAATCAAAGAGCCCGTTGAATGCTGAACCAAAATCTGAAAAAAGTCCTTCAGAAAATACCGAAATGCCAGAAAGTGATGCTAAATATACCGACGACGATTCCAATGATGCCGGTATGAAAGAAGAACCCTCAGAAAAATAAGCATAGGTGAATTCATTATACTAAACACAACTTAAAGGAGTAATGACAAATGACTGAAGAAAATATCGTGAAAACTCAAGAACCTAAAAAAGATTACTTGATTGATGACGAATCAGAAAATATGCGTCGTGAGCCAGTAGTTGAAAATGAAGAATATAAATCAGCCGATAAACTTAAAGATAAAGTTGCTATCATAACAGGTGGCGATTCTGGAATTGGAGCAGCTACAGCTATACTTTTTGCCAAAGAAGGCGCAAAAGTGGCTTTCACTTATCACTCTTCCGATGATGATGCTGAAAAGACTAAAAATAGACTTCAAGAAATTGGTGCTGAAGTTTTAGTGTTTAAAGGCGATGTTGGGGATGAGAAACATGCTACTGAAGTTACTCAAGAGGTCGTCTCTAAATGGGGATCCATTGATATCTTAGTCAATCATGCTGGGGAGCAAATGTATCAAGAGTCTATCTTAGATATAACTGCTGAACAAGTGGACAGAACTTACCGTACGAACATCTTTAGTATGATTTATTTTGTTAAAGCTGTTTTCCCTCATATGAATGAAGGCGGAAAGATTATCAATACTTCCTCTGTAACAGCCTATAAAGGTAATCCAAATCTACTAGATTATTCTGGGACTAACGGAGCGATTGTATCCTTTACGCGTTCGCTGTCTCAAAATCAAGAGTTTACTAACAAGAAAATCAGAGTGAATACTGTAGCACCAGGTCCAATTTGGACTCCGCTTATTCCAGCAACATTCCCTCAAGAAGAAATTGCTAGTTGGGGTAAAGATGGTGCACTTGGAAGACCAGGAGAAGCTTATGAATTAGCACCCGCTTATGTATTCCTAGCAAGTGATGATTCTAGCTATGTAACTGGGCAAACTATCCATGTAAATGGTGGAGTCGTTGTTAACGGATAATTTTATAACGAATACTTGGAGGTTCAAACGATGAGTAAAGTGGATAAAACATCTAATAATGATTTAAAAAGAACCGGTCAGCCAGATGCAACGCCTGACAGACGCGATCCTGCCAGAGATGAAGTATCGAGTCCAGATACATCGTCTCCGTTAGGTTTTGTGAAAGATCGTCCCTCAAGATCCGGTCTGGATGAAGATGATCGCAAAGTGTATGAAAAAGCAAAAGGTGATCAAGTCGGTAACGAAGTAGAAAAAGATCTTTAATTTGAATTAAAAGTTTAGAGAGTCTACCAGAATTTGGGTAGGCTCTTTTTTTGAGAACAAAAGTTCCTTTAATGGCTCTAGAACCTATAGGAATCTTATTACCTGTGTTATAATAGAGATACTATATTTGGAAGGTGATAAAATGAATCATTCGGATAAAGAAAAGAAATTCAATGAACAATTAATCAGACTACAACCGAATCAACCACAAGAAATAAAAAAAGTAGTCAAAGAAAGTGGTAAAAAGCCTTCTATTCAAAAAGAAACTAAATCAGTTAATGAAGATAAAATCACTAGTATCCAAGCTCAGAAACGACCAGGACGTTATAATATTTTTATTAACGAAGTATATGCATTTCCGGTAGATGAGGAATTGATTATTCGACATATGCTTCATAAAGGGATGGTCGTATCAAAAGAATTTCAAGAATCCCTCCAAGAAGAAGATGTTTCTAGAAAAGCCTATCAAAGAGCGTTAGTTTACTTAAGTTACGGTATGCGTTCTGAAAAAGAAGTAAGAGATGACTTGATAGATAAAGAATTCGAAGAATACGTCGAAGAAATTATAGAACAACTAAAAGATCAGAGATTGATCGATGATCTGGACTACGCTAAGAGTTATGTGAGAACAGCTGCTAATTTAAACAAAAAAGGTCCGAAGACGATCATGAACGAATTGAACCGAAAAGGGATCGATAAATCACTTATAGAAGAAGGCATGCTAGAATATTCATTTGAAGATCAGTTTGATAATGCGTTCAACTTAGCAGAAAAATCATGGAGAAAATCCAATCAGAAGTCTCAAAGAGAAGCGATTCAAAAAACTAAACAGTTCTTGCTTCAAAAAGGATATGACATGGATATCATTCAAGAAGTGGTCAATGAGATGGATACAGAAAAATCAGAAGACGAAGAGTACGACGCATTAGTCGTGCAAGGCGAACAGGCCTGGAGACGTTACTCCAGTAAGGCAAAGGGCTATGATCTGATTAGAAAAACTAAAACGAGTCTGTTTCAAAAGGGATATCCATCCGAATTGATTCAAAGATTCATCGAGATGAAGGAAGAAGAAAATGAAGAATAAATATTTAACAACTGAAGAATTAAAAACAAAATACGATATTGAAATGTGGTCTCAAGATAAAATTGATTCATTTAGAAAGGTTCTACTAGACTGGTATGATAAAGAGAAAAGGGATTTACCTTGGAGAAGAACATCTGATCCATACAAAATATGGATCTCTGAAATCATGCTTCAACAGACTAGAGTAGATACGGTCATTCCATATTACAATCGTTTCTTGGAATTGTTTCCAACCATTGCGGATCTTGCCAGTTCAGATGAAGATACACTTCTAAAAGCTTGGGAAGGGCTTGGATACTACTCTAGAGTCAGAAATATGAAAGCAGCGGCAATTCAAGTCGTTACTGAATTTGATGGAGTATTTCCTACCGAACCTGAACAAATTAAAAAGCTTAAGGGGATTGGACCATATACAGCAGGAGCGGTTTCAAGTATTGCTTTCAACCATGCAGAACCTGCCGTTGATGGAAATCTGATGAGGGTACTCAGCAGACTATTCGAGATAAACGTTGATATTGCGAAACCTGCTAGTCGAAAAGTGTTTGAAGAAGTCATGTACCATATTATTGATCCAAATAGACCAGGTGATTTCAATCAAGCACTAATGGATCTTGGAGCAACCATCTGTACGCCTAAAAACTATGATCCTTCAAAAAGTCCTATAAAAGAATTCAATGCTTCTTATTTAAATGAAACGTATCTCGAATATCCTTTTAAAAGTAAAAAGAAAAAGAAAAAAATTGTCAATTATTTTGCAATGATGATTAGAAACAAAGAGGGAGCATACTTGCTAGAAAAAAGGTCTGAAGATAGACTTTTAGCTAATATGTGGACGTACCCTTTAATAGAAGAACAGACGATACTTGATCAAGTAGAATGGAAATCTTTTACTCAAAAAGACCTACATGAAATTGATGAGTTAGAAGCAACGGCAGTAACAAATTTTCTAAAGCAAAAATATAACGTAGATGTAACTGTGAGTCAGAATTCAAATGGATCAGTTAAGCATATTTTTACGCATTTACACTGGAATATTTATTTGTATGAAGCTACTTTAAATCAACCGGGACAAGATATACCAACAAATTGCGAATGGGTCAATGAAAGTGAGTTTGATCAGTTTGTATTCCCGGTATTACAACAGAAACTCCTGAAAGCATCCAAAGAAATTACTTTATTTTAAAAATTTACCCTGAAATATGTAGATGAGGCTAAGATCTACAACCTGCGCTATGTTTTAGGTGATTGGATCAATATAACTTTTCCCTACGGATAATTAAGGTATTGTGATATAATACGTGGTGAGATGAATCTAATAATATTATCGTAGTAATATTATTTGTATAAAGAAAGTTGGTACATGGATGCAGTTTCCAAAAGAAGGAGATTTCATCACAATCAAAAGCTATAAACACGACGGAAGTTTGCACAGAACTTGGCGAGATACTATGGTTTTGAAAACAACTGAGCATTCATTGATTGGTTGCAATGACCATACACTTGTAATTGAATCCGATGGTAGAAGATGGAGAACGAGAGAACCTGCGCTCGTATACTTCCATAAGCACTACTGGTTCAATATCGTTACAATGATTCGCCAAAAAGGAACTTCTTATTACTGTAATATGGCTTCTCCATTTCTTATTGATGAAGAAGGTGCGAAATATATTGATTATGATCTAGATGTAAAAGTTTTTCCAGATGGAGAAAAACGTTTGCTGGATGTTGATGAATATGAAGAGCACGGTAAAAAATGGGATTATCCAGAAGAAGTTGATCTTATATTGAAAGAGCATATCAAGGTTCTTGTTGAATGGATCAAAGAAGAAAAAGGTCCATTTTCAGAAGGTTACGTTGATTTGTGGTACGACCGATATAAACAACTAACGGGTAAAAAATAATTGTGATGAAACAAAGTAAAACAGCAAAAGTCTTTCTTAAAGACTTTTGCTGTTTTTATTGTAAAGATAGAGGAAAGTATGATATGATTTTTAAGAATCTGCTTGAGAGGATGTTAATTTGTGAAAAAGAATATTTTTTTAACTGTAATATTAGGAATTGCTTCAATTCTGATTATCTTTTTTGGTAGACAATATGCAAATAATCAGGAAGAAGAAATGCTTCAAAATAGCTTAAGTGCAAATGATACAAATGAATCAGAGGGCGAAGGCAGTACAACTTCTGAGCAAGCTGCACCTGACGCTTTGAGTACTGAAGAAAAGCTTGCTGAATACGAATCGAATTTGGATTCACTATCTATTCTAGAGACGATCGATTATACAACTTTGACTAATGATCAAGCTAGATTGGCTTACTATGGTCCAATTGATACATCGCTAGAATGGTATGGACAGATGAATACAATCATTCAGGATAATGTAAGTGGTCCTTTAGAAATCGAAGAATATACCTACCCAGAAACAGATACATATGAATTGTATATTCAACGAACAGTTGACACTGTAGTAGAATCAGGAGCAAATGTTGTTATTTACCGTATGCCTGCTTTGGAAGACAAAAATAGAGATATCGGGCTTTCAGAAACTAATCAGTATCTAACAAGTATCATGAATGCTTTAACAGAGGGACTACCTGATACGGAAATATTCTTTATGGAACCAGCACCAATCCTATCGGAATTCGATAATCCTAACTCTAGATCATTGAGTTATAGAAGTTATATGAATGAAATGAATTCAGTGGCAAGTGAGTTTGGAATTCCTGTTATCGCTATTCACGACCAGTTCACTACGCTGGCTGAAGAAGAGGGACTCGAACTCGATTCTCTATTCGATGAAGAACAAACGAATCTTAATGATCAAGGGAATACTTTAATACAACAGGCCATTGAAAGTGAAGTTTCAAACACAACAGACGAATAAAAAAGCCTATAAAAAAACTTCCATTAGCTGAACATTTCAGTTCAGTATGGAAGTTTTTTTCTTTGAAAATCAATGAAGATCTATAATTTTATCATCTTCTTCATTATGGTTTTTCTTGTAACTACTAACCAATTTATTTAAATGCTGAAGGCTTTCTTCGTAATCTAAAACGGAAGACATGATATGAATAACCGCATTACTTTGTCCATACTCATTTTCCAAGTAGGATTCTAAGTTCGCTTCATTGAAAAAAGAGTCCATAAAAGATTTTCTTAAGGTTGCCTTATGCGTAATGAAATTAACTTCTTCCGGTAAGACACGACCGTTCCATTTCAAGATAATCTGTTCATGTGCCGACATCAGTGTTTCTAGTCGTTCAATGAGTAGATGTCTCAATTCTTGTGGAAAGTGATTATATACATTTTCAGCTTGATGTAAAGTTTGCACTAGGTCATAAGCTTTTTCAGTTGTTCGGATAAATTGCCGATAAACAACAATAGTCCTAGCAAGAGAATACTCAGAAGACCTAAAATATTTTCTAAGATCGCCATCGACTAAATGGTCAAGATATAAATTCATTTTAGAGATACTTGCTTTTAAACTTTTCAAATCTTTACGCATCATTGGATATTGAATATTTTTTCTTAAACTTGCACGTATGAATCTCATTAAATCATCGGTAACTTGATTATTTAAGTAAAACAGTTTTTCGTCGTATTTAGGTGGCAAAACAACGCCATTTACCACAAAAGCTGAGAATACCCCGATGATTGTACCCAAGACGCGTATTGAAGCGCTCATAACGATGGGATAGTCAGTTGACATCATAATGATGATCAGTGTGATGATAGAAGAGACAATCACATTGTTCAGCTTAAATTGATGGAGGATTGCGATCAGAATTGCTGAAGCTAAGCCAATCATGAAGTAGGAATTACCTAAAGCAAGGACGGTTAAGACGGCAACGACCCCTCCAATAATATTTGCTAACAATCTGTCTTTCAGAGTCTGAAATGATTTTTTCACGGAAGGCTGCATAGAAACTACAGCTGATATCCCAGCAAGTGGAACACCTTCTGAAATATTCAATAAAGAAGGAATAGCTAAAGCTAAAAATACAGCTAATCCGGTTTTGAATGTACGGGCTCCAATTTTCATTTTATAAGTTCACTGCCTTCGAATAATATAGATAAAAGTATGAATGATATAATAGTATAGCAACTAGAATGATTTCTCAAAGGTTATTTTCGTTATTCCGCATTTTCTTGCATTAAAAGTAGTAAGAGAGTATCATGAAGGATAAATGGACCGAATGTCAGATATGTTATAAGTAGATAAAAAAGGATAGATAAAAAATGAGTTATTTAGTGAATCAGTCTATTGAGAGACTGAAATATAACAATGTAAGAATTACACCACAAAGACATGCAATTTTAGAATATCTAATTGATATGGATACTCACCCAACAGCAGATGATATTTACAAAGCTTTATCTAGTAAATTTCCTAGTATGAGTGTTGCGACAGTATACAATAATTTGAAATTGTTCATCCAACTTGGTCTAGTGAAGGAAATGAAATATGGTGATGCCTCTAGCCGCTTTGACTTTGCTTCAACCGAGCACTATCATGCCATTTGTACAAACTGCGGTAAAATTGAAGATGTGTACTATCCTGGACTTGATGATGCGGAAGAGGTTACGAGTAATCTAACAGGATTTAAAGTAACGTCTCATCGTCTGGAAATTTATGGACTGTGTCCTGAATGTCAGTGAAAAGCTTGAAAAGACTACGTAAATTTTTACGTGGTCTTTTTTTGTACGACGTGGTTGGTAATGTAGTATAATAAAACCAATTATGAAAGAAAGAAGGGCAAGCCAGTGAAAGAAGTTATGATTATTGCCAATCCATCTTCGGGTAAAAAACAAGCTGAAGAGTTTGCGGTTAGAGCACAGTCAGTTTTCAAGGAGAATGGACGTACGGCTGATATAAAAATCACGGAAAAAGAGGCAGATATCGGAAAATTTGCCAGAGAGGCTTGCGAAGAAAAATACGAAATCATTATCGCACTCGGAGGAGACGGAACCGTTTCTGGATTAGGAGATGCACTTAAAGATGAACCTTATAGACCCAAAATTGGTATCATACCAACCGGTACAGTGAACAATATCGCTAGAGGACTTGGTATTTCCACAGATATGGCTCAAGCAGTAGAAGATCTTGCAAATTGTGTGGACAAAAAGGCAGATGCTGGTTTAATCAATGGTCGCTTATTTTTAAGCTCTATTTCGGCTGGTTCCATTCCAGAAACTGTCTGGGAAGTGAGTAAAGAATCAAAAGAACGATTTGGATCACTAGCTTATTTCTTTGAAGGGATCAGATCCCTAACAGAAGATGAAACATTTGAAGTGGAATTAACGTTAGATGGAAAAACGAGTCAGCATGAATTAAGTTTACTATTGATTGGCTTATCAAACTCGATAGCCGGTATCCCTAATTTTTTCAAAGACGCGACTTATGATGATGGGCAACTATACCTTTTTGGATTAGAAAAATCGACCTTAGGAGAAAAAATCACAGCGATGACATCCTTATTTAAGGACGATGAAGATAAAACGGATGATGAAAATAAAGGATTCGTCTGGAACTTGAAAGAAGCCACTATTAAAAGTAGTCATGATGGGCATGTAGCTTTAGACGGGGAAAAAGGACCAGCTTTTCCACTAGATATTAAGGTCCTACCAAGTTTCTTTACCTTCCTTGTTCCAGAGAATATGAACTAAAAGTAAGCATATGATTCGTTCACTTTCAGTAGTATTGGTATAATCATTCTAATCTATGTTGGAAGTGAGCGATTCTATGAGTGAAAAACAATGGTGGAATGAAGCAGTTATTTACCAGATTTATCCAAGAAGCTTTAAAGATTCAAATAATGATGGTATTGGAGATTTAAAAGGAATCATTCAGAAGCTGGATTATATTGAAAGTCTGGGCGTGAATACACTTTGGATCAATCCAATCGTATCTTCTAATCAAATAGATAATGGATATGATGTAATAGATTACAAACATATCGACTCACTATTTGGGACAGAAGAAGATGTAGATACATTTTTCTCAGAAGTGAAAAAAAGAGGTCTGAAAGTGATTTATGATTTTCCTCTCAACCATACTTCTCTTCTGCATCCATGGTTCAAAGAAGCCTTAAAAGGTCCAGATAACCCATATCGTGATTATTATATTTGGGCAGATGCGGCTAGTGATGGAGCTTATCCAAATAACTGGACAGCAGCATTCGGTGGTTCAGCTTGGTCAAAAGAAATGAATGGAGACCAGTACTACCTTCACACATTTAAAAAAGAAATGCCAGATTTGAACTGGGATCATGAACCCTTAAGAAAAGAAATGGTTGGTATACTCAATTATTTAATGGACAAAGGAGTAGACGGCTTCAGGTTAGATGCGTTCATTTATATTGATGTCGATAAAGAGTTTCCAGATAAAGCAGATGACCAAGAGACTCAAGACGTAATAGAGTATGGCGGAAATCTAAAACAATATCTTAATGAACTGAATCAAGCGCTAACGGATCATGAAAATGAGATTTTATTAATCGGTGAAGCAACAAGTGCAGATGCCGAAAAAATCAGAGAGTATACCAATAATAGTATTTTAGATGGTGTCATCACACTCCAGCACTTTACGGATGATGAATCTTTAAAAATTGAAGAACTACCTCAAATGAACCAACACGTTCCTTTAGATTTCGAAAAATTCAAAAGAATTCAAAAAGAGGTTCAAGAAAGTTTGAAAGATAAATGTGGTCCGATATTATTTTGGAATAATCATGATCATCCAAGAGCTCCTCAAAAATACGGTGACATGGACAATTATAGAGACGAAACAGCTAAGATGATGGCTACGTTACTGTATCTGCAAAAAGGAATCCCAATCATTTATTATGGTGAAGAAATTGGGATGAATAATGCTTGGTTTGATGATCCTTCAAATATTTCGGACAATAGTGCCTTTAGTTTTTACCAAGAAGCTAAAGCATTCGGATGGTCACATGACAAAATCATGAAGAATCTGAACTTAACGGTCAGAGACGCCAGTAGAGGCATTATGCAGTGGACAGATGAAAAGGGTTCGGGATTCACAGAAGATGCGGCACCGTGGATTATATCCAACCAGGAAGCCATTTATAATGTGCAAGACCAAGAAAAATCTGAATCTAGTATCTTGAACTACTACCGTAAACTCATTAAGTTGAAAATGACCGACTTATTTACTAGAGGAGACTGGAAGCTTTTAGATACGCAAGATAAAACTTACGCATATGAAAGATCTTTTAAAGGTACTACTGGACGCGTGTATTGTAACTTTTCTGAAGAAGAAGCAGAAGTTACAAGTGACATGCAGTTCGATGAAGACAACCTTGTGTTGTCAACGCATGATGCTAATTTGAATGGTGAAAAGATTGTTTTACCTGCTTTTAGTGCTTTTGTTTTTGTATCAGAATAGATAGCTCAAAAGTTCATCGGTGTGAAAGCTGATGGGCTTTTTCTTTTTCAGGAAACAGTATGTGAAAAATGATGATAACTTATTGACATTTTTCATGGTCACTATTATAATAATGGAGTTGCTAAAAGTTTATCCGCAATAGCTCAGTTGGTAGAGCGCGCGACTGTTAATCGCGTTGTCGCAGGTTCGAGCCCTGCTTGCGGAGTTTCAAGCTGGAGAATTGTCCGAGTGGCTTAAGGAGCACGCTTGGAAAGCGTGTATACGGTATTCCCGTATCAAGGGTTCGAATCCCTTATTCTCCTTTTGGGGTATAAAAGAGAATAATTTGAGAAATTAGAAATCCTCTATAAACGTTGATACATAAACGTTTTGGAGGGTTTTTATTTTTGCTGTAAACACTAGAAAAAACAAGAATGCAAAATGTTTTTGCATTTATTTTGCATTGTAAAGTTGTTCCATCATGTCATCTACCTTAGATGATTCACGTTGCTCTAACTCATCTAAAATATGTCCGTATACCTGGTAGGTGATACTAATGGTAGAATGTCCAAGGCGCTTAGAAATATATTTGATATTGACTCCTTGGTAAATTAAAAGTGAGCAATGAGTATGTCTTAAAGAATGAAATGTGATCTCGGTTATACCAATTCTTTTACATGCATTCTTCAAAGATTTATTAACAGCATTATTAGAAACATGGTTGAATTGATTATCTAAGAATACATATTTACTATGATTAATTTGAGTAGCTAGTTTGTACTCTTTGAGTATTGTTAAAGTAGCATCATCAATTGAAATAACTCTTTTAGAAGCTTCTGTTTTCGTCTTTTGAATTTTTTTAGTGTGGGTATAGTCAAATGCACTTTTAACGGATACTGTCTTTTCTTTAAAATTAACATCTTCCCAAGATAAGGCAAGAATTTCTGAAAATCTAAGTCCAGTAGCAATGCCCACCAATATGATATATCTTGATTGCCACTCAGGTTTCATACCTTTTTTTATTTCATTAATCAAAGCTACGGCCTCACGCTGGTTTAAGTATTTGTTTCTCTCATTTCGAACCGCTTCAGTACCTTTAGCTACTATATTTCTAGTTGGATCCTTGTGAATTATACCTTCCTGCAAAGCATCCAATAAACACCCTTTAGTATATACATGAACCTTTCTAACGGTTGCAGAAGCACGTCCATTTCCATACCAGTTCAAAAATTCCTGGTATTTCTTGCGATCAATATCTTTAATTTTTGTTTTCTTGAAAAACTTTTTCGCTGTATTAATAGAAAGCATAATATCTCTATTATTCTTTTCGCTGTGTTTATCTTTTTTAAATACTTCGTACCATTTTTGAAAGTATTCTAGAAATTCCGGGTTCTTATTGATCTTGTTGCCTTTGTTCAAGAGATCTTCTAGTTTAGCAGCTGCAATTTGAGCTTCTTTTTTCGTGGAGTAGCCATTACCACTTTTGATTTTGTATTGGTCATCTTCTTTATAAGAAACACGGTATTGCCATCCGGTACTAAGCTTTTTAAAGCTAGCCATATAAAACACTCCTTGGATATGATAAAATTAATGACATACTAAATAGCACAGCATTTTTGCTGAGTCTTTTAGTGTATTGCTTGAAACACACCTTTCTACTTTGGCGAGTGGGGGAGGTGTGTTTTTTGTTTTACTTTATTCTGATACCCAGGCTATGTCTCCAGTGACTGCCTGATAAGGTCCTTGACCAGCATCGAAATATATCGATGTTTCCAGTAGCTCTCCTGGACTGACTTCTGCATATAAGAAATTCTTAGATGTCATCTTAGCTTTTTCTCCGTTAGAATCATATAACGATAAAATGTTTTCTCCTGCTAATGTGACATCTTCAGATTCTCCATTTTTGAAACTAAAATCTACTCTAACAAAATTTCGATTTATAATATCAGACGGATTAGGAGCTTCATCCGTAACATAAATATCAGTAACTTTAAATTCGTGTCCTGTATCGAACCTTATAGTATCTCCTAATGAAAATGTTTCTAATCCGTCTATGTCATTAATGTAGGGATCATCAGTACTTTCCTCTATACTTGATTCCCAATCAGTTAAAAACTCTTCAACATAACTTTCAATTTCCTTATTATGCATCTTCAACTCTTTATTTTCATCAACCAATTTTTTATTTTCTTGATTTAACTTATCATTATCGTTTTGAAGAGTATCAATCGTACTTTCGTAATTTGAGATAGTTTCTTTATCTTCTCCATTGCAAGCAATTAGAAAGAAAGAGGATAAACTAAGTAAAACTAATTTATTCTTCATACTGTTCCCCCAGTGTGATAATATAATTTTAGGAGTTAATAGGGCGGATTCTGTTAGTGGCAGATCCGTCTTTTTATAGCTCGTTTTCTACTCTCAAAGCTTTACCAACGATGCGAGCAGGGTTGTCATTAGTTATGATATAGGGAGCATATGCTTCGTTCAAAGCTTGTAAAAGTATGGTTTCTCCTTGTTTAATGACTTTTTTTAATGTAGTTTCTTGATCTCCATTAACTAGGACCGCAGCAATTTCACCAGACTCCACATCCTCTTGCTTTCTACATAAGACGTAAGATCCATTTGATATCTTAGGTTCCATACTATCTCCTTGAGCCTCTAAGAAAAATAATTCACCAGTAGGCAAGTAATCCTTAGGAACAGAACGATACTCAGTTACATTTTCTATCGCATCAATTGGGTCTCCACAAGCGATTGTTCCTAAAATAGGAATTCGAACCAATTCTGTTATAGGCATTATGTTTCTTGGTTTGTCTGCAGTAAGATCAGATATATTTACATCAAAATAATCAGCTAGCCTTTGTAATCCACCTCCACGAGCCATAGCTTTTCCATTTCTCCAATCGCTAACCGTTTGATACGCAATACCTGTTTCTCTTGCAACGTCAGCTACAGTTACGCCTTTTTGGCTAATATATTTATTCAAGTTATTTGAGAAGATTTCTTTTATATCTTTAGTCATAAATTTTACTCCCTTTTATGTAAAAAGTATTCTGTACACACATGATACCGAATTAAACATAAAAAATCTAGTGTAAGACATAAAATAGTAAGTATTGTAGTTGACATACCGCTTTAAACGGTATAACATAAGGTTAACTTAAATTGAAAGGAGAAAATTTATGGTAATAACTAATAAAGTTCCTATCGAATTAAAATTCACACTTAGTGCATTACGTCATCGTTCAGGGTTGAAACAGTCTGATTTAGCAAGTCTTTTAAAAGTCAATTTAGAAACGTATAGAAAGTTAGAAAAAGATAGTGCCGATTTAAGCGTGAAGCAAATTGATATGATTGAAGAATTCTATAGAGTTCCTAGAGACTATATTTTTTTTGGAAGAGATACCGATTTAATCGGTAAGATAAATAAGGAGGCATGAATATGACTCAAGTTTTAGAAGCACGTATACCGATACCAGATGGATACGTGCTAATTGCTAAAGAAGAGTTGGATAAAGCTTTTGAGGAAAGTTTACTTGGACGTTATTGGGAGATGAAAGATCTTTCCAACAGGACGGGTAGAAGTCCTCAGTGGCTAAAAGAAACTATTTTATATCCCTTCAAAGACGAGTTAGATATTAAACGAGGCGGCTTTGTTAGGTATCCAGAGGGGAAAGGAAGCCCTTGGAAGTTTGGAGCTATGCAAATGGCCACGTGGTTAGAAGAAAATCTAGAAGCAATTTTATAGTTAGGAGAAATAGAATTATGAATCAAGTTTTTGTTTATGTAAATAAAGATGGTAATAAGAAATATATTGGATTATACGAACTAGAGAACCTTGAAGAAAACGTAAGACTAGCTTTAGCAGAAAGAAACTTAACTAATCCGGAGAATAGCTGCTATTTCATTTATGGCAACGAGACGTTTGAATTGAATGTGTAAGAGAGGAGGAGACTATATGAAAAATGTATTAGTAACAGCAATCGCCCTTACTGCTATTGGAGTAGCAATAAGAGCGATAAAAAATAAAAAATGTCTACTGTGTAATTCTAAAGCGATTTTGAAGATTAATGATGGAGTTTATATATGCGAAGATTGCGCACAAATTCAAGGAGAATTGAGTGGTTTCTAGATTTGTTTCCAAATGCTCAGGAAAGTACCTGCATCGACTTCTAATTCAAGTAAGTCTTCTTCTAGTACTGGAGTAGCTTCAGTTAATTTTCCATTTTGTAAGTTAAGAACTGCGAAATTTTCATCATCAGTAACTTCAAAGTTTTTTGTAGATAGTCGCATCATAGTCAAAGTAGATTTGATACTTCTCTTATTAATCTTCGTATCAGTCGAACTAACTTTATACCAATTTTTCACGTAAAGTCTTTTGCCATTAACTATTAGCCCTAATTCCGGACTAGTTCTAACAGATAAGTCTTCAGAAAAATTATAGTACGATTTATCGGGTTTAAAGTATTCAACCTCGTTGTTATTTATAAAAGAAACGTAGTTCTTAATGGCTTTAGCATAGTTTCTCTGTTTAGGTTCGGAAACGTTAGATGAAAGTTTAAGAAGTTCAGAAATTGGTAAATCATTTTCATGAATTCTTTTAATTTCATCTCTAAGTTGTTTCCAGTAGTCAATACCAGGTGAATAATCGGGGGAGTTTTTAATTCTCTTAACCTCATTAATTTTAGCAGACGTACTTACTTTCGTGGTAAACGTTAAAAATTGTGTTAAAGATATACTCGCTACCATATCTACCACCTCCTTCCTAATAGGAGTATACCAAAAGAAAGGATGCGTTTGCATGACTATATCTACATCTTTAATAATGATAAAAATAACTTTGGTAGCAATATCGATTTTCGTGTATCTATTATCGCTAGTGATCAAATTACAGAAGCAGCATCGAGAGGAGCTGAAAAAGAAATGACTCAATATGTGGGTTATGGAACGGTTACGAAAAAGTTGTATGTTGAGGGAGATAGTCAACCTTCTGTCATAAGAAAAGTACGAGAGGTTACACCAAAATTAATTGAACCAGTAATAATTAGAAGGGCGGATGCATACTATGCTGAAGTGGATGCTAAAGAATAAATATTCATTTATCTCCGGATTCATCATAACTTATTTTTCAGTTAAATATTCTTATCAAAAGCGTGGCTCTTTGGAATTTGGTTCTGAGTATATTTTTCTTTTTCTACCCTTAATCAATAATAAATTAGTTGAGGTTGGAACATTCACTAAAGAAGTAGTAATTGAATTAATTGAGGAAGTCCGATTATGGATAGCACAAAAAAACTGCTAAGCAGCAACTTAGCAGTTAAAGGTAAATTAAAAATAATTAACTCAAGTATATCACAATTAAGAAAAGAGGGAAACGATGGAACAGATGTCAATTTTTCACTTTGAAGATGCAGAAGTCAGAACAGTCATGATTGATGGAGAACCATGGTTTGTAGGTAAGGACGTCGCAGATGCTCTTGGGTATGAACGTTCTGACAATGCTATCCGTGTACATGTCAATAAAGCAGATAAGCTGATGCATCGAATCGATGCATCAGATCAAACAAGACATATGACAATTATCAGTGAAGCTGGTATCTATGCTTTGGTATTCAGATCTAAACTCCCAAGTGCTGAAAGCTTCAGTCGATGGGTAACTAAAGAAGTGTTACCAAGCATACGTAAGCATGGTGTATATATGACCAAGAGCACTATAGAACAAGCTTTGACTGATCCAGATACGATTATTCAGTTAGCGCAGAATTTAAAAGCGGAACAAGCCAGACGAGAGCGATTAGAGAATGAAGTTTTAGCGATGCATCCAAAGGCAATTTATTATGATCGCATTCTCAAGAACCAAAGTCTAGTGAACATTTCTATCATTGCTAAGGATTATGGTATGAGTGCTATAACGTTCAATGAACTGCTGCACAAGTATGGTATCCAGTACAAGCAAGGAAAGACATGGCTTTTATATCAAAAATATGCGAATGAAGGTTATACACACTCAAATACGCATATCATTTCTGATACGAAAGTCAAAACCACGACTAAGTGGACTCAAAAAGGACGTATTTTCTTATACGAGGAACTAAAAAAGAGGGGCATACTACCCTCAGTTGAAACATTAGATTCAAACCTACCAGTATTAGAGAGGAACGGCACCAATTATGAAAAACAGTAGAGACTTTAAAGGAATATGGATACCTGCCGAAATTTGGCTGAATACAGAATTGAATGCAACTGAGAAAATAATCATTGCTGAAGTACATTCTCTTTCAAATCAAGAAAGAGGATGCTTTGCAAATAATGGTCACTTTAGCCTTATAACAGGATTAAGCAACAGTCGATGCAGTGCCATTATCAATAAACTTAAAGATAAAGGTATGCTAAAAATTGAATATATATACAAGGAAGATAATCCTAAAGAAATACAGAAAAGAATCATGAGAATCGACTTTACCTATTCCAAATCTGAAGTACCCCTTTCAAATACGAAAGGGGCCCCTTTCGAAAATAAGGATACCCCCCTTTCAGATTTGGAAGAACCCCCTTTCGAATATAGTGAAGATAAAGTACCAAGTTTAAATACCCAATTAGAAAGTACCAAGAAGAAAGAAACAAAAGAAAAGGATTTCCCTGATTCAATGAAGCCTTTAAGAAGTCAGCAATTTTTTCAAGACAACGGATTTGGAACATTGACTCCTTCGTCGGTCATCTATCAGGATATGGTTCATTGGATTGATGACTTTAAAAAACTAGGCGCAACTTTTGAGCAGGGAGACGACATGGTTATTCTATCGCTTACGAATTCAGTAGAAAACGGTGTTCGAACTTGGAAGTACACGAACGGTACACTTAGAAACTGGATCCAGAAAGGTTTGTACACTCCTGAAATGGTGGAAGCATCTGAGAAAGAACGAGAAGCTAATCATAACACTAAAGGCAGTTCTAAAAATTATGTAAGAGAAGAGTCTTTGCCTGAATGGGCTACTGAAAAAAACAAAGGTGAAGAAATCGATTTAGTGAAACAAGAAGAATTTAGATTAAGACTTGAAAAAATCAGGAATCGTAAAAAAATCAATTAGGAGGAGTAGTTATGTCTCAAGTCAAATTAAATATAGATAATAAGCAAAAAGCAATTGATCGAACTGAGAAATTTATCGAAGACTATGAAAAGTTACTGACTCAACCATCTCTATCGAATAGTGCAAGAGAACGTGCTGAGAAAGATGTAGAAGCAATGAATGAAGTCCTAAAGATTGCTGTTCGTTATAGAGATTTGTCGGAATAGGGGATGACGTATGAGACGAATACTAAACTATCCAGGTAGTAAATGGCGTATGGCTGATTTGATCATAAAACAATTTCCTGAGCACAAATCTTATTTAGAACCTTATTTTGGTAGTGGTGCTGTTTTCTTTAATAAACCGAAGGATATTTTAGAAACTATCAATGATCTAGATGGACGTATAGTTAATTTATTTAAACAGATAAGAGAGAGACCTCAAGAATTAAGTTATTTCATTCATATGACACCTTACTCTAGAGAAGAGTATCAGCTTTCTGAGAGAAAGTCTGCCAATGATTTAGAAGATGCTAGAAGGATGCTCGTTAGATGCTGGTTTGCTATTGGAGGTAAAACCAATGCAATGGTTGGGTGGAGAAGGAACATATCGTGGAATGGACCATACAACACTTACGACTGGTCGAATATACCAGCTGTCATCTTGGATGCAGCAGAACGATTGAAAGATGCTCAAATTGAACACAAAGATGCTGTAATTCTGATTGAAGAGATGAACGACAGAGATATGTTGATTTATGCTGATCCACCTTATCTAAACACTACAAGATCTTCTAAGCACTACTCGAATGAAATGGATGAGGCTGAACACTTAAAATTAATCGATACTCTAAAGAATCATGAAGGGCCAGTTATCTTAAGTGGCTACGATAGTGAAATTTATAGAGACTCTCTTAAGGACTGGCAAAAGGTTTACTTTGAAACAAGAGTAGGTATCAATAATCAAAATAAAAAGATAGCAAAAGAAGTACTTTGGATGAACTTCGAACCAAACGGACAGATCGATTTGATGGAATATTTGGAGGAGTGACTATTGATTAACGAAGGCTTGCTTGGTATATGGACGCTAAACAGATTGGGGTTTAAAGCAGACATCAAAATCGGAGAAATGGTTGAACATGAGAATGAGAAGTATATCATCATTCATCTTTTTGACATAAAACTGTATACAGATTTTAAATCTGGCGCGCCTTATGTGAAAGTAAGAGCCATTTTACAAAACGTTAACATCAAACCACAAGTATCAAAATACGAAATTAACGAAACGATAAAAGACAAATACAACGTAGTGAAAGTTAATCAAGGAGAAGAAAAGATACTAGGCGTAGGCGGTTACTATATAACAAATTTAAATAATATAGAACAGTTTTGCTACAAAATATCAGGGATTAAAAGCTTTGGTTACGAATCAACCGATCTAGTCGTGCATTACTATGTTGAAGAAATACATCCGTGGAATTGGATAGAAGTACAGAAAGTCGTTAAGCAAGATAGATTAAGCAAGTTCACAGTTATTAGTTGAAAGGAGTAAGCGAATGAATGCACAGGAAGCGATTAACGAAATGAGTAATGAGCTGCACAAGGTAAAAGAAACACAAAAAGTTTTGCAAGAGCAAGAAAAGCGTTTAATCGATTTGGGTTTATACAGCGAAGTAGGTTTAAAGTTTCAAATGGAATCATTGGCAACAAAGCACGAATCGTTATCTATCGTTTTAGAGTCAGCTCGGTTCTTGCATGAAAAACTTTTATCAAACCAAAAGCACGATAATAGGGGATCTATAACGAATTTGTATTTAAATACATCTATCGAAGAAGTGGTATCGGTAGAAACAAAATATTTAAATAAAATAGGGATTGAGGTCGATATCGATGGCAAATAGATTTAAAGCAAGAATGACAAAAGAGTTTGAAGAAGAACATCAAGATTGGATTAAACAATGGTTAGGGGAGTTTATTGATGCAGATGGCTATGTACATGGCTACTCAGTTGGAAGCTACATTGTTGGCGATGTGATGGAATCAACAGATGAATATGTAGTTTTGGAGTATTGGGTTCCAATCGAAGAACATTCCATACTGCCTGAAAAGCCAGAGGAGCAAGCGAATGAGTGATCAAACAACAGAAAAACCTAATGATAAGTTGTTCATCTATGCCGGTGAATATGGTGGCAGGTTCTTATTTGATACCAAACTCAATGAGAATGAAGAACAATATAATCGCTTCACGTATTTAGGGACCTTTGACGAAGTAATTAGCAAATTTCCTTCTTCTTTAAGAAGCACAGCCGAAAAGAGAGCGAAAGGAGACTTCTAATGAGCTACTCAGAAAGATTAAGTAATGCTTTAGATAAGCTGCCTGACAGTTTAGCCTTAGCTGTTAGCCAGGACGTTGATAAACGAATCAGCGACTGGCTAGCTGTCGAAGGCCATAAAGAAAATGATCCTTACATCTTGCAACAAGTTAGATTTGCAGAGAATGTGGTTAAGAGATATGAGAAAGCAGTGGATGCCTAATGGGAATGAAAGAATATGAAAAATTTCAAAAGAACCTTAGAAGTATGGGGCTACTATCGGAAATTGAAATAGAAGCAATATCTGAAAAGACATTAGAGAAGATGCCACATTCTTCTCGTGATGCAGGAGATGCTTTGCAATATGCAGTCAAGCGTACTTGTCCCGATCTGGAAGAAAGTCGAGAGGTGCAAGATGAGAAATCAGAATAGAAGTCATAGCGCATTAATAGCTAAACGCAATGGAGAACATTTTGAGAAGCTAATTGAAATAACCTGTGCTTATTATTCCAAGATGAATATTGCTCACATCCAAAAGACTCCAGAACCTATGAAGATATTGTCAGTTATCGATAAAACCAAAGGACACTTTAGAGCGCATTTCGAGAAGAAAGCACAGCCAGATTTTACTGGTACTCTTAAAGACGGCAAATCAATCGTATTTGAAGCAAAGCACACTGAAGACCCTAGTATAAGGTTCGACCGTATAAACATGATTCAAGAGCAAGATTTGAAGCTACACGATAGTTTAGGTGCGTATTCATTTATCCTGGTAAGTTTTAAGATGAGAAGTTTCTACGCTATCCCAGTAGAGGACTGGATGCATTTAAAATTGACAAGTGGTAAGAAGTCAGTAAATCAAAACGAAATAAGTGAATTTGAAATAGCTTATGGTAACGGAGTGCTGAATATAGTGGGAGGTATTACCTGATAAAACATAAAAGACAGATGATAAAGACATGGGGTGAGAATGATTAAGTATCAATGGTTAGCAACTTTATTATCTATCGAGGAAGACCTAGATTTAACGGATGCTGAAATTAAAGTGAATCAGATTGAACTAAGCAGGTGGGAAACAAAAGCCAATGGGAAAGATGGAGATCTTGCAAAGAACCAAACTTATCTAGTAACACTGGAAAGACAAAAAAATATAAATAAGGTGATTAATACATTGAACGATAGAAAAAAGGAATTGCTCAAACAAAAAGAAAATGTTCTTAAACTGATAGATAGATTCAATGGACTAGATCATGAGATCCTGAAACTGAAATACGTCGAAGGTTATACATTGGAAGTTGTAGCAAGGACTCTAAGTTATGACTATCAGTATATAAAAAACAAACATGCTCATATCATGAAGATGATTAAATTCTCTGAAGGAAAGTAAGGGTACGTTACGTAAGTTACTTAGATGTTACCTTCATCTTGACTTAGATGGTGTATATTAATAGAGTGATAAAGTTTAAGAGACATCCATATCGATTTAACTTTATCTTCTCCTTTATTTTTCCCACCTGTTTATTCGGGTGGGTTTTTGATATAGTAAAAGAAAAAGGGAGAGATTATTGCTGAAACGGAAAAAAGAATGGATTATCGCAACGACTATTTTTGGTATACTTTTTATATTTGGTGAAGAAATTTATAATTTTTTTTCAGATTTAAGTGTTTTACAGAATATAGGATTACATGGATTGTTTCTTTTAGGAGCATTTTATACACTTTCATTATTCCCGAAAATAATTAAGTCGTATGTTAATGAAGAACGATCAGGTTTTATAGATGTATTCAATAAAGTAATACAGATAATTGGATGTCTTATAGTAGTTTTGTATCTGGCAACGTCAATATTAGTATCTTTTTCAGCAATACTATATTTCATAGTATTATTTTTTGATATAGAACATTTAATTTCTATTCAAGAACCTAAAATACATTATACCTATATAATGGTTTTGAATATATGGATACCTATAACTTTAACTATAGTAATTAAGAAGTTTTCAGAGTTTATGAGTGATTTTAAAAGTATAAAATCTTCTGAAAGTAAAGTTTCAATAGTTATAGCTGTTATTGCCTTACTGATATCTTTACTTAGAAACTAATTACTAATATTAATGTACAAAAAAAGGCATCTTATATAGATGTCTTTTTTTGTACATTAATATAGGAGGAATAGACGTGTCCAAGAAGAAAAGAGTTATTAATAAATCTAAATATCCTAATCTACATCAATTGAATAAAGTTAGACAGAACAAAAAGGTTGATGAAGTAGCCCAAACAATGCTATCCATCATTTCATCCAGTGGATTGACAGTTGATGAAGTTGCAGCAATTAATTATTACACTATGCAAGAAATTTTAAACTCAGAACATAACAAACGTTTTATGAAAGAAAATCTAAAACTTGATGTGAGCAAGTTGGGACCGGACGGAATCTTTGCGGTTCAGCAAGCGTTAATATCTACTTATTACGAGAAGATAAAGGAGAACGGGAAATGAAACGTTTAACGTTTTTAGATTCAGAAAGGTGCTTGTAATGTACGGGCCAAGAAAACGTGATGACATTGACAAGTTGTACAAGACTCAGAGATGGAAAAAGTTACGGCCGGTGATTATCGCAAGAGACTTTGGTCTATGTCAGGAATGTAAACGAAGAGGGATAACTACCAGAGGCAATATCGTCCATCATATTGTAGAAGCTAGAGAAGATTTAACTTTATTTTGGAATGAAGATAATCTTGAAGTATCTTGCGATAGTTGCCACAACAAAGATCATCCAGAACGTAGCGGTGGTAAAAAGAAAACGAAACCGAAGTCATCAGTCGTAAAATTTTACGCAGTCAAAGAGAGATAGCCCCCCTACCCGAACGTTAATACGACAACGTTCCTGGAGAACGGTGCAGTCTATCCTTTGTAAAAAAACCGCTTTTTAATTTTTTTGAGATGGGAAAAGCTAACCGCTTACAACGGTTAGCTTAAGAATAACTATTTCTTTTTCCATTTATGTCCCTTTTCAGAAGTTGGTGGTAATCTATCGCCTTTGTCAATCGTTGCGTTATTTCCATTAGGAACTTTTCCACCACGAGGGCCAACTTCTTCGTATTTGCCTGCTGGTTTATTATCTTCACCAGGTTTGTACAAGTTACTCATATAATCACCTCCATCTAAATCTATCAGCAGATTATGCTGACAGGCTTATTATAGAACCAAAGACAAAAATAGCAAATCTTTTCTCAGAAAGAAGGTGATAAAATGCCACAGCCAGCCAAGAGTGCAAAATTACAATTACTTAATGGCAATCCAAATAAGAAAAATACTAAGGAATTGAAAAAGAGAGCTAAAGCAGAAGAAAATCTAAAGATGGCCACTAATAAAATAACTGCGCCATCCTGGTTGGATGCGTTAGGGAAAAAAGCTTTTGGATTTATCCAAGAAGAATTGATGTCTATCGAGTTGATTAGTAATCCTGATGTTCACTCGATGGCTTTGTATTGTAGTTGGTATTCTCAATATGTAGCTTTGACAAAACAATTCAAGAAGATGCAATCAGAGCATAGAAAAGAATATCGTAGACAAAAGCTACGAAAAGAGCAAACAGGAGAACCTATAGACGTTTCTCCTGAAATGTATGGGAATCCACTTTCTAAACAGATGGATACTTGCTCTAAAAATATTAGAACTTACGGTAGTGACTTAGGTTTATCACCTTCTGCGAGAGCGAAACTGGCTATTAAGATGGCTGAAGATGAAGATGATGACAATGACTTCTAAGACAGTTTTAAAAATGAACTACACCGAAAGAGTCGCTTTTTGGAGCAGCTACCGAGAAGAGCAAGCTTCTTGGGGAGCATATCTTTTAAACCCTTATCCAGAATTGCTAACGACCTGGTATGCTGAAAGATTGATTGACGGGAGTATTCCAGCAAGTAAAGAAAATATTCAATCTGCAAAACGTCACATTAGAGACTTAGGAAGACAAGGTACAGATGACTTTCCATGGGTATTTGATAGTGAACGAGCACATAGGCCTATTAGGTACATTGAGAAAAAGTGTAAACCTACTGAGGGTGACTTTGAAAGTTTTGTTTTGCAACCTTGGCAACATTTCATAATAGGATCAATGTTTGGTTGGGTCCATAAAGATACAGGTGAGCGAAGGTTTCGCGAGGGGTTAGTATTTGTAGGTAGAAAGAATGGTAAAACCTCTTTGATTTCTGGATTGTCGACCTATATGTTGGGATACGATGGGGAACAAGGAGCAAATGTTTATGTATTAGCGAATGCTCGTGATCAGGCTGGATTATTGTTTGATAAAGCAGCTGAGATGGTAAAACAATCTCCAGCACTGTATAAAAAGTTCGGTAAGCCGAAGCGAGCTGCAATTACCTATGAATTTACTTTTTCGAAAATGGAGCCTAGAGCTTCTGATAGTCGAAAACTAGATGGTTTAAATACACATTTTGGTGTATTTGATGAAATACATGAGTTTACTAATTACAAATTGATCAATGTTATCAAAAAATCCAGAGGTACTCGTAAACAGCCTTTGATTGTATATATTACGACAGCTGGTTATGTTTTAGAAGGACCACTGATGTCTTATTATGAGCAGGGAATTGACTGCTTGGAACATTTAGAAGATGACATTGACGAAAGAACGTTTTACTATATCGCAAAATTAGACTCTCCGGAAGAAGCAGATGATCCTACTAAGTGGATTAAAGCCAATCCAAACATATGCATGATGAATTTTATAGGTATGGTCGATGATTACGTCAAAGATAAAAAAGACCCAAAAGAATTTGCTGATTGGATAACAAAACAGTTCAATTTGTTTTCAGATATTGATGAATTATCTTTTGTAGATATGCCAACAATCAAAAAGAATAATAAAACTATAGACCTCGAAACGCTTAAAGGAAAACATTGTGTAGGTGGATTTGACCTTTCGGAAACGGAAGATTTTACAGCTGCAGTATTGGAATTTCCTTTAAACGATGGCGAGGTCTTTGTTATGCAACACACTTGGATACCTCAAGCTAGATACGATAAGGATCAGAACAAAGAGCGTATCAAGGCTTGGGAAAAGCAAGGAGATTTGACAATTATTCCTGGTGATTATGTTAATTATGAATATGTATTTGAATGGTTTGTTGAGAAATCGAAATTATATGACATTATTCAAGTTAATTACGATAAGGCTAAAGCGCTGAGATTAAACAAAGAATTAATCAATTATGGTTTTGAAACTGAAGAAACCAGACAAGGATTTGTTACTTTGGGTGGTCCTATGCAAAACTTGAAAGAAATGTTATTAGATGGCAAGGTCATTCACAACAATTCTAAGTTGTTCAACTGGTACTTGTCTAATGTGAAATTGGTTAAAGACAGAAACTCAAACTACCTACCGACTAAGCAAAATAAAAACCGTAAGATTGATGGTTTTGCAGCTATGTTGAACAGCCATGTAAAAGTATTAGATCTGTTAGTAAAACCTCAAGGAAAAGCTAAAGTGACGTTCTATTCAGTTAGTGATCTAAGGAATCTATGAGAGGAGGTGAGAGATTGAAAGTGATGGATAAATTCAAATCCCTATTAGGAATCGAAGAAGAAGTACAAGTGAAAAGAGAAGTCTATTTAAATGATCCGCAACTGGTTGACCATCTCGTTGGTAAAGAGGAAATATCTGAAGCGATATTCGCTGTGATTAGTCGAGTATCAAACGTATTCGCCTCACTGCCTATGAAAATGATTGATGTTACCTATGAACAACCAACTGACTCACCAGCTTTTAATTTGCTCAACGAAGGACCAAGGTATTTTACCAAATTTGATTTCTTTAGGGATATTGAGGCATTACGTAATTATCAAGGAAATGCATATGTACAGCTCTTTCGAGACATTAATGGGCAGATTACTGATATGGCGTTAATTAAGCCAGGTGCATGTAGCCCGGTAATCGATATGGAATCAGGAGAGCTTTACTATCAAGTTACAGCTACAGATAACAAACAACACGCTAAATTAATCTATGTACATTATATGGAGATGCTTCATTTCAAACATACCCGCTTAGGCGGGGTTGAAGGTATTGACCCTACTAGGATTTTAACGAATACACTTAATTACGACCATGAAGTCCGAAAAATTTCCCTTAGACAGTTGAATGGGAGTAATGAAGGATTAAAAGTTAAATTCAGTACGAATATGGCTGATGAGGATAAAGCAGCAGTAGTTAAGAACATTGCTAGTTTTTACCGAGAAAATGGTGGTTTACTTGTGGAAGAAAACGGTGTAGAAATAGATCGACTACAAAGAGAACTAGTCGATAGCAAGTTGCTAGATACTGATAAAATATCACGTTCTAGGATCGCGATGGTATACAATACACCAGAACATTTTATAGGTAACGCTCAAACTAGTTACTCTTCTCAAGAGCAATTGAATATGGAGTTTTTAACCTATAATCTAGTTCCTACTGTCAATCAATATGAGGCTGAGTTAAACAAAAAAACATTAACAAAAAAAGAAAAAGAAAAAGGGTATAAATACAAATTTAATGTAGCCAGTCTTTTAAGGGCGGATACTCAAGCGAGAGGTCAATTCTATCAAATTATGAGACGTGGTGGAGCATATAGCCCTAACGATGTGAGAAGATTTGAGGACTTGCAACCAATCACTAAAAATGGAATGGATGATTATCACATATCCGGAGATCTTTATCCAATCGACATGGACCCAGGATTACGAAAATCAAATAACACAGGAAAATCAGACGTATCCGAAAAGGAATAGGTCTTTTTTTATATCTTTGAAAGGAGGTGAAATAATGAAGAAGTTTTGGAGTATGCTTTTGAATGGAACTACAGCAGAAATTACGATATTTGGTGAAATCGTATCAAGTGGATATGAATGGGATGATAGTGATACTTCAGCGCTCAGCTTTCAGAAAGATTTAAAAGAGTTAGGGGAAGTCGATACAATCAATCTCCATATCAATAGTCCTGGCGGAAGTGTATTCGATGGAGTAGCTATTTATCAAATGTTAGTTCAACATAAAGCGATAGTGAATACGTATATTGATGGCTTAGCTGCTTCAATAGCAAGTGTTATAGCTATGGCCGGAGATCGTATCTATATCCCTAGAAATGCAATGATTATGGTTCACAATCCTTGGACTATTGTTATGGGGAACGCAACTGATTTAAGAAAACAAGCAGATGACTTAGAAAAAATTGGTCAATCAATGCAAGAGAGTTACTTGAGCAAAATAGGTGACAAAATTACTGCTGAGAAGTTAACAGAATTATTAAACGAAGAAACATGGTTGTCTGCAACAGAAGCAGTTGAGTATGGGTTTGCTGATGAAATACTAGAAGAAAACCGCGTTGCTGCGTGTATCAGTGATAAGTTGTTTGCTGATTACAAGAACGTTCCAGAAAAATTAAAAAAGAAAACAGAATCAGAAAGTTTACTAGCTAAAAAAATAAAAATATTAAGAGGAGCATGAAAATGAGTAAATTAGAAAATGCCAAAAATGCCTGGGTAGCAGCTGGAGATTTAGTTCTTGATCTAAGTGAAAAGGTGCAAGCTTCATTGTTGGATGATGAAGTTTCTGAACATGATGTAAAAGCGTTAAAAGCTAAGTTAGATGCTGCACGTGCTAAACGAGATATTGCGAAGGATGAAGTTACTAATTTAGAAGCTGAACAAGTCGCGAATGCTAAAAAAGAACCGTTAAACCCAGAACAAAAAGTTTTGAAAAATGAGTTCATTACGGACTTTAAAGCGATGATTAAAGGCGAGCCTCAAGTTATGGCTTTGATCAATTCAGATACAGACGAAAATGGTAATGCGATTGGGCTGACAATTCCTTCTGATGTACGTACTACAATCAATACATTGGTACGTAGTTTTGATTCTTTACAGGAATACGTCAATGTTGAAAATGTTACTACTAGTAACGGATCGCGTGTATATGAAAAATGGTCTGATGTTCAAGAATTAAAAGAGTTAGATTCAGAAGATTCAGAAGTACCAGCAATGGACGATCCTAAATTGACTTTGATTAAATACTTAATCAAACGTTATGGTGGGATTTCAACAGTTACAAACACTTTGTTAAAAGATACAGCTGAAAATATTATGACTTGGTTAACTAAATGGATCTCTAAGAAAGTTGTAGTTACACGTAATGCTAAAATCCTTGCTGCCATTGATGGAATCAAAACAACACAGAAAAAAGAAATCTCAACGATTGATGATATCAAAGATATTAAAAATGTTCAGCTAGATCCTGCTATTGAAACGACATCTATGTTTGTAACAAATCAATCAGGGTTTAATGTTTTGGACAAAGTTAAACATGCTGATGGTTCTTATGTTTTGCAAAAAGACGTAACCTTGGCAACTGGATTTTCTTTCTTAGGAAAACCAATTAAAAAAGTTGGAAATCGTTGGTTGCCTAATAAAGGTGCTGCTGCTAACCCTAAATTTCCACTTTATATTGGAGATTTAAAAGAAGCAGTGACTCTTTATGATCGTGAACAAATGAGTTTATTGACTACTAACATCGGTGGTGGAGCGTTTGAAACAGATACTACTAAGGTACGTGTAATCGATCGTTTCGATGTTAAATTGGTTGATGATGAAGCAATTGTTGTTGCTTCATTTGGTTCGATTGCTAACGAAACTCCAGTAACTGAAACAACAAATTAAAAGGAGCATGATGCTCTATGTTAATAAATCCAAATACTGATTTAGATGAAATTAAAATTGATATAAAAGTTGATCACGATGATGATGACAGAGGTGTCAAAAGAGCAGCAATTTCGGCAATTGCATACATTAAGGGGGCTATCGGAATAAATAAGCCCTCTTTTTATACGGAAAACTCTGAAACGGTTGAATTGCTCAATACGGCGATTATCATGTTGACGGATCATTACTATAATGCTCGCTCAGCTACTATAGAATCTTCAACAGCTAATGGTACCTTAAGAGAATATGATCTAGGATTTACGAGTATTCTTTTGCAATTAAAAGGGAAATACGCTTCTTTTGAAGAGGGTGATCTAGATGTCTCTCAGTAGGACAGGAAAACTAATTAAGAGAATGAAATTTAAAAAGCGAGATGGTTATGATACAGGTCCTAATGGTACTAGGATAGACAAGTATAAAGTGATGATAACGCCATGGTTTGCATACAAACAAAAGTATCTAGAAGAAATAAAGCGCGAAGATTCTGCTTATAAAAATACCGTTAATATCATTATTAGGCAAAAACAAAAAGAAGAAATTCAACCGGATTGGATTGCTGAAATCAATGGTATTGATTATAACATTGAGGAAATTAACCCTGATGTTGAAAATGAAGATTTCATGGTATTGATTTTAAAGGCGGTGAGTTAATGGTCGTTAATATAGATCTCGGAGATATTGAAAAAAACATTTCTCAAACGATTGCAGATGTAGATGGAAAGATAAGAAGAACAGCTGGAAAATCAGCAGGATTCAAATTAGGAGAAAAACTTGAGGGGAACACACCTACGGATCCTACTACTGGGAGAGTGTTGCTTAAAGAGACTGTTTCTGTCAGCGCTGTTCGTGAGAACGGAGAAGTCGATGTGGGATATGGTAGAAAAGCCTATTTCCGAGCGCATGTGGTAAATATGGGCTCTCAACACCAAGCTGGTCAACATTTCATAGAAAAGACAGTTGATACGGAAGCAGAAGCTGTTATGCAAGAATATATGACCGAACTCAAAAAGGGATTGGGACTATGACACCAGTTGCGGAAGTAGCGGTAGAAGTGTTACCTAAAATTTTTCCAGAACTAAAGGATGAACCTTTTTTCTCTTATACAGTACCAACAATGTACAAAAGCTTAGAGGAAGTTCCTTATTTTAAAGTTGAGTCAGTTGGAGACACTAATGGTTCTTACGGATCAAATAGATATCATTCTAGAAGCTATCGTCTACAGGTGATGGCTTTTATTGATTTGAGCGTGACAGATATTGAAGAGACAGTTGATAGATTAGATAGAGGTATGGAGTCATTCGATTACTATCAGGTATACGGCGAGGACAGATCACATTCAGAAAATGAAGAAATTCAAGTTTTAATTAGACAATATACAACAACTAGGAGGAAATAAAACATGACACAAGTAGGATTTAGAAGAGCGATTATTCAATTCTTAGATGAAAAATTAGTACCAGTTGTAGGAGAAAGACATGTGATTGAAGGGAAGCAAGATGAAGGAGCTACGAGCTCTTTTGAAATTACCGGAATTTCACCAGAGGCTATTAAAGTATTTGGTTCAGATATTCCGTACTTTATTTCTCAAGAAGGTGTTGGAGATGTAGCAGCTACAATCAGCTTGCTAGATCTGCCTCACGAATTGGACCATAAAGTGCTAGGTAGAGAGAAGAACGCTAATGGAGTTTATCACGCAGGAGAATCAACAAGACCTCCATACTGCGCTATTCTGTTTGAATCTAGTGATTTACGTGGTCAAAAGATAGGAACTGGTCTTTATGCAGGTAAATTTGGACGTGGAACAGTTGGTTCTGCTTCAAAAGAAGGAACACCACCAACGCCTGAAGCAGATCAATATTCATTCGCGCCAACAGCTAAACAAATTGAGGGTAAAAATGAAACAGTTGGTTTTGCTCACTCAGATGATGAGTATAGTGCATTGTTCGAAGAATTATTTGGAGAAGCGCCAGACACATCTGGCTCAGGATCTGATACAGGCGACGCTACAGGAGAATAACAGTAAAAGGGTTAGCTCAATGAGTTAGCCCTTTTTAATACTTAAATTTGGAGGTAACTATGTCAGCAATTAAATTAAATTTACGTATGTCTAACGGGAAGTTTGAAACGTTTATTCAAGATTTTGTTCCATTCAAGAAACGGTTGGAATATGTAAAAGAAGAAGCAGAATTGGTGGATCGTGTTAACGAAAACGGTGAGCCAGATGGAGCTACCTCAATGGAACTATCGGAGTTCAGAGCTGGATTTGTAGCAGAACTTTTTGAAGATAAAAGAGTAACTAAGAAGGCCATATTGGACGGTCTAGAAGTAGAGGATAGTGGCGTCATCATGGATATCATTATGCAGCGTGTCTTGGGGTACAAAGAAGAAGATCTTAAAGAGGATGTTTCTGAAAAAAAGGAACTGTAAAAGGTAACGATTTATACGATACCTATATTGAGTTAATGAAGCAGATTATTAAAGCACATCCTGGTTGGAGCATAAACACTATTCTAGAAACAGATGTTCAATATCTAGATGACATTATGTTTTCTACTAGTTCCGAAGATAATACTTCAAATCAACAAGTTCAATCTCAAAAAGTAATCTCAATGGAAGATTGGTTTAAAGAGATTCAATCCTAAAAGAAAGGAGGAAAATTATTGGTTCAAAACGGAAAGCCTCTTGGTCAGATGCTTATCACTCTTGGTCTTGATACAACTGCATTTTCCAGTAGTTTGACAGGAGCTACACGTGCTACAAAAACAGCTACACGAGAAATGGCAGCTGGATTTAAGATTGTTGATGCTGGTGGCAATAAAATCGATGCGCTAGGCTTTAAGAATCAGGCTTTAACTAAAGTAGTCGCCGCTCAGAGAAACGAACTCGGTTATTTAAAAAAGGCTTATGATGATACTTTAGATGCTCAGGGAAATGCTACATCAACTACTGCGAAGGTTGCTCAAAAGTATAACGATGCAGCCGCAAAGTTGGCAGGATATGAACATCAAATGGTTCAAACAGCCGGACAGTTGGCTGAGATGAAAGTCTTGAATGAGGGTCTAACAGGATCTTTAAACAAGTTCGGTGGCGTTCTTGAAAAACGTGGGAAACAAATGGCTGATTTTGGAGATACGATGACTAAACGTGTCACTTTGCCTATCATTGCGGGCGTTGGATTAGCTGTTAAGGCTGCGATGGATTGGGAGTCAGCTTTTGCGGGTGTCCGGAAGACAAATGATGAAGTCGTTGATTCAAATGGCAATGTCGTTTATAGCTATGCAGATCTCGAAGATGGCTTAAGAGGGTTAGCTAAAGAATTGCCGGCCACTCATAGAGAAATTGCAGAAGTAGGACAAGCCGCAGGGCAATTAGGGATTCAAACAGAAAAAGTTACTTCCTTTACAAAAACTATGATCGACTTAGGAGAGTCTACCAACTTGTCTGCAGAACAAGCTGCGACTTCTTTCGCACGATTGGCCAACATCACGAATATGTCTCAAGATGACTTTGATCGTTTAGGGTCTTCAGTAGTTAAAGTCGGAAACAACTTTGCGACAACTGAATCAGAGATCACAGAACTCGCCATGCGATTAGCTGGTGCTGGATCTCAGATTGGTATGAGTGAAGCGGATATCGTAGGTCTGGCAGGGGCATTGAGTTCAGTTGGTGTTGAAGCACAAGCCGGTGGTACTGCGCTGTCTAAAACTATGATCAATATGAAAGTAGCAACCGAAACAGGATATCAACAGATGCTTGATTTAGAAAAAGCTACTGGTATGACTAGACGTGAATTGGAATTAATGTCTGCGAATAGTTCAAAAGATTTCACGGCACTTGCAGCTTCTATGGGTAAAACATCCGGAGAATTAAATAAAATTATTAAATCTGGAAACAACTTAGAAGCTTTCGCAGCAGTTGCCAATATGAGTGCAAAAGACTTTAAACAAGCTTTTGAAACAGATGCTGTTGGTGCTTTAGGTGCATTCATTGAAGGTCTAGGAGCTGCAGAAGAAAAAGGAACATCTGCCATTCAGTTACTAGATGATATGGGGATCTCAGAAGTAAGACTACGTGATTCCCTTTTACGTGCAGGTAATGCAAGTGAACTATTTGCAAGATCCGTTGAAATGTCTAACGATGCATGGGAAGAGAACACTGCGCTGTCTACAGAAGCGAATATTCGGTATGAAACGCTAGAATCTCAACTCGGAATGTTACGGAATGAAGCGAATGACGTAGCCATTACTTTTGGTGGTCCATTTGTCGGAGCGTTGAAAGATGGACTTGTTACTGCACGTCCTTTAATAGAACGATTAGCAGATATGGCCAAAGCATTTAGTGATATGGATCCAGAGATGCAACAAATGATAATCAAGACGTTGGCTATTACGACAGCTGCTGGACCACTATTGAGTGTCACAGGGCGAGTAGCTCAAGGTATCGGTGGATTAACTACTAAATCAATCGGATTCTTAGGCGTTATGGCCAGAAAGAAAACGATTAAAGAATTCACTGCTCAATTAGCTATGGGATCCACAGACATTATGAGTTGGGGCAGTGCAGCTGGAACGGCAGCTGGAGCTACCGGAAAATTCGGAGGAGCTGCAGCAACAGCAGCTGGAGCAAAAGGGGTCGGTGCAATGACGACTCAGCTTGGACTATTGGGTCCAGTTGGATGGGGGATTGTTGGAGCCGGTGGCTTGTTAGCTGTTGGATATGGTGCTTGGAAGTTATGGGGAGAAGAAGCCTATAATGCAGGTCAACGTACCAAACGATGGGGTACTGATGTTGGAGAAGCCACGGATGAAGCCTTAACGGAAATTCAAGGATATTCTAAAAGTGCTATTGGTGAATTTAGTTTATTAGAGCAAGGTTTTGATACTAATATTAGTTCGATGGTATCTAATTTTGAAAGTATGGGTCAGTCGATTCAAACAGAATTGACTGATCAAATTAATGCTTTTAGAGAATCGATTGATATGTTACCTGAAGAAATAAGGGGCGCTGCTCAAGAGATAGTAGATGAAGCTGTTAAGACTCGTGAAGATACTTTACAAATCGTAGAAGAAAATAATAAACGAGTAGCAGAGATTCGTGAAAGAGCTGCTAATGAAAATAGAGAAAATTCAATTCTAGAAGCTGGAATAATCAGAGACTTGATGCAAGAGAGTGCTGCAGAATATCTGAAGATAACGATAAAAGACGCTGATGATCGCCAAACGGTTATGGATGCTTTGACAGGAAATGTTGCAGAGGCTACTGAAGAACAAGCAAAAGCGTGGATTCAAAGTTTAGGTAAGCAAAGACAAGCTTCTAACCAAGATTACTCTCAAAAATTAGACGATTACAAATCATTTCTAGATGACCAAGGTATTTTAAATACTGAAGAAGGTCAGAAGCTAGTCGAATTGTTTGAGAAGTCAAAGGATGCTTCATCTGATGCATTGGATGCACAAATTGCATTAATTGCCGAGAAATATCCAGAACTAGCTAACGAAGTATTTTTCGCCAATGGTCAGCTAATTGATGGTATGGATGAAGCTAGTAAAGAAATGGTTAAGAGTAACGAACAAATCATTGATAATGCTACAAAGCTGACGAAAGTAATGGCTAAAAGTGCTGAGGAAAACGCAGAGTTACTATCTTGGAAAGCTGATGAAGCTAAGCGTGGAGCGAAAGTATGGAACGAGTTGATACTTGATCCTAAAACGGGAGAAGTTAAGACTAATGTACGCGAAGCCGTCATTGAAGCAGCTGAAAATACGCAAACTTGGAATAATATTCGATTCCAGCTTAAAAATGCTGATTTAGATTCTAATGCCAAACAAATTATTGGAGAAGCGGCTATTCAAAATGGTTGGTGGGACGGAATGTCTTGGGAAGAGAAGCAAATCATTATTGATGATCAATTCTCTGAAACAATCATTAGAGCTTTAGATGACAGTGGAAAGTGGAATGAGTTGGAGTTGGAAGAACAAACAGCCCTTATGTATTCTAACTCTCCAGAAAAAATGACTGAAGCACTTACGTATCTTGGCTTATGGGACGAGTACGAGACTGAAATTAAGCAAGTCGATGCTGATAACTACGGGTTTATGAAATCTATTTTAGAATCAGAAGAAAAAATGAACTACTGGCAAGGAATAGATCCTGAAGTAAAAGATTTGCTTGCAGATAATTACGACATAACCCAAAAGTTGTTTGAGTCTGAAGAGATGTTAAATCGATTTAAAGAATTACCGGATGAGAATAAACTGATTCTTGGAGATAACTTAGATCTTTTAGCAGCTGTTTTAGAGTCAGAAGAATTCTACAATCGCTGGATGGGTTTACCTGAAAATGACAAGAAATTTTTAGGAGACAACACAGATCTACTATCAACTGTTCTTAGTTCAGAAGAAGGGTATAAACGTTGGCTAAATCTACCCACTGAGGAGAAGAAAATACTTGGTAATAATATCGATTTACTTTCTAAAATATTGAAGTCAGAAGAAGAATACAATTCATGGAGAAACTTACCTGAATTTGAAAAGAAATTGAAAGTAAATAATATCGATGCTGTTGATCCTACAATAAAAGCTCACGGCTTGCTTAGGGATTATAAAGGTTTTGATCCAGGCTCAAAAAATCTTCCGATTACAACAAATGCAGATAGTACAAAAAGTGCACTCGATCGTGCAAGAGATGCTTGGAACAAAGTTAGACAGCTAAATGGCAGCAAAACATTCACGACTCGTTACGAAACAGTAGGACAAGCTCCAGCAGGTATCGGACCTTACGCTACTAGAAATGCTAAAGGTACTAATTATCATCCTGGAGGGCCTATGATTGTTAATGATCAGTTAGGTTCTAAGTTCCGAGAATTGATTCAACGACCAGATGGTACTTCTTATATTCCATTCGGACGTAACGTCTTGCTACCAGATGAGCCAGTAGGGACAAAAGTATTCAAAGCTTCGTTAACAGAGCGGATAGTACCTGGTATTCCCCAATATGCAAACGGTGTAGGGATTCCTAGGGACTCTTCTGTTATTCAAAGTATTAATCGAGTAAGAGAGGCTACGAGAGAAAGAGAGCCTTCTTATGATCTAAGTCAACTTGCAAATGTCTTAAATCTAGGGATGGATCAAATGAGAGGGGTTCTTGAACAAATCAAAAACTACTCTGCAGATTTAGCTCAAAAGGAACAAGAATTTATTTTTAACATAGAAGGTCGTACTATCGCAAGAGCTATCAGTGATCACACGGATGAAGAAGAAGGTAGACGAATCAGACTTACAGGAAGGGGGTTAGCTTAGTGGAAGGAATCTATTTTAACGGGGCACATTCTTGGAGAGATAAGCAGTTAGGTATCTCTCCCAACAAAGTTATTGGCTATCCTGAAAAAGAAAAGAAGCTTTATAAACCGCCATATAGTAATCAAGATTTTGATTTTTCTACGCTATACGGCAATCAGACTTTTTCGAATCGTAAGCTTATTTATCCTTTTAATATCATCGCTAGAAACAAAATAGAAATGAATCTTCAAATAAACGAAATTATCGGTTGGCTGATGGGAACTGTTGGAAAAGATAAGCTTTACGATGATCAATTACCTGGATACTATTTTATGGCTGAAGTTCAAAAAGAACCTGAATTCGAAGAACGATGGCGTGATGGTGGTGTTCTTACCGCTACGTTTGATGCCTATCCTTTCCGAAGAAAAGATACAAGGGAAGGTAGTCCTTACTGGGATGATTACGATATTACGGATATTTATTTGGAGACATCATATAAGTTAAGAAGAACAACTTTCAAAAAGATGACAATTGGCCAAACAGCTACTGTCGGTGCTTGGTCTACAAACTTTGACGGAGGAACGGTTATTGGAAGGCAGATTCTTGGTAAATCAGATATGATCACAGATGTGAGACCGACTGACCGAGCGGATAGTAAACAAGCTTACTATCTACGAGACTTAAAACAATGGGTTATAGAACAAGACATTGTTGAAGCTCAAAATGGTGCGGTAGAAGTTGATCTTTATAACACAAGTATCACTTCGGTCATTCCAGAAATTCGAACGACAGGACCGATTACAATCATAAGAGATCGAGAAGTATTTAATCTCATGGGGGCGGTAACCAAGTCGGATTTGCTTGCACTCAATGCTGGTCATAATCAAGTAGTGATTGCTAGTGGTGTTCAAGCTGACGTTGAGATTCTCTTTTATAAGGAAGTGATTTAGTGTATAAAGTGACCTTACTTGAGGGTCCTGATGATTCTCTTGGTAGAATTATTCATAGCCCTACTGTATCAGGAACAAAAGTTGAGGGAATGATCAAGACTGAAATCAACTTAATTGATTCATTTAATTTTTCGATGTTACTAAATAATAGTGGTTATGGTTTAATCAAGCCGTTAAAAACTTTAGTAACAGTTCAAAATTTAAAGACAGAACGATTCGAATTTGAAGGTAGGGTGTTAGGACCTTTAGAAGAAATGAACGAAGAGGGAATTGTTCGAAGAGCTTATCTTTGTGAAGGCGAATTAGGTTACTTACACGATTCTTCACAAAGACATTTAGAGTATCGCGGAACGCCTTACGATCTCTATGAAACGATATTGAACTATCATAATCAACAAGTAGAGCCCTATAAACGATTTTTACCAGGTATCGTTGACGTTACTAATAATACGGACAATGCTTATATTTATTTGTCTGCAGAGCAAACGACTTTTGAAACTATCATGGATAAATTAGTGAATCGGCTAGGTGGGGAATTGCGTGTAAGAAAAGAAAATGGAGTCCGTTATTTAGATTATTTAAGACGAGTAGGGGAAGATACCACAACAGAAATCAAGCTTGCTAAAAACTTAGTGAGTATCACAAAAGAAGTAGATCCTTCACAAATTATAACACGTCTTACACCGCTTGGTATTCGGTTGGAGTCAGAAAATGAAGCTGCTACAGATGCTTCACAAGCTAGGTTAACGATTGATTCAGTTAATAACGGTTTACCTTACATTGACCGGCCCGATCTGATAAGTGAATTTGGTATTTTAGGAAAGTCAAAAGTGTGGGAAGATATCACGTTACCTTCGAATTTGATATCAACAGGGATAAAGTTTATGGACGAGCAAAAACTTGTTCTGAATCAATACAAACTAACGGCTATTGATCTCTCTCTAATAGGCTTGGATATCGACACTTTAAAAGTAGGGAATGGCTATCCAACAATTAATCCACTTATGTCTATTGATGAGACACTACGCGTAGTTGGCAAACAAACTGAGTTAAATCATCCTGAGAGCTCACTGCTAACGATTGGTGATAAATTTAAAACTCGATCGCAATATCAAAAAGAGTCTAACCAAAGTGCTCAAAGAGTGGCCGAATTACAAAATATCGTTACGAGACAGTCGAATACGATAGTGACATTGAACCATCAAGTAAGACAAGTCAATGAGGTTGTCGATACGATTGTTGTTCAATTTGGAAATGCAGATATACCTGGGTTGAGTCAGTCAATTACGAATTTGAATCAAGTCGTTGATCAATTAAATATTGCGATCGCAGCCATTCCCACATATGATCTGGCCACAGAAGAAAGGGACGGTATGATACGTCACTTAGACAAGATTAAGTTAAATAAACTTACTATTGACCAGCCGATTGATATTGATCAATTTAAAGCAGATTTTTTAGAATTAAAAAAGCTAGTTGAAGAAATGAAAGGAGAGGAGTAGATGGCTGGTATTCAGACCTTCCTCAATAAGATTATACAAGAACCGTATATTAAGAACATGAGACAAGCTATACACGACTCACTGGAATATACGTTCAAAGAAGCATCTAAGAATGGTAATGCCAATATGGAAGTATCAAGAGCTAGAGGGGCTTATGATGTCTTAAATGACCGATTATCAGCTTCAGATAAGAAACAAACTGAGTTAGGCCAATCTATGTTGACTAAAGCAACGACGGGGTATGTTAATCAACTAGTGGCCAGTTTGTCTGAAAATGGTCCTTATGATGCTGTCACGACTAAGGCAGAATTAAATACAAAGTATCCAAACGGTGCACCTGGACCTATTCTAGTTTTTGAAGATGGTCATTCGTATGTATGGAATAATGGTTCTTGGAAAGATTTTGGTGTCTATCAAGGCATCGAAGTACCCGATGGAACCATTGCACCTAAGAAGACAAACTTCTTAAAAGAAAGTTATGCTGAAGACGAGAGTAAGAACATCATGCCAGTAAATTTAAGTCCACGTGGAGAGTTTTACGATCCAGTAAATGGTCGTTTTGCACAAGGTGTGATGAATTTTAAAAATACAGGTAAAATCTATCTGACTGAACCAGGTGTGATTGAGACCTATGGAAATAACTCATTGGTATTTAAAGATGCTTCTGATAATTTTATTTCAGCATCCTTGCACGGTAGTGATGAACAGATTGCAGTCGTTAGACGAATTGAACCGCCTAAAGATGCAGCTTATTTCATAGGGAACGTTCCTAGAGCTTATTGGTGGGATGAAGAGACTGATTTTCCGAATTTAGCAGCTACCTTAAGGTTTATTCCCAAAAAAGAAAAGATGGAGAGTTTAAGACTTTCAGAGCACAATTTTGAAAAAGTTATCGATCCTTTATTTAAACCAATTAATCTCTTTGAACAAATGACTCTTTCAGAAGTAGATAAGGCAATAGACGTCACGACAGGTGAAGAAATCACTAGGTCAAACAGGAAACATACCAACTGGGTAGAGGCTTTACCCGTAAATTATCAAACTTACGGTGTAGCTAATATCCTATTCAAACGAGCAGATGGGTCCTTTATAAGTCGATATTTCAATTTCAATTCAGATGAAGCGATGGCTACATGGCAAACTTGGCGACCACCTACAGGTGCTGTAAGGATGGCCATCAATCTAGTGCCTTACTATTATGAACTTGCAGAAGTGTTTCAAATGGAGACCACGATTCGAAAAAACCATATCTCTAATTTATCGATCTTTTCAGAAAAAGAGAAGAAGATTAAGGAAGTTGATTTGGGAGATTCGCTTACTTCAGGTATAGGCGGTCCAAGTGATGTTTCCAGTGTCATTGCGAATGAAACTGGTTTTGATGTGATCAATATGGGATTCGGTGGGACGAGAGCAGCCAATCATACCAACGAACATTTTAATAACTTTAGTTTGCATAAAATAGTAGATGCGATTCTTTCTGGAAATTTCTCAGCTCAAGAAGTGAGTGCACGTGCTACTGGAATTGGAATGCCAAGCTACTTCAAAACAAAAGTAGAAGATTTGAAGAAAATAGATTTTGGTGAGATTGATATTCTAAGAATTGGGTATGGTCAAAATGATTGGCGAGGAACTGTTGAAATAGACAATCCACAAAATCCAGAAGACGTATCTACCTATGTTGGTGCCTTGCGTTATTCAATTAGAAGGATGATGGAAACTTATCCTAATTTAAAAATCGTTCTTACCACTCCTATGTATTGTTTCCAAGAGAACGGAGAACTTGATTCAGATAATTGGGTAGCTGGAGAACACAAGTTGACAGATTTTGTAGATGCGATGATTGAATTAGGGAAAGAATATAAAATACAAGTCATTGATTGTTATTATACGTTAGGCATCAATAGGTATAATAAATTACATTACTTCTCTCCAAAGGATGGAGTGCATCCTTTATATAGAGGTAGGTTATTAAAAGGAAGGAAGATTGCAAGTACAACAATATACTTGTGAATTTTACTAAAGTATTGACTCTTTTGTAAAAAAAACGTAGATTAAGTTAATGTATATGTATTAAGAAACTTGGAGGATATAATGGATATTTTAGCCTGTAGTCTTAGAAACTTGAAGATAGACAACCACTATGATCCAATTTATATAGAAAAAGGTAATAATGGGTTGGGGTTTTTTCTAGTATACAAAGATCAATGTGTTAAAAACATAATAAATTCAAGCCTTTATAAGTACCAGTATGGTCAGGATGAAGTAAATAAAGTAAAGAATAACGTACTTTGTTATTTACACTTTGATGATTTAAAATTAGAAGAAATAAAGAGAAGAGCTTTGGTTAACAATATTTTTACAGCTGCACATGTTTTTTCAAATGCTTTATGGTTTGTAAAAGATAATGCTGTTACTCCACATATGGCAACTATGTCAACTGACGAATTTGGAAAGTATTCTCCGATTGGTTTGAGGAGAAATTTATACGTATCTAATTCAAAAGGTGAGTATGAAATCATGAACTTCACTAAAAAAGAGATAGTATCCGCAACCCGTTGGATTGAGAAATTAGAAGGTTTTAATTCAACAAAAGACATGACAGGCGAACGTTTTTGGGAAAATGAGCTTCAAAATATGAGTGTTTTATTGAATTTTAATATACCAAGTTTTGATAGAGCTTACTATTTTTTACAAAGCACTAGAAGACTAGATTTTTTACCTGCTAAAATTGCAGGTTATATAAGTATCTTAGAAACGTTATTCGTCATAAAAGGAGATAATAGGAAAAAAGCCTCAGAAAGAACAGCCGCATTAATTGGTGTAGATAACGACGAAAAAATAAAGTTGAAGTCAACAGTTACTAAAGCTTACGATATAAGATCGGATTATATACATGGTTCCTTAATTAATGAAGGTACGAACGAACTGATATCCGTTTTAAGTTATGAAATTGATGAGATAGTCAGAAGGGTATTTAAAGAGTTGATATTGAATAGAAGTGATCTTAATAATGAAGCAAAGAGTAATAAAAGGGTAAATAGAGAATTTCAGAAAATGGTAGATACTATGAATGCGGATTTTAATTCGTAAATATGTTGAATAGTCTCAAAAAAACTACCTCTTTAAGGTATGCAATTCCTACCGATAGTAAATAGTAGGAGGAGATTTGAATGAAAAAATTAGTTCTCGACAATTTAGAAATTGATGGTAAACCTTATACAGTAAGGTTAGACGTAACAGAAGATGATTTCGGACCAACGGTTTATGATTTAATGTTCGTAAATACTGGACAACTTTTGAATGAACCTTTTTTGTTTTTTAAGACAGGAGATTATAGTTTAGAACCAGATGAAATTAAACTGACGGATATTTTCTCATCAATCTCTGAAGATAAAGGCATAGGCTCATTACTATTAAATTATCTTTTTGATTTTGCAAAAAATGAAGGGTATTCTAAAATAATAGGTAGTATGCATTCTACTAGTGAAACATCACTTGAAAAGCTCGAGCATTTCTATAAGAAAAACGGGTTTGTGATTGATGGCAATACGATAACTAAAAATATTAAAGAGTAGCCACTAGGCTGCTCTTTTTCTTTGAACAAAATCAGAAAGGAGAATTGAATGAATAAACTCAAAGAAGACATTGAAGAGTTGCGTTGTCGTAAGCCTACCAACGTGTGGGGCTATATCATCTCAATCTTTAGTATTTGGTACGGCATCTTCAATATACTAAACGGTACCTACTTGTTGAGTCGTATTGAACCTTATCTGCAGAGGATTGTCTCAGTCGATATATTAGCGTATTTTTTATTAGTTTTCAGTACATTGAAACTGCTAGGTATTATCTTCAACAACACACTAGCCAGAAAAATAGGTATATGGGGCCTCACAGGAATGTGGAGTGGCCTTTTTGTTTTAGCTCTAACATTCTCATTCGGGACAGGCTATCCACATGCAACGTATGGTTTTAATGCGTTGGCATTGGTCATTTGTTTAGTCGTGTCATTTAAAGGGGATTATCGGGAGTGAATCAAATCTATCAAATACTAGCAATAGCATTTTCAAGTGGGATATTAGGAACGATTATATCAGTCTACTTTACTCGCAGGACTTCTAAAGAAGAGAACGAAATCAAGATGCTAGATAGGCTATATAAAGAAATTGAGAGATTGGATGCGATTGTTAAGACGTTGAGAACGAGTATCGAAGTTTTAGAGGGCGATAAACGGGACTTACGCAATCAATTAGACGAAGCGGAAAGACAACTTTCGGATGCAAGAAATGAATTAGATCAATTAAAAAAGAGTATGGAGGAAGATTAGATGGATATATTGAAATTTATTTTTGACGAAGGATTGATTATGATTCCCACGCTTTACGTACTGGGAATGTTTATGAAAGATTCTAAAAAGCTGCCAGATTGGACGATTCCTTTTATTCTGTTGTTTATCAGTTTAATTTTGACACCATTATTGATTGGTGGATTTACAGCTGAAAATATCGTGCAAGGTATTCTTGTAACTGGTGCTGCAGTATTAGGCGATCAATTAGTGAAACAATACTCGAAAGGTGGAAAATAATATGATTGTTTACGGATTATATCTAGATTTACCAAAGTTCGTTGATTACAGGAGCCAGGTAGTAAAGCATCCCACTAAAAAGTTTCCAGTCTTGAATATACAGTTAAAGACAGAAATTGCCATTCACCACTCATTGACTCGAATTGGTTTGTCTGGATCAAACGCAAGAGGGTATTCAAGTTACCATGTGAATACATTAGGGTGGCCAGGTATTGGTTACTCATATGTTATTGAACCAGATGGGACTATCAAGTTCTGTAATCCAATCAACTGGAGAACTTACCACGTAGGAAACAGCAACAATATTGCAGTAGGAATTGTCTTAACAGGCGACTTCCGCTATGATAAGCCCACTCCAGAACAAGAAGAATCCCTACGCTTACTGGTAGCGAGAATCAAGCAAGATCAGAAACAGATTAAACGAGTTCGATCACACAATGAGTATCCAGGATATTCTTGGAAAGCTTGTTGTGTATTTAAGTATGAGCAAATTCTCAAAGGTGCTACATCGACACCAAGTGCGCCTAAACCAGTAGCCGGTAATAAATATACTGTACAAGAAGGAGATACATTCTGGGGTATTGCGAAAGGAAAAGACTTTGAAGTCATTGATTTAGAACATGCTAACCCAGGAGTGGATCCAAAAGGCTTGAAGATTGGACAAGTGATCACTTTACCGTCTGCAGGTAACAAAGCAACTCCTGAAGAGAAACAAAGTACTAAGTATCATGGTAACTCCATTTCAAAATATCTAGAATCAATCGGAGAAGATGGCTCATATGATAACCGCGCCAAGTTAGCAGCTAAGTATGGCATTAAAGGATATCAGGGAAGTGCAGCACAAAACCTGCAGTTATTAGGTATCTTACGTGATGGCGCAAAAGCTCCAAGTACGGAAGTCGTCAAACTGAATAACTCAATCGCTGTTGGCCAATCGGTCACATTACCTGCAGGTAAGTTATATGCTCAAGGGAATGCAGTCAATCCAGTCAAGAATGCAAAGCTGACAGCTAAAGTAGATAAAATCGACAATAACTGGCGCAACTCTGTTCGATTGATCAATAGCAAAGGGACTTATGTAGGATTCGCTCGTTTAACTGATTTGGGTGGTGGGTCTGTTCCAACGACTAATAATAGATCAGTGGATGCAGTAGCTAGAGAAATTGCGTTTGAGAAACACAGCTGGGGAGATAATCCTGGACGTGCTCAAAAGCTACGTAAAGCTGGTTATAAACCAGATGAAGTACAGAAACGAATCAATCAATTATTGAAATAAAATTAAATTAATGTAAAACAAAGAGCCCTTACCCGCATATCAGCTATTGGTAAGGGCTCTTTTTAATTTACCAATTCATAAATTGGCCATTCAGAAAGATCTTCTTTTTCTTCGGGAGATAATTCTCCGATTCTATCTATTATATCACTGTCTCTAAGCAATATCCCTAAACAGATATCTTCGAATTTTTCTTTAGTCTTATTTCTGGTATCACGCAATTGTTGCATCTCCAAGAATGTTAATTCTCTTTGTCTAATTATAACTTGATAAAAATTAATCAAATTGATTGTATCAGCAGACATATCAACTTGCATTTTACCTATGTCATAAGCTAATTTTAGAAAATCGTCGGATTTTGAACGATCATAAGTCTTGATTATATCTAATAGATAACCGTTAATAAAGTCACTATGTTCTATATTGTCATTGTACAAATCCTTGATATTATTTAGTACGATATCTTTATCAAAATGGTACACTTTTTCTAGGTTTTCCCTTGGAATTAAAGAAGGATATATTTTCATAGAGGGACTCTCACCGTAAAAAAAAGAGTACTTATTATCTAACAAGAAAATGTTCTCAATACCTTCAGGAGTCAATAATAAATAATATAGATTATCATTTAATGTAAAGGTCCTAATGCTAGCTTGCTCATCAATTGTATCTTCCCAATTGACCATGTTTTCAATTCCGTTTTTAGTATTTTCTTCAAGAGAAAAATAATCAAAATCTAAAGATATAGATAACTTTGAAAAAATCATATAAACACTTTCTAAGAAATTGTTGAAATTTCTCACTTCAGTTAGTTTACTTGATTCAGTTTTACTAAATTGTTCGAGTATATCAAAGTCGTGGTCTCTTACATTGAAACCATTATCAATTAATGCCGATAACACTTTTACTTTATGAAATAATTTATCAAAGGTTTTGAATTTTTTCAGATCGTAGGAAAAATTTACCATGTTATGCTTATACTCGTATTTTATAAAGTCATCTATATTGAATAAACTATAATTCTTCTCAACATCTATTATTATATTGGCCATTAAATCCATATGAGGGCCTACTTTTATAGGCTCGTTGTAATTTGCGACTTGTCTATGTGAATCCGGAACTACCATGGCTATAGGTATGTCTATTCCTTCGGAACTTTTATAGTACAAAGTAGCGCCACGATTAAATATTTCGTAGCCGTAACTGGTTCGATTAGGAATTTTTGCAGATAGAGTTTTGATTTTTTCAAGTGGTATATGAATACCTAAGACACTATCGGATTGAGCATTTTGATTTTCTAAAAAATAATTCAAATCAGTTTTTATGTCCGCTACGCTTTCTGGGAATTGATGAAATTTTTGCGTTATGCTTTTACCACTTGTATCTATATTTTGCAATTCAAAGGGAAGGAAGTGCTTAAAATATATTATTTCTTCTTTACCACTTACATAAACTACAAAATAGATACAACCGTTTATCTTTTTGAATCCTTCAATGTCAGTGGTGTTTACAGAAAATTTTCCTGATTTAAAAATTCTGTTATTTGTAGTCCCTTTAATTTGAACATTAATGTGTCCCAAAAAAGATTCCTTCTTTGTTTGCTCTCCTTCCTCTACATCGTAAAGTCTGATGTAACCATCTAAAAGAGGAGTTTTATCTTCGGAATTAAAGCTAGTTTGTATGGACGAGGTTTGTTCTAAAACACTTTCTAACTTTCTAGTAGCAGCCTTTTCAATTTGTTCTTTATTTTTTTTCATAAATTTAGCCTACTTTCGTTAGCTTATCATCTTTTGTTATTCCACTTAAGTATATCAAACAATTCTATATTTCGAATCTGATCAAGCGTAATTCTTTTCTCTGCATTATCACTGTTATTACGACGAACTTCCAAAACCACTTTATTATTCATAAATCCCAACACCATACCGATTACATCAGGATAATATAATCCATCTCTAAGTATTGTTGCTTGAATCGCAACAGGTAGCTTAGTCACGTATGCAGTATATAAAACTTCAGCAATGGATTCCTCAGTCATTTCTTCTTTAGCTTGTATCTCTCCAGATTCATCTTCACGCTTCATCTTCCTTATATAATCTTTTTGCTCAGCGAGAATCATACCTTGCCATTTCATTTTACCTCTATCTACATAACCCATTTTATCAGGGTTCAACAATATTACTTCTTCACTCATGGTCATTCTCCTTCAATTTATCTTCTATCTCATTTTCTATAAGTATCAAACTACTCTCTCCTAACCCCCAGATATCTTCTTCTATATAAGTAAGTTCATTTTCAACTTCCACTAAATCACCCCACTAAACGAATGTGCGTTCCGTATATGATGATTATAGGAACGTTTGTTCGAATAGTCAATTAAAAAGAGTAAGATGAATCTATATTTTAAGAAATGTTAACGTAAAATTTATAGAAAGTTGATACCTGATATTTTATAATGAAACAAAGGAGAGGATGGAATGCAACTTGATAAAGAAGCTTTACTATGTACATTGGACTATCAGATATACGAATATCATTATGATGAAGAAGTCATAGTGTTCTGCAGAAAAGATAACGGTAAATACATAGAACATTTTTTGGTAAGTGAAAATAAGCTAAAGATATCCAAATCTTTTATTAAGAGTCTTTTTAATAGAACGAAAGCCTACGAAACAGATTTGCGGACTTTGCGGAAGATATTAGTAGCAAGCATGTAAATAGGGGCAGAAAAGGGGCAGAGTGACTGCCCCTTTTTCATATCTCTTCATGAATCTTCATTTATAAAGTAGTCCAAAAAGGCTTGATTGCAAGTTTATCATACCTCATCATATATACTCTTTTCGTCGTGCAAGATATGGACTACCCTATACATTTAGAAAATTTGGAAGAGGTTATTTAAAAAATCCTATTTATAGTATCTAACTATGTTACTATTGGTCTATCATAAGTATATTCAAAAAGGAGATAGTAATGACTGAAATTCAAAAGAGGCTTATAAAACAAATAAATAATGGAGTAGTAGTACCTTTTGTAGGTGCGGGATATAGTCGATACTATGGGTATCCAAGCTGGAACGAACTCCTCAGTAAAACAGCAAAAAAGATTGGTGTCGAAGATTTGGAGTATGATGATTTAGGAAAAGGCGACCCTTTACAAATTGCGCAGTCGTTATTGCATCATTACAAGACAGAAAATTACAAAGAAAAAAAAGAATCGATAATTATGGAGATTGGAATGGAAGGTCCCGACACTTCTGAATTACCGACGAATGAATTATTGTCTAAAGTAATAGAAGGAGAAATTCAAGACAGGCTTGAAAATGATTTTTCTAGAAAAGTATTGGAAGAAGTACATATTAGTGAGCATAGAAAAGATAATGAGGCTATAAAGAAATTAGATAAATTAAGTAAGTTAGAAATCAGTCACGTTCTTACAACCAACTATGAAGAGGTCATGGAAAAAATTTTTCCTCAACACAAAGTATTATCACCCGGAACTAATAGAGAACTAACTTGGAACGATAGTGAAAAATCAATAATTAAAATTCATGGAGACAAAAATTCTCCTGAAGGTATCATTTTTACTCATTCTCAATTTTATAAGTTTATCCATGACTTTGGTTATTTCAGAAGTAAACTTTATACCTTGTTTTCAAGTAATGTTATTTTAATGATGGGTTATGGGTTCAATGATTTAACTATACACCAAACATATTTTCAGTTTATAAGGGATTATAGCGACGAATTGAGAGAAGATAAGTTCTACATGGTCTTAACTGCTTACGATAAAGAAAAATGGGGTACTTATTATGAATACTATATTAAATTTCTAAACTCATATAAAATTAACGTTATAGAAACAGTAGATTTACCTAGTTTTATTGATCAACTGGTGGATGAGGCTGAAATAGAAAGAGCGAGTACTGATATATCTGGGCAATTTGAACATCAAGATAAAGATTCGGGTGAGTTTACCAAGGCTTTATTATCTATTTTTAAATCAGAAGATGAAAAATGGTATATAAGTGATGATGCTTATCTTAATAAAAATGTGCTAGAAGCACTGATTAAAATTTATAAAGGGCCATATATATTAAAAGGAAAACCTTTTAATCTAGAGAATGAAAATTCAAATAATCCAGATCATGAATATGGATTAAAGATTTTTGATTATGCTACCGAATTAGTGAATTCCACTAATAGTTTGATAAAAACTCGAGATTTCGTAAAACTTACAAATCTTTCCCTCGATTTTATAAATCATACCAACGATTTTTATTGGATAGATAGTCGCTTAGAGAGATTTCTAAACCTTTCCAATTTGTTAAACGAGGAGTATCTCGAGGCGGATCTTGAAATTGGCAAATTATTGTATGATGTACTTGAAAAATGCCATCCTCGACGCTACATGACTTCGAATCCTGCTGGTAGAACTTTATTAGATAGAATCAAGGATATCTCAACTTATCACATGTCTAGTTATTTCGCTTATATTGAAACTATTTCAGATAATGTTTGGGGAATTGGCACAGTAAATTTATACTGGTTAGAAGTGATCAAAGAACATTGCGAATATACTTTCGATATACCTTGGGATAAGATTGAAAACACTATATAGATAAATTATTAAATAAAAATTATATAATATTTTATCTTTATTTGTAGATTAGAAACCTTTTTTATTTTGTAAATTTAAAAAAGGATAAGTAAATAATAGTTGTAACTATTAATATCATATTTAAAATCTTTCTGTATTGAGGAGCTTATAAAGTTAATTTGTGAGTGTTAAGTGTGTATAAATTTACGAACTAGCAAATAGTTTATTAAACTAATCTTTGAGAATGAAATAGAAAGAACAAGTAGTGAAAATTAGTGAAATCATTTTGCATTATTTTTGCATTCATTCGTAAAAATATTTCGTTAAAAGCTGATGTGGAGCTTAAAATATTAAATAGTTCGAATCCCTTATTCTCCTTTAGGGTATGAAACAGAAGAAATATGCAAGGTGAGAAAGGTCTTATAAACGTTGAAAACCAACGTTTATAAGACCTTTTTTTGCGGGAAATATAGAGAATAATAAAGTTCTATATTCTTCATAGATTCCAAAGAAGATGCCACATGGTATTTTGCATTCAGTCCAGAAAATTTTTTAAAAGAGCTTATATTTAACTTTTAATATCTACCCTTGAATACTAATTCTCCGTCATCAGTTACTTCAGTAACAATCAGTGTATCAGAATATACTTTTGAGCCTGCACGAATATAAGCATTCGCCATGTCTTTTTTTATAGTTCCGTCACTAAGCTCATATTCCATAAGAATATTATAATCTCTTTCTATTACTTGAGAGCTTATAAATTCATCGCTTTCTCCGGGTTGAAGAGCGGAAGTTGAACCAAAATCAAAATCTTTTTTTGCCCTTGAATCAGCTGAAATACTCGGGGATAAATAAAAATTAATAGATGGAACTAATTGATCCGTATCATTTTCAACACTAATGGAATTTTCTATTTGAAAAGGCCCATAAAAATACCGAAATAATAATCCACCAGTTAATATAACAACTAATGAAAGTAAAGCGATTATGGTTTTTTTGTACATCATATTTCTACACCTCTTCCTATGAATTGAAAATAATACTATAATCTAAATGACGTATAAAGCAAATATAGATACTATTTTCTATTACTATAAATATAAAGAATTTGTTTAACAAGAGGTGATAATGATGAAACAGAGCACTAAAGATAGAATACTCGAAATGTTAAAAACTGTTTTGGTTTCTCTAAATCTAGTACCGATACTGGAAATAATAGTAAAGCGTGATACAACACCCTTTTTAATAGTACTGGGTGGTATTTTAATTACACTGGTTTTATATGTACTTTACACGGTGATTATAAGTAAGCTTCTAGAGATTTTTCAGAGAAAATATATGTTTCGTTATTTGAAGCGAATTTCAGCAAATCAACATCGTTAGAATGAGTTCATTCCATATAAGTTATTATCTTTATATAAATATATCATTCTTGCTTGATTGTTTTATGTTGATTATATTCTTAAATTTATAAGCATAGTTATAATTTGTTTTAATATAATTCAGACAATCTAGTAGAGGCTCATTTATACAAATTCAATCTTAAAATGAATATTTTATCAAATGATAGGTATAAATAACAATCGAATTAAATAAATAGTAAATATAAAAATAAGTTGTTAAATCAGTCATAATGATACTTTTTATTTAAAGTTGTCACAATTAATATGAAAAAAGATTAATATCTATAGTATAATTTAGCTTATCGAATAATAGAGGTGACTTACGTGGAACTTACTTATGATTGGGTAAAAAAGAAACTAAATTATGACTTGAATCATATTTGCGGAGACCAAATGGTCTTTGCGCTAATTAATGAACAGGGATATTATAGTAATTATTTTCTAGAAGCAGAGAAAGTGCCTTCTCCATATGAGTTAAAGATATTTAATCAAGTAGTGAAAAAATTAACCTTAAGAGAATTGTATGATAAGATCCATTGTACAACCATTGCTTAAAACCTAATGAATTATAGTTTTAACTTATCTATCTAGAGTACACTTTAAAGGTCTTACGGAATATAAGAGATCCTACTTAGGATTTCTTATACCCTTTATGAGGGTTACGTTATGGTAGGTATGAACCGATGGATCTTCAATAAGAATTTCAATTGATTCAGTACAAAAGAAAAGACTAAATCGAAATGCTCTTTAGATTTTTGCGAAATCTTATTGACAAAGATCGAATATTCCTGTAATATATTTTTTGTTGCTGTGTTCTTAATATATTTCACTTTATTTATACAGGCCCCTTGGTCAAGCGGTTAAGACACCGCCCTTTCACGGCGGTAACACGGGTTCGAATCCCGTAGGGGTCATCCATTTTAAAGGCGCAGTAGCTCAGTTGGTAGAGCAACGGATTGAAGCTCCGTGTGTCGGCAGTTCGACTCTGTCCTGCGCCATGCAGAGCAGAAGAGCTCTTGATTTAACAAGAGGATAGGGGTATAGTTTAACGGTAGAACAATGGTCTCCAAAACCATCGATGTGGGTTCGATTCCTACTACCCCTGTGGTTCAATTAAATATTATGGCGATTGTGGCGAAGTGGTTAACGCACCGGGTTGTGGTCTCGGCATTCGTGGGTTCGAACCCCATCAGTCGCCCTTTGATTTTTGGGCTATAGCCAAGCGGTAAGGCAGCGGGTTTTGATCCCGTCATTCCCCAGGTTCGAATCCTGGTAGCCCAGTAATGAAAAAAACGATATCTCAATTAGAGATATCGTTTTTTTATTGTCTACTTTTTGCGAAGGGGAGACGGTGACCTTTGTAATTGAAAATCTGTCCAAAATAAGAAGGCTTTGCTAGTACGTCATAATTCAATACAACGAACTGGTTTCTACTATTAATCCTACCAGTCAGTGAAAGACGTGTATCTTTTTCAACTTCGTAAAGAAAAGCATAGGCCTGTTTTCCTGTAATCAGGCAGTTGAGTTTGTGTGTAGACGTAGAGAAAGTGAATCTGCATAAGGGGATAGCATCGGTTGTTTTAAGCACTTTAATTTCTTCTGAAACCACATATCCTTCAGTCATGATGACATTCATATAAAACCCTCCGTAATTATATAGTAACCGAACGTTTGTTTATATTAAAATTATAAACAAACGTTCGGTTAAAGTCAATGCTTAAGAATTCTAATGGATGAGTTTGTTGAAATCTGATTCTAAATCGTTTAGTATTAAATTATTCGAAATAAAAATATAGTAATTTAAAGAGAGAAAGATAAAGATGAGCAAAAATAAAAGCAAATTGATGTTAGGTATTGGAATTCTTTTAGTTCTACTAGGTGGATACGCCTTTTTCCTTGATCCTATTATAGGCGGAATAGGTTTTCTATGTGGACTTTGGACCATTTTTTTAGCAATAAAAGCACTACACGGAAAATCATTGTTTAAAGATTCAACTGAAGAAGACGAAAAAAGGTAGCCCTCGGGCTACCTTTTTGTTTACTCATTCTCTGAATCTTCTTCGGATGGGGTAGTAGTAGTATCTTCCTCATCATCAGAATCATCGTTATTATTACCATTATTCCCCGAGTTATTATTATCGTTTCCGTTATTTCCATTGTTCCCGTTATTGCCGTTATTTTGGTTATTATTTCCACCATTATCAGCGGGTTCTTCTGGCTCAGCATCATCATCTTGAGGATCGGGAACGTCTTCAGTGTCTTCCTCGGTATCCTCTTCTTCTTCAACAGGTTCTTCAGTATCTGCCTCAGGCTCTTCAGGTTCTTCTTCTTCTTCCTCCGGCTCTTCTTCCTCAACTTCCGAAATTGTAAGGGTCGTTGTAGCGGCAGGTCCAGTTTTACCGTATGCCTGAACAGAAAGACTGATTTGCATCGTTCCAGGATCTGGTTCAGAAACTGTATAAGATGTATCGCCCGTAGTAATCTCTTGACCATTTACAGTTAGAAGATAAGCAAGTGTTTCTTCTTCATTTGTTAACTGATAGTCGTTCCAATTAATGGTGACTTCGTTAGCTTCTTCATTATAGCTTGCGCTTAGTCCACTTGGTGCAGATAATTCTTCACCAAATGAAGTCGAGACAGAAGACGGTTCAGTACCAGCTACAAATAACTCCGTTACAATTGAACTCGTTGGTGTATTTGGTCCAGGTAATTTAGCTGGGTTAGAACCTGCTTCAACTCTAACTTCAGAGACAGAAGAGGGTTTAGTCCAGTCCGTATTATCTAAACCTTGAGAAACTTGGCTCATCAAAGCTTGATAGATGTCTCTAGGCAATTGTCTTGTTCCATCATTGTTGCTCAACCAGTTGCCTGGTTCATATTGCTTGTCATAACCAGTCCAGACAGATAGCGAGTAATTAGAAGTATAGCCAACATACCATGAGTCGGGAACTGCATCTGAAGGAATATTTAGTTCTTCAACCTTGTCAGTGGGATAGTTTGTCGTTCCTGTTTTCCCTGCTTGAGGTACACCAGGAATGCCGACTGTACTATTGTAATTTTCAGCAACATCTTTTAACATATCCGTTACCATATAAGCCGTATAATCAGACATCGCTTTGTTTGTTTCAGGAGTTAAATTAATTTCTTGTCCATCTTGAGTGGTAACTTTAGAAACCGTATAAGGTTCTGTGTGATTTCCGCCATTAGCAAAAGCGGAGTATGCGCCCGCTAGTTGCAAACCGGAAATCTTTCCACTAATAGCATTTGAAGGAACAGGTTCAGAAGAATCAGAAATCTCCGCAGGATCTATACCCACACTTGTTAAAAACTGTTTGATATCCGACATTTCCAACTCTTCAGTGAACAATCGAGCGGTTGGGATATTTCGTGAATCGACCAAAGCCTCACGCATACTGATTTGTCCTTTATAGCGACCATCATAGTTTCTCAGTGGTGAGCCATCAGGATAATTCCATTCTTCATCCATTAATTGGTGGTACGTCGAGAATTGATTAGATTCAATAGCCGGGCCATAAGTGGTTAATGGTTTAATAGTCGAACCAGTTGGTCGATCGGTATGGGTTGTTCTATTTGTGAGTAGTTGACCTTCTTGTAAACGACCTCCGACAAGTGCTTTTACTTGTCCTGTATTAACGTCAATTAAAGATATCGCTGTTTGCAGCTCGTCATCTGGGAAAGCAACATAGTCATTTGTGTTCGCTATATCAAATGCGGCTTGTTGTGCTTCCATATCAATGTTTGTTTGAATGGTTAATCCGGCAGTTTGTGGATCCAAACCGGTTTTTCTTCTAGTTTCATCTAATACTTCAACTAGATAACTATCAAATACTTGATTATTTTGTTCTTCTTCCGTACGATCTTTCAATCCTTCAGTAACAGGGATCGCCTTAGCTGTTTCTGCTTCTTGAGCAGTAATATGGCCTTCATCTCGCATGACATTCAGTACAACGTTACGACGATTTTCAGCTGCTTCAGGATCTACATAAGGATTATAACGGTTGGGGGCTTGAGCCATTCCAGCAAAAAGCGCTGCTTCTTGAACTTCTAGTTCAGAGACGGGCTTATCATAATATTCTTCAGCAGCAGTAGAGATACCGTAAACATTACCACCTAAATTAATTTTGTTCATATATAATGTAAGGATTTGTTCTTTAGATAGTTCGCGTTCAAGTTGAATTGCTAGCCATGCTTCTTGAGCTTTTCTTCTTAGTGTTTGATCTTCTCTAGCTGTTGAGAACACAGAAAGTTTGACCAATTGCTGAGTCAAGGTACTACCACCACCGGAAATACGTCCTCTATTGGTAACGAAGCCTACAGCTGCTCGCGCAATACCAATTGGATCGATACCAAAGTGATTATAGAAGTTTTGATCTTCGATCGCAGTCATTGCTTCTTTCATGACTTCTGGATAATCTTCTGCGGAAGCATAGTCCCGATTTTCTGCACCTAGTGTATAAAAGACTTCACCGTTAGTGGCTAGAAGGTCGGTTGAGAAATCTCCGTTTAAGTTTTCATTGGTAATTTCTGGGGCACTGGATGCGTAATAAGCGAAAAGTCCACCCCCGGCAACAATAGCTAAAAGAAATAGTAAGACTAAAGAAAGAAGAATTCTCTTAAACCAAGATTTCTTTTTTACTGTTTTCTTTGGCTGTTTTTTATTCTGTTTTTTAGATTGTTTATTTTTCTGCTTGTTTTGTGTACGAGACATGTTTTGATCAGACATAAGTTTCTCCTTTACTGTTCGAAATGTTCATTGAAGCATCCAAAATAATGGTTATAATCTATCTTGATGCTTGTCGGATTTTGCAAAATACCTAAAGCTTTAGTGTCACTATACAGAAGAATTATTAAGAAATGTTTGACTGGATCATTTGATCAACCGCGTCGAGATAAGGGAGACGCGGTGAGAATCCGTAGTTTATTTCTATGCCTTCTAATTCAATTTGTTTTAAAGGAATCGATTTTTTCCCTTTTTCTTCAGATTGCTGATTCCACCACCAGTTCAGTTTTTCGAAAGGTAGGACAAACACACGATTCAACGAACTAAACCTCAAAAGAATAAAACAAATCGCTTTCTGGTCACAGCAGGCTTTCATATGAAGAATCTGATGTTCATGGAAGTTCTTCAAGGGGAAACTCGTTTTGTTTTTCGTTTCTTTAGCTTCAAAGTCCAAATAAAATCCCTTGTAAACACCGTTATAATCTGTTGTTGAAGCTTTTTGGTAATAGGCTTCCGTGATTTTGGCAGCACTTCTTTTAGGATAATTTACGTTAACCACTTGGATAGGAATGGGCTTTTTATGAATAACAGCCAAACCTTTCGCTAAGTATTGTTCATTGGTCACATTAAGATCATTTTCCAATGTCATACCACGGTTACTATAAGTCGTTTTTTTAGTTTTCACTTGCTTTTTTGCTTGTACTTTGTCAACATTAACCTGATAAGACTGACCGTTAGGATACTTAATATTCATTGTGCTCACGCTCCTTTAAGAGTGATCAACTAGTATAATACCAAACAAATGAACGGTTTGGGAAGAAAGGTGTGAAAATTTATCAAAAATTTATACGTAAGTGGCTATAGATCTTATGAACTTGGTATATTCAATGATAAAGATCCTAAGCTTTTTTATATAAAGGCATACTTTAAATCTCGTCTACTTGAATATATTGATACTGGATTAGAATGGGTCCTGATTAGTGCTCAATTAGGTACAGAACTCTGGATGGGGGAAATCGTCATCGAGTTAAGAGAAACTTATGATATTAAATTGGGTGTCTTGCTGCCGCATGCAGGATATGCTGAAAATTGGAAAGAAGGCAATAGAGCCGTTTTTGACCAGGTTATCGCTAAAGCAGACTACAGCAACTTTACTTCTAGCCAACCTTACCAGAATCCTTCGCAATTAAAAGGGAATCAACAATTTCTTATTGATCATACTGAAGGTTGTTTGCTTTTTTATGATTCAGAGAAGGAAGGTAAGCCAAAGTTCTTACTAGACATGATAAATGGCTACAAAGAGAGTCACACATATGAGATAGATTTTATTGAATTTGACGAACTTCAGTCCTTCGTAACAGACTATGAAGAAAATCATTTTGAAAGCTAGCTTTTATTTATTCTGATAATTTGGTACAATTAGATTACAAAGTGACAGATTTCACTTTTTTATACAAGATTTACCTTAAATAGGTTAAAAGTAACCGAGGAACTAGGGGTGCAAAAATGATGAATAGAGAATTAACTCAAAAAGAGATTGTTGAAAAAGACTTTAAAACAACTATGCGCGGATATAACCAGACTGAAGTAGATGAATTTCTGGATGTCGTGATCCGTGATTATGAATCTTTCCAAAGCGAAATCAGTCAGTTGAAAACAGAAAATGACCGCTTAATGGATAAGTTAGACGAATTTTCTAAACAAGTCGCAGCTAAACCACAAGGTCAGAACTCAAATGGTTCATCTGTTACAAACTTTGATATTCTTAAAAGACTATCTAATCTTGAAAGACATGTATTCGGTTCTAAACTGGACGACGAGTAGAAAGTTAAATAAATGTGCAAATCATGGATAATCGCACGTTGTTTTAAACAATGTGAGGAAAGTCCATGCTCACACAAACTGAGATGTTTGTAGTGTTCGTGCGTAGCGAAAAAATAAGCTACGGCTCTATTCTTACGAGTAGATGACGGCAGAAAAAAGAGCTAAGGCCTAGGCTATGCTTGAGTATTCTTGAAAGTGCCACAGTGACGAAGCAGTAGGGGAAACGCTACTGGTGGAACGCGGTAAACCCCTCGAGTGAGCAACCCAAACTTATGGTAGGGGCACTTTTCTCCTGGAAATGAACAGAGGGAAGAGGCAATTTTAAATTGCAGACAGATGATTATCTCTGAGAAAATGGCCTGATCATTTTCTCTAGACAGAACATGGCTTATAGTGATTTGCACATTTGTTTATGATGTGTAGCGGCTTTTCTTTTTGAGAAGCTGCTAGATAAACAAACATCATTTTGATTCAGGAGCTATCCTCCCCGAATAGGGAGGATTTATTTTTTGCATTTTTATGTATGGATGAAAGGAATCGAGGTATGAAAGAACTTTTTGTTATTCCGATGGTACTGTATGGTGTGCTAATGGGTATTATGATCTGTATAAACAGAGCTAAGTCAAAGTCTGAAAAATTAACTCAAACCGTTGCGACCGAAAACTTGATGACTACCATGTTTGGGGACAAACTATCTAAGAAAAAAGAAGTCGTTATTAAAATAGTATTATTTCAATTTGTCCTCTTATTCGGTTATACTTTGATTAGTTTATGGATGAATATTACCGTACCTATAACGAGATATTTTATACTTGTGATGTTATTTGTATTAATAGTCGAGTTAATTGCTCGTATGCTCACGTTACTGAAAGCGAGTAGTTCAAAAGAATTAGTCGAACGAAAAAAGATTTCTGACATTGCGCCTTACATATATCTTGTGGTAATCGCAGTCAGTATCGGAACTATGCTTTAAAATAAAATAAATGAAAGTAGGGATGAACTTGACGTATAAACTTTTAGCAACAGCAGCTAGTGGGATTGAAGCGCTAGTTGGCAAAGAATTAAAAAATATGGGATATAAGGTTGAAATAGAAAACAGCCGTGCACGTTTTGAAGGTGAAAAAGAAGATATTGCGAAAACAAATTTGTGGTTAAGAACAGCCGATCGAGTCAAAATTATTGTTGGAGAGTTTGAGGCTACTACATTTGATGACTTGTTTGAGCAAACAAAAGCATTGCCATGGGATGATTTCTTGTCAATTGATTCAGCTTTCCCGGTTTCTGGAAAGTCTCATAAATCAACGCTTTACAGTGTGCCAGATGTTCAGAGAATCGTCAACAAAGCTATTGCAGATAAGATAAAAGACGTTTACCACAGAAGTGGAATGCTTCCAGAAAGTGGCGCGAAAGTTCCGATCGAAGTATCGATTTTGAAAGATAAAGTATTACTAACAATCGATACAACAGGACCAAGTCTTTTCAAGCGTGGTTATCGTTCTGATAAAGGTGGCGCACCACTTAAAGAAAATATGGCGGCAGCTCTAGTTATGCTGACAACTTGGAGAAAAGATCGTCCATTTGTAGATCCAGTATGTGGATCAGGTACGATTGCCATTGAAGCAGCATTGATTGGTCACAATATCGCTCCTGGATTCAATCGTTCGTTCTTATGCGAAGAGTGGGACTGGATGCCTAAAGAAATGTGGGCAAAAGTGAGACAAGATGCTGAAGATCAAGCTGATTATGATGCAGAATTAGATATACTTGGTACAGATATTGACCATAGTATGATTGAAATTGCGAAAGAAAATGCTATGGAAGCTGGTCTTTCTCATAGTGTCAGATTCAAACAAATGCAAGTAGCGGATTTTACAACAGATAAAGAATTCGGTGTAATTGTAGCAAATCCTCCTTATGGGGAACGTTTGGGTGATCCAGAACAAGCAGCTCAAATTTATCGCGATATGGGTAAAGCCTTCAAACCACTTAAAACTTGGAGTAAATATATTATTACAAGTGATTTGGACTTTGAAACGCATTACGGAGAAAGAGCTACTAAGAAGCGAAAACTCTATAATGGATATCTTAGAACAGATTATTTCCAATATTGGGGAAAAAGAAAATAACAATGCGTTAAACAGAGACCACTTTCTCAAATTTCTATTTGAGAAAGTGGTCTTTGATGTTTTTAGACTAAAATATTTCTATTGATAAGGAGTTAGAATAACTGAAGTAGTTGGTTTATAATGAGATAAAAATATAAATTAAAATAAAATTTTTTGGTTTAATTTTGATGACTGATTTATTTTAGAGGAGGAAAAAATGGAAAAAATTAAAAGTACATATGGTGAACATGTTTCACAGTTTGGCGAATTACATATACCTGAAACTTCAGGCCCTTGGCCAGTCATTGTTAGTATTCATGGAGGTTTCTGGAAATCAAAATATCAATTGGATGAAAGTAATGACCTGGCAGTGGATTTGAGTAAGCGAGGATATGCTGTCTGGAACATTGAATACAGACGCGTAGGAGAGATTGGTGGCGGTTGGCCGGGAACTTTTTTGGACATTATTGCAGCTGTTAACCATCTTACTCAATTAAAGAGTTTATACGATTTAGAGCTTACTAAGGGAATAACTTTGATAGGACATTCAGCTGGGGGTCATCTAGCATTATGGGCCTCGTCAAATGATAAATTCACAGATGAAACTATTGAGCTAAAGGTACCTATAGAAAAAGTCATTAGTCTCGCTGGGGTAACTGATCTAGAACATATGCTACTTATTCATAATAGCCAAAAACCATTAACCAGTCCAGTTTTGGACTTCATTGGCGGAACTGTAGAAGCGTTTCAAGAGCGGTACAATAAAGCTTCGCCGGCAAACTTACTACCCCTTCGAACACCTCAGGTTTTGATACACGGGATGGAAGATAGACATGTTCCGATTGAACTTAGTACGGATTACTATAATAAGGCAAAAGCAATGGGGGATGAGATTGAAATAGTCAAATTATCAGGCATTGAGCATTTTGGAGTTGTCGACCCAGCGTCTAGTGCTTGGAAAAGTGTTCTTCAATATCTATAAGTAGAGAAAAATTGAAATAGATTTTCTTAAATGAAGTACTAGTAAGACAATCGGCGTCTTTCTTTACTTTGCTTGTTTTGACAGGTAAACTTGTAGTACGGAACGTAAGTAGCATAGAATCAATAGACAAAGACTTTTTGACGTTTTAAAAAATTCAAACTGTTTGAATCAGTTACTTCAAGAAATTTATCGTAGGAGGATTTTTATGAGTAAAGAATTAAGGTTAAAAGCCGTAGAAAAAGAAGACGTAGACTTTATGCATCAAATGAGAAAGAATCCAGATATTATGGAATTTTGGTGCGCTGAGGCCTATACGTCTAAAGAACGATTGCTAAAAGAGTATGAGGACAATCAAAAAAGTGATACGATCAGACAATTCATTATTTATGATGGAGACCAGAAAATCGGTTACACCAGTCTATTTAATATTAATCCGCGCCACAGAAGTGCAACTTTTGCGATCATGTTAGATCCTTCTCATCATGGAAAAGGATATGCTACTCGTTCTACGGAATTAGTGGTCAAATACGGATTTAATCAATTGAACTTAAACAAGATTTCACTGGATGTTGTAGATTACAACGAAAAAGCTATTCACATCTACAAAAAAGTTGGCTTCGAAATCGAAGGCGAAAGAAAGCAACAGTATTTTATTAAAGGCGCATATACGAATGGATACGTTATGGGGCTTTTGAGAGAAAACTTTAATCAGTAATTTAGGTCATAAAGAAGCCTACATCGTTGGATGTAGGCTTCTTTTTATTCCTCTGGCTTATGTTTTAATTCTAGTCGTCCCATCCATAGTCCAAGAAGTAGACCAATTATAAATAATGCAACAGAGAAAAAGAGACCATACAAAGATAGTTGAGACCATTGATTTTGACTTGGGAAAATAATCACGGTTGAAGCGATTACGATTCCTAAGATAAAATGGAAAATCGTTGTATAATACAAATTCATCAAGTGATTGACTAGCTTGGAAAGAGCAACTACACATATTAGTGCACCGGTACCAACAGGTAGCAATATTGTCAAATCCAGTTGACTAATACCACGAGTTAGTGGTTCGTAGAGATTCATATAAATTAGAAAATTTGAAGGACTTAGACCAGGGACAATAAAGCCCGAAGCGAAAATGAAACCAACCATAATCCACGTTAAAGGTGTCTGAGCTACTTGTACATCTAAGAAAGTATTCGCAGCAACTAGTAAAATAAAAGAAAGAATAGCCGTAAAAGCAGTAAGATAAACATGCCATTTTTTCTGTCCATGAAGTTTTGCTTTTCTATAAAGTAAGGGAACAGTACCAAAGATACAGCCCATGAAAAATAAAAGAATGAAAACGGGATGATTTCGTAATAAGGATTCTATTGGATAGGCGAGTACAATGATCCCAAAAAGGCCACCTAGTCCTACTGGTAAAAAGAAGAGCAACTTACTTTTAAATTCTTTTTTAATATTAGAAATAAACTGAATAATCTCTTCATAAATTCCAAAAACTGCAGCTAAGGCGCCGCCGCTGACTCCTGGTAAAATAGCACCCGAGCCAATAAATATACCTTTTATGAAACGAATGATCCACTGTACTAATTCATTTTTCAATTAAGCTAACCTCCATTATTTTCCAATCATAAATGACAGCTCTTTAATTAGCAATTCAAATTGGAGACTTATGAGTAATTTAATATTTCAACACATCTGGTTGACTTTAGTAGTCTTAGTTGACTAGTAGAAAAACATTGTTATACTAAGAATAATAAAATTTCATATAGATAAGAAGGTTAGTCGTGGAAAGTAGCGATGACGATGCGACATCGGAACAATCAACTGTTAAAGCTTTTGATTTTTCCGTTTGGGTATATGTGAAACACTATTCTAATGAAGATGTAAGTCTATCTATTCATTATTGTGTTTTACGTTTATAGAAAAATTTCCGTTCAATGATGCCAAATTCATTCAAATCAAATATACTTGGAGGTAAATCAGTTGTCCGATATTTCTTTGCTATGGCTTTTTGTTTTACAGTTTGTATTTATATTTCTAAACGCGATTTTTGCTAGTGCAGAAATTGCTGTCATTACAATTAACGATAATAAACTAGAAAGACTTGCACAGAGCGGAGACGTTCGTGCGAAAAGACTAAAAAAATTAACAGAAAACTCTTCAGACTTTCTAGCAACTATTCAAATTGGGATTACCTTAGTCAATTTACTGAGTAGTGCGGTGGCGACTGAAAACTTCTCGAGTCGATTAGTCGACCTACTATCAAGAATTGGAGTAGACATTCCAATTGCTATATTGAACCTTACATCATTAATAGTCATCACCTTGCTATTAACTTTCTTTACAGTCGTATTAGGTGAATTGGTCCCTAAACAGTTAGCGTTAAGGAGTCCCGAAAAAGTAGCACTGTTTCTTTCTGGGTTAGTAACTCTTATTTCAAAAGTTTTCACCCCCGTCGTTCGACTTTTTTCTCTTTCTACGAAAGGAATTCTGAGAATTTTTGGTATCAATTCAGACGATGATGAAAGTGAAGATACCGAAGAAGAAATCCGTTTGATGCTGGATATAGGTGCTCAAAAAGGTCAAATACAACCCGAGGAAGAACATATGATTCAAAATATTTTTGAGTTCAATGATACTCAAATAGAGGAAATCATGACGCATAGAACGTCTGTTGTTTTTCTATGGATGGACGATACGGAAGAGGATTGGGAAAGCACAATTAGAGCGGGAAGACATTCGGTTTACCCCGTATGTAGCGAATCTACTGACAATATTGTAGGCATTCTATACACAAAAGACTACTTCAGAGTGGATGACAAAAGGTTGAGTTATCTAAGAGATGAAGTGATTCGTCCCGTGAACTATGTACTAGAAACGGTTCGAGCAGATGTACTATTCAGAAATATGAAGCAGACGAAAGATCGATTTGCTGTTGTAATTGATGAATACGGTGGCACGAGTGGGATTATAACGATGAATGATCTACTTGGACAAATTGTCGGAGAATTCAGTGATGATATACTAATGTCCAACGAATCACTTAATATCAAACCTCTTAACCAGCATTCATGGCTTGTAAATGGAAATACGAGTATTGAAGAATTGAACAGAAATCTCAAGTTGGAGATTCCAGCGGATCAATATAAGAATTTGAATGACTTTTATCTTTCAAATAAAGAATTTATTGAAAAGCAAAGCACACAGTTGTTCACAGAACATGGTTTTATTATGAAAAATATCCATATAGAAGATGATCATTTAAAGAATGCGATCATTGTTCTCTCGAAATAAAGAACAAGAAGTGATCAGTATATACTGATCACTTCTTGTTCTATTTTAACTTTAAAATAGCCATTCATTCGATTTTAAACTATTTTCAAGCAAAATAAAGTAAAACCTGTTATGATATAAGAGCAATTACGTATACGATTAGCGAATCGCTTTCTGCAGTGCTTGTTTTGCAAGATTATCTGCACCTTTGTTCTGCTTCTCTGGAATCCAATTGATTTCATAATAGGAAAGGGATTCAAGTAAGGCTAAACATTCGTTTAAATAAGGTTTAAAAGTCTCACTTTTCACATACTTTTTTTCTATAGAGCGAGCGACGACCTGACTATCGGTAAAAAATTGAGTGATAGAATGAGTCTGATTATTTTCTACGAGCCAGCTGATTGCTAGCCTGATTGCTTCAAATTCTGCAGTATGGTTATCCCATTGTCCTTCTAGTGGTAAAGCAAGCTGTTTGTACATATCTGTTCCAGTTATAACAATGCCGATACCAGCTGAACCTGGATTACCATTGACCGCAGCGTCAGAATAAACTTTTAACATAAGCCACCCTTTCAATTATTAAAAACTAGGAGTTTAATCACTATGAAAATCAAGAAAAATATTACATCTCAGGTTCCCGATAAATTTAATCTCATTTTAGAACCCGCATTTCAGTCCATGTATATCTCAGCTATATTCATTTCTTTTTGTTTAGCCATCATCATTACAACGACTGTTACTAGACCGAACTGGGGCACAGCGGTTTTTGTAGTTCTTACAATCGCCTTGATGTATTTAAAAAAGGAGACTTATCTAAAGATTAGTGAAGAGTCACTAGATTTTCGTTATTTCGCTGGAATAAAAAAAGAATCAGTTGCAATTAAGGATATTGAGCAGATTATTGTAACAGATTCCAGAACGATTGTTAAACTAAACAGAACAAACCAAGCGCCTTATATGATTTATATGCCTAAAGTAGCTCAAGAGCAATTAGTTTCATGGGCACAGCAGGAGAAGATAAACATAGGTACTGAAATGATAGAATATAGTAAAAAGGATTAGACAATTGTCTAATCCTTTTTTTATTAAACTGATTCTGAAGAAGTTTCAACTTCGCGTACTTGTGTTGCTTGAGGACCACGATTACCTTCAACGATTGAGAATTCAACTGACTGACCTTCTTTAAGAGTCTTAAATCCCTCTTTTTCAATCCCAGTAAAATGAACAAATACATCATCATGATCGTTGTATTCTATGAAACCATATCCTTTTTGATTACTAAACCATTTTACTTTACCTGAAGTCATGATAATCCTCCTATGAAAATTAATGGGTTCAATAAGCCTAATACGCTTATTGACAGTATATACAAATTTATCTTTATAATCAATCAGAGTCTGAATAGTTAACTGTTCTAACAAACTCAAGTTAGGTTTTAAAGAGAACTCAAATTAATGCATTCTATGTTACGCATGATATGATAGAATAGAAGTACGATAAAAAGAGGGGTGGGTCTACATGAAAGAATTGAAAATAGAAAATTTGACTCATTCGTATGGAATGAAAGTATTATTCGATTCAATCGATTTTTCAATTACAGACGGTCAAAGAATTGGTTTAATTGGAGTAAATGGGACTGGAAAAACAAGTCTCTTAAACATTCTTACAAGACAACTTTCTCCAGATAAAGGAGAAATCTCAAAACCAAATGACTATACTATTGGATATCTGGAACAGAAAAATACATTAGACGAAACGAAAACAGTTTTAGATACAGTTTTTGATGGAACGAATGCCATTATGTCAGCTGTTAGAGATTATGAATCTGCTTTGCAGCAGTTGACGAGTGATCCTACAAACGAACGTGCACAAAATCATTTTGCTTCTGCAGAACAGAAGATGAACAGTGCGGATGCATGGAACGCTAGTGCTAGCGCTAAATCTATCCTGACTCGTTTAGGCATTACGGATATGCAGTCAATCGTAGGTCAACTATCGGGTGGTCAACAAAAAAGAGTTGCACTGGCACAGGTACTGATCCAAGAACCAGACTTGTTGATCTTGGATGAGCCTACCAACCATTTGGACTTTGAGATGATCCAATGGTTGGAAAACTTTTTAATGTCTTACAAAGGTGCTTTGCTACTTGTAACACATGATCGTTATTTCCTTGATCATGTCGTCAATCATATGGTTGAACTGACTCATGGACGATTGGAAAGGTATGTCGGAAATTACCAAGAGTATGTTCGGTTAAAAGCCGAACGAGAAGAAACTCAAGCTGGTAAGACGCATAAACAAAAGCAACTTTATAAGCAAGAACTAGCATGGATGCGTGCAGGTGTTAAAGCCCGTGGTACAAAACAACAAGCTAGAATGGATCGCTTTACTGATTTGAAAAAAGAGGTTTCCAATACAGACCCTAATGGTTCACTTGATTTGAATTTGTCGGGCAGTCGATTAGGTAAAAAAGTTCTGGAGCTTGAAAATGCTAGTTTCAAACGTGATGATTTAGTTATCTTGGATGAGTTTAATCTCTTAATTCAACAAACCGATAGAATCGGGATAACAGGAGAAAATGGATCGGGTAAAACAACGTTCTTGAATATCCTTGCCAATCAAATTCCACTCGATAGTGGAATTTTTGAAGTAGGAGAAACGGTTAAGATTGCTTATTATACCCAGACGAACGAATCTATGGACGAAAACAAGAGAGTGATTTCTTATTTACAAGAAGTTGCTGAAGAAGTTCGTTTAGCAGATGGGACAAGTGTGAGTGTGACTCAGCTACTGGAACGATTCTTATTTGATCGTGCAACTCATGGGACTATGATTGGTAGACTATCCGGCGGAGAAAAACGTCGACTATATTTGTTGAAGTTATTGATGCAACAACCAAATGTATTACTACTGGATGAGCCAACGAATGATCTGGATATCCAGACATTAACCGTACTGGAAGAATACATTCAAACATTTAGTGGTGCGGTTATAGCTGTATCGCATGACCGCTATTTCTTAGATAAGATGGCTACGAAATTACTTGTATTCAATGGTAATGGATCAATCAGCGAATATTACGGTAAAATGACGGAATATTTAGAAGAAAAGAATAAAGAAACGAATACGGCTTCTACAAAGATGAGAAATCAAGATATCCCACCTGTTCAGAAATCTTCTGATAAGAAAGAAAAAACAAAGTTATCTTATATGGAGAAAAAAGAATGGGATACAATAGAAGATGAAATTGCGAAACTTGAAGAAGAACTAGAAGAGGTTCAAGCTGAAATGAATCAAGCAGGTAGCGACTACGGTGTCATAGGTGAGCTCACACGCCGACAGGAAAACCTTGAGCAAAAATTGGAAGCTAAAATGGAACGTTGGGAATATTTAAGCGAATTTATTTAAAGAGGAGAAATTTTAATGGAACAAGAATACCTGAACCTAGCCCAAAGAATACTAGACGAAGGAAGTATCAGAGATGATCGTACAGGTACAGGTACAAAATCTGTGTTCGGTCACCAGATGCGTTTTGATTTGCAAAAAGGCTTTCCTTTATTAACAACTAAAAGAGTCTTCTTTAAGTTGATTAAAAGTGAATTACTGTGGTTCCTTAAAGGAGATACAAACATAAAATATCTTCTTGAAAACAACAATCATATCTGGGACGAGTGGGCTTTTGAACGTTATGTTCAATCAGAAGACTATAATGGACCGGATATGACCGATTTTGGCTTGCGTTCTCAAAAAGATGAAGCCTTCAACAAAATCTACCAAGAAGAAAAAGAAGCTTTTAATCAAAAGATATTGGACGATGAAGCTTTTTCTGAAAAGCATGGGACACTCGGTAATGTTTACGGAGCACAATGGAGAACGTGGCCAACCACGTCTGGTGGAACCATTGACCAAATACAAAATGTCATTGACTCTATTAAAAATAATCCAGATTCAAGAAGACACATCGTTTCTGCATGGAATCCAGAAGAAGTTCCAGATATGGCACTACCACCTTGTCATACGTTATTCCAGTTTTATGTTCAAGATGGTAAACTGAGTTGTCAATTATACCAAAGAAGTGCAGACGTTTTCTTGGGTGTTCCATTTAATATTGCAAGCTATGCTTTGTTAACGCACTTAATCGCTAGAGAAACTGGTCTTGAAGTAGGAGATTTTGTGCACACACTTGGAGATGCGCATCTATACTTGAACCACATGGACCAGATTAATGAGCAACTATCTAGAGAGCCAATGCCGTTTCCTACTTTAGAGTTAAACCCAGAAAAAACAAGTATTTTTGATTTTGACATTGAAGATATTAACGTTACGGGCTATAACCCTCATAAAGGAATTAAAGCACCTATAGCAGTGTAGAAGAGGTCGAAGAATGGGATGTAGAGTATTAACTGAAAAAGATCTAAGTCATTGTGCCAATCTTTTTGTAGATGTATTTAACCAAGCTCCATGGAACGATGACTGGTCACTTGAACAAGCTAATGATTACGTCCAGGATATTTTCAATACTCCTGGATTTAAAGGCGTAGGTTACTTTCAAGAAGGGGCCTTTCAAGGAGCAATTCTTGGAAACACTAAACAGTGGTATAGTGGTGAAGAATTCTTTATTCAAGAGATGTTTATTAGATTAGAAATGCAGGGAAACGGCATAGGTAAACAACTGATGACATTCTTAATGAATCTCTTGAAGGAAGAAAATATTAAAGATGTTGCACTCCTCACAGATCGAGGAATTGATGCGGAATACTTTTACAAAAAAGTTGGATTCAATGAGGTTGAGAGACTAGTTTTCTTAGCGAAATCAGCTGAATAACAAATAGTTGCCTGCAACAATCAATTTAGTTGTTACAGGCAACTAATAAGGAGAATGCTTTAATGTTAACATTTGTATGGGCGGAAGACGAAAATGGTGTCATTGGTAAAGAAGGAGAACTTCCATGGTCTCTTCCTAACGATATGAAATTTTTCAAAGAAGTTACTTTAACAGGAAACGTCCTAATGGGTCGAAAAACTTTGGAATCTATTCCGAATCCACCTTTAAAAAATCGGATCAATGTTGTGCTAACTCGAAATACTGAATTCGAAAAAAAGGATATTATTATTCTTAACACTAAAGATGAAGTGCTTGAGCTTGCTAAAACAATGGATAAGCCACTGCACATTATTGGTGGAGCGGATATTTTTAATATGTTTGTAAATGATGTAGACAGACTGTATCGTACTTTGATACATGAAACGTTCGAAGGAGATGTTTATATGCCTTCAATAGACTACAGTTTGTTCGATCTGGTTGAAACAGTAGAAGGTCATGTAGATGAAAAAAATATTCATGCTCATACTTTCCAGATTTTTGAACGCAAACATGCTTGATTATTTTAACGTAACTAAAAAGACTGACGATTAAAACATCATTGTTTTAATCGTCAGTCTTTAATTTTTATCTGAAACTTTTTTAAGTGTATAGATAAATTGAGAAGAACATGCACACTGTACCGGCTAATACAAATAAGTGCCACACTACGTGCATGAATTTAACGTACTTCATTCGGTAGAATATTGCCCCTATAGTAAAAGACAAGCCACCTGCTACTAACCAGATGAAACCAGTTGTTCCAAGTCCTTGATATAAATAATTCAAGAAGAATAAGGAAATCCATCCCATAATGATATATAACCATACAGAAAGTCCTTGAAATTTCTTGAACCATACAGTCTTATAAATCACGCCTAATAACGCGATAGACCAGATCATTACAGTTAACAGAATACCTAAACGTCCTGAAATTGTAATGAGTGTATATGGAGTGTACGTACCTGCTATCAATAGGAAGATACTACAGTGATCTAGTACACGGAAGAACTGTTTTGCTTTCGTGAACGTCAGACTGTGGTATAACGTAGAACACAAGTATAACAAAATGAGTGTTGATCCGTAGACAATGTAAGAAGTAACTTCAACTACACCGCCCATTTCCAGTCCTTTTCTGACTAGAAAAATCAACCCGGTTATGCTCAATATTACGCCTAAACCGTGGGTGATTGCATTAAGTACCTCATTCCATATCAAGTAGCCTCTAGAAAAAGCTGCTTCTGATGTTTTTTCTGGCATAATATACCTCCTCTACAACCTTCGCTTCTGTACGTCAATACGATAATTTGGTATACTATCTTTTGAGTACTTTCAAATAGTAACCAATTATTTTGACAAATTCAGTATAGCATATTCATCTAACTGAAAGCGACTTTTAGCATGTTTTTTATCTAATTCAAGTACACAAAATAGAAGATTTTTTAATCTGGAAAGGATTTTTATGAGATCATTAAAAAAAGTAGGCATCAGCCTGATCAGTATCGTTTTGTTTGCACTTTTAAGTTACGTGATTTTGGATTTTTTTGTTCCAAAATCCAATTCATCTAATTCTGAAAATGAGGAAATAGCGCAGCAACAGAGCCGCATTTCCCTTGATTTAGTTGCTGTAGGCGATTCTTTAACAGAAGGTGTCGGTGACAGTACGCAAAGAGGAGGTTATGTTCCGTTAGTTGCAGATATGTTGAGAACAAATCCTAATGTCAAAAACGTTCAAACAGCTAATTATGGTCACGCAGGAGATACTTCTAGTCAATTGATGACGTTACTGGAAGAAAACGAAGAGGCGCAGGCAGATTTAAAAGAAGCTAATATTATTACTATAACGGTTGGTGGTAATGATTTAATCAGGAACTTCAGACAAGTGGGATTAAATGGATCTGTGGATGATTTTGAAACCACCATACAAGAGTACGAAGCAAATTTGAATAGCATCTTTTCTCTATTAAAGCAGTATAATAGTGAAGCTTCAATTTATATATACGGATTATACAATCCTTACCATTACTACTTTGCGGAATTTGAAGGGCTGCAGGCTGTTTTTGATTTATGGAATGAAAGAACTGTCGAGATTGCCGAAAATACTGATAACGTAACATTTGTAGAAATTGATTCATTATTTAATCCAAGTGATGCTCCTACTGAAACTGAAGTGGAAGCAAATAGTGGTGATTCCTTAGAAGACATTCAAGATACTAATCATCCATACCTGTTCGAAGACGATTTATTCCATCCGAACGATAGTGGTTACAAGGTTATGGCTTCAGCCTTAAGAGAAGCGATTGAAAAAGAACTTGAAGATACTGACTCCTTGCTCAGTATGAATAGATAAAGAAAGGAAGATCGATATAGTGGAACAACGGTCAGATAATTCAGGTAATAAGAAAACAATCAACATCTGGAAATGGGCCTTTTTGATTTTAGCCGGCTTAATTGTAGGTGCTGCTATATGGTTAGCTGTTCAATTACAGCCAGTGAGCGTAGGCGAAGAGAATACAGCACCACTTGTGACAAACGATGATGATTTGATTTTTGAAGTCAGTACAACAAAGGCTGATGTAACAAGGCTGACGAATGAATACCTTGAAAAAGAACTGGACGATCAATATGCGGGCTTCAGTTTCTCTTTAGAAGAGTCTGCTGAATTAAATGGAGAAATTGAAGTTTTCGGATTTCCAATACAGTTCTCTCTATACATGACACCGTATGTTTTAGAGAATGGTAATCTGCAGTTAAGAGGCGATTCAATCAATATTGGTTCACTTAACTTACCAATCAGCTTCGCTATGTCCCAATTATCAAGACAGGTAGATTTTCCGGAATGGATTGTGATCGATAGTGAAAACCAGTTTATCATTGTTAATCTCAATGAATTTGAGTTAGAAAATGGAACGCGTTTCTCTGCTGACCGAATCAATTTGGAAGAAGATGACATTCGTTTAAATATCCATTTGCCAGTTGAGGCAATAAGATGATAAACTAGCTCAGATGAATCATCGTACTGAAAAAAATTACAAAGAGGTGTTGAGATAGATGGAAAAAGCATTATTTGCAGGTGGGTGCTTCTGGTGTATGGTAGAGCCGTTTGAAGAACAAGATGGCATTAAGTCTGTTTTATCAGGTTATACAGGCGGACACGTTGAAAATCCAACTTATGAACAAGTTAAAAGTCAAACAACAGGTCACACAGAAGCTGTGTTAATCGAATTCGATCCTGATAAAGTAGCCTATGAGTCACTTGTATCATTATACTGGGATCAAACCGATCCAACTGACGCGATGGGACAATTTATGGACCGTGGAGATAGTTATAGACCAGTTATTTACTACTATTCAGACACTCAAAAAGAAATTGCAGAGACTTCAAAAGCAAAGCTACAAGAAAGTGGAAAGTATCAAGATCCTATTGTTACTACAATAGAAGAAGCGGGTATTTTTTATGAAGCTGAAGAAGAACATCAAGAATTCTACAAAAAAAATCCGCGTTTGTACAAGCAAGAAAAACTTGAGCGGGCTGAATGGGAAGCAGCAAACTCCAAAGGAGCAAATTAATGATTCGACCGTTCTATCATTATCTTATGACTGAAAGAGATCCTAAAAAGAAAGATGCTGTCACGCTTTTTGCAAATCATGCAGAGAATGATGGTAGCTTTCCTAAGCAATCGGAAGACTATGATGAAATCAGCGCATATCTGGAACTAAATGGCCATTATTTGCCGAGTATGGATGTTTTTGATGAAGCTTGGGGACGTTACATTGATAAAAATTCAAATTGAGTTCAACGATTAAACAATTAGGGAGATGCAACGATGAGTACACATATTGAAGCTAAACAAGGCGATATCGCAGAAACGGTTTTATTACCAGGAGATCCTTTAAGAGCAAAGTATATTGCAGAAACTTTTCTAGAAGATGTTGTTCAATACAATACGGTTAGAAATGCTTTTGGATATACGGGAACGTATAAGGGACAGAAAATTTCCGTGCAAGGTACGGGTATGGGTATTCCTTCAATCATGATCTATGTAGAAGAGTTGATTCAAGAATATGGCGTTCAGACACTGATGCGGGTAGGTTCAGCTGGTGGAATGAAAAAAGAAGTAGAAATCAGAGATGTGGTATTGGCGCAAGCAGCTACTACTGATTCAAGTGCTGTTCGAAATACCTTTGAAAACCAAGTGGACTTTGCTCCAATAGCGGATTTTGGTTTATTGAAAGATGCATATGATATTGGTACTGCAAATGGAATGAAAATCAAAGTCGGAAATGTTTTGAGTGCAGACCGTTTTTATAATCAAGAACTCGATAAAATGAAATTAGCAGATTATGGTGTACTTGCTGTTGAAATGGAAGCAGCTGGTCTTTATCTATTAGCTGCTAAATATAATAAAAAAGCGTTGGCTCTTTTAACGATTAGTGACCATTTAATTACTGGTGAAGAGACGACTTCAGAAGAACGAGAAAGAACGTTTGATGATATGATGATTATTGCACTAGAAACGGCTCTTAAAGCCAATAAAGCATAAACTGGTAAGGGATTAGTTGAGAAAAGAGGAAGTTCATGGAACAAGACCCAGGAAATAAACAGCCTAAAAAAGTCAGTTTGACGATCTATATCCTTTCATTAATTGTAGTATTGGTCGTAGGTATTGCAGGAACTAGTCTGGCCGTTAGAGGATCAGATGAGCAGCCAGAAAGTACGATGAGTACACAACCAGAAACGCAAAATCAATTACCTGATGAACTGATACAAGTTGAAGAACTCTATTCAGTGCTCATGGAAAATTATTTTGAAGAAATTGATTCTCAAGTATTGATTGAAGGGGCACTTGAGGGTATGGCTGGCTCGATAGGGGATCCTTATACAGAATATCTAGATGTCAGTGAGTCAACTTCTCTACAGGAAAGTACTGATGGCGAATTTGAAGGAATTGGCGCAGAAGTTATGAAAGAAGGAGAATTTGTTCGAATCGTTTCTCCAATAGCTGGCTCACCAGCAGAAGCAGCAGGACTGCAAGCGAATGATATGATTGTCGAGATAGACGGTGAATCAGTTGCAGAATTATCTTTATCAGATGCAGTAGCGTTGATTAGAGGACCAAAAGATTCTGAAGTAACTCTTTTACTTCAACGGGGCGGTGAAGAGTTTACTGTTACCTTGACTAGAGATGCGATCCCTGTAGAATCGGTTGTTTATGAGATGGACAGCAATGATCCATCGATTGGTCATATTCGTATTACGAATTTCAATCGACCAACATATGAAGAGCTTGTTAATGCCATCGAAACTCTGAAGGAACAAGGTGCTCAGAAGTTCATATTTGACGTTCGTAGTAACCCTGGCGGTCTACTAGATAGTGCATTACAAATTTCCAATATCTTTGTCGAAGACGGCAAACCCTTGATGCAGTCTCAAGGCAGAGGCGAAGAGCCGTTTGTCTACCTTGCAGATTCTGAAAATCTTGGAGAGTACAAGTTTGAAGGCGAGGCAGTGTTGCTCATTAACGAAGGTAGTGCAAGTGCGTCTGAGATTATAGCAGGTGCGCTAAGTGAATCTGCGGGTATACAGTTGATCGGACAAACAACTTTTGGTAAAGGTACAATACAAAATGTTGCACCGATTGTTGAAGGTGAAGGCGAAGTGAAATATACGACAGGCAAATGGTTGACAGCAAATGGTGAGTGGATCCATGAAAAAGGAATTGCTCCTGACATTGAAGTCGCAATGCCTGAATATCAGAATTTGCTGATTGTGAATAGTCAAGAAACTTATCAAATCGAGGATAGTTCTGAAGAAGTTGCCAACTTAAATGCTGTCCTTGAAGCACTTGAGTATCCAGTGGGAGACTCAGGGGACACGTTTACAGAAGAAACGCAATCTGCTGTTAAAAGCTTCCAAGAAGATAATGCATTAGAGGTTGATGGTGTTGTTACAGGATCTACGGCTACAAAACTCGTTGAAGCTTTGAGAACTTTGATCGAATCAAATGACACGCAATATGAAGAAGCTGTAAAAATCTTAAGTGAAGAATAAAGACTCCAAGCGATTTATGATTTTATAAATCGCTTTTTGTCTGAATAAAATGAGGGTTACAATCAACAGATGACTGTACAATTAAAAATGGCTTGATAAAAATGGAAAATATAAGCTATAATAAGTTAGTCAATCATTTCAATTACTTTATTCAGAAAGAGGATGCATATGCAAGAAAGTCTTAAAAAATTAAGACGAAAGCGCATCGCGAAAGTCTTGTTTGGCCTCGTTTTAGTCGGTGCCTTTTTAAGACTCTATATTTTAATACCTACAGATGTTACTGGAATATCCATGTATCCAACATTTGATTCAAATGATAAAGTAGTGATGTCAACCGTATCTTCAATAGAGCGATTCGATATTCTTGTATTTACGGATCCGATGAACAAAACAGTTGTTAAAAGGGTTATAGGACTGCCCGGAGAATCTATCCGTTATGAACAAGATCAATTATACGTGAACAATCAAATTGTAGCGGAACCGTTCTTTGACCGCAATGAGATTAATGAGGAGCCCGGACTTTGGACTTCGAATTTCGATATTATTCAGACTGGAGATCAGAGAGTCCCTGAAGGTGAGTATTTTTTAATGGGAGACAATCGTCGTTATAGTTATGATAGTCGTTTTTATGGTAGTATATCCAGTGAATCAGTTATAGGTAAGGTTGTTCTGCTCTATTATCCCTTCGAAAGAATAGGATGGCATTGAACCAATTTTAAAAAAAAGCCCTATATCATTATGTTAGAGAGAAGGTTGATTAATGAGTGATCAACAGTACGAAGAAACCAATTATGAACCTAGAAAAAGTAAGCATGATAAAAAAGTTAGAAAACCTGAGAAGAAACGCACTTTTTTTCAAGAAGTCATTAGCACTTTGATTTATATCGCTGTTATAACCGGCGTCATACTGCTCTTTCAAACGTATGTCTATACTTTTGTGAGTGTAGAAGGCGAATCCATGGCGCCGACGCTTGAAGATGGAGATAAACTTTTGCTCAGTAAGATGGGTGAAGTTGAACCTTTTGATATTATCGTATTTCCAGCACCAGACGAACCTGAAAAACAATACATTAAAAGAGTTATTGGTGTGCCTGGAGACGAAATAAGATATAGTAACGATACGCTTTATGTGAACAATGAGGAAGTTGAAGAACCTTATCTTGAAGGGTTAGAAGAACTGGATGCTCCTGTTATTGGAGGAACTATCAACGAGTTCTCCCTTGAATCTCTTCAAGGTGTTCAGACGGTACCTGAAAATGAGTTTTTCGTTATGGGTGATAACCGTGGAAATTCTAGAGATAGTCGATATTTTGGTTTTGTACCAGAAGATTCTGTTACTGGAAAAACAAGCTATAGACTTCTACCGTTCAAACACTTTGGCCTTATTGATAAAAACGATTAAAGAAAAAAGATAGTTGGTAAAAGAAGGGAGACCTTCTGTACCAACTTTTTTTCATGAAATAAGCAAATTCATGATACACTGATAATAGATAACGTGTTAGGAGAAAAATAATGACAATACAATGGTACCCCGGCCATATGGCCAAAGCTAAGAGACAATTTCTTGAAAAACTAAAGTTAGTAGATGTGGTATTTGAACTGGTTGATGCTCGAATCCCCTATTCAAGTCGAAATCCTGATTTAGTAGATATGATTGGAGATAAACCAAGAATTACTATATTAATGAAAAGCGATTTAGCGGATATGAAAAAAGTGAATGAGTGGATCAGATACTACGAGTCTCAAGGCATTTATGCAATTTCCATCAATGCAAAAGAAGGACAAGGAATGAAAGAAGTCATCAAACTGGCTAAAGTAGCCTTGACGTCGTTTTTTGAAAAAAGAAAGAAAAAAGGGTTGAAACCACGCGCAATCAGAGCCGTATGTGTTGGTATTCCTAATGTAGGGAAATCTACTCTGATCAACCGTTTTGCTCGTAAAAATATTGCTCAGACAGGTAATAGACCAGGAGTAACAAAGTCACAGCAATGGATTAAGTATGGTAAAGAGCTCGAATTATTGGATACTCCAGGTATATTATGGCCTAAATTCGAAGATCAAGAAGTTGGCAAACGATTAGCTTTAACAGGGGCAATTAAAGATGCTTTACTGAATCTTGATGACATTGCACTTTTTGGGATGGATTACTTGGTTCAACATTATCCAGGAGCTTTATCATCTCGTTATAAATTTGAACAAGAACTTGAAAAAGAAATGGAATTACCTGAATTATTAATGGAAATCACAAGACTAAGAGGCTTTAAAGAAGATTATGAACGAACTGCACAAGCCTTAATATATGAGTTAAGAGACGGTAAATTAGGTAGAATTACGCTTGAAACACCGAATGACATATTTACAGAAAGTGATGAAGATGAAGAAGCAGACAATCAATGAAGTCAAACAACAACTTGCATTAGTGAATGATCAAGACGATCCTCTTTTTGATGAACTCTTAAAAGATGACCGTAAAGGTGTTCAAAATGCAATCGCGAAATGGAAAAAAGACCAGGAAAGTCAGCAAAAGCTTTTAAATGACTACAAAATGATGTCTGAATTTGAAGAAGCAGCTAGAAACAATGGAGCTTCTTTTATCGCCGGAATTGATGAAGTCGGAAGAGGTCCTCTGGCAGGTCCTGTTGTAGCTGCTGCTGTCATACTAGATCCAGATAAACCAATTATCGGACTAAATGATTCAAAAAAACTTTCTCTATCTACTAGAGAAAGACTTTTTATTGAAATAAAAGAAAAAGCAATCGCTTATAGCGTGGGCCAAGTTGACGCTAAAGGGATCGATGAGATCAATATTTATCAAGCAAGTAAACGTGCAATGGAGATGGCTGTAGTGGATTTGTCCATTGAACCTGATTATTTACTAATTGATGCAATGAAACTGAATACGCCTATAGCTCAAGAAAGCCTGATCAAAGGAGATGCGCGTAGTGTTTCAATTGCAGCTGCCAGTATTTTGGCAAAAGTGACTAGAGATAAAATGATGGAAACTTATCATGAGCAATATCCCGGATATGGATTGGATAAAAATGCTGGTTACGGTACAAAACAACATTTAGAAGGATTGGACTTACTGGGAATCACACCTATCCACCGACTATCTTTTGCACCAGTAAGAGAAAGGCAGGAGTTTCGTTAAGTTAGAATTTATCTGGCAGTATATATAAGTAAGAAGCTTTTTAGTGAGTTTCTACTATTATATAAGGAGTGTATGTCTACTTGAACGATTATCTCAGTTTCTCAGAAACTTGTTTTATATTATCTCACTATACAAAATGGTCGATTAAAGAGAAATGGTGTTTTTTAAATGAGTTCTACCAAGAAGAACCGATTTTTCAAGACACGTTTAGACAATACGAGAAGCTTTCTGAAAAAAAGAAAGCTTCTTTTTTTGAATTCAAAGCAAAGTTCGATGTTCATAAACAACTTCAATCTCTAAAAAGTCACGATGTATCATTCGTGTCAATCAATGATCCTTCTTATCCGTTTATGTTAAAGGAGATATTCTTGCCGCCACTAATTTTGTTCTATAAAGGAAGCTATGATTGGCTCTCTTCTAACATTATAGGAATTGTTGGCGCCAGAGAATGTACCGAATATGGTCAGAAAAGTGTAGACACACTCGTACCGGAATTAGTTAAACAAGGGATTACGATTTCAAGTGGATTGGCTAGAGGGATCGATACCCGAGCGCATAAAGCAAGTATGCGTGCTTGCGGCCGAACGATTGCGGTTATTGGTACGGGATTGGATCGATATTACCCAGGAGAAAATCAACGGTTGCAGAGAAAGATTGAAAAAGAGCAGTTAATCTTGTCAGAGTTTCCTCTAGGAACTAGGCCGCTCAAGCACCATTTTCCTTTGAGAAATAGAATTATTTCGGGTATAAGTTCTGGTGTTATTGTTGTTGAAGCAAAAAAAAGAAGCGGGAGTTTGATTACTGCTTATCAGGCATTGGAGCAAAATCGAGACGTCTACGCTATCCCTGGATCGATTTTTGAAGAACGCTCTGCTGGAACAAATGATTTGATCAAAATAGGTGCAAAACTGGTAACATCGGCTAAGGATGTAATAGAAGATTTAAACTTTTAAAAGATTCATTTTCATGTAGCATATAGAAGTGTTTTCATTTTTTTTGATCTTGCAAGTTGACAAACCCTATTCGTATAGCATATGATGAGTAACGATTCTTTCATAACGAAAAGAATATGGCAATTCAGTAGAAAGAAGACTGAATTTAATCGTAAAGTGATGCCATTCCTTACTGAAATAACCAGTTCAAATCTTACAAATCAGAACTAACGAAAGGGGCCGTTCATTTGGCTTATAAATATTTGGTCATTGTGGAGTCACCAGCTAAAGCAAAGACAATTGAAAAATATCTTGGTAGAAATTATAAAGTAGTAGCCAGTTTAGGCCATATCAGAGATTTGCCAAAAAGTAGAATGGGCGTAGATTTCGAAAACAATTATGAACCCGACTACATTACGATACGAGGCAAAGGTCCGGTTATTAAAGATTTAAAAAAATACGCAAAAAAAGCTGAAAAAGTTTTTCTCGCAGCCGATCCTGATCGCGAAGGAGAAGCGATTGCATGGCATTTGAGTTATTTGTTAGATTTACGAGACGATGAGAAAAATCGAGTCGTGTTTAACGAAATTACCAAAGATGCTGTCAAAAACGCACTCAAAAACCCGAGAGATTTAGATGAGAATCTAATCGATTCCCAGCAAGCTAGACGTGTTCTTGACCGTATTGTAGGGTACAAGATTAGTCCTCTTCTATGGAAGAAAGTGAAACGTGGATTAAGTGCAGGACGTGTTCAATCTGTGGCACTTAAGATTATTTGCGACCGAGAAGATGAAATCAAGCAATTCAAACCAGAAGAATATTGGACAATAGATGGTAACTTCATCAAGTCTCGTAAGAAATTTAAAGCAAGTTTTTATGGTGTAGATGGGAAGAAAAAAGCGCTAGCTGATCAACCAGAAACTCAGACCGTACTTGAGCGAATCAACAAAGAGGAACCTTGGACAGTTAAGAAAGTTACTAAGAAAGAACGTAAAAGAAATCCTCAAAATCCTTTTACGACGAGTAGTCTGCAGCAAGAAGCCGCAGGTAAACTGAACTTTAGAACACGTAAAACGATGATGGTTGCGCAACAGCTTTACGAAGGGATTTCTTTAGGTAGAGGCGGTTCTGTTGGCCTAATCACCTATATGCGTACAGACTCAACTCGTCTGTCTGATACAGCAAAAGCAGAAGCGACACAGCTGATCCATGATGACTACGGCGAAGAGTATGCAGCAGTGAAGGCTCGCGCTGTTAAAAACAAAGAAGGCGCTCAGGATGCACACGAGGCTATTAGAGCGACTAGTGCAATGAGAAGACCTGAAGACATCAAGCAGTATCTTAGCAAAGATCAGTACAAGTTATATAATTTGATTTGGTCAAGATTTATTGCAAGTTTAATGAAACCAGCCATTTACGACACTATGAGAGTAGATCTAGAACAAAATGGCGTAATGTTTAGAGCCAATGGATCTAAAATCAAGTTTGATGGATATCAAATCGTCTACAAAGATTCTTCTAAAGAAAAAGACAATATTCTACCTGATATGGAAGAGAATGATGAAGTATCACTGGATACGCTTGAACCCGAACAACACTTCACACAACCACCAGCAAGATTCAGTGAAGCGACACTAATTAAAACGCTTGAAGAAAATGGTGTCGGTCGTCCATCAACGTATGCGCCTACTCTAGAAACAATTCAACGAAGATATTATGTAGCGCTTAAAAACAAACGGTTTGAACCTACTGAACTAGGTGGAATCGTTAATGAAATGATCAAAGAGTTCTTCCCGAATATTGTAGATGTAAACTTTACTGCAAAAATGGAAAAAGATCTCGATTCAGTTGAAGAAGGAAAGATTGAATGGGTAGAAATTATTGACCAGTTCTATACACCTTTTAAAGAAGAAGTTGAAAAAGCGGAAAAAGAAATCCAAGAAGTCGAAATTGAAGATGAACCAGCCGGCTTTGACTGTGAAAAATGTGGTCATCCAATGGTCATCAAAATTGGACGCTACGGCAAATTCTATGCTTGTTCAAACTTCCCCGACTGTCGTAATACCAAACCGATCGTCAAGAAACTTGAAATCACTTGTCCACTTTGTAAAAAAGGGGAAGTCGTGGAAAGAAAATCTAAGAAAAATAGAATTTTCTACGGTTGTGACCGCTATCCAGACTGTGAATTCACTTCTTGGGACAAACCTGTAGGTAGAAGTTGTCCGAAATGTGATCATTTCCTAGTAGAAAAAATCACTAAAAAACAAAGCCAAGTGAAATGCTCTAACTGTGAATACGCAGAAGACATTCAAAAATAATTTTAGACGTTTTGATCGTAGACAAATAAGTCGTTCGCTGGTTCAGCACGCGACTTATTTTCTACCTTCAGCGTCTTTTTGCGTCCGTTCTTCTTATACGAAATTTTATAGAAATGTGTTAAACTATATGAGGAAGAATGTAGGAGGTAAGTTCGTTGGAGCGAAATTTAGTTACTTTATTCATGAACTATCTGATTCATGAACGTCATTATTCAGATCTGACAAAAAAAGCCTATCTTGAAGATATAGAAGCCTTTTCTTCTTTTTTGAAAGAGAGTGGAAATGATGATTTATTGGCAATTACATTACCAGACGCTAGAGTTTATCTTGGCTACTTGAATGATCGCGAATATTCTAGAACCTCTATTTCTAGGAAAATTTCTAGTTTAAGAGCGTTCTATCAATTTCTGCTTAACAATGAGCTAGCTTCGGATAATCCCTTTTCTTATTTGAATATGAAGAAAAGAGGCTTAAGATTACCAACCTTTTTCTATAGTCAAGAGATGGAAAAGTTATTTGAAGCAGCCGTAGGAACGAAACCTCTGGATTACCGAAATATTGCGATACTAGAAGTTTTATATGGTACGGGGATTCGTGTTAGCGAGTGTACTGGGTTGAAAATGGAAGATGTGGATTTTGACATGGGTGTTATGCTAGTTAAAGGTAAGGGGAATAAAGAGCGTTATGTACCTTTCGGTCACTATGCTTCAATTGCCCTTCAAGAATACATTGAAGTGACCCGAAATGCCATCATGACAAAGTATGCTAAAGATCACGACTTCTTGTTTATTAATCATCATGGCGATCAAATCACTCAAGCAGGTGTACAATACACACTGAATCAGATTCTTAAAAAGAGTACGTTGACTTCTAATATTTCACCACATATGTTGAGACATACTTTTGCCACGCATCTCTTGGATAATGGTGCAGATATGAGGACCGTACAGGAATTACTTGGCCACAAAAGTTTATCGTCTACTCAAATTTATGCACATGTTACAAAAGAACATTTGCAGTCGGACTACCGAAAGTACCATCCTAGAGCTTAAACAAAATCAATTCTTAGTTATAATGGAGGAAAATCATGGTTGAATTTCATGCAACAACAATATTAGCAATACAGCATAACGGAGAGTCCGCTATGGCTGGAGACGGACAAGTCACAATGGGCGAACAAGTCGTTATGAAAGGAACTGCGCGTAAAGTTCGTAAGATTTATAACGGAGAAGTTCTTGTTGGATTTGCTGGTAGTGTAGCAGATGCATTTACACTAGAAGAGAAATTTGAAGGATATTTGAACCAATATAATGGACATTTGATGCGCGCTGCAGTGGAGCTTGCACAAGAATGGCGTACAGATAAAATGATGAAAAATCTTGAAGCTTTATTGATTGTTATGAATAAAGACGAGATGCTGCTGATTTCTGGTAATGGAGAAGTTATCCAACCAGATGACGGTATCCTTGGAATCGGATCAGGTGGAAACTTTGCATTGTCAGCAGCAAGAGCCTTGAAACAATACGGAGGACCGTTATCGGCTAAAGAAATTGCTGAAAATAGTTTGAACGTTGCAGCAGATATCTGTGTCTTTACAAACCATAATATCATTTCAGAGAAATTGTGAGGAGACCCTAATGAATTCTAAAACGGATTTAAAACCTAGAGAAATTGTAGAAAAACTGGATAAGTATATCGTCGGACAAAATGAAGCTAAAAAAGCTGTTGCTGTCGCTTTGCGTAATCGTTACCGTAGATTGAAATTGGATGATGATATGCAAAAAGAGATTACACCTAAAAACATCTTGATGATTGGGGCAACAGGTATTGGTAAAACTGAAATTGCCCGTCGACTTGCAGATATTGTTGATGCCCCTTTTATCAAAGTAGAAGCAACTAAATTCACAGAGGTTGGGTATATTGGTCGTGATGTAGAATCGATGGTCAGAGATCTTACAGAAGCAGCCGTACAACTTGTTCGTGAAGAGCAACGAAGAAACGTTCGCGGTAAAGCAGAAAACAAAGCAATTGACCGTGTAGCTAAAGCGCTTGTACCAGGCATTAAACAAGAAAAGAAAAAACAAGAACCTAATCCTTTAGCAGGTATGTTCCAAAGCATGGGTGTAGACCCAAGCCAGCTATATGGTGATCAAACAGAAGAAACAGAGACCGTAACAGCTGAAATCTCGACTAAACGAGACGAATTAACCAGACAGATTAAAAAAGGTTTATTGGATAGCAGAGAAGTTGAAATCAAAGTTGATGAAAAGAAACCTGCATCTAATCCGATGAGTGCGCCTCTAGAACAAATGGGGATTGATCTTTCGGATACATTAGGTCAATTAAAACCCACAAAAAAAGTTAAAAGAAGTGTAACTGTAAAAGAAGCTGTAGAAATTTTTACTGAAGAAGAAGCTGATAAGCTCATTAACCAAGAAGACATTCATGCAGAAGCTGTCCACTTAACAGAGAATGCAGGAATCGTCTTTATAGATGAAATTGATAAAATCACTTCTAAAGGTCAAAATAACAGTGGACAAGTTTCAAGAGAAGGTGTCCAAAGAGATATTTTACCAATCGTTGAAGGCTCTAGCGTGAAAACGAAATTTGGTACGGTTAATACGGATCATATCTTATTTATTGGCTCAGGCGCTTTCCATGTTTCAAAACCAAGTGATCTTATACCTGAATTACAAGGACGATTCCCAATTCGCGTTGAATTAAATGATCTTACAAAAGATGATTTTGTTAAGATTCTTACAGAGCCGCATAATGCTTTGATTAAGCAATATCAGGCTTTATTAGATACCGAAAACATCAATGTAATCTTCACGATGGAGTCGATCGAAAGAATCGCTGAAATTGCTTATGAAGTGAATGAATCAACAGATAATATTGGAGCTAGAAGACTGCATACGATTCTTGAGAGACTTTTAGAAGAATTATTGTTTGAAGCTCCTGATATGCAAATGGGCGAAGTGAAAATCACTCAAAAATATGTAGATGATAAGATTGGGCATATCGTTGAGGATAAAGATTTAAGTCGCTACATTTTATGATAGACCAGAATGATGCTATTGCTGAAAGGAAATCAGATTAAATGAGTAATGAAGCCTTTTTACAAAAAGTAAAAGAATTAAATAAACAGGCTAATGTTAAAGAATGGGCAAAGTATATTCTTTCTAATAATTCAAATGAAATAGACTTTCCATTGAAAAGCATCTCATTCGCCCTGGGTAAGATACTGGATGCAAATATTTATATTGTTAACGCGGAAGGTCATTTACTAGGGTATCATGAAAGACATCGCGTCAATACGCAAAGAGTTAGAAACTTGATTGAAAACAAGATGTTTCCATATAACTATATTCAAAGGTTATCTAACGTCACAGAAACGACGTTAAATGTGAAGATCGATGATAATTTGACGATTTTTCCTGTTGAAAAGAGAGCTAATTATCCAGAAGCAATGACGAGTGTTATTCCAATTGTTTTATCTGATGATCGTCTGGGGACCCTACTAGTAGGAAGGGTTCAAGATGAGATTGACGATGTAGATGCATTGTTAGTCGAACATGCAGCTTCAATGATTGGTTTGGAGATTGCTTTAGAATATGGAAAGAATGAAGTAGAAATAGAAAAACAACTTTCTGGTGCGAGGTTGGCTATTTCCACTCTTTCAGTGACTGAAGTCAAAGCGCTTAAAGGCGTTTTCTCTCAAATCAACCCGGATAATCAGGAAACCATTCTGACAACTTCTGAGATCGCTGATAAAATCGGTGTAACGCGTTCTATCGTAGTTAATGCCTTACGCAAGCTAGTATCTGCTTCGGTCATAGAGCAGCGCTCTATGGGGATGAAAGGGACTTATATCAAGGTTCTTAATCCGATCTTCTCAAAAACATTGTTTTCAGACCAGGATCCTTCAAATTAAACAAAAGAAGCCTTTTCCCAAAATAAGGAAAGGCTTCTTTTCTGTCTGAATAGAGGTTATGACGATTTGTTCTTTTTGAGACCAAAAGGCACTTTACTTTCCGTACCATTTTTTATGCGAACAATATTAGAGCTATGTCGAACGATCACAATAATCATAGCAATCCAAGCAATCACAGCGAACAACATATCTCCTAAAAAAAGAGAAGCGATTGCGGCAATGATTACAGCAATGATGCTCGCAAGACTGACCATACTCGTAACATATAGGGTAGCCCCCCAGATAGCGGCTATACAAAGGAGAAATAAAGGTTGCGCGCCTAGTGCAATACCTGCACTCGTTGCGACTGCTTTGCCTCCTTTAAACTTAGCAAATATCGGAAATACGTGTCCGATAACAGCGAACAAACCAACGACCATAGGGTGAACATTACTTCCTAAAAATAGTGGTAATAGAGCCGCGATGGTTCCTTTTAAAATATCCATTACTAAAACGATTGTTCCGGCGGTTTTTCCAAGAACTCTATATGTATTTGTTGTTCCTGTATTCCCGCTTCCATGTTCGCGAATATCCGTTTTAAAAATTAATTTACCGATCCATACACCTGAAGGAATTGATCCCAGTAAATATGCCAAGAGAAACATAAGCGTTTCTATCAAGGTCTTCACTCCTTAACTTACCAATTTATATCTTTGTCTATCATACCACGTATCAGAATAAAGGAAAAAGAAATTTTATCGTAATCTGCATATTGATTATTGACTCAAAAAAATATAAAGTTAGAAATTGAGTTGGAAGAAAGATTCACTTTAGAAGTTAAAAAGGATTTATTCAGCACATATGTTCTTCACAAAAACGCTGATTTTATGGTAAGATAAATATGCTTGCTTAAAACAGGATGGGAAATTTCCTATTTTCTTGTAATTAGATCAGTAGCTTCTTCAAATATATTTGAAGAATAGAAATATAAGGAGTGGCTAGAATTGGCTAAAAAACCACAATATGATGATGCATCGATCCAAGTACTAGAAGGATTAGATGCAGTTAGAAAAAGACCTGGTATGTATATTGGGTCAACGGATTCAAGAGGGTTACATCACCTTGTCTATGAGATTGTAGATAACTCGGTTGATGAGGTACTAGCTGGATTTGGAACTGAAATATCCGTAAAAATTAATAAAGATGGTAGTATCTCTGTCTCAGACGACGGTAGAGGTATGCCAGTGGGCATGCATGCTTCCGGCATACCAACAATCCAAGTCATCTTTACTGTGCTCCACGCAGGCGGTAAATTCGGTCAAGAAGGTGGCTATAAAACTTCGGGAGGGTTGCACGGTGTAGGTGCTTCTGTTGTTAATGCACTTTCAGAATGGCTGATTGTAGAAGTCGTTCGTGAAGGTACCTTATATACTCAGAGATTTGAAAAAGGTGGAAGACCCGTTGGAAAACTGAAACAAGAAAAAGCGGCTAAAAGAAAAAATGGTACGACAATCCATTTCAAACCAGATACAACAATCTTTTCGACTGTTGATTACTCTTACAGTTTGCTATCAGAACGCTTAAGAGAGTCTGCCTTTCTTTTAAAAGGGTTAAAAATAACACTAACAGATGAAAGAAACGGTCACGAGGATACTTTCCATTACGAAGAAGGTATCAAGGAATTTGTTCATTATATCAATGAAGAAAAAGATACATTGACACCGATTGCTTATTTCGAAGGCGAAAATAATCAGATTGAAGTTGAATGTGCTTTTCAATACAATGACGGTTACTCAGAAAGTGTCTTGAGTTTTGTCAACAATGTTCGAACAAGAGATGGCGGAACGCATGAAATCGGAACGAAAGCGGCAATTACAAAGACTTTCAACGAATATGCCCGTCGTACAGGTCTATTGAAAGAAAAAGAAAAAAACCTTGAAGGGACAGATGTCAGGGAAGGTATTGCAATCATTATTTCTGTTAGAATTCCTGAAAACATCTTACAGTTCGAAGGTCAGACTAAGAGTAAGTTAGGAACAACAGAAGCGAGAGCAGCCTGTGATACGGTCGTATCTGAGCAATTAAATTTCTACCTTTCAGAAAATGGAGAAATGAGTCAGCAGATTGTCAGAAAAGCGATCAAGGCGCGTGAAGCTCGTGAAGCTGCCAGAAAAGCCAAAGAAGAATCTAGAAACGGTAAGAAAAAGAAACGCGAGACTTTGCTTTCTGGTAAGTTAACACCGGCACAGGGACGAAATGCTAAAAAGAATGAACTGTATCTTGTAGAGGGTGATTCCGCAGGTGGTTCAGCTAAACAAGGAAGAGATCGTAAATTTCAGGCAATTTTACCTCTTAGAGGTAAAGTGATCAACACTGAAAAAGCGAATATGCAAGATATTTTGAAAAATGAAGAAATTAGTACAATGATTTATACGATCGGAGCAGGAGTAGGACCAGAATTTGATATCAAAGACTGTAACTACGATAAAATTATCATTATGACCGATGCCGATACGGATGGCGCGCATATCCAAGTCTTGCTTTTAACCTTCTTTTATCGTTATATGAAACCATTGATTGAGCAAGGGAAGATCTATTTGGCATTGCCCCCTTTATATAAAGTTTCTCAAGGTAAAGGAAAAAATGAGAAGACAGATTATGCTTGGACGGACGAAGAACTTTCTGTCACATTGAAAAACTATGGTAAGAATTATATTATCCAACGGTATAAAGGTTTAGGTGAGATGAACGCTGATCAGCTTTGGGAGACCACTATGGATCCAGATACTAGAACGCTGATTCGAGTGACTCTTGATGACCTTGCACAAGCAGAACGTCGTGTATCGGTTTTAATGGGTAACAAAGTAGATCCAAGAAGAAAATGGATTGAAGAGAATGTGGAATTTTCTTTGGAAGAAGATGGAAGTATTCTGGAATCGACTAACATACTGGAAGAGAATGAACTGAACTCTTAACAGCTAGAAAGGTTTGAAGAACTGAATGTCAGAAGAAAGAGTAGAAATTCAAGAATTGACATTAGAAGATGTTATGGGCGACCGTTTTGGACGTTATAGTAAATATATCATCCAAGAGCGTGCGCTCCCAGATATTAGAGACGGACTAAAGCCGGTTCAGCGTAGAATTCTTTACGCAATGTTCTCGGAAGGGAATACCCAAGATAAAGGTTTTAGAAAATCTGCTAAGACTGTCGGGAACGTTATTGGGAACTATCACCCTCACGGGGATAGTAGTGTTTACGATGCAATGGTAAGACTAAGTCAGTACTGGAAAATGCGTGAGCCTTTAATAGAAATGCATGGGAATAATGGTAGTATGGATGGTGATCCACCAGCAGCTATGCGTTACACGGAAGCGCGACTTTCTAAAATTGCGGATGAATTGCTTGCTGATATCGACAAAGAAACAGTGGAATTTGTACTGAACTTTGATGATACAACACATGAACCGACTGTATTACCTGCTAAATATCCTAACCTCCTTGTAAATGGAGCTACAGGAATCTCAGCAGGTTATGCAACCGATATTCCTCCGCACAATGTAGGGGAAGTCATCGATGCAGCCATTCACTTGATTGGTAAACCTAAAGCTTCGACTCAAGATTTAATGCAATACATCAAAGGTCCTGATTTCCCAACAGGTGGTATTATTCAAGGTGTCGCGGGTCTGACATCAGCGTATGAAACGGGTAAAGGCAAAATCGTTGTTAGATCCAAAACGGAGATTGAAACCGTTCGTGGAGGAAAACAACAAATTGTGATCACTGAGATTCCTTATGAAGTAAACAAGGCGAATATGGTTCGTAAAATGGATGAAGTCCGAATCAATCGTAAAGTCGAAGGGATTGCAGAGGTACGAGATGAGTCAGATCGTACCGGTCTAAGAATTGTTATTGAATTAAAAAAAGAAACAAATGCAGAAGGTATTTTGACATACCTATTTAAAAATACGGATCTTCAAATTTCTTACAACTTAAACATGGTTGCCATTGATGAAAGAAGACCTCAACAAGTAGGGTTGAAGCAAATCCTGAGTGCTTACTTGGATCATAAACGCGATGTCACTTTGAAACGTACGCAGTTTTTACTTCGTAAAGATCAAAAAAGAGAACATATCGTTGCTGGATTGATCAAAGCTATTTCAATTCTTGACGAAGTGATTAGAGAAATCAGAAACAGTCAAAACAAATCAGATGCAAAAAATAATCTGATTACGAAATTCGAATTCACTGAAGCGCAGGCCGAAGCAATTGTGAGCTTGCAATTATATCGTCTGACGAACACAGATATTACACAACTTCAAAAAGAAGAAGCTGAGTTACAGAATCGTATCAAGCAGTATAGAGAAATTCTTGATAGTGAAGCCAAATTAAATGCTGTGATGAAAAAAGAATTAAAAGAAACGCAGAAAACGTATCGTTCAGATCGTCTAACTTCTATCGAAGAAAAAATCCAAGAACTAAATGTGGATACGGAAGTTCTGATTGCTGAAGAAGATGTGATTGTTTCTGTAACTAAAGAAGGCTACTTGAAACGAACTAGTCTAAGATCTTATGGTGCGTCGGAACCTTCAGAGATTGGATTGAGAGAAGGCGACTATCCAGTCTTTGCTGAAAAATTAACGACGCTACAGCAGATTCTGATATTCACGACAAAAGGAAATGTCATTAACCGACCTGTTCATGAACTTCCGGATGTAAGATGGAAAGATTTAGGCCACCATATCTCCCAATCCATTACGTTGAGTCAAGACGAGAAAGTTCTAGCAGTTTATCATATGACTGAGTTTAATGAAGCGCACAAATTTGTTCTAATCACCCGAGAAGGTTATATCAAACAAACGACTGCGAATGAGTATGAAGCGAAAAGAACGTACCGTACGAGATCAGCAAATGGGATCAAGTTGAAATCAGAAACAGATCGATTAACAGCTGTTTATTACATCGATGATCAAGATACAAGAGACGTTTTCCTAGTTTCAAATCGTGGCTTTGGTTTGAAGTATGGTCTAGATGAAGTTTCTGTTGTTGGAGCAAACGCGGTTGGTGTTAAATCAATGGATCTTAAAGAAGAAGATTACATTGTCTCAGGTACTGTCTTTAAACGTGACCAGAAACAATCTAACGTACTACTCGTTACCCAGCGTGGGGCAGTTAAGAAAATGAACCTACTAGACTTTGATCCAATTTCAAGAGCTAAGCGTGGATTACATGTGCTGAAAGAATTGAAGAAAAATCCACACCGGGTTACTTTGATGATAGATGTTCATGACAACAATGCCTCTTATACAATCATTACAGATAAACAAAAGACTTTTGAGCTTACACCAAAGGCTTACAAAGTTAGCGATCGTTACAACAATGGTTCATTCTTCTTAGATGAAACCTCTGATGGCATTCCGGTAGATTTTAAAGTGAATCATATCGTTGAGGTAGATACCTCTTCGGATGAAGCTGAAAAGAAAGCTTAAAGGATCAAATAAAAAAGACGTGCTTATGAGAAATCATAAGTACGTCTTTTAATTTTAAAGATTATTTACCATTGTAAGCCTGTCTGTAAACTTCGGCTAATTCTTTTACAAGGGGTAGTTTAGGGTTCGCTGTTGTACATTGATCTTCAAAAGCCCGTTCGGCTAGATCATCCACTAATTGATCGAAATCTTTTTTATCAACATTGTTTTCTTTGATACTCATAGGAATAGCTAGTTGTTCAGCTAATTGATAAATCGCATGGATTAAACTATTGACACCTTCTTCTGTTGTAGATGAAGGTAAGCCAAGTGCTTTAGAAATCTCAGCGTAACGTATGTCAGCTATAAAGTGTTCATATTTAGGGAATGAAACAAATTTAGTCGGTTTTTTGGCATTATAACGGATGACATGTGGAAGTAGAATCGCGTTTGCTCGACCGTGGGCGATATGAAACGCTGCGCCTAATTTATGTGCCAAGCTATGGTTGATTCCTAAGAATGCATTGGCAAAAGCCATACCGGCTATTGTAGAAGCATTATGCATTTTTTCTCTAGCTAGTTCGTCGCTGCCATCACGGTAAGCTTTTGGAAGATACTCGAAGACAAGTTGTATCGCTTTAATTGCAAGCCCATCAGTATAATCATTTGCCATATTCGATACATATGCTTCTATCGCGTGCGTTAAGACATCCATTCCAGTATCTGCAGTTACGATTTTCGGAACACTCATAACAAATTGTGAATCAATGATCGCCACATCAGGCGTTAGCTCATAATCTGCTAGCGGATACTTGATATTATTTTCATTGTCCGTAATGACTGCGAAAGAAGTGACTTCAGATCCTGTACCGGAAGTTGTTGGGATCGCAACGAATTGTGCTTTTTCACCAAGCTTAGGATATTTATAGACACGTTTTCTAATATCCAGAAATTTTTGTTTTAAGCCATTGAAGTCAGTATCTGGGTGTTCGTAAAAAAGCCACATACCTTTAGCAGCATCCATTGGTGATCCCCCGCCTAAAGCAATGACGACATCGGGTTGGAATGCGCTCATAGCTTCTGCACCACGAAGAACGGTTTCTTTAGAGGGGTCTGGTTCAACATCGGAAAATACTTCGCAGTGAACATAATCAGGACGTTTTCTTAAATAGTAAAGAACTTTATCTACGTAACCTAATTCAACCATCATTGGGTCTGTTACAATAAAAGCTCTCTTGATGTCTGGCATTTTAGAGAAATACTGGACAGAATTCTTTTCAAAGTAAATTTTAGGTGGCAATTTGAACCACTGCATATTATTGTTTCGATTTGCACGTTTTTTGATATTGATCAAATGCGTTGTCCCTACATTTGTAGAAACAGAATTCCCGCCATAAGAACCACAACCAAGTGTGAGTGAGGGGAGGTAAGCATTGTAGATGTCTCCAATAGCACCTTGAGAGGAAGGGGCATTAACGATCAGACGACCAGCTTTCATTCTTCTTTCGAATTGTTCAATCACTGTTTCATCTAACGAATGAATAACAGCTGAATGTCCTAGACCACCATGTGCCAGCATTTCTTCAGCTTTTTTCAGTCCTTCTTCGGTACTATTCACTTTGTACACTGCAAGAACAGGACTGAGTTTTTCTCTAGATAATGGATACTTTTTACCCACACCTTTTAATTCAGCCATTAAAATTTTCGTATCTTCTGGGACGGAAACACCTGCCAGATCAGCTATATCATAGGCAGATCTTCCAACAACAACGGCATTTAAGCCACCGTCTTCTGTAACCATAAAGGTTTCAATTTTTTGTCGCTCTTCATTTGATAAGAAGTAGCAGTTATTTTCTGTCATTAACGATTTAACTTCCGTATAGATTTCTTTATCAATGATAACAGCTTGTTCTGAAGCACAAATCATACCGTTATCAAAAGTTTTTGAAAGAATCAAGTCATTAACGGATCTTTTGATATTTGCAGTTTTTTCAATATAACAAGGAACGTTTCCGGCGCCAACACCTAGGGCTGGTTTTCCTGAGCTATAAGCGGATTTAACCATGCCAGGACCGCCTGTAGCTAGAATGGTTGCGACTCCATTATGTTTCATCAATGTCTGTGTTGCTTCCACAGAAGGGGTACTGACCCATTGTATACAATGTTTTGGAGCACCAGCTTTTACGGCAGCTTCATATACTGTTTTAGCCGCGGCTACACTGGAGCGTTGTGCAGAAGGGTGGAAAGCGAAAATGATCGGGTTTCCTGTTTTGATTGAGATAAGCGATTTGAACATTGTAGTAGAAGTTGGGTTGGTAACTGGTGTTACTCCTGCAATAACGCCAATCGGTTCTGCTATAGAAACCGTACCTTCATGCTTATTTTCCTCAATGATACCAATTGTCCGATCATTTTTAATGCTGTGATAAACATATTCTGTCGCAAATAGATTTTTGATGATTTTATCTTCATAGACACCACGCTGAGTTTCTTCAATGGCCATTTTAGCCAAAGACATATGATTGTCCAAGCCTGCCAGAGCCATTTGTTTAACAATTTCATTGATCTGTTCTTGATTGAGCTGGGATAGAGATACGAGTGCTTGTTGAGCATTATCCACCAAGACATCGATTGTATTTTCGACAGTGGGGACAGGTTTTTCTGTTTGTTTGACGGAAACTAATTGAACCATAATTAAAACCTCCATTTTATGTGAAATTGTGAGCAATTAACTTTTAAAAAATAACTTTACTGTTCACCCTGATAATATAATCTATGGGTTCGAGCAAAGTACCTCTTGTTTACAAACTGACTATAGCATATCGATCACGATAATAGTCAATATACTTGTGTCTGTTTTGTGAACAAGTACACAATTATAAGTGTGAGGTTTTTAGTAATTCTCAAAAATTGTTAATTAGTTCATTGTTTCACTTGTTGGGAAATAGTATATGTGATATATTGAGCTTGAAAAAATCAAAATGTAAAGGAGTCAGTATAATGGAAAAACAAGAAGTAGAATTAAAAAGCTTTGACCAATTTTGGAAGGGCTTTAAAGGGGATAGCTGGAAAGGAACGATTGATGTTAGAACATTTATTCAATTGAATTACTATCCTTATGATGGAGACGACTCATTTCTAGAAGAAGCTACTGAAAATACAAAAGCATTATGGGCGCAAGTAATGGTTTTAAATAAACAAGAATTAGAAGCTGGCGGAATGTTAGATATGGATACTGAGGTTGTATCAACCATTACTTCTCACGGCCCAGGGTATCTAGCGAAAGAAAAAGAGCAAATCGTTGGATTTCAAACAGAAAAACCTTTTAAACGATCTTTACAACCATTTGGTGGCATTCGTATGATGGAACAGGCAGCGGAATCTTATGGATTCGAAGTGGACCCAATGCTGTCACATGTATTTAGAAACTGGACAAAAACGCATAATCAAGGTGTATTCGATGCTTATACTCCTGAAATTAAGAATGCCAGAAGAACGGGTGTGATTACTGGGTTGCCAGACGCATATGGTCGGGGGCGCATTATTGGAGATTATAGACGGGTCGCTTTATACGGAGTCGACTTTTTGATCAAACAAAAAGAAAAAGATCGATTAAATTGTGGAAACGGTATGATGAGCGAGAAAGTCATTCGTCAGCGCGAAGAGCTCAGTGACCAGCTCAGAGCGTTAGTAGAATTAAAAGAACTTGGAAATATTTATGGGTTTGATTTATCCAAACCCGCTCAAAACACAAAAGAAGCTTTCCAGTGGCTATATTTAGGTTATTTAGCAGCAATCAAAGAACAAAACGGTGCTGCCATGTCACTAGGGAGAACGTCTACGTTCTTGGATATTTATATTGAAAGAGACTTAAAAGCTGGTTTGATGACCGAAAAAGAAGTGCAGGAACTGGTAGATCACTTTGTTATGAAACTGAGATTAGTGAAATTTTCTCGAACACCAGAGTACAATGAACTATTTTCGGGAGATCCTACTTGGGTAACCGAGTCTATTGGAGGAGTAGGGATAGATGGTCGCCATATGGTCACTAAAAACAGCTACCGTTTCCTGCATACTTTAACAAACTTGGGGCCAGCGCCGGAACCAAATTTAACTGTTTTGTGGTCAACTAGACTACCGAATACTTTCAAAGAATATTGTGCAAAGGTTTCAATCGAAAGTAGTGCGGTGCAGTATGAAAATGATGATATCATGCGTCAAGAATGGGGAGACGATTATGGTATTGCCTGTTGTGTCTCTGCGATGCCAATTGGAAAACAAATGCAGTTCTTTGGAGCTAGAGCGAACCTAGCTAAAGCACTGCTTTATGCCATTAATGGCGGCGTTGACGAAAAAACAAAGACGCAAGTAGGACCTAAATATCAGCCGATTACGAGCGAAGTGCTGGACTACGATATCGTTCTTGAAAAATATGATGACATGCTTGAATGGTTGGCTGGGATGTACATCAATACGTTGAACATCATCCATTATATGCATGATAAATACAGCTACGAACGGATTGAAATGGCTTTACATGATACAGATGTAGCAAGAACGATGGCCACAGGAATCGCTGGTTTTTCCGTTGCAGTAGACTCACTTTCTGCCATAAAATATGCCAAGGTCAAAACGATCAGAGATGAACAGGGATTAGTGACGGATTACGAAATAGAAGGAGATTATCCAAAATACGGAAATAATGACGATTTAGTTGATCAGATTGCCATAGATCTTTTAAAAACCTTTATGAGTAAAGTTAAAAAGCATCCAACTTACAGAGATGCAAAACATACGACATCTATTCTAACAATCACTTCAAACGTCGTATACGGTAAAAAGACTGGTAATACGCCGGATGGTAGACGAGAAGGTATGCCATTTGCGCCAGGGGCTAATCCGTTGCATGGTAGAGATACAAATGGAGCGCTGGCGAGTTTGAATTCAGTAGCGAAGCTTCCCTACTCAGAGTCGCTTGATGGTATTTCCAATACATTTTCAATTGTACCGAAAGCGCTGGGTAAAGAGGATGAAACACAAAGAAAGAACTTGGCTATGATGCTAGATGGGTATGTCAAGAAAGGCGGACATCACTTAAACGTGAATGCTTTAAATCGAAAAACGCTAGAAGACGCTATGGAGCATCCAGAAGAATATCCTCAGCTGACCATTAGAGTTTCAGGTTATGCAGTGAATTTTGTGAAATTGACAAGAGAGCAGCAGATGGATGTCTTGAGTAGAACGTTCCACGAAACGATGTAAGAACACCAAGTATAAATGGAGGAATAATGATGACAGAACCAGCAGTAGGATACGTACACTCAACAGAAAGCTTTGGATCCGTTGACGGACCAGGTATTCGTTTCATTATCTTTATGCAAGGATGCCGGATGCGCTGTGAGTTCTGTCATAATCCGGATACTTGGAACATGGGTGGAGGTACACCTTATACGGCGGAAGAAATGATGGTAAAGGCCATAGACTATAGAGAATATTGGGGAGAAGAAGGGGGCATCACAGTAAGTGGTGGAGAACCACTTCTGCATATTGATTTTTTGATTGAATTTTTCAAATTAGCCAAAGCAAAAGGTGTCCACGTTTCACTCGACACGTGTGGTCAACCATTCACTTATGACGAACCATTTTTTAGCCGATTCGAAGAATTAATGGAGTACACAGATCTTGTCTTGATGGATGTAAAGCATATCAATAATGACATTCATAAAAAGTATACGATGCACTCCAACGAAAGTATTTTGAATATGGCCCAGTATTTATCTGCGCGGGGTATTCCAATGTGGCTTAGACATGTGCTGGTTCCAGAACGTTCTGACTACGATCATTATTTAGAACAGTTAAATACCTTTATAGAGAAACTGGATAGTGTAGAAAAAGTAGAAGTACTTCCTTATCACAGATTAGGTGTTTACAAGTATAAGGAACTGGGTATTCCTTACAAACTAGAAGACATTGATCCACCAACAGCTGAAAGAGTCGCCAATGCAAATCGGATATTACAGACACATAAATATAAGTAAGTGACTACTTTAGAGTAGAACGAATCGAACAATCCTCATAAATGACTTAGGATGTTTCGAATGGTTCTGCTCTTTTGCGTTTCAAGATTGAATTTTGAACTAAAATCCTATATTCTTAAAGTATAAATGATGTAAAAGGAGATTTTTTAATGAGTGAAATTTTAGTTTTTGGACATAAAAGTCCTGATACAGATGCTGTGACGTCTGCGATCAGCTTCAGTTACTTGCAAAACCAACTTGGTTTAGATACTAAACCTGTCGCATTGGGTTCGATTACGGACGAAACGTCTTATGCATTGGATTATTTCAACGTTGATTACCCAGAAGTGGTAACGACCGTTTCAAATGAAGTGAAACAAGTTATGTTGGTCGATCATAATGAAGCGCAACAAAGCTCGGATGATATCGATCAAGTTGAAGTGTTATCTGTGGTCGATCACCATAGAATCGCTAATTTCCAAACAGCGAACCCTCTTTATTATCGTGCAGAGCCAGTTGGTTGCACGAATACGATTATCTTCAAAATGTTCAATGAAAAGAATATTGAAATTCCAAAAGAGATTGCAGGCCTTATGCTTTCAGCAATCATTTCGGATACCTTACTGCTTAAATCGCCTACCTGTACAGAAGAAGATGTTACGGCTGCAAAAGCATTAGCTGTCATTGCTAATGTCGATCTTGAGATTTATGGTGTAGAGTTATTAAAAGCCGGTACAAAAACAAGCGATAAATCTGAACAGGAATTACTAGATGCAGATGCGAAGACTTTCCCGATGGGAGACAAAAATGTCAGAATCGGTCAAGTAAATGTGGTAGATGTTCAAGAAATCATTGATAGAAAAGACGCGCTACTTGAAGCGATGAAAAAACAAAGTGAAGCAGAAAATTATGATGTATTCTTATTACTGATCACAAATGTGCTTGAAAATGATTCAACCGCAATTCTATATGGCCCACACGAGCAGGAAGTTACTGAAGCCTTAGCAACAACAGTTAAGGACAATGTATTATTCTTAAAAGGCGTTGTTTCGCGTAAAAAACAAGTCGTCCCTCAGTTAACCACTAAATTTCAATAAATAGGATATAGAAAAACCCCAACAAAGTGTTTAGGCACGTTGTTGGGGTTTTTGACTGTTCTTAAGAAGCGCATAACAAACACGGATAAACCGAACTTTGTGATTTATTATCAATAAAACCTGGAAAGATGAGTTTATCTTCACATTTTTTTACATTGTGAAATGTAATCAATATAAGGTTGTTAGAGGCAATATTATTCTGACAGTGGAATTTCGTTTATTTTAAAGGTGTGATGATTTAAACTCGCCATTTGTTCTGAAATAGCGCCGACGCCTTTCTGTCTGAAGTACTCTAATCTCAACTGATCATTATATAGATAAACACGATCTCCAATTGAAACGGAAGTATCCACTTTGACCATTAAGTGGCTCATCATTAAAACGGCTATTGGAAAAGTCTTTTGGTTGATCATGACTTCGTGTTTTGAGCGCGTTCTTAAAATACCATTACCGTATCCAATATCACAAATGGCTAGTAGCGTATCTTCTTCAGCTATAAAAGCTGCTGAGTAGCCGGCTGATTGCCCTTTGGGAACAGAAACAATATCTTTAACCGTAGCACTTACTTCAATAGCTTGTGAAGCCAAGGATTCTGGTAAGCCATAATAGGGTAGCGCGCCATAAGCAATGGCCCCGGCTCTAATATGTGTATGCTGACTAAAGAGACCGTCTCTCAAGTAAGAGGCGCTATTTTGTGCATGAATAAAGGTTAAAGTATGCAAGTAAGGTTCTAATACTGTCAAAACATTGGACCAGTTTTCTTTTTCGATTTCGTAGCGTTCATCTGTTAATTCGTCCGCAAAGGCGAAATGTGTCCAGATACCTGTTATGGTTAGAAGTTGCTCGTCAAAGACTGTTTTCATTTCTTCACCGGTATCAAATCCAAATCGGTTCAAAAGGTTTTTGAATACCAAGTGAATTTTAATGCCTTTTATGTCTTCTTTGTATTGATGATAAAATGTTAAATTCGGTACGGTTAAGCTGATATCATGTTCACGTAATACGTCAAATTCGGTTGAAGGGTCTAGTAGTACGATGGTGATCTGATTATCTTGTTTTCTCAACCAGACGGCTTCTTCTAGATTCGTAGTAGCGTAACTTCTGATTCCAGCTTTATAGAAAGCTTTATAAGCGCGTTCCATACCAAAGTTATAAGCGTTATTCTTTACAACGACTAGAACATCTTGTTGGTCTTGTAGAGAACGAGCTTGCTCGAACAACCGTTGTTGGTTAAACGTTAATATCGCTGACATAGTTACTCTCCTAAATGATTTATTATTTCCTGAAAGTACTGAACACCATAAACGAGAACCGATTCATCAAAATTGAAAGTCGACGTATGCAGTCCACTAGTATAACCTTTGGATGTATTTTTAATCCCTAAAAAGGCGAAATTTGTTTGTGTGACTGTAGAGTAAAATGAAAAATCTTCTCCGAATAAATAGGGTTTAGCTTTCAACGATAAAGATAATCCTGCTGAAGCTGCACTTTTTTCAACTAGGTCTAAAAGAGAAGCCGGATTGATGACAGGAGGATAACCTTCTGTAATAGATAAAGTGGAGCTAGTACCAAAGATTTGATCATTGCTTTCAACAATTGCGCTTAATTGACTTTTGATGACTTCAAGATCTTCCGGACTATACGTACGGATCGTCCCTTCAAGGTAACCGTTGCTAGCTACGGTGTTGATGGCCTCGCCAGCATCCATTTTACCGATATGGATGACATTCTGATTCAAACCAGACAATTGGTACTGTTGAATCTGAGCAATCTGGTTCACGATATTGGATAGTGCGCCTAAAGCATTTGCACCGGTTTCTTTCTCGGCAACATGAGCAGATCTTCCTTTAATGCGAATGCGGTATTCTGTAGCGCTCGCTGTAAGTGGGCCTTCTTTGGTTAAGAGTACGCCTTCATTAGTATCTGGTCCTAAATGTACGCCAAACAAGCCTTCAAGGTTATACTCCTCAAAAGGGAATGCTTTTATCAGTGCATTTGCACCCGCATTAGATTCCTCAGAAGGTTGAAAGACGAGTAAGACATTATGCTTCAGTTGGTTCAAGTCTTGCTGAGCTTTACACCATTCAGCAAATGTTAATAAGATAGAAGCATGCCCATCGTGACCACAAGCGTGCATTGCTAATGGGTGCGTCGACTCAAAAGGTACACCCGTTTCTTCAATAATCGGTAAAGCATCAATATCTGCTCGAAATCCAATGGTTTTGTCAGAATTTCCTTTCAAGTAAACAACGGTTGCAGTTTCTAGAGGTGAAAGGTAGTCAATAGATAATTTTTCTAACTCTGAGCGAATATACTCTGTTGTTTTGTATTCTTGAAAAGATAATTCGGGGATTAAATGTAAGGCTCTTCGGTGAGTTGTGACACGTTCTTCGTAATCAATCATTTAAAAGCTCCTTGAGTTCAGTATAAAGATAAGCTGAAAGCGAAATCCTAAAGAGAATTTCGCTCGGCTATCTGTTTTTAGTTTAAGTTTCTTAAAGCAGAAACAATATCAATTTTACTCGCTTCTACATCGCTTGATTTTTTAATGATTCTTGCAGGGACACCTGCTACAACGGTATTTTCTGGCACATCTTCTGTTACGATTGCACCGGCAGCGACCACAGCACCTTTTCTAACTGTAACGCCTTCAAGGACAACAGCGTTAGCACCAATCAAAACATTGTCTTCAATGACGACAGGTTTTGCACTAGCAGGTTCAATCACACCAGACAATACTGCGCCAGCACCAACATGTACGTTTTTCCCAGTTGTTGCGCGTCCGCCAAGAACAGCACCCATATCAATCATGGTTCCTTCGCCAACAATCGCGCCAATGTTAATCACAGCGCCCATCATAATGACGGCATTATCTCCAATTACAGCGTGTTCTCTGATGAACGAACCAGGTTCAATACGTGCATTCACTTCAGAAGCATCTAAAAGCGGAATAGCTGAATTTCTTCTGTCTTGTTCCAGTACGTGATCAATTAAAGCCTCTTTGTTATCCACAAAAAAGGTTTTCCATTCTTTAAGATCAGTGAAGATAGTATAACTGTCTTTATTTCCGAATACTCTAAACGTATCTGGAAAATCTGATTTCGATAAAGAGGTATTCACATAGATTTTTACAGGAGTCGTTTTTGTAGACTCACTAATGTATTGGATAATTTCTTGAGCTGAAAAGTCGTTCATAAGTTTATTCTCCTAAGTTATGGTACGTGTAGTAACCATTTTGTTTGTGTTGTAATGTTTGAGCCACAGTCAAAGCGCCACTAGCGAAAATGTCTTTTGACTGAGCGGAATGTTTAATCGAAATCACTTCATCATGACCTGCATAGATCACTTCATGTTCGCCAACAATGGTTCCGCCGCGGATAGAAGAGATGCCAATTTCTTTTGGATCTCGTTTTTCTGATGCTTCGTGACGATCGTAGACTGGCTGAGCAGCGGGCTTGGCACTTTCAACAATTGCATCATACAGCTTAACCAAGGTACCGCTTGGAGCATCAACTTTTTGATTGTGATGCTTCTCAATCATCTCAATATCGAATTGTTCAAGCAGTGGGGTAGCATATTTGATGATTTCGGTCAGGATATGCACACCGTAACTCATATTGGCACTAAAGAAAACCGGTTGCGTTTGGGCTTTTTCTTGCATCAACTCAGCCAAACGATCTTTTTCGCCAGTTGTTGCAATGACAAGTGGTGCTGTGATCGATGATTCTAGTAAAGCGGTTGTGAGTACTGGATGAGAAAAATCAATGACTACATCGACTTTGGGTAAAGTATCATCAAAGGTTGAGAACACTGGATACTGATCCGCTTTTTCGTCCGGTGTAACCACGCCAGCAACCCTGTGTCCTTGTTCTTCTGCGAGTACTGCGACACGCTTATTCATTGCACCGTATCCAACTAATAAGATATCCATCTATATACCTTCTCCTTTTAAATGACGGAAGACTTCTATGATAGAAGCTTGATCCATTTCTTCAAGTGGTACAAGAGGGAGTCTGACTTCATATTGACCAAACCCTAGAAAACTTGTTAAGACTTTAATGGGAATTGGATTGACATCTATACTCAAAACTTCAACGACTGGATGCAGCTCTCTATATATCAGATTCGCTTTAGCGATATCGATCTTAACAGCTTCAAACATCATTTGATATTCGCTGGGTAGTACGTTGGCAGCAACAGAGATGAGACCATGTCCACCTTGAGCAAAGAAAGGTAAGGCCAGATCATCATTTCCTCCATAAAAGGCAAAAGCATCATTCACCACGGCTTGTAGGCGACTTAAATGCGTTAAATCTCCCGTAGCATCTTTAAGACCGACGATATTTGGATGCTCAGCTAGTACTTGCAGAGTTTCAGGTTCAATGGTCATACCCGTTCTTGCGGGAACATCATATAAGATGATGGGAATGTTTACAGCATCAGCGATCGCTGTAAAATGTGCCACTAATCCTCTTTGACTTGTTTTATTGTAGTAAGGGGTGATCACAAGCAAGGCATCTACACCGAGTTTTTCCGCTTTTTTAGAGGCTTTGATACTTGCTTTTGTATTGTTTGAGCCAGTTCCCGCAATTACGGGGATCTGTCCATCAGAAACCTCAAGCGCAACGTTCAGCAAGTTCATTTTTTCTTCGGTTGAAAGCGTCGATCCTTCACCGGTTGTACCATTCACGATGAAACTTTGAATCTGATTGTTTTTCAAAAACATTAAATGATTCCTGAACTGTTCATAATCAACGGCATCTTCCGTAAAGGGTGTAGTAACGGCAGCGCCAATTCCTGTAAATAGATGAGACATTAATGGTTTCTCCTCTCAGTTCGTTAATTGTTGTAAAATCTGTACGGCATTTAATGCAGCACCTTTTAAAATATTATCGCTGACTGTCCAGACATGGTAGGTATTTTTAAGGCTATCGTCTTTTCGTACACGTCCGACAAAAATGCCTTCTTTACCACCAGCTTGAATGGGCATTGGATATTGGTCATTTTTAGGATCATCCACTAAAGTAACATAGGGACTTTCTTCAAATAACTGCTGGATAGCTTGAACCGTTGTTTCTTTTGTCAGTGTAACATTCATGGCAACGGAATGCGCACTTGTAACGGGTACGCGTACACAGGTCGCCGTTACCGGAAGTGTTGGAAGACTGAGTATTTTTCTCGTTTCTTCAATCATTTTCACTTCTTCTTTTGTGTAGCCATCTTCTTGAAAAACATCAATATGCGGGATCACATTATTATAAATAGGGTGCGGGTAGTTCAGTGGTTCTTTTCCTTGTTCACCGCGTTTTAAGTCTTCGATGCCTTTCCACCCAGATCCGGAAACAGATTGATAGGTCGTATAAGCCACCCGTTCAATACCAAAGGCATCTAGTAGAAGTTTTAGTGGACCAACAGACTGTATGGTCGAACAATTTGGATTGGCGATGATCTTTCTAGTTAGTACGGGAGGGTTTACTTCAGGAACCACTAAAGAAATTTCTGGGTCCATTCTCCAAGCACTAGAATTGTCAATAACGACTGCACCGTGTTGTTCAAAAAGAGGAGAGAAGGTTAGACTCGTTTCACCCCCGGCAGACATCAAAACATAATCAAAAGGACCCGTTGTTTTGTCTTCAGTCAATTCCTGAACAACCACTTCTTCTCCTTTAAACTGTACGATTGATCCTGCTGAACGGGCAGAAGAGAATAGAGTCAATTTTTCAATGGGAATATTTTTTTCTTCTAGTAAGCGAAGCATCGTACTACCAACTAATCCAGTAGCGCCGACTACGGCAATTTTATACATAAGAACGTCCTTTCTTGTTTTAAGAGGTGGATTATAGATCGAACTTTTCGCAAAGCAGTTTCGTTGCTTTTTCACCATTGGTTTCATCAATCACACAGGAAACACTGATTTCAGAAGTAGTTACTTGGTAATAAGTGATGTCTGATTCAATCAAAGTTCTAAAGATCTGAGAAGCGACACCAGACATATCTCTCATTCCTGCACCAATAACAGAGATCTTGGCATAATGATCAACGATGCTGACCGTCAAATCATGATAATGACCTTTCAACTGATCAAAAATTTGAACGAGCTGTCGTTCATCGGAATCCTTAGCGGTGAAGGATAATTGCATAACATCCTGATTTCTAATTTGAGAAATCATATCAATATTAATTTCTTCTTTTTCAAGTTCAACAAAAATATCATTTAACAACTGAGCACCGTTTGAAGGGTCTGTTAAGGTTACATGAGCCATATTTTTATCTAACGCAACTCCAGTGACGGCTTTGTGTTCAAGTATTTGTTCGTTCGGCACGATCCAAGTTCCTTTCTCTTTAGAGAGTGTTTTAGCAAGATAAAGCTTTATCCCATTATTATTTGCCAGTTCCACGCTTCTCGTTTCTAGTACACCAGCACCGAGGGCAGACATTTCCATCATCTCTTCATAGGAAATTTTATCCCAACGTTTGGCTTTAGGGAAAATCCTAGGGTCAGTACTATAAACACCGGTAACATCTATATAGATTTCACAAGTTGTCTTCAATGCTGCAGCCAATGCAACCGCTGTGGTGTCTGAACCTCCTCGACCCAGTGTAGTCAGTTCACCTTCTTTATTGAAGCCTTGAAAGCCAGCGACAATAACGACCCTATTCGTTTCGAACAATTGGTCGAACAAATCAGTTTTGATTGAAGAGATCTTACTTTTTAAATGATGACCAATGGTTTCGATGCCAGCCTGGTAACCCGTTAACGGTTTCGCTTTAACCGCTAAATCATTCAAAGTAATAGAAAGATAAGAGATCGTTTGCTGTTCACCGGTCGTTAGTAGCATCGCGAGATCTTGATCATTTGGTTTTGAGGTAATTTGTCCAACATTACGCAATAAGTCATCGGTTGTTTTGCCCATTGCGGAAACGACCACAACAAGTTCTTCTCCCTGGTCGGTTCGTTCTTTGAGATATAAGGCGATCTCTTTGATTTTTGATAGATCGGAAACACTTGATCCACCAAATTTTAATACGCTTCTTTTCATGGCGTTCCTTTCCAAACTTAGTGAGACTGCCTTTGGTACCCTAGAGTATACAAAAAGGACAAGTCGAAGTACCGACTTGTCCTAAAGAATCTATATACAAGCGGAAGCACTCCGTAAAGTAGATACCCTATTCAATTATTAGGCGTCTACTTATATTCATACGGCAGTCTGCATATTCTTCATATGCAGCCCAACAGTTAACCTTACTGTAAAGATTAACCATTTCGGCAGATTTCCCTTTCATTATCAAGAACTTACAGGTTCTATTGCTGATAACTACTTTTGATTTCTGCGCCTCATCCAGTCATTCAGTTTTAATTTGTTATTTGCATATAACCTTATCAAAAATGCAAAAGAATGTAAACAGAAATCTTTTTGAGAGGTAAAAGAATGCAAAACAAAGCGCTTGATAAATCTATAGTGTTTTTCGATTAATAAAAAGAGGTAGTATTGATATACTGGTAGAGAATTCATAAGGAGGGTCCAAAGATGAAACAACAGATTCAATTCCCAGATGGACAGACAGTACTGAATTTAGGCCAAGGAACTTGGCGCTTAGGCGAGGATACCAGTAAGCATAATCAAGAAATAACGGCGCTTCGCTCGGGAATAGACCGCGGCTTAACATTGATTGATACTGCAGAAATGTACGGCGAAGGGCAATCAGAGAAACTTGTTGGAGAGGCAATCTCTACCTACAACAGAGAAGACTTATTTCTTGTTTCAAAGGTGTACCCTCATCACGCAGGAAAATCAGACATATTTGATGCCTGCGACCGAACCCTTGAACGTTTAGGCATAGAGACACTCGACTTGTATTTACTCCATTGGAGAGGCCGTGTGCCACTACAAGAAACGGTCGACTGCTTTGAAGAACTGAAACGTCAAGGTAAAATCAAAAACTGGGGTGTATCCAACTTTGACTTAGAAGACATGCAGGAACTTTTAGCACTAGAGGGTGGCGAGAACTGTCAAACGAACCAGGTTCTTTACCATTTAGCTTCTAGAGGAACGGAAGTCGTCTTGCAGGACTATCTAAAAGAAAAAGGTATTCCCATGATGGCCTATTGCCCAGTGATTGGACAAGAACCGGACTTGAAAGAACGTGTCTATAATGATTCAACGGTTAAAAAGATTGCTGATGCGCATGAGATTTCCATCATTCAATTACTACTAGCATTCGTGATGCAACAAGATAACGTTATTGCGATTCCAAAAGCCAGTAGTGAGGAACACGTCCAGTTGAACGCTGACGTTTTGGACGTTACTTTACCTGAAGAAGAGCTAAACCAGTTAGATGCCGCTTTCCCTGTGCCGGATCATAGAGTCCCATTAAGTATTCAATAATTGGGGAAGATGAATAGCATACTAAGGAGATGATTTCTTGGAGTTTGAAATGAAATATGATTCGTATACAATGCCCAAATCATCTGCCCAAACGGCAGGAATGAAAACAATCCAAGCACAGATGGACAATATCGGTGCAAAAATCATTAAAGAAGACCATGTTTATCAGCGAAAAAACGGGTTGAATTTACGGATTCGAATGGTCTATCCAAATACCTTGGCACCTAAGAAGCCCTTCCCATTAGTTGTTCATATACAAGGATCTGGGTGGTTTGAACAAGATCTTAATGGAACAATTATGGAATTCAAAGATCTTGTGACAGCCGGATACGCTATGGCTATTGTAGAGTATGCGCCACTACCTGATGCCATATTTCCTAGCCAAGTCGAAGATGCTAAGATGGCTGTTCGTTATCTAGCAGACCACGCAAAAGAGCTGGAAATCGATATGGATCGCATCTTGCTGTGCGGCGATTCTAGTGGTGGCCATACAGCTTTAATGGCCTGGTCAACCTGGAACAAGCCATTACTGGATGCATCAAAAGATCCACTGCCGGAAATTAAAGGGTGTATTAATCTCTACGGAGTATATGATCTGCTTACGATTCCGGATAAAGAATCGGCGGTTGATCATAGAAAGCCAACGAGCCCAGACAGTCTTCTCATAGGCGGATTCTTACCAGAGGATTATCCGGAAAAAGCAGAGAAAGCGTCGGTTCCTTATTACCTTAAGCAAGCCGATGCATTGGTACCGCTACTCATTATTCATGGTAATAAAGACACATTAGTTCCATTTGAACAAAGCGTAGAGCTTTTTGAACTCTGTAAGGAAAAACAGATTCAAGCAGAATTTTACTGCGTGGATGGCGCTGATCACGGAGGTCCGACTTTTTTTACTGATGAAGTTATTCAAATTATGTTGGATTTTATAGAACAATGTTTGAACTAAAGTGATACAATTTTAAAACAAAGTAGTAGTCCCTTCCTTAGGGCTACTACTTTGTTATTTTTGCAATATTAAAATAATGTTAACTATTCTATTTAATTTGTAATGTTTTTTTTAATATAATAGACCTCATAGGATAGTCAGTGAACAATAGGAGGGATCCTGTGAGAGAAAATTTCGGATTTGAAATCGAATTATTCATAAGAGACCGAAAGAATGGTTTCTTGTTTTTAGGGGTAACCCTATTCTTAATCGGCTTACTGTTTTACATACCGTACCAACAAGTGAATGACATTCACGACAAAACACAAAAGGAATTACACACTGTTAGAAATACCATTTCCAGCTTTCCGGTACATATTGTAGAAGAAGATCCGGAAAGATATCCTGTCTATCAAGATGTTTTGAAGGAGTCGCAATTGATTGGAAGCCAGGAGGTCGCTTTGACCTTTTACAATGATTTGAAAGAATATACTTCTATAGGACTTGAGCTAGCACAATCAAGACTACAAGCGCATGAAAAAGGGTATGAATCATTTAATCAAAATTTCTTTGTACCGTTAGAGCAATCTTTAAGAGAGTCCGTTTACTATGAGGCTTTAGAAGATCAAAATCAGTTGATCGAAAGAGATGCGCAGAGTAGTTCAACGTATCTGGTCTTAGCCATCTCCGCTTTCAGCAGTGTGTTTTTTGTCTTTCTACTTTTACTGACAAGCGATATTCTGACAAAAGATGATGCTCACTCTACCGTTATTCAAGCTTATCCAATCAATGAGAGCCAAAGACTATTTGGAAAACTAATGATTTATGTTACGGCCACTATTTTGACGATAGTAGGGTTATTTGCAGCAGGATATGTCTTATCGCTTATTCCATTCGATGCAGGAACAATGGATTATCCAAGAGTGATTTATACAGCGTCTGGATACGAAGCTGTATCGACTAGTCAATTTATTTTAAGAACGCTTTTGATCGCTGTATTCTTTACGATTCATACGACGTTACTAGCAGCTGTATTGAATACTTTATTGAAGAATCGTTACCTGACACTCTTCCTTGGAAGTAGTTTACTGCTTTGTAGTTTTTTGTTTTCTAGAATATGGGCTTTCCTAGCTTATACACCAATTGACTATTTGAATCCAATTGGTGTATTGGATGGTGCTACCTCGGAGCGTTTTGGCCAAAGTGAGATAGACTACTCTAGAGCCCTCTTAATTTATGGGGGATGGAGTCTTGTCTATCTACTCGTACTGTCTATTTCTTTTTCAAAAAAACACCGGTCATCAAGGATGCGTAAGGAGGGGGGACAATGAGCGCTTATTATATATTTGAATTAAATGCCATGATTCGAAACAAAAAGAATCTTGCAGCGGTCATTTTATTTTTACTCGCCACACTTTATTTTGTATTCGTCATTGATCCAAGTTACCGACCAGATGAAAGTATTAATGAAGTAGAGATCCAACAAGAATACGACGAGATGTCGCACTGGTTAGAGAATTACCAGGGAGAAGGGTTAAGTTCAGGAGCCACTTTTGCTTTGAGTTATTTCCCACCGCTTGTTGAAATCAATGAAACTCGATTAGATGCAATAAATCAGCAGGACTTTAAGGCTTACTCAACAGCATCTGCAGAATGGTATCGTTATAAAGATCAATGGATCTATTCGTCTCCAGAATTCCTTTCTTACAATAAAGCGTATTACGGTATCGATCAGGACTATCCTCTTCAAGAGGGGAGATATTGGTATTTAAATACGGCTACTCGTTACAGTGCTTATGTTGATCGTAACCTTGAAATCTCGCCGGCTGTATTAGAAGAACGTACAGCCTTGCAAACGGGTGCTAGGGTCTGGAATTCAAGTATCTTTCCAATGGCTTTGATTGGATTAGTCGTTGTCTTTTCTATTGATATCGTTACAAAAGATCGAGCGCATCTAACTGTCGTCAGAAGTTTCCCGTTATCTTTTGCACAAAAACTCTGGGTAAAGACAGCTGTTGTTTTGACAGCATTTAGTGTAGTCAGTGTAAGTATTTTTGCGATAGGACTAATCCTTGTTAGTTTTAGAGAAGGCTTTGGATCACTATCCATTCCAATGACTGTATTTAACGGGCCAACCCTTATGGAGGAACATTTTCACACTATTTCTGTGGGACTTTTTTATCTTCAATCAATAGGATTGATGTTGGTCATTGCCTATTTATTTATTCGTTTTATCATTCTGTGTAGCTTGCTGATTAAAAATGAATATTTTAATTTATTGATTGGTTTGACAGTGATTTTCACAGAAAGACTGTATTACATTCGTGGAATTGGGTATTTCTCAACTGTCGATTTACTACCCTCAACCTATTTTCGTGTCGGAGAAGTCCTATCTGGATATCAGAATCACCTATACAACTCTTCAGCTATCTCTTTTGAAATAGGGATGTTTTCGCTAATCGGAACCATTTTAATCGTGGAGGTCTTCATCATTTTAGTTAGTCGATTCAAATCCATTAGAGCAATTATTTAGTCAGGAGGAAAAAGTTGTGCTTAAAGTCAGCAAAGTATTTAAAGCTTTTGGAGAAAAAGAAGTTCTAAAAGAAGTTAGTTTTGAAGCTCAGCCAGGAGAAATTATTGGATTAGTTGCACCAAATGGGACAGGTAAGTCAACGCTTCTAAATATTATTATGAATTTCCTTACACCTGATGCAGGGGAGGTAACCATACTAGATAAGTTTGGATATCGTTCAAAAAAACAAGAAATCCAGATGCATCAGCGCTTATCCTTTCTACCAGAATTGAATGATCTGTATGAAGAACTCAGTGGGTATCGGCACTTAACATTATATGCCAAGATGTGGAAAGGGAAAGTAAATGATATAGACCCTATTGTTAACTCCTTAAATATGGCGCATTATGTTAAAAAGCCTGTTGGAACTTATTCTCTTGGGATGCGTCAAAGATTAGCTTTCGCCATGTTGCTTGCAGCTGATACAGACGTTATGTTGATGGATGAAGTGATGAATGGTCTAGATCCCGATAATGTAACCTTGATAACAAATGAGTTAATAGAATTAAAAAAACAAGGAAAAGTGATTCTAATTGCGTCACACTTGTTGGACAACTTGGATCTATACGCTGACCGGATTCTCTTTTTTAAAGACGGAAACATTTTATTGGAGACAAGAGAAGACGAATTAGAACAAATCAATCACACTTATATTAAAATACAGCTGGATAGAGCGGAATTCGATAAGTTAAAAGGATTAAAAAAATTCCCAGATAACACACAATATATTGCTGGGAAAATTGTAGCTATCCCATTAAAATCTCTTGAAAAAAGCGAAATCAGTGACTGGATTCAGTTTTTCATCGACCAAGATATTTTGAACGTTACCATTGGTCAAATAGGCACAGCTGAATGGTATGAGGAATTTTACAATTGATTGAGTTTAATGGTAGGTTTTAATGACGCATGATCAGGAGGCAACTATTTATGTTTAAGAAGTCAAAGAACCAGGACAATTTTGGTAAGATTGAATTAAGTGAAGAAGAAGAAACGGAGTTATATGGAAGTACGGGATTCTCATGTGTAGGTGGATTTGCTCTTGTTTTCCTCATCATTATAGTCTTCGTACTTGTGATCATTGGATTACTTTACTATTCAACCATTTTCGATTTAGATCTTTTCAAATTTTTCTTTGGATAAAGGGATAAAGCGATTTCGGTTATTTTCATTATTTTGAAAGGAATGTTTACAAAATGCTCAAAAAAAGAAACTGGATTTATTTCATAATCATGCCACTTATAATTGTTACGATATTTGAGTTCATACCAACTGAAAATTTAAATACACTTCCGAGGATTCTATTAGGTGGTTTAATTGGATTTCTAGTAAGTATGGTATTAGAAATTTTTTTAAAGAAAAGGAGGGGGAGCAATGAGTCTGAATAAACTTTTAAAAGAATTTAAGACTATATCCAATTTGAAAAGTACTGGTGAAGAAGTAAAACAAACTAGTCCTCAATCGCTCAGAAACAAAGTGATTTATATTTCAGGAGGTATTTTTGGGTTTTTAGCATTTACTATAGGTATGGCGTATATTGAAGAGTCAGACCTGTTCATATTTGTCGGTATAATGGGTATGATGATCATGATGTATTCAATTCAAAAATTAGTTGAGGGAATGATGGATTGAAAATTTGAAGGAGCTCTATATATGTACATACGTAAAACTAGGTTAGAAGATGCAGAGCAAGTTGCTAGAGTCCAAGTTGATAGCTGGAAAAGTACATATAACAACATCGTGCCTAAAGAATTTCTAAATAAGATGGATTACGATTTTTATACAAAAAGATTTCAGGAGTATATTTCCGACAATAGTCCAATCAGTTATGTAGCTATAGATGATAGCAATAAAGTTATAGGATACATAGCTGGTGGTAAGAATCGTTTAAGTGAGCTATATAAGGATTATGATTGTGAGATTCATTCAATTTACATATTAGAAACATACCAAGGAAAACAACTAGGTAAAAAGCTCGTAAGTGTTTTTGTTGAAGATCTGATAAAGCTTGGTCACAAGAAAATGCTTGTCCAGGTATTGTCAGCAAACAAAGCTATTAAATTCTACGAAAAGCTTGGCAAGCTTGGCGGATATTATTTAGGTTCCAAGCAATTGATGATCGCTGATCAAAAAGTAAATGAATCTGTGTTAGGATGGAAAGATATTTCTAAATTTTAATCGATTAAGTCCGTTATGAATGAGTCTAAATTGAAATTCAATTGAATTTCAATTTAAACCAAATGAGAAGAGAGTTTATTTCATATATTCTACTTTGTATAATATATATTATGTAAACTAATTTAAAAATTAAAGATTCAATGGTTAAGATATTAACTATAATGTTAAATACCCATTTTTTGATTATTTAGCCTTTATTTATTTTAAGCAAGTCTATTTTGGGTTCTCTACCCAGATATGTATCCATGTATTGTTAACTTAGAAGAAATTCAAGTTGGATGAACAACATATTTAGACGATGTTGTATGTTATTAATCTAAGTTTGAATGAATCGATACTTAACTCCTCAGAGCTTTACAAATTTCACGATTAAACTGAATACTTTATGTTTGCTGTTCGATCATTCAATTTAATCCGTATATATAAGTTTTTATAGATTTATGTAGATCTACGTACTTATAAAATAATTAAAAAACGTTTGTATCAATTTAGATTAACTTATTATTATAGGCATATAAAAAGTAACACGTTATTTTTAAGGTTAACTAATGGATGAGACTTTTGGCCGTAATGTAATCCAAATAGATCAACAATCAAGATAAATCACTAGATACTAACATTTTAGTAAGTACCTGAATAAAAAGTGCGTACTTACAACATTTTATCTAATCTATTATAATAATTATATAGATAAAGGAGGATTCAAATGAAAACATTAGTCATTGTTGCGCATCCATCGATCGAGACTTCTATTGTCAACAGCGCCTGGATCAAAGAAATAGAACAATATCCTGAATTGTTTACTATACATGAGTTATCAAAAGCGTATCCTGATCATGTAATAGATGTCGAAAAAGAACAAGCACTTATTGCAACTCATGGGAATTTGATTTTACAATTTCCAATACAATGGTTTAGCTCCCCTCCTATTCTCAAACAATGGTTAGACGACGTTTTGATAGACGGCTGGGCTTTTGGGGAATCAGGTACGCACTTAAAATATCGAAAACTAGCATTAGCCGTTTCTGCAGGCAGTGAACGTAAAGATTACGAAATAGAAGGAAGATATCACTATACTCTAGAAGATATCTTAGCCCCCTTTGAAGTGACTGCAAAATACTGTAAAGCAGACTATCAACCTTTTTTCACTTTTTACGGAACAAGTTTTAGTACTCAGGAAGAAATTGATACAAGTGCTAAAGACTATGTTCATTTTCTTAAAGAATTACGTTAAAGCAAATAGATATGCAATTCAAATGCAATTCATATGCTTAGTTTTCAGCTAGTCTTTTTTCGTTTTCTCCCCACTCGCACATTGAATTGATTACAGGCATTAAAGACCTTCCGCGTTCAGTTAGTGAATATTCAACTTTTGGAGGTATCTGGGGGAATTCAACTCTATTAACTAACTGGTCTTTTTCTAACTCCTTTAGCATACAGCTCAATGATTTATAAGAAATAGTCCCTATCTGACGCTTTATCTCATTATGTCTAATGGTTTGGTGCTCGAAAAGTAAATACAGAATAAGCATTTTATGTTTTCCTTTTATTAAAGATAATGTGAATCCAAACCCAGTATTCTCCAATTCAGTCCCTGTCTTTACGGTCTGTTCTTTCATTTGAGTGCCTCCTTGATTCAGTTGAAGATAGAATACTTCTTCCACTACTGTTTTAACTATAAGTTTTACTCATGCAGTTTAACATTAATAAAACTTATCGTATAGCGCTCTTAAAGGATAGAAACCATTTAAGAGCGCCGGTCACCCGTTCAGTTTATATCTACCCTCTCCCCCCTCTCTTCCGTTCTGCTCGTGAAAGAGTGGAAGAGACATCAACTCTTAAGTACCGATGTGATCATTAAGTTATCAAAAAAGCGGTAAGTACCTTATTTGGGTACTTACCGCTTTTTTGATTAATAATCTTCTGCTTTTGTTTCAGGTTCTAAGTCATAAGCTTTTTGAACCATCTGGTGACGTTCGCCTAATGCTTCGTCTGTTTGTTTGTTCCAAAGGTACTCTTGTTGTTCTTTAACTTGAGAAATCATCTTTTCAGGTATCACGTTACGGTAAGATTTTGTTTCGCCTAATATGACTTTAAGCCCACCTTTTATTAATTCTTCTGGGTTGAACTGTTCAAATGGAAAGGCAATGTCTTCGTAATTGAATACACGCTTAGAAGCATCATCTTGCCAGCTTCTCCAAGTTTCCATCTCTCGGTCGTTGAATCCAGTAAGGTATGGCCCAGGATTAATTGTAGCGACTTCTATATTAAACTCTTGTAGCTCTTGAGAAAGAGTATTAACTAACGCCTCTGTAGCGTATTTAGAAGCAGAATAAGGTCCGGAGAATGGATTGACCATCATTCCTGATATAGAAGAAACAAAAACGATTCTTCCTTTATTTTTTTCAATCATCTTACGAGCAAAGCCTTGCGTTAACAAAACTGGCCCAATAACATTGACATCAAACTGATTACGTAAATTATCCTCAGGGATATCAACCAAGGCCCCACCCTCTTTAATTGCTGCATTGTTTACTAGAACGTCAATATCCCAATTCCAGGCTTTTTGTCTATCTTTAGGATCCGTTACGTCTAACTTATCGATCTGCATCGTAAGACCTTGTTCTTTTACTTCTTTTTCTAATGCAGATACTTGCGAAAACACTTCCGTAGTTGCGATAACGTCTTTACCCATCTTTGCAAGTTCAAGCGCGAACATTTTCCCAAAACCCGTTCCAGCACCAGTAATTAAAATTTTCTCTGAACTCATTTAAACACTCCTAAATTAGATTATTTCTACTTGTATATTGTATGAAAAATAAATCTGTATTGAAAATATTATGCTTTATGGATTTAATGACTATGTTATTGAGATTTCTAAAAAATAGTCAGATTACTTTTAATATCATAGTGACGAGTTACTAATTAGAAAATCTTTTATAGTAATCCACTACTTTCGTTGCACAATAATTTATAAATACTCCACAGATAGCGGACAGTTGAATGAATAAATCACTGGAGGTCAAATGACCAAAGAAAATGAATAACACGGTCGTAATAGAATATAAGAGTTGGCCATAGAAGATTCTAGTACGATCTGCTTTTTTCCCATTGTCGCTTTTCACTTCATCTTTTAAGTCAAATTTTGCGAGAATAGAAAAGAAAATGGAAGAAATAATTACAAGTATATTTAAAGGATTCATTTGATCAGCATCAATAACTGAATAATGGCCTAAGAATAAACTTTTTATTAAGAATAAGATGAGCGCAATCGTTCCACATATAAAAACGACTTTTTTTCGTTTTTGAAACATGAATATGCCTATAAGTGCGAGTGAAAACACTAATAAAAAAAGGCTATTCTCATTACTGAAAGATAGATAAGTTGTTAGAGCGAGCGCTGAAAAAATATCAAATAGAGTGAGTTTTTTACCTGTAATACCATTAACCGCCCTCAAAAGCAAAAGCATCCAAGCCATCACTAAAAAATGTGGTGTATCCATATAAACAATATGAAATAGAGACAAAGCTGCCGCTATAAAAGCTGAATAACTATGAGCCGGATCAATTTCTCTAGTAAGTGCCCATGTTAAAAATACACCACCGCCTAAATTGAAACCCGAGCCAACATCTCCTGAAAACAACCATCCTAATGCAAAAGCTGAAAGTGTAAACAGGACAATACTTATATTAGTTTTATCATCTAAGTGAATCTTTCTTCCTAGTGTAAACATATAGTCACTCCAGTATAAATATATATATTTATATTTTCATTTATATTTAAGATATTTCGTTGATCACATTTAAAGACGAGTTATTTTATAGAAATATACTAACCATATTATGAAATCTACTTAACCGTAACACATGATTACCTTTGATACCAACTTGGTCCCCTCTCTTTTGTAAGCTATAAGCATCAAACACAAAAAGGCGACCTCCCATTAAGAAAGTCGCCTCGAAATATTCTCCTAGTAAAGCTCAATAACTTTATCAAACAAGTCTTTTTCTTTTTCTATCTGCGTTTTGTTACCAATGACCACAACCGTGCTATCTTCAAGTACTTTGTTGTATTCAGTTGCTAGTGAAGCTAAAACTTCTGACGTTGTAGCAAGAATTTCTTCTTTTAGTTTCTGAATTTCTGCTTGTGTAATACCTCGATTGAATCGTTCAAAAGCAATGAGTCCTTTACTGAATGCTGAGTTTGGTTGTTCTAATGGACTCATGGTCCCTATAATATATTTAACCAATTCTGTCTCAGATAGCGAAAGTTTCTCTACAAAATTTGATAATTGCTTGTAGATCTCCAAGGTTTTACCGATATTTGGATCGCGATATGATCCAAGCGCGAAGCTTCCGTTTCTACGGTGATTGTACAGCGAGCCATACGCGCCACCTTTTACGCGAATCTCATTCCATAAATAATCAAAACGGAAAACAGTGCCTAATACATTAGTCATGCCGTTAAATGGCAATTTGTCTGAAGCGTCAGCTGCAGTCCCTACATAGTTTACATCCTGTGCCGTTACATAAGCTTCCTTGGCTTGTTCTCCAGAAACATAGTGAACTGCATCAGCTATGTTAGAATCATCGATCTTAGCGAAAGCCGACTCTAATTGAGCTTTGATAGGCTCTACGCGTTCACTTTCACCGACATATAAGACCGTGAGTCTTTGTTTATTGAGCATTCTATTCAGTAATGATTTCAATTGTTCCGTTAATTCATTAGTCTCTTCTGATTTCAATTGATCACGAATCGTTTTCAAGTGTCCAAACTGATCAATGCCTCCAGCTAGCTCATTTAGTTTAGAAGCGGGTTTAACTTGGCTCAATGCTCTATTAGCAGCCAATACATGCGCTCTGTAGTTAATGGCATTTTCAAAGTTAGAGATCGAGCTTTGAGTGATTTTCAGCATCTCAGAGCTATCGGTAAATTGAGTATGTGCCATGATCTCATGCATCAGTTCAATCACTTTTTCTGAGAAATCTTCTAAACCTTTCCCTTTTATAATAAAGTGAGGTTTTAGTTCACCATTTTTATTCTCAAATATATCCATCGTTGCGTAAATACCACCAGTGTGTAAATCACTTTGACGTTGAAGTGTCGCTACATCAAAATGCTCTGTGCCTAGTCTACTGAGTAGTTTACTTAAATAGCCTAGTAACGGATACTCTTCTTGTTTGAAATCGCTAATATCAAAATACAGGTTGATATAGTCGATTCCTGAAGTGAACTGCTCAGCGTGATAGAACTTAGACTGATCAAAAATGGTTGAAGACGTTAACGGATAGTCTTCTACTTCAGTACTTAAATCTTCTCTTGTTAAAGTTGGAATTTTAGCTAGATCTTCTGGACGATCTGGCGTTTCCTGGCGTTTGATTAAGGCATTCGTTTTTGTAACGATTGCATTGATTTCATCTTCAGAAAGCTGAGCTTTGTAGTCTTGTAATTTTTCTAGTGTTTCGGCTTCTAGTTTATCATTCTTACCCGGTTCAGCTTTTAAGGCCACTTCTACTCGGAAGGGATTTTCTAATAGTTTATCGGAAATGAGCTTTTCAAAATAGCCTTCAGTAGCGAGTTCTTTTAACTGATCCAAATAAGTTGAGAACTCAAGATTTACAAATGGATTTTCTTCATATAGCCATGTACTCAAAGAACGAATCGCATAAATGACGCCACGCGGATTATCTTCTGATATAGCCGCTTCTTTTGTTTGGAAGGTAATTTTGTTCAATGCGCCATCAATGAGTTCTTGATCAATCCCATTTTTGACAAGACCTGACAACGTTTCTTCTACAACTTGTTTTAACTGATCCATTTTAGCTGAATCAGAATATTTAGCTAGGATCGTAAAGGCTGTTGGGAAGCCAATGTCGTCCACGTCTCCGTCGATATCTCCACCAATTTCTGCATCCAGTAATGATTTCTTAAGCGGGGACTGATTATTCCCGAATAAAATCTCTTGTAAAACTTCTAGTCCATACTTATCTAAAGGATGATCTTGAGAAGCCACATGCCACCCTAGTGCTAAGAAATCTTTTCCTTCAGGCGTATCCCCTTCAGTAATTGAATACGTTCCTTCGTAAGATTTTTGAGTCGGCTCAGTTGCATCGATCGTTAAATCAACCACATCTTTGCGGCTCATTCCTGCAAAATAAGATTCAAGCGCTGAAAAAGCTTCGTCTATATCTAAATCACCATATAAAATCGTTAAAGAATTGCTTGGGTGATAATAGTTCTGATGGAATTCAACAAATTCTTTTTGAGTTAAACTAGGAATCGCTTGCGGTTCTCCTCCGGACTCATAACTGTAAATACTTTCCGGATACAAATGACTAATTAGATTTTGATACACTTGTCTCTCAGGAGAAGCGGTTGCCCCTTTCATCTCGTTGTAAACGACCCCTTTATAAATCAAATCGTCTTCTGCGTTCTCTAGATGATAATGCCAGCCTTCTTGTTCCAGTATTTGTTCATCCGTATATAAATTAGGCTGGAACACAGCGTCAAGATAAACACCCATAAGATGCTTGAAGTCTTTTTGATTTGTAGAAGCTACAGGATAAATCGTTTTATCCGAAAATGTCATCGCGTTCACGAATGTATTTAGAGATCCTTTAATCAATTCTACAAAGGGTTCTTTAGAAGGATACTTCTTAGAACCATTCAAAACAGAATGCTCTAGTATATGGGCAATTCCATTATCATTATAAGGCGGTGTCTTGAATCCGATGGTAAAAGATTTATTTGAATCATCATTCTTCAAATAAAGGACCTTTGCGCCTGTTTCTTCATGTTCATAAAGTGTTCCGACTGATTGAATATCAGCTAGTTCTTTGGTTTCCAATGACTTAAAGCTCATATAGTCTAATTCTCCTCTTCAAACAGATACTTTCTAATTCAATTCTAACACTATTTATGAAAAACCAGAATCATTATTTACGATTTAGTTTTTCTGTTACAAAACACTTCGAGATATCGCTTGATTTCGAACGTGTGTTTGCTATAATAGATTTGTAAGAAGTTATGGCGGTGGCTTTTATTTAGGAGGTGGCACTATGCGGTGCTATAGTCCATTTTTCAGAAAGAAGAAGCCTGATTGAGTGTTACTGATGCCTTGCAGTTGATGATGGGATTTGGCATGTTCGTTATTGCTATGATTTCTCTTGTCATCAATATCAATAAAAAAGATAAATGAAGACACAAAAAAACCGTCCTGACTTTGGAGAGTTAAAGGACGGTTTGATCGTTCAATTCATATGGTCACCGTCAGTAAACGGCTTATGGAAAGAGTCTTGTTCATGCAAGGCTCTTTTTCAGTTCCAGTATATCATATTACATAACACTGTCAATTTTTAAGGGAAGTCTTCTATCCTTATCTTTCATTAAAAATAATGAAGTCAGTAGATCTACGAAATTGGTCTTGTTTGAATTCTAAATGGTACTTTTCAGCAGTCTCTTTAGCGGTCTGTTCTATTTCATTATTTAGTGAATCTAGAATACTTGGAATCTGATCATATACTGTTTGAGACAGTTTCAAGATAAAATCTTGCTTGTCTTGAGTCAAGACGCTTCTCCCACCTTCATATTTACTCCAGTCACCAGGATTATTGGCAGGAATACCTCCATTGATGTGAAAGAGTGAGACCAGACAATGCTGCATCGATAAAAAGCTTTGTTGAACATAATGATATTCCTTACGCTGATATCTTCTATACAATTCGTGTAAATGTGCTAAGTACTTATATACAATTGCTTCGAACTCTTCTTGAGTGGGTAAGTATGCTAATTTTTCAGAATTGCTTTTCAGCTTTTCCAAGAATCCTTCAGTATCCTTTAAGATTTTAATTTCCTTTAGCCATATATCTGCATTTAATTGACTTTGATAATAAACAAAAAGATCTAATTTCACAAAACAGTCAAAATGGATAACCGCAAAAGACGGAAACCAAGATTCTATAAATAAAACGTCATTTCGATCATCTAATAGTTCTGACAACTTATCTTGTTTTGAAACACCCTCTTCTACTACAATTCTCAAATCGATATCTGAAAATTCATCTTCCGTACCTTTGGCTAATGAACCACCTAAGTAAATACCGATAATGTCTCTATCCTTTTGTAACTTAATGACAATAGCTTCTTTTATTCTCGTCCTTTCAGATTTCAACTCAACATCCTCCTTTTTAATCAGGTTTCACGCTTATTGATTAGTTTACCACTGTTTAAAAAAATAGCGGCTAAAAAGGCAAATCATTTCTGATTTTGTCTTTTTAACCGTTGCTTTAAAATACTTATGTTAGGATCTTTCGCAGCTTATATCTAATTTTCGACATTCATGCTAGAATTGACTAATTCTAAGAGTAATGTTGATTCAATTTGGTTTATGATGAGTTCCCGCTCATCAAGCAACCTTACTAATCGAATATTTACAATTCCCCATGTACTGAGTTCATTTAAAGTAAAATTGTTTTTTCTCAATACTGTCTCTAAAGGACAATCTATGTTTCCATCTGCATTATGGAAAACATCCTCACTGTCTACAGTTAAAGTGAAAAACACGGTTTTACCTTCAATGATAAATTTGTATTCTTTTTCCTGAATTTGCGATATTTGTTTGATTTCTTTCATAGCTCTCTCCTTATATCGAAGTTCATTTCGTTACACTCTATACCAACTGTCTTTTACTACCGTCTCTATGTAAGGTATTTTAACAACAATTTGTCACTTTCTTAATAATTGCTATTATTTTACCCAGGAAATTAGGAGGTTTTATGATGAGTGATATGTATTATCATTTAGGGAAGGTACTAAAGGATATTAGAGAAAATAAAGGATACACACAACAAGAAGTTTCTGACAGTACGATGTCTAGATCAAACTATACTAAGTTAGAGAAAGATGAAATCAATCCAAATGTCGTTAAATTTTTAGCTATTCTTGATTACATGGACATGCATCATGACGAGTACTCATTTATTTTGAACGATTATAGTTTAAATGATAAAGATACTGTTTTATATCTGTTTAAGGAAATGGAACAGTTTCCTGATATTTCTTATGTTAAAGATTTAATAGATGCTGCTAATAAATTACTTGAAAAACGATATGATCATATGACAGAAGACGTACTGAACATTGCTCATGCCTATTATTGTTTAATTGAGAAGAATAGTCTCGCTGAGGCTCAACAATATGCAAAAAACACTTGGGATAGATTAAAAAATCTTGATAAATTCTATCTCTCGGAATTTCATCTTTTAAATGGTATTTTATATTACTTTGAACTTGAAACAGCGGTATCATTGACAGATAAAGCTTTAGAGGAATTAGAAAGATATTATTGCTTTAAAGAAGCTGAAGATTTAAGACTGTCCTTTCTATCTCATATTTCTTGCCTGCTTATTGCACATGAACAGTACGAGTTAGCTCTAAAATATACTGATCAGCTTGTAACTAAATCAAAAAGTGATAACAAGGTTCTATCTTTCGGTGCAGCTCTTGTTCGTAAAGGAATGTGCTTAGAGGGTCTAAATAAAGAAAAAGAAAGTCAGGAAAGTTACGATTTAGCTATTGAACTATTTAATGTTATGGGACGTGAGGATTTGAGTAAACAAACACGAGAAAATCCTAAACTTGTTTACAATCCCTATGGTTTCGTTGATGAAGAGATAAAGGGTAGCTAGTTATTTGGACTTGTAAGTTTAGGCATCAAAAAACCAGAAGTTAAACTGGTGTTTTTGATGCCTTTTTGATTTTTTATCAAGTTCAGAGTAGATATTGACTCTGGAAGTCTCTGTCTACTCGTATAAAATCTTTGTCTGCTAAACTCGTACCATAAACTTTTAAACCAGGAGCATACTTTTCTTCTCTAACGGTGATCCTACGGGACTCCCCTGAAGTATAGGTTAGCCCAATACAAGCAATGGTTTCTTCAAAGTTCAGCACAGCAATTTCACTTTGAGGTAAATGACTATGCACACCACAAATTAGCGCTGTAAGGTGTTGTATGCCTTTTTCGTGGTACTGTTTTAACTGCTGGATTTCCAACTTGGTAAACGAAAAATCCCAGCGTTTCACCTTTTTTCCATTATGATCTGGTGTTGATCGGTATTTCATTAAAACGATCTGTTCAGTTTCAGAATTTTGAGAAGTCAATCGATAGAAAATGCCATCTTCTGTCGTTTGAATCAATATAGGAATTGTTCCTGATTTTGTTAATTTAGATAGAAAAGCGCCATAATAAAAGTCTTCTTTATTCACATTACCCATTTCGTTCACTCACTTATCTTATGATGTTTATAAAGGTGCTAGCACGCTTGGGTGCTAAATGACAGAGAAAGACTCCACCAGGTCGATTTTAAGAATCAATCTGGTGGAGTCTTATTTAATCGCTTTGAATCAATTATCATACTCAATGGTTTGAATCTTAAGCGTTGTGGCTCCTTGAACCAATTTCGAAACAGGACAACGTTTTTCTGCAGATTCAACCAGTTTAGATGCATCAGCAAGTGACATATTCTCAACAGATGCAAATATAGCTACATCAAAGAAAAATCCAATACCGTCAGCTTCACGTTTCAGTTGTACTGTACACGTTACTTGACTCTTGTTATCTGCCCCTCTTGCCTTTAATAAAGATTGAATCGTAGCGTTCAGACAAGTTGTAATCGCTAGGCCAAACAATTCTTCTGGATTGGTACCTGGGGCATCACTTAACGGGCTCGATGTGATTACGCGGAGTCCTTTCGGATCATCTACATATGCTACGCCGTCTACACCCTCTTGATTAACGATAGAAGCTTCAAATAATGCTTTATCTGACATGTTGCTTACGCTTTTCTAGGTGTTAAGTCAACGCCGTCCATTTTCTCTAATTCGGGTAGCAAAGCACGTAAAATGCGTCCACCGAATACAAAAACGTCCATAACGGGATTGACATCTTCACCTGTAATACCTAAAAAGCGCATAAAGATTTCTCCATCACCAGAAACTAAGAAGCGGAAATATCCAGATTTCATCGCATTCAATTCATTTAATTCAGTTAAAATATCTGGTAACTTGCTACGATCTGTTACATAGCCAATTTTGTTGTAAGTAATTTGATAGTTAACGCGCTCTAGAGGTGCATCATGAATAATCACTGCACATCCAACAGGTTTATCTTTTGTCACGCGTAATGCGGATTGGAATAAGATTTGTTGTTGCTCCGTTGTTTCGCCTTCTTTGTTGCGAATCGGTGCAGGAATCTCTTTTGTTTTAAATTGGATCTGTTTTTCTTCGGCCAGTGCTTTGAAATTTTCAGTAATTGTGCTCATCAAAATCCTCCAATAAGTTAATTTCATACTATCATTAAATTCTCACTTTTATTATAACGTAGATTGCACTTTATGAACAGAGTAGTTCGAAAATTAGTTAGTTATTCCAAAATAAAGTACCGTGTACTAGACCTTTTGAGTTTCCGATAAGAAACGGATCAGAACTTCTTTAAAAAGAGCCGGATGATTCAAGTTAGGAAGATGCGTTGCCGAAGGAATCACGACTTGTTCAGAAGTTGCTACGGATTTTTGCATATGCACGCCTATTTCTAAAAAATCTGAAACATCGTTAGCTCCATTGATAATTAATACAGGAAGATTTAGCTGGCTTAACAGTAGCAAGCTGTTATCAACGCAGTTAACTTCTTCTACATGATCTGTTTCTTTCGCTAAAATATTTTCCAGCATATCGGTTAAAAGGTCAGTTGTTGTAGCTCTCAAATTCTCTGAAGGAAGATTTCTGCTTATCCAGAATTGAATCGTTAATGCAATGTTCTCCTTCACTGTTTCAACGATCTCTTCTTTTTGTTCATAATCGGCTAATTCTACAGAATTCTTCCATCCACTGAGAGCTGGCGATACAACCACCAACTTCAAGACATCTTTGGGATAGAGTAAGGTATAGTCAATCGCAATCTTGGCTCCAAAAGAGGCGGCCAGAATGGTCACTTCAGATAACTGAAAGTAATGTATAACGGATTTGATTACAGCTGTATAATCAATGTCTTTACCCAGGATATCACTTTTTCCAAAACCTGGTAAATCAATATTGATGACCTGAAACTGTTTAGAAAGATAGTCGACTTCGTTAAGCCACATTCGCTTATCAGCTATTCCTGCGTGTAAGAGCATGAGGGGTTTTCCAGATCCAGAGCTTTCTACTGAAATCTTTGCTTGTTCGGATAGTATGTACTGGTGCATAAGCGACCTCCATTAGTTTTATACTAAAAAAAGCCTGTCGACTCCTACTGGAGAAAACAGGCTTTTTACTATCTCATGGTGATTAACGACGAGAACGTTCTTGGATACGTGCAGCTTTACCACGTAAGTTACGTAGGTAGTACAATTTAGCACGACGTACGCGTCCTTGACGAGTCACTTCGATTTCTGCAACACGAGGTGAATGTAATGGGAAAGTACGCTCAACGCCTACTCCGTTCGATACTTTACGAACAGTGTACATTTCGCTGATACCTTGACCACGACGACCAATCACGACGCCTTCAAAAATCTGGATACGCTCACGAGTACCCTCTACGATACGTGCGTGAACACGAACAGTATCTCCAGGACGGAAGTCAGGAAGATCGCTACGTAGTTGTTCTTTAGTGATATCTTGAATTAATGGATTCATTTTAACTACTCCTTTCGCGCAATACTCTTAGGAGCTAGTCCCAGCGGAATATTGTCAGATAAAGTGGTTCCCCACTCAGCTATTAACTTTATCATACTATCGAAACAGTGTAAAGGTTTTTTACTTGATTTCTCAAATTTATTCTACTTTTTCTTGAGAAGTCGTTTCTTTATTCCACTCTTCAATCCATTGTTTTTCTTGATTCGTCAACGTTCTCTTTTCCAGCATATCAGGTCTTCTTTGATAAGTGCGCTTTAAAGATTCCTTGTGACGCCATTCTTCGATGAGTTTATGGTTTCCATTCATCAATACCTGAGGGACACCCATTCCTTTATATTCCGCAGGACGGGTATAATGCGGATGTTCAAGTAATCCACTGGAATGAGAATCTGTTTCAGCTGATACTTCATTGCCCAGTACACCAGGAATTAACCTGACAGCAGCGTCCATCATGACCATAGAAGCCAATTCCCCGCCTGTCAAGACATAATCACCTAACGACACTTCATCCGTCACTAGACTACGAATTCGTTCGTCATACCCTTCATAATGACCACAGATGAATACAAGATGCTCTTCTTTTGAAAACTCTTCTGCCATTGACTGATCAAAAGGCTTTCCAGCCGGGTCCATCAAGATAATTCTTTTAGTTGTTAACGGTTCTCTTTTTTCGATTTCTTCAATTGACTGAAAAATGGGTTCGGGTTTCAACAGCATGCCTGCTCCACCACCATAAGGGGTATCATCTACATGTTGGTGTTTACCGTTCCCAAATCGACGAAAGTTCACTTTGTGGACTTCTAAAAGATTCTTATCAATGGCCCTCTTCATAATAGAGTGATTTAAAGGACCATCAAACATTTCTGGAAACAAGGTAACAACATCTATTTTCATTCGTCTAATCCTTCCATTACATGAACCGTTACACGTTGATCCTCAATATCGACTTCAAGGATGACCGGTTCAATGTAAGGGAGTAATAAATCTTTTTTATTTGGTCTTTGAACGACCCACACATCATTTGCTCCGGTAGATAAAACATCTTTAATCTTACCGAGGATATCTCCAGACTCATCTACGACGGTACAGCCGATGATTTCGTGCAAGTAGAATTCATTATCTTCAAGCTCTAAAAGTTGATCATCTCCGACTCTAAGAACCCCGCCGATAAAACGCTCGACTTCATTGATTGAAGGATAATCTTCAAATGCAACAAGGTCAAAGTTTTTGTGTACGCGATGAGAACGAACAGTCAATTCAATCTGTTCTCCGTCTTTGAACCAGATTAGTGGCGCGCCAACGTAATATCGATCTGCTGGATTGCTTGTGACCGAGAGAACACGTACCTCGCCCTTCAAACCATGTGTGTTGACCACTTTACCTACGTCATAAAATTCCATTATCCTTCTCCTATACAGTCATTTATTATATAATACAACAAAATGGAGATGTTCTCCTCAGAGGCATCCCCATTCACTATGAACCTTCAAATAATCTTACATGGATTGTTGAAACTAACGTCTTTAATTACTCAGCACACAATAATAGATTGTCTAGTTAATCTACAATGGTTAAACGCACACGTTTTGGTCCGTCAAATTGGATACTGTAGACAATAGCACGAATCGCCTTAGCAATACGCCCTTTCTTTCCAATCACACGACCGACATCATCAGGATGAACCGATAATAAGTACTCATGAAACTCATCGGTATCTTGCAAGTCAAGTTTGACTTCATCAGGATGACTGACTAACGGATTGACAATCGTAAAAATCAAATCTCTCATTTTTTGATCAGTCATAGTACCATCCTCTTTTATGTAGGATCACTTACCTGAGTAAAATTACCCAGGTAAGATCAAGTCGTTACTTATTTACTTCTTTTCTCGTCGTGGAATTTTTTGATAATTCCTTCTTTAGAAAGAAGATTTTTAACTGTATCAGATGGTTTAGCACCATCACGTAACCATTTTAAAACGAGTTCTTCGTCCACTTTAACTTCAGCCGGTGTTGAAACTGGGTTGTAAGTACCAACTGCTTCAATAATACGACCATCACGTGGAGCGCGAGAATCCGCAACAACTAAACGGTAAAAAGGTTTTCTTTTAGAACCCATACGTTTCATACGAATTTTTACTGCCATGTTTAACTTGCACCTCCTGTAGAATCCAGCATCGATTTCGAGTACAAACTCTCTATCGTGCCTTCTCTCAATCTCACGAGTCCTATCATATCATGGTTATAAAAGCTTGTAAAGTGTTTTTTCTTTACAGATTGATTTTATCTTCCTAAATTTTAAAATAAGAGGAGCTCACCCAATGAGTATTGAAGATCAAGACTATATTATGAGGCAAGTTCAGTTACTTGCAAAAGGTATCGGGAAATTTTTAGACATTTTTTCTATTAAGCAAATCTTGATGTCAGAGCACGGAATTGAGGACCAAATAGCAGATAGAGAAATTGAAACGATTGTCTATATGACTAGATTAGAAGAGATTCAAACTTCTAGAAATTTAACAACAGAAGAACTGAGTCAGGAAATGGGCGTTAACTCTACTACCTTAGCGCAACTCTTTTCAAATGAAAGAGTTGCAAGCAATGAAGAACTAGAAAAATTGATCAGGTATGTAGAAGATGAACAAATTTGGATTTCTTAAAAAAGTACTTTTATATAAAGTTCTGATTGATAGAGATCTTAAGCAAATTTGTATTTAATAAAAAAGTGTTTTTACGAAGATACTCTTAATCGTTTTAAAGATAATAGTCATTTAATTTTGTATATAAGATTTCTTTTGTGGTATAATTTAGATAGAAAAAGAGGACATGCTAGTAACATGCCCTCTTCTGTAGAACCGTTAAGACGGTAGCAGTAATAAGTTAAAAAATAACCGTTAACTGGCTAAAGTTAAAGACGGTTATTTTTTTTTGTCATTATTTAGCTTTATCAAAACAACTACAAGACTAATAATGGAAATCAAGAGACTTCCAAAACCAATCATGAGCTGTAATGCTTCAGCTACGGACAAAAAGGCTTTTCCTTTCTAAGATCTCAGTACCTATTTTCATAAGCACCACCACCTTCCAAGATAGCCACCGTCTCAACTTTCTACTTTACTATTATACCATGATTCAGCGAATAAATGTTGGTATAACAACGTTTTTCTTAACTATTCTGGTCACTACTTAACTTAAACTCATCTAAAAAAGTCTATCAAAAGACCAAAAAAACAACCCGAAAACAACATACTCTTTTTTGAGAGTCTCGTTTTCGGGTAATGATGCATGCAAATAGATGTGCTTTTCGCTACATTATTTTTTGCGTCTGATTTTTTTCTTTTTCTTTTTAGCCATGTTTTTTGAAGCTTTATTCATTGCCATCTTACCTAGCTTACCTTTAATTCCGCCACCGAAAAGATTTTCCATGCCATTCATATTTCCATTAGACATCTTGCTCATCATATCTTTGGATTGTTTGAACTGTTTGATCATACGATTGACTTCAGCAATATTTCTAGCTGAACCAGCAGCGATTCTTCTTCTACGTTTTTGAGAAAGGATATCTGGATCTTGACGTTCCTCAGGTGTCATAGACATCACGATTGCTTTCATATGTGCCATATCTTTGGGATCCATTTCAAATTGATCCATACCTGGGATTTGGTTTACTCCAGGAATCATTTTGATTAGATCTTCAATGGGACCCATGTTCTGCATCTGATCCATTTGTTCAATGAAATCGTTGAAATCATACGTGTTTTCACGCATCTTCTCAGCCATTTCTTCGGCACGCGTTTCATCTACTTCTTGTTGAGCACGCTCAACTAAAGTTAAGATATCGCCCATGCCAAGAATTCGGTTAGCCATACGATCTGGATGGAATGGTTCAAGTGCATCCAAACGTTCTCCGGTACCCGTAAATTTAATCGGTTTTTGTGTTACGGAACGTATGGAAAGTGCAGCACCACCACGTGTATCTCCATCAAGTTTTGTAAGGATCACACTGGTGATATCCAAACGATCATTAAAGGTATTTGCAACGTTGACAGCATCTTGACCAGTCATGGCATCTACAACTAAAAAGATTTCATGTGGATTCACGGCCGTCTTAACGTTTTCCAGTTCATCCATCAGTGTTTCGTCTATATGTAGACGACCCGCTGTATCGATGATAACAACATCGCGATTTGTATCAATCGCTTCTTGGATTCCTTTTTCCGCAATCTCAACTGGACTTACTTGATCGCCCATGCTGAATACGGGGATATTCAAATCTCTACCAACCGTTTGTAGTTGATCAATCGCTGCAGGACGATAAATATCGGCAGCAACCATCATTGGCTTTTTATTTTCGTTTTTACGAAGATAATTTGCTAGTTTACCAGCTGTAGTAGTCTTACCAGCACCTTGGAGACCAGTCATCATATAAACCGTTGGTCCACGATCCGCAAAAATAATCTTTTCTTGCGTATCACCCATCAAGTGAGTCAATTCATCGTTAACGATTTTTACAACTTGCTGACCACCATTGATACTTTCTAAAACTTCTTCACCAATTGCTTTTTCTCTAACCGTTTTAACAAAATCACGTACGACTTTGTAGTTTACATCGGCTTCCAGTAAGGCCAGGCGCACTTCGCGCATAGCATCTTTTACATCAGCTTCTGTAATTTTTCCTTTTTTACGTAGACCAGAAAATGCATCTTGTAAACGTCCAGTTAATCCTTCAAAGGCCATTCAGGTTATTTCCCCTCTCGTTTTGGTTCATAGCTTACCTCTTGTAATAGTTCCAGTAAGGTTGAATCATTTGGGTATGTTTCTAGTGCATAAGTGCGCGCTTCATCTAGCACACGCTGTTTATAGTCGAAATCTTCAACTAGATGTAGCTTCGCTTCATAATCCAACAGAATCGTTTCGGACCTTCTGACATTATCATAGACCGCTTGTCTACTAATTTCAAAGTCTTCAGCAATTTCTCCAAGAGAATAATCTTCACCATAATATAGTTGCATATATTCCTGTTGTTTTTTCGTCAGTAGTGGCCCGTAGAAACTGAACAGTGTATTCATCTGAAGTGTCTTTTCTAGTTCCATAATAAGGCTCCTTTAAGCAGTCTGTTGAATCAATTCCTTGAATAAGCCGATTGCAAACTTCTCTGAATCGAAAGCGTGCAAGTCATCCATCGTCTCACCGAGACCGACAAATTTCACAGGGATATTTAGTTCTTTACCAATTGCTAGAACGATACCACCTTTAGCTGTACCATCCATCTTAGTCAAAACAATCCCAGTAACATCAGTTGTTTCTTTGAAAGTTTTTGCTTGGTTCAATGCGTTCTGTCCAGTTGTTGCATCTAGTACAAGCAATGTTTCGTGCGGTGCATCTGGAATTTCACGACTGATTACTCGTTTCATTTTTTCGAGTTCATTCATCAAGTTCTTTTTATTTTGTAGTCGACCGGCAGTATCAATCAGTAAAACATCTGCTCCATGTTCTCTTGCTTGAGTAATGCCATCATAAACTACAGCCGCCGGATCGCCACCTTGTTTCGTAGAAACGACTTGTGCCCCTACTCGGTCACCCCATACGCGTAATTGTTCGATTGCGCCCGCTCTGAAAGTATCTCCAGCTGCCAAGACGACTTTTTTACCATTATCGATATACTGGTGTGCCATTTTAGCAATTGTGGTTGTTTTTCCAACGCCATTGACACCTACAAATAAAACGACGGTCAAGCCATCAGGATTATCATTAAACACGTGATGGTCAGGATTGGTTTCTCCGTATAAATCAACCATTGTTTGAACGATTACGCGTTCAGCGTCTTGCATGCTTCTAACGTTTTGAACTTTAGATTCATGACGAAGTGTTTCAGAGATATACATCGTTGCTTCAAAACCAACATCTGACTCAATGAGTAAATCTTCTAATTCTTCAAAAAACTCTTCATCTTCATATCTGAAATTAGCCAGTAATTCATTCAGACGTCTAGTGAATGAACGACGAGATTTCTGAAGGCCTTTTTCATACTGTTCTGTTTCCTTTTGTTCTACACGCTCGGGTTCAGCAACGGGTGCTGGAGCTTCTTCGACTGGTTCTGTTGTCTCGGGTTGTATATCCGTTTTTTCAGTATTTGTAAAAGCAGATTTGATTTTATCAAACAATCCCATATTTTTCCCAACTTTCTGCTAATGATTGTGATCAGATGACCGTTTCAGTTTTTATCTTACCTAGTTTAACACATATTGATCTATAGCATAAGCAACACCATGTTCATCATTTGATTTTGTGATGATATCAGCTTGCGCTTTAACTTCGTCTGTAGCATTGTCCATTGCGACTCCGATTCCGGCGTACTGAATCATTGCTAAATCATTTTCCTGATCACCAATGGCCATGATTTCACTGACATCTAAATTCAGTTTATCTGCTAGCAAGGCAAGCCCTTTTCCTTTATCAACGGTTTTCGGTAAAATTTCCAAAAGATTTGGACGAGACTTCATGATGGTGTAGCGATCATGGTAATGTGTTGGAATCTGACTAATTGCTTGATCCAGTTCTTCTTGATGCCAACAGAAAATTATTTTATTTATAGCCGTTTTCTCTGGTAAAGAAGCCACATTAATCGGCTCAAAAGGTAAAATATTCATAATCATAGGATAAAGAGATTCTTTTCCTGTAGGGTATGCTGGTTCGTAAACGGTGTTTAAATCGATAAAATTACAAGGAACAGCTAATTCTTGACTTAATGCGTAAACATCAAGAACAGATTCTTTATCCATAGTAATCTGACTAAGACTTTCTCCGGTCGCAGTCCATTGAATGAGGCCACCGTTATAGGTGATACCCAAGTCGCCTTCTTCAAGTAGGTTACAATCTTTCAGAATATGCAAAATCGCTTTAAGGGGTCGTCCAGTGCATAAGACAACTTTTACACCAGCTTCTTTAGCTCGTTGTATAGCGGTTCTATTTTCCGCTGAAACTTCTTTATCTTTTGTTAGTAAGGTTCCATCTAAGTCTAGTGCTACAAGTTTAATACTCACAGTAAAACTCCTTCTTGTCGTTTACTTAGCTCATTCAAGTAGGGATTGTAATGAAAGTTTCTCCTGAATGCTTTAAGGAGAAACACCCTCAATCTCTTCTATGTCTTTCATTCTAACGGAAACGAGCTTAGAAACGCCTTTTTCTCTCATGGTTACGCCATAAAGACTGTCCGCTTCTTCCATAGTTCCTTTTCGGTGGGTAATAACAATAAATTGAGTGTCGATTGAAAAGTTTTTTAGATATTTCCCAAATCTGGATACGTTAGCTTCATCAAGTGCCGCTTCTGCTTCATCCAGAATACAAAATGGGATGGGTCGGACTTGTATAATCGCAAAAAGAAGTGAAATAGCAGTCAACGCACGTTCTCCACCGGACAATAAACTTAAGGATTGCAAGTTTTTACCAGGTGGCTGAGCGACGATCTCAACGCCTGAAGCTAGTAAATTTTCTGGGTCAGTCAGTCTTAGTTCTGCCTTACCTCCGCCGAACATCTGTGGAAAGACAATGGCAAATTGAGCTTTGATTAGATTGAAGGTTTCTTCAAATCTTCTAGAAACTTCTGTATCCATTTGATCCATTGTGTCGTACAGACTCGCTTTAGCTTCCAGTAAATCTTTTTGTTGCGCACTGAGGAAAGTGAATCGTTCAAATACTCGCTCATATTCTTCAATAGCAGCGACATTGACTGGCCCCAGTTCCTCTATACCTTTTTTCAGGAGTTTGACTTTTTTCTGCGCGTCTTCTTCTGATAGGGCTAAAGGTTGTTCTAATCGTGCTTCTTCATAGCTCAATCCATATTCTTCTGAAAGATAGTTCAGTAAATGGTCGAGAGAAACATCCACTCTAGATAAATTAATTTCAACTTTCGTCTTACGATCACTTAATTCTTGCTTATCCGCTTGTCTGGCAGTTAACCGACTTTCGACTTGAGTCTTCTCTGTTTCAAGGCGATTAGCTTCTTTCTTAAGGACTTGTTCTTTTTCTCTCAACTGTTCAAGTTTTGAGCGATGATCTGTCAGTTGTTTTTTTAATTCTTCTCTTGAACCAAGTGATTCACCTGACTCATAAGCTTTCAAGTCAGCATAAAGTACTTGAATATTTTCTTCTAATTGTTCTTTTTGATTTTTGAAGTGAGCAACCTCAGCTTTTATGGCTGCTTGTTGCTCATTTACGGTATGCAGATGTTCTTGAAGGGATTCAAGATCTTCTTGCAAGGTTATTTTCTGTGCTTCAATATCTTCTCTTTCAGCAGATAGTTCATTCATCTCCCGTTTTTGAGAGGTCATTTGCTCATCAATCTGTTTGCGACTGGTCGCAATGTCTTCTAATCGTTTCTGATTTTCGGTAAGTTCTTTTTCAGCTTGATTGGACTCGTAAGTCAATGCTTGATGCTCTCTGCTTAGCCTTGTTCGTTTTTCTTCAACGGAATTTAGTTCATTTTGCAATTGACGCTCATCAACGCGTTTTTCTTCCCCCGCTGAGCGAACCTCTTCAATTTCATTTGAAAGTTTTTTACGCTGTTCTTTATCTTTAGTCAATTCTTGTCTTCTAAGTTCAACCGTTTTTTCTGTTTCGTCGATAAAGATTTCCAATTCTTTTAATTCTTTTTTCTGAGAAAACAGATGAGAATTAGAAGAACGTTTTCCACCACCACCGGTCATGGAACCACCAGCATTCATCATGTCACCCTGAAGACTGACTACGCGGTAACGGTAATTGACGGTTCTAGCTATCGCATTTGCGGCATCTAAGGTTTCCGCTACAATGGTATTCCCAAGAAGATTTTCTAGTATATTAGAAACATGGCTCTCGTATTGAATTAAGTCACTGGCGATACCCACGAACCCTTCAATTTCACTAGCTGCTTGTTTTACATCAGACCGGATTAACCGAGACTGAATCGTTGTAATGGGTAGGAAGGTAGCTCTACCTGAACGAGTAGCTTTCAAGTGCTGAATCGCTTGTCTTCCTGCTTTTTCATTTTCTACAACGACAAACTGGCTTGAAGAAGAAAGAACCGTATCAATAGCTTCCAAGTAAGGCTTAGGCACCTCAATTAAATCTGCTACCGTACCAACAATTCCCTCCAGTCGAGATCGATGCTTCATAACGGCTTTGACACCGGCAAAGTAACCGGCGTAATTTTCCTGCATCTCTAGCAAACTCGTTCGTTTGGCGATTGCCTGTTGAAGTTTACTTTGAGTGTCATTTAACCGTGATTCTTTATTTTCTATTGCAGGCGTTAACTGCTCAATTGTTGTTTTAGTCTTTTGAAAGGTTGTTAAAAGTTCATCAACTTCTTTTTTTAAAATAGCATGACGTTCAGATTTCAGTTTAACTTGTGCTTCAAGTTCCTCTAACTCCTGAGTGGTTTTTAAAGCATTACGTGCCACTTTTTCTTTTGAAACAGATTGTTGTTGTATCTCACGTTCAAGATAAGTTTGTTCATTTTTAAGCGTTGTTTGTTCTTGCATCAAGTCGATATAAGTCGCTCGCAAGACTTCAATGGCTTCTTCCCGATTACCTTCGAGACGATTTTTTTGAGCTTGTTTTCCTTTGATCCGAGAAGACCATTCGGCAGCTTTTTTATTAAATGCTGCAAGCTCTTTAGTTACTCTGTCATAGGAGGTTGTAACCGTATTAAGTTGTTTTTCGAGGTTACGAATAGAGGCTTTCTTTTCATCAAGGAAGGCTTCTTTGTGTTTCTCTTTTTCAGCATGAAGATTCAAAGCAGATTCTGTTCGCTCAATAGATTGAACTGTTTGAAGTAACTGGTTTTGAATCTGTTCACGTTCTTGCTCAAGTTGACTTTGTCTGATTTTTAGTTTTTGAGCCTCTTGATGGTCCTTATCGACTGCTGTAGTCAATTCAGTTAGCTCTTGAGTTAATTGATCTAATAAAACTTGATCGGTCTCCATAGAATTTTGCAGTTGTTTGATTTTCAAAACCGACAATCCAATATCAATACCCGTCAATTCTTCTTTTTGTTCTAAAAAAGAATGCGCAAGATCACTTTGAGCTTTTAAAGGCTCAACTTGAGTATCTAACTCATATAAAATGTCTTGTACCCTATCAAGATTGTCCTGAGTATCTTCGAGCTTTCTTTCTGCTGTTTGTTTACGCAGTTTATACTTTAAGACACCTGCAGCTTCTTCAAAAATGGAGCGACGGTCTTCAGCTTTACTGTTGAAGATGGCTTCTACTTGTCCTTGAGAAATGATTGAAAAAGATTCTTTACCAAGTCCAGAATCCATGAAAAGATCGACGATATCTTTAAGACGACAAGGTTGCTTGTTTAAGAAATAGTCACTTTCACCATTTCTATTAATGCGTCTAGTCACACTGACTTCTTCAAAATCCACAGGAAGAAAGCCATCTTGGTTATCTAAAACCAAGGTGACTTCTGCAATGTTTATAGATTTTCTTGAATCGGTTCCAGAAAAAATGATATCGTGCATGCGTCCACCACGGAGGTTCTTGGCAGATTGTTCTCCCATTACCCAGCGAATCGCTTCTATGATATTACTTTTTCCACTACCATTTGGACCAACAACAGCTGTTACACCATCATTGAAGTCCAGGGTCGTTTTATCAGCAAACGACTTAAATCCTTTCAGTTCCAGTTTTTTTAATTGCACAGATGTTTCCTCTCCTTGCTAACGATATGAGAACGTTGAACTCACTGGTCTGATTTGGTTCTTACTGTTTTTTCTCTAGTGTCATCAATGCGACTCGTGCAGCTTCTTGTTCTGCACCTTTTTTAGAACGCCCTTTACCTGACCCTAAAGAATCGCCCTCTACAAATACTTCTACTACAAATTGACGGTCATGATCTGGTCCGATTTCTTCGATAACCTGATATACGATAGTAACCACACCATTTTTTTGAAGTAGTTCTTGCAAGGCCGTTTTGTGATCCATCCCATGAGAGAAAGCACCAGAATCTATTTTAGGAAATAATACTTTTTCCAAAAAACCCATGACAATGCTCATACCTTGGTCAATAAAAATTGCACCAACAAAGGCTTCAAATACGTCGCATAATAATGATGGACGTTTTCTACCATTCATGAGTTCTTCGCCTTTTCCTAAACGAAGAAATTGAGCAAGTTCACACTCTTTTGCCAGCATAGCCAGACTTTCAGCTCTGACGATGGCTGCACGCATACGAGTCAATTGTCCTTCAGGAAGCTCTGGAAATTTATTATATAAATATTCAGAAACGGTCAATTCAAGTACAGCGTCTCCTAAAAATTCTAGACGTTCCAAGTTTTTTAATGTTAACTCTCGATGATCATTCGCATAGGATGAATGAGTAAATGCTTCAATAAGAAGTTCTTTATCTTGAAATGTAATACCAAAACGATTTTCAACGTGTTGAATCAATTCTTTTGTCAAACTTCTTCACTCCTTTCTTTTGTTTATATACCTATAGTATACTGGAATAATGAATAAAAATAAACATTCAATCCAGTAATAGCGCTAATGTAAGGTCAGGTACTTTGAATCGTGAACTAAAAAAAGATACTTCCGAAAAAGTATCTTTAAACGAATGAACGTTTCTTCACGTATTTATTTGAATGGTTTCGATAAATTCAGCATAAGTTTCACACTGCAACAGTTTGCTCACGATTGAAGGTGTATTGACGATTTTACCTAATACGTCATATAAACGTTGTAAGTCTTCCAAACTGTCTTTTTCAACATTTAACAAACAGACAAACTGAACTTTTCGTTCTCCCCATTGAATCGGTTGTTTCAATGTGCAGAATGTCAAAAATGTTGTACTTGTCTGAGGCGTGATTGGATGTGGAATCGATACATAATTACCATAGGCAGTTGGTACGATTTCTTCTCGCTTTTCCAACTGTTCAATATAGTCTTCTGATAGAGCGTGCTTTTCTTTTAATTGGTCCATCAAAAATAAGAAAATCTCTTCTTTTGAACGAAAAGATTGATTCAAAAAAGTGTGCTCTTCGTCGATAAACGTCAAAGGATTAGAGTGATCACTCTTTATAAATTGCTTAATATTATTGAGATCTACCTGGCTTAAGATCGCATTGACTTCAAGTACTGGAACAGGTAAAGGCTCGTTGATTGGAACGGCACTGATAATAAAATCAATGTCCGGGTAAGGAATTTCTTTTAAACGATAGAGTTCAGTTGTTCCCAAAACTTCAATCTCTGAACGAAATTCCGATTTCAATTTGTACTGGATCAACTTGGAACTGCCTATGCCAGATGCACAGACAATATAACATTTTTTCAAAGAAAGATTTTCTTTTACTCTTTCTATCGCTGCTCCAAGATGTAAGGCAATATAAGCGACTTCATTTTCGTCGATTTCAACGGATAATGTCTGATTTATAACAGTAGCCGCTGTAATCCCCGCTTCAAAGGCCAACGGATAATGTGATTTTATATCTTCAAGCATAGGGTTACGAATATTCATATTGTATTTATACCGATTGATGGCTGGCTTCAAGTGCAAAGCCAAGCTGATTTTAAGTTCTCGGTCTTGAGTAAGCTGTAAACTCAATTCTTTTTGAATACGTTTAAGAATATCTTCTACTAATTGCAGAATTTCAGGATTCACTACTTGGTCGTTTGAGCCGTCTAAAGTCAGAGACGTATTCACTAGTTTAGTCCCAAGCAAATGAATTGCAATATAAGCGATTTCAATTTCTGGAAATGACACACCCAGCACTTCTTGAATTTGCATAATAATTTTCTGAGCGACTTCATATTCTTTCTGGGTTTGTATATCTGCTAGTTCTTGTTTAATGAGATTAACACTATATCCTTCTTTGATCCGTTTATAGGCAATCACAATGTGTACAAAAAGATTGTTTAAAGCAATATCTGAAAGGACAATTTTATTGACTTCGATCTGGTACAAAAGAATGATCCAAATATCGTTCAATGTCGTTTCATTCATTTCAGCAATAGCGCTGACTTGCTTTAATTGAATTAAATTAGGCCCGATTTCTCGGTGATCATAGAGATACTCTGAGATAGCAAACCGTCTATTCAGTTCCGTTCCTTGCAAAATCAAACCATAGTTCGGACGACTAATCACGGTAAGCGAATATCTTTCCAGCAAGGGCCTAATCGATTTGAGATCTGCTTGTAGCGTTGAACGACTGACATGAATCTGTTCACTAAGATCATCCAATTTTATCGGTTCATTGTTTCGAAGGATAAGATTTAAAAGGTATTTGATTCGCTCAATTGGCGTATCTGGAAGATCCAGATTTTGATTAAAGGTAGGATCTAATTCCTGAACATACTGGTCAAAGAGACGCTTATCTTTGACTACGAGTTCAAACCCCTTTCCTTTTAGAGCATAGATATAAGCACCAGATTGTTCTAGTTCATCATTCAATGCTTTTATATCTTTTCTAATTGTACGAGAAGAGACTTCAATCAGCGAAGCAAGTTGATCACTGGTCACTGGTTGATGAGCGGATGACAATTCTTTTAAGATTTTAAGCTGTCTTCTTCGCATCAATGTTCTCCTTTCTTTAGAAATAGTCGATAATAGGTCTCTCTTGATATCTTAGCATGATAAAAGCGCAGTAAGTCTTAATCACTACGCTTATCATTTCTTCAATTTAATTTTATTGGTTAAAACCATTCTTCTCAGACACTTCAGCATACCAAGAGGCGCTTTTTTTAGCCGTTCTTTTCTGTGTTTTTAGATCAACAGAATAGAAACCATAGCGGTTTTTGTAGGCATTCATCCAAGACCAGTTATCCATGAATGTCCATAGATGATACCCTTTTACATTACAGCCTTCTTCGATTGATCGATGCAACCATTTCAAATGTTCTTTTATAAAATCAATTCTGTAGTCATCTTCGATGCGCCCATCTACAAGGAACCTTTCCTCATCTTGAACGCCCATCCCGTTTTCAGAAATAAAGGATTCGATATTACCGTAATTTTCTTTTAAGTTGATCATAATATCATAGATGCCTTTTTCGTAAATTTCCCATCCACGATAAATATTCATTTTTCTACCAGGCATTTCATAATAGTCAAAGAACCAGTCTGGCATAAATGGACTATCTGGATGCGGTTGAGTATCTCTAGCTTTGACCCTTCTAGGCTGATAGTAATTCACGCCTAGTAAATCCACTATATTTTCTTTAAGTAAGGATTTGTCTCCTTCTTCTTTTTCAGGTAACTGACCGTACTCTGAAAGTAGATCAATCAAATCTTGAGGATACTCACCTTTAACAGCTGGGTCTAAAAAGCTTCGATTAAAGAACAAGTCACAGTAGTGAGAAGCTTTTAAATCTGCCGGATTTTGACTTCTTGGATAAGAAGGCGTTAAATTCAAAACGATTCCGATTTGACCGTCATATTTTTCATGGTAAAGTTTCACGGCTCTAGCGTGAGCAATCATTGTATTGTATCCAACTTGAACAGCTTTTTTTGCATCTACGATATTAGGATAATGAAAATCGTATAAGTAGCCGCCTTCTACAGGAACAACAGGCTCATTAAATGTAAACCATTTTTTTACACGATCGCCAAATAACTCAAAAGCTTTGTCCGCATATTCAGCATAAGCTTCAATGACTTCTCGATTTTCCCAACCACCAATTTCTTGGAGTTCTAAAGGCATATCGAAATGGAACAAATTCACAAAAGGTTCGACGTCATTATCGATCAGTTCATCAATGACTTGAGAGTAAAATTCTACTGCTTCAGGATTTACCTCACCTCGTCCACCAGGGATGAGTCTCGCCCATGAAATGGATAGTCTAAAACTATTATGATGAATTTTTTTCATGTTTGCAATATCTTCTTTGAAGCGATGATAAAAATCAGAAGTCACTTCAGGGCCGACATTCTCAAAAAAGCGGTTAGGTTCTTCTTCGTACCATTTGTCCCAGATATTCTTGCCTTTTGTTCCGTTTTCTCCACCTTCTGTTTGTGTTGAAGAAGCGGCACTCCCCCACCAGAAGTTTTCTGGAAATTGATAATCTAATGACATATCGATATTCTCCTTATCTTGTTCTATAAATTTCAACGATTTCAGTAGCTAAATCACGAACGGTCATGGCCGTCATTAAATGATCTTGCGAGTGTACTAAGATAATATTTAGTTGCTGTTGTTCTCCACGTGCTTCGTTTTGAAGCAAAGTCGTTTGGTGTTGATGTGCTTTTCCTAATTCTTCACCGGCTTCTTTCAACTTCTTGTCTGCTTCTTCAAAGTTGCCTTCTTTTGCTTCCTGTATAGCTTCCATTGCGCTTGATTTACCATTACCTGCAAACAAGATAATTTGAAACGCAACCTCTGTCATTGGATCCATCTTATTGACCTCCATAAAACTAAAAGGAAAGCGAATGTCTAAGACATCCGTTTTCCTTTATGCAATTTTCTATTAAAAAATTATTTACGCAGTAGCTTGAACACTTTGTTCTTCACGGTAATACTGGTTGTCTAGCACTTTAAGGAAAGGTAACCAGATTACGAACACGATAGCCATATTGATCAGTTGCATAACAGCGCCCATAATATTATTACCTGTAGCGAGATAACCACTCAGCAAGGCTGGTGTAGTCCAAGGGACAATTAGTCCGGCTGGTTTAGGTGCAAAACCTAGATCCATAGCAAAATACGTTACGATTGCTACAATAACGGGTGCAAGTAACCAAGGGATAATGACAAGTGGATTCATAATGATTGGAAGACCGAAAATAACGGGCTCATTAACATTAAAGATTCCAGCAGGTCCACCTAGTTTACCTAGTTCTCGAAGCTGACGACTTTTTGTTACTACAAAGATTGCAGCGATAACAGCTAAAGTCATACCAGAACCACCAATACCTACAATAAAGGTATCCATAAATTGTTTTGTTACAATATTTGGTAATGGTTCGCCTGCTTGGAATGCAGAAAGGTTTTGCTCATTTAATGAATACCAAATTGGATCAAATACAGAGTTGATAATGATTTGTCCGTGTAATCCAAAGAACCAAAATACTTGGATCAATAGTACAGCAATGATGGTTGCGGGTAGCCCACTACCGAGTGCTGTAAGCGGTTGTTGAATTAAAGTATATATGAAGTTCTGAACCGTTTCAAATGCTGTGAAACTAAAGGCAATACGGATGAGTAAAAAGATTGATAATGTTAAAGTAATGGGAATCAAGGCACTAAATGATCTTGAAACCGCATCTGGAACCCCAGCCGGCATTTTAATCGTAAGATTTTTACGAACAAACAACTGATATAATTCAGCGGAAATAAATGCTGTAAAGATACCTAAAAACATTCCTTCTGCTCCTAATGCAGAAGTTGGAATAACTCCAGCTGTTTCTTCTAAAATTTGAGGTGTTAGCACTAAAAATGATGCTAAAGCAACGACTCCACCATAGATGGCTTCTCCTCCGCGCTGTTCCACCATTTTGAAACCAATACCGATGATAACGAATAGGCCCATTATACTCAGCGTTGCAGCTGATGCTGGTCCTAATGCATTTTGATAAGTTGCGTAAGCTTCTTCACCAATAAGTCTGTCTAAGAACGGCAAGTTAGCAATAACAACGAAAATTGATCCAAAAATGATCAACGGTAACGCTACCATAAAACCGTTACGTAAAGCTGTTAAGTAACGGTTATTGTTAAGCTTATCGGCAATGGGTAAAAGAATATCTTCTAATACACTCATAAATTTATTCATATTGTTCCTCCTGTTTCTATCATTATCCTTGTTCGATCAAGTCGAAAGCTTTGTTCAGTACAGCAGCACCATCAACTCTACCATATGCTACTGGATCAATAACGTCTAATGGAATCCCTACTTTTTCAGCAGTAACTGCAAATTTCTTTTTCATGAAACGCATTTGTGGTCCAATCAGTAATACATCTGCTTCTTCCATGTCGTGTTCAGCTTTATCTTGAGCAACTGCCCAGATTTTCACTTCTTCTCCACGTTTTGCTGCTTCTTCTTCCATTTTTGTTACAAGTAAACTTGTAGACATTCCCGAAGAACAAGCTAGTAATATTTTCTTCATGTTTTGTTCCTCCTTTCCTTTTGTTTTTCTTGATAGCCTTATCATATGTTAATAACGCTTTCATTTCCACCTAGTTAAGTTCCGTTTAGAAGAGGAACTTTACTGTTTTGGTAATAAGTATTTTCCGTATTCACCAAAAGAAGTCATTTAATTATAAAAAGTCCACTACTAGACAAATGACCCAGTAGCAGACTTGATTTGAATTAGTACAGAAAGTTCAAGTACACAACGAGTAAAATGAAATAACCGACCATAGCGGTTATCGTCGCATTAAAGGTCAATTCAAGATGCCCAATTCTCGTTAGGATACCTCCGTGCTTGATAATCCCATTATAAAATCCGATACCGGCAATGATCATTAAAACGTATACGATTCCTTTTTGAATGTACTCTTCAGGATTGACATGGACTTCAAAATTAAAGAGGAATTCAGATAACCGTTCTCCAAATATACCAGTGATTAATGAAGCAACACCCATAAATAAAGAGGCAGACAAAGCGAAAATATCAATTTTTGCGCGCCCCTCTTTAGGATTTTTACCAAACAGCATCGTAGCATACTTAATAAAAGACATGGTCGTTCCCAGATTGACAATATTGAGTAGAATCGTTGTTGAGTAATCATACGTACCGTGAGCAATCATATACTTTGAGATGCTACCATTAAAAAATGGAGCTCCAGTAATGCCTAACATGGCTAAAGCTGTAGCGATAGCGACCAGAGGCATTCGTTTGAACAACCCTCTGATCTGATAGACATCTCGGGTATCATACTCATCGTAAATCAATCCAGCAGTTAAAAATAATGTCGATTTAAAAATAGCATGATTGAAGATATGATAGACTGCTCCCCAAAACGCAATCTCTGAAGCCATGTTCAGCCCCATCATAATCAACCCAACTTGAGAAACGGTGTGATAAGCGAGAATTAATTTGATATCATGCTGCCCTAGTGCCATCACAAATCCAACCGTTGACGTAATAAAACCGATCCAGAAAAAGAATTCGTGCATATCGATAGCTGAAGCATACATATTTGAGAAGCGTATAAACAAATAGACGCCGCTTTTTATGTAAAGACCAGATAATATAGCTGAAACGACAGGTGGTGCACTCGGTGTCCCATGTGCTTTTGGAAGCCAGCTGAATAAGGGCGTTACGGCTGTTTTTAGCGATACAGTAGTCATCATAAAAGCGTAAGGTAAAATGACTGATTTAGGATCTTCGATTTGACTCATCGCTTCTTGGATCATTCGAATATCTAACATACCAAAAGTCCTATAAATCATGGCGATGCCAAATAGTAAAAAAGCTGTTCCAATTACATTGACAAAAAAGTATATCATACCGTCATAAATCGCCTGTTTTTCTTTATTGATCATAATTAGTATAGAAACAACAACGGTTGAGACTTCCAAAAAGACGAAAATATTGAACAAGTCACTGGAAAGGAATAACCCCATCATCAAGCCTTCTAATACCATAAACATAAAATAAAACAGTGGTTTAAAATACGTTTGTCTAATGGCATAAACTAAAAAGGCAAAGTAAAAAATAGCTGTAAACAAGACCATTACACTAGAAATTGGATCAGCATAGAGACTGAGTGCAACCCCATCTGGATATCCCCCAGCGTTCCACAGTAAAGCCCCAGAGCTATTCACTGTAAAAAATACATAGAACGCGTAAAGTCCAAAAAGAAACTGGAATACTAGTAACAATACTGTAGCAATCTTTTTATTTACTACATAAGCCAATAGCCCAAAAATAATCGGTGCTAATACTAAACTATATAACATCAATGGTCACTTCCTTGCTGCGCTCGTTTTCTAGTCCAATGCGTGATACCATGTTTTTGCTTATAATGCATAAACATCGTTAAGCCAATCGCTGTAACACCGATACCAATAACAATCGCCGTTATCATGAGTGCTGAAGGAACAGGATCCGCAAAAGAGGCTTCTTGAGCCTGACCAATCGGAGGAACACTATTGGTTGAATAATTAATGGTGATAAAAAACAAAAAGACACCTGACTCCATGATTGACATGGACATAATGGTTTTTGCAATAGATTTTTTTGTCATCAGTCCATATAAGCCTATGAAGAATAATAAGATACCGACAATCTCTCCATTGATAAACTCCAAATCTTTCAACTTCTTTCTTTAGCAAGATTCTGTTCTATAAATAAGCCGTTATTGGTTTTCGTAAAAAACAAATCGGTAAAAAATAATACTTAATCCAGAAAATACCTTAAACCCTATTAGTAAATTCAACGTAATCAGATAGATTTGGTCCATCAAGATACTATCAGATGGTCCTAATTCCATAAAAATGTATAAGATAGGCAGTAAAAGAATACAAAAGAACAAAAGCTTCTCTAGTCGTTCAAGGATATCTAAGTTCAAATCAAAATTTGGGTATACTAGATAACGAGTAATCAACGCAGTCGCTAAAATCGCCCCTCCTTGAAATCCTCCGCCTGGAGATACGTGACCATTTATAATGGTGTATAAACCAATCAATAGTACAAATGGATAAATCATTCCCATCATACGTGTAATAATTTCTGAATTGTTTTTCTTTTGAAGATTATTTTCTTCGTACTGATATTTTTCTGAATGAATGTTTGACCATGAGACATTAATGACTTCAATTACGGACACGACAAGCATCAATGCTTCGAAAAGCGTATCAAACACCCTGTAATTCAAATAAATCGCCCCGACGGCATTTTGTGCCCCAGTTTGAGCATAAAAGTCAGCTGTTAAATAATCCATCAACGGCGTATCGAGCTTCACAGAGTAACTAGAAAACGTAAAAATAACGACCATAGCACCGACTAAAGCAAAAAGAACTCTAACTATGCGAAGTGTTTTATTCGATTGCATCATCTGACAGCACCTCGTCCCTGAAAACGACTCTGATTTCTTCTATGTTATCAATGGTTTCATTCATGTTTGCAATGATATCTTGAAAAATAAGGTCTGATGCTTTTCCATAAAAATATGTCAGATGGTCTTTTTTATAGATAATAAAGTCGTGGTGATCTTCTTCTATAATAGACTCAAGGGAATGATTAGAATAAGCAATTTGTGGTTCAATTTCTTCTGTTCTTTCAAGAAAAAGTTCCAAAGGCTTGATAATGGTATTTGAGATACTGTTTATTTGATCATCATTTATTTGGTCAGCATGTTCGTCGATGTAAATAATAGAATAGACGGCTATTTTTTTGAGGGCTACCAGGTACATAATGGTTGACAAACCGACGCCTATGGCAGCCTCTGCCAAGGCTACGTCTGGTGCATTATAATAAAGATAGGTCAAAGCCATGGTCAAGGAAAAGGCACCTAGAAATACGATGGATCTTCTTAAGTTATCTGAGAGTACGGATATACAAGCTAAGACTAGTAGTATGCACATTAATATAGGTTCGATCATCTACATTCTCTCTTTCTTTATTCTATAACCGCTCAAATGAGCAGAACGAGTAACGGCATGTGTCGCTAAAGGGTTTGTTATCAGATACATGACGAGTACTACAAGGATCTTTCCACTAAAAATGCTGAACCCGTTTTTAATCATCAGACCAAACATGACGGTTATGAAGCCAACCGTATCGACTTTTGCTGTAATCAATATTCGCAAAAAGAAATCATTAAATCTATAAATTCCAAATACACCCAAAGCCATGAAAATTACACCAATGACCATCAGAGTATTCCCGACCCATTCAAGTGCTATTCCCATTAAATATCCCCTCTTCTCTCTATCGTCCTCGCAATCATAATTGTTCCGATAAAGCCTAAAACGCCATAGATGATTGCGACATCTATAATATATGTACGACGAATAATCACCCCAATGAGCACAGCCATTATGATGATTTTTGACGAAAACACTGAAAAGCCAAGCATTCTGTCCCAAATTGTAGGACCAAGTAGTACACGAATGAGTCCTAAGATCGATAACAATAAAACGATCAGCATAATAACCGAATCAAATGTCATTGGGTTCTCCTTTCTTGTTGTTTGAACTGGAATTTTTTCGAGAAGCCTTTTCTTCATACTTCATCAATATTTTTTCAATTTCAAGTGGAATAATGCTTCTTAAATCCTCATCTTTTTCAGGTGGATTCAATACTAAAATTTTTAAGCTACTGCCTTTTTTATCGATCGTAACCGTACCAGGAGTCAAGGTGATGGCATTGGCTAGAAGATCAATGAGTAACTCTTCTTTAAGAATAGTCTCACAAGTGATTATCTGTGCTTCTCCTTGGCCTTTCAAAATATTTGGAATAACCCGCATACCTGCAATAAAGATTTCTAAGATAAGTTGTAAGATAAAATGAATCAGCGTTCCTAAACCGATCAAATAATCGAATTCATAATTCCCTTTTAAAAGGAACTGATCAGTGAAGAGAATAATGATTGAAGATACGAGCAAGCCGGCACTTATCGTAAGAATAGAAAAGGACTCAAAAAAGATAATCCATATAAATGTAAGGATGATCACAATTTCTTTATTTTGAATCACTTCTTTAATAGACTTTTTCAGTTTACTAGTCAAATTGAAAGACCTCCTTCACCTTGCTGACTTTGAGAGTAAGTGTATAACGGTTTCATCTGATTCGATTGTAGCATTTAAAAGGAGGAAATCACAATTAGAAACAAAGTAGATCGAATAAAAAAGGCATCTGAAAACAGATACCTTTCATTCTTATTTTTTTCTAGAAAACCTTTTTACGGTATTTTTTATTGTAGGGACCACTTTTTTGTAAAAAGGAACCTTTTGATCTTCATCGTTGTTCAATAAATGCTCATAATCAGAAGTATCAGTAGTACGATCAAACTCAAGCTCTTTCTTGTTAATTTTCTTACCTTTCATATGAATGTTTTTCTTGAACTGCTTACGCATTAGGTTTTCTATAAAAGAAAGATTGACTGTTTCGCCATTCATTTCTTTGAAGGCCATTACGCTCAAAACTTCAATATAACTTGCTGCTAAAGCACTTGTCACGATAGAAGCCGTGGTTCCACTAATGACGCCTCCAATTACGGTACCCGCTCCTGGAATGAACTTCAATGCATTTCCAACGATGGATTTACCTAAAAACGTGGCCGAACCTGTTCCTCCAACTGCGGCAATGATTGAAACGATAGAAGATTTGTCTAATGAAATTCCAAAAATAGCTGTAATATGTGCTAATAAAGTAATCTGCATTGGTACAAGCACTGAGGCATCTGAAAAAGGAATAGGAATAAATCCAATTCCAAAACTAGATGCAACATATCGAGTAGCCCAGCGTCTAGCGTTTTTTGCTTTGCGTTCAATGTCTGCTTGCTGGGCGTTCGTAAAAGCCTTTTGTGCATCTTCAGGAATGACTTCAAGCGATTTACTCACAAGCTCTTTTAAACCGAATGCTGGTATCGTATAGTCATCGGAGATTACATATGCTTCAGACATAACGGTTTGAATACCCGCAACTGGTAGATTCATATTTTCAAGGTAACGTTTAAAGTCTTCAGCTGGCTGTCCTAAAGCCTGAGTGAGCACAAGAATAACCGGAATATTTTCTGAGATGTCTTTGATTAACTCAAGTTCCATATCTTCGATACGAGAAGAAGTCGCTTGAATACAATAATAAACGACATGGATAGCATCTTTAGAGTGTTTATTTTGATCAATTAAATCGAGCATCTCTTTTTTAACGCGCTGCTGAATGGTCTGTTCTAGCTCTAATCCACGTGTATCGTATAAAACAATCGGAATACCATTTTTGGATATTTTTCTAAGGTGTTTCGTTACAGGTTTCCCAATCCCCGTATCAGCTAATTTTTCTCTGAAAATGTTGTTGATCAGTGTGCTTTTACCTACACCTGTTTTACCTGCAATCAGTATATTGACAGGATTCATGTTTTCAATTTCTTTTTCTGTCTTATCTAAAATTTCTTGGATTACATTCAATCTATCGTTTGGTAGCTTCATACCGTACCTCCTACTAATAAATGTTCTGTTAATAGTTTAACATGAACTTTAAAAAAAGAGGAAAGACAACGAATTAGAACTAAAATACAAATAGACGACATCTTCAGCTCATATCGGAGCTAAAAATGCCGTCAAATTTTTTGGTGCTATTGATATTCTGACGGTACAGCAGTTAATTTTTCTACCCTAGTCGGTTGCCAACCTTCTTCTTCAACAAATTGAAGAAAGACTCTGTAAACTTCTGATTGATCATTTGTAGATGCTGTAACAGTTACTTGGCTTGGCCCGTTTCCTCCGACCCACCATTCAGTCATGTTGCCAGCAGATAATCCTGTAACGGATCTGACGGCTTCATTGATTTCTGTACGGTCTTGAGAACCTGTACTAAAGTCAGTTGTATGTTCACCGGTCTGGCTTGTACCTATCGGAGACCAGTTTCCTGTAGAAGCTTCCTCTACGAGAGGATCATCCGATTCCGCTTCTTCGACATCTGCCGTTTCAGAATCTTCTTCGGTGACTTCTTCGTTTTCTTGTTCTGGTTGCTCAGCATCCGTGTTAGGATCTTCTACTTCTTCTGAATCTGTCGGTTCTTCTCCTTCATCTCCAGACTCAGCATTATTATCTGAGACGAGTTCAGGGTTTGTTTGCGGTGGATCCGCCAGGTTGTTGTCTCCATTTCTAGGAACGAAAAAAATATAAGCTACGATAGCAATTAAGATAGCTAGCAATACTGCAACAACAATATAGTAATACTTATCATACGAGCTTTTTGGTTGCTCTTCTCCATCAGTTCTCGTCTTTCTTTCAACTCTTGATTTGTTTGAACGATTTTGTTTCATAATTGAATCTCTCCTTTTAGTGCCATCGGTCTATGATGACTAGTTTATCATATAGAGATTTCAAAATTGAGTAAATAACGTAACAAGCTTACAACAAAAACACACCTTCAAGAAAATTTAACTTTCTTGAAGGTGTGTTTCTTTTATAAAAACGATTGAATGTTAAGGTTTTAAAACGACTTTTATATTATTGTCTTCTTTTTTATCAAATATTTCGTATCCTCTTGCTGCATCTTCTAAAGGCATCGTATGAGTAATGATATCACTAGGATCAAATTCATTGTTTTTGATCATTTCATATAGTTTAGGCATTAGATGAGGTACAGGCGTTTGACCAGATTTTAGTGTAACATTTCTAGCAAAGATATGATTGATTGGGAAATTAGCAGCAGGTGTCAAGTAAACACCAGTCAGCATAATCGTTCCAAATTTTTTCACGGCCATACTAGCCATTTCAATCGGACTAGTGGTTCCTTTTTGAGGTGTAATCAGATTAGTGACTTTTTCTAGTTTACGTTGTTTTCCGTCCATACCAACGCAATCAATGACTACATCTGCCCCACCATGTGTCATATCTTTTAAAGCCATGCCTGGAATATCGACTTCTTCAAAGTTGAGTGTTTCAACACCGATTTTTTTGGCTGAATATTCTAGACGATGTTTTACTCTATCTACAGCAATTACTCGTTTTGCACCTTTCATTTTCGCGAAACGCTGTGCCAACAGTCCAACTGGACCTGAACCGAGAACAATCACAGTGTCTCCTGGTTTGACTCCGGCATGTTCTACACTCCAATAAGCTGTAGGTACAATATCTGAAAGAAATAAAACTTTTTCATCAGCTATATGATTGTCAGGTACTTTGAAAGACGTTTGATCAGCATAAGGAACGCGTAAAAATTCTGCTTGCCCACCCGGATAATCTCCGTTTAATTTACCAAATCCAAATAATCCGCCATAATCTGTTTCTGGATTACGATTGGATTCATCACATTGGCTTTCCATATCGTTTTCGCAGAAATGACAATGCCCACAACTAACATTAAATGGAACAACGATTCTGTCGCCTACTTTTAAGTTTTTTACATCAGGACCTACTTCTTCTACAATGCCCATAGGTTCATGTCCAACCACATAGTCATCATTCAGAACCATATTACCATTGTGATAAAGGTGTAAATCTGAACCACAAATGGCTGTTGCTGTTACACGGATAATCGCATCCGTCGGTTCTTGAATCTTTGGATCGGGAACAGTCGTCACCGTCATTTTTTCTTTACCTTGATAAGTTACTGCGCGCATTAAGCATTCTCCTCTTTTCAAAGTTAATTACCTCTATAATTTAGCATGTTCGTAACCTAAGGTGTAATAAAACGCTTGTATTGTTAAAAAAAGACCTATTTAGACTACAATGAGTCTAAATAGGTTTAGAATAAAATTCAATTAATGGCGTAATTTTTTTAAAGGAGCTGCTACAAGAGGTGCTACTATTCCCGCTAAAATAGCTTCAGCAATACCGCTTGTTCCAACAATGACGAGTAAGACATTGGCCAGGCTACTGAAATCTACACTGGTTGCCTCGGCATAACGTTCACCGTAGAAAAGATAAATAAAGAGCAAAACAAAAATAGTGTTCGTAAAAGCCCCAGCGATCGAAGCGATTGACATAGATAGTTTGCTTTTATTAGGAAAATATTTTTTCATTAGATTGAAGGTTATCCCCGTAAAAAGACCAATTAGTATGCGGGGAAGTAATGCAATCAACGGATTTGTCCACAACCATAAATCTAGAGGTGTAGCAGGAACGGTATAGGCACGAAGCATTCTAGTAAGCCCCCAAACGCCTCCAATAATCATTCCATCTTTGGTTCCAAGCACTAATGTTGCTACAATAACGGTAATATGAATAATGGTTGGATTTAAAGGTGGGATAGGAATATTTCCTAAAAAAGGTACAAAATTTTGAATGAGTATAATGGCTGTCAAGATACCCAAAATAGCTATTCGATGTGGATTAGACTTTTTTCTACCTAAAGACATTGATTTTCCTCTTTTCTATTAGTAAGACAGTTAGATCATCTTACTATTTTTAAGACCGTTTGTCATACTTCTATTTAATCTACCTAATAAAACCGATAAAAGATGTTTTTCTTCCTCAGTCCATCCAGCTAACATTCCTGAAAACTGTTCTTTAAAAGTCTGGTTATATGTGGAATAAATCCCTTTAGCATCTTCTGCTAAGGCAAAATAGGCATAACGCTTATCTTCTCCGGTAGTTTTAATGACAAGTTCTTTTTTCACTAGATTATTCATCTGTCTACTGATTGTCGATTTGTCCAACTGACTTTTTTCAGTTATAGATTTTAGCGTGGCTTTTTCTTCTCCTAGAATATCAATTAAATTCAAAGCAGAAGCAGAAATTTGATGCTCGCTTAGAATATCTTGAGTCATTGACTTATACAAGGTCTGTAATTCTGAGAGTTTCATTAACAACTCGTTTGTATCAACTTCATGCGGCATATAATCGCTCTCTTCCTATAATGATTTCATTTTGAAACAAAGTATTTGTACAAGACAACTATACCATTTAGACTCACTTTGAGCAAAGCTTTATCCATTACTTTGATGGTACTGATTCTTTATAAATGCTATACTGGTTTAGAGTCTCACGAAGAAAGGAGACATATTAACATGTCATTTGATGGACTATTTACACACGCTATGGTCGAAGAATTAAAACAAGAACTTTTAGGGGGACGAGTTGCTAAGATACAGCAGCCCTACGAAAACGAAATTCTTTTCAAAATTCGTTCAAGAAGAAAAAATAAACAGCTATTATTATCAGCTCATCCGCAGTATGCGAGAATGCAACTCACAGAAATCCCTTTCGAAAACCCTTCTGTACCGCCGCAATTTTGTATGGTGATGAGAAAGTATTTGGATGGTGCGATTCTAGAGGATATCGTTCAATTAGAAAATGATCGTGTGATTGAATTCTCTTTTAGTAATCGTAATGAATTAGGTGATATACAAAATCTCGTCTTAATTGTTGAAATTATGGGTCGACATAGTAATATTCTGCTTGTTAACAAACAAGAAGAAAAAATTTACGAAACGATTCGTCATATTTCTCCTAGTCAAAACACTTATCGTTCGCTACTTCCTGGAGGAACGTATATTGAAGCACCAAGACAGGACAAAGCGAATCCCTTCACTTATGAATCTGCCCTACCAATTGCAGCAGTGTCTTTTAAAGATAAAGTGAAATGGATTCAAGATACTTTTCAAGGTATGGGAAGAGATTCCGCAGAAGAGCTCGCTCATCAAGTTGAAGATCACCCTGACGATGCTCCGACGGCAGTATTCGCAAAGTTCATGGCACCGTATAAGATGAATCAACTGTCCCCTACTTTAACTATCAATAATAGAAAAGAACAATTTTCAGCAGTAGAGTATCCTTCTCTTCCAGGAGAAAAAGAGTCATACGCTACGCTGAGTGAACTAGCCGACCGTTACTTTGGAAACAAAGCAGAGCGAGACAGAGTTCAGCAACAAGCGAATGATTTGTTTGGTCTTGTTAAAACAGAAACCGACAGGAACCGCAAAAAGCTGGTGAAACTTGAAAAAGAATTTCAACAAACACAAAAAGCAGATCAGTATAGAATTAAAGGAGAAGTTTTAACAGCTTACTTGCATGAAATTCAGCAAGGAATGGAGTCTGTTGACTTAGACAACTTCTATGAAGAGAATCAGAAAATTACGATTGATCTAGACCCTAGAAAATCACCATCTAAAAACGCGCAAGCCTATTTCTCTAGGTATCAAAAATTGAGAAATGCCATTGCTCATTTAAATGGACAAATTGCTCAAACAAAAGCAGAAATCCATTATCTGGAGTCTGTACTAACTCAAATGGAAGTGGCCTCTCCTAAAGACATTGAAGAAATTAGGGATGAACTTCAAAGTGGTGGCTATATTAAAAAGAAACGCAAACCACTTAAAGGTAAGAAAAAACCGGCGTCAGAACCGGACCAATTTGTTTCAAGTGATGGGACAACGATTCTTGTTGGTAAAAATAATCTACAAAATGACCAATTAACTCTGAAAATTGCTCGTAAAACGGACTGGTGGTTACACACAAAAGATATCCCTGGCTCTCACGTGATTATTAGAAGCGATGCGCCTTCGGAGCAAACATTAGAAGAAGCGGCAACAATTGCGGCCTATTTCAGTAAGTACCGCCTATCTGCTTCTGTACCGGTAGATGCGGTACAAGTCAAACACGTCAAAAAACCAAATGGTGCAAAACCCGGTTTCGTAATTTATGAAGGGCAGACCACTTACTACGTTACTCCGACTGATGATATAATTAAAGCTTTAAGAAAATAAAAAAACATGCTTGACTTGTATTCGCTGGTTATAAAACCAGTTCCAAGTCAGGCATGTTTTTTGTTACGGTTTGATAATCTCTACCGCATTTTTTTGATCGACTTCTTCTACAGAAACTTTGACTTGTTCTTTAAGAGAAGTAGGAATGTTTTTTCCAATGAAGTCTGCTTTGATTGGAATCTCTCTGTGTCCCCTATCAATCAGAGAAGCCACAAGAATTTTTTTAGGTCTCCCTAGATCCATTACAGCATCCATCGCTGCTCTGATCGTGCGACCAGTAAAAATCACATCGTCTACAAGAACGACAACCTGGTCTTTGACGGATACTGAAAAGTGCTGTCCCTTTACCTCTGGATCACCAACTTCATCTGGGAAGTGTCTATCGTCTCGATAAAGTGTAATATCCAGTTCTTCTACGGGTATCGCCTTTTCTTCAATCTGTTCGATTCTTTCAGCGATTCGATTTGCAATATGAATTCCTCTTGTCTTGATTCCAGCTAAAATAAGATTTTCTGTCCCCTTGTTCATTTCGATGATTTCATAGGAGATTCGAGTGAGTGCACGTTGCATAGCCATTTCATCTAATATCGTGATCGTTTTAGACATCTTATCATCCTTTCATTAAAATTACAGGTTTATTGTTTTCTTAAAATATCTAGATTTTCTTCAAAAATTTCTGGTATTGGAGTGGAGAAATGCATTTCCTTCCCTGTTGTCGGGTGTGTGAAACCTAATGTTTCTGCATGAAGGAACTGTCCATTTCCTTTAAGTGTCTTACGAGGACCATAAAGTGGATCACCTGCCATGGGATGTTCAATATAATGCATGTGCACTCTAATTTGATGTGTTCTACCCGTCTCAAGAATCAACCTTACCAAAGTGAATTTTTCAAAACGTTCAATGACTTCAAAGTGTGTCACTGATGGTTTGCCATTATCTACTACCGCATATCGTTTACGGTTACTCGTATCACGGCCGATAGGGGCATCAATGGTTCCTTTTTCGTGGTGAATCGTACCATGTACAAGTGCAACATACTCTCTTTGAGCTTTTTTATCCTTAAGTTGTGCAGATAATTTTTCGTGAGCTTGGTCATTTTTTGCGACCATTAATAATCCCGATGTGTCTTTATCAATACGGTGAACGATTCCCGGACGAATTTTTCCGTTGATTCCAGACAAGTCTTTTACATGATACAAAAGTGCATTCACTAACGTACCAGAACTGTGACCTATAGAAGGGTGAACGACCATTCCTTGAGGTTTGTTCACAACAACAACATCTTGATCTTCATAAACGATTTCGATATCAATGTTTTCAGGCTGAGCATTAATTTCAACTGGAGCCGGGATAAGGACTTCAATTTCATCTCCTGGTTGAATCTTGTAATTTGCCTTAGACGGTTCATCATTGACAGTTATGCTACCTTCTTTAATCAATGTTTGAATCTGAGACCTAGAGACTTCAGGTAATTTTTCTGTCAGATATTTGTCTAGACGGTCATTAGACTGACCACCTGTAAATGAGTATTGTTCTTCCATTATTTATCAACTGCTTTCTTTTGTTTGAAGGTTTTAATTTCGTCTAGTATCAAGTATAAAATCATCAGTCCGACACCAAACGTTAAGGACATGTCTGCTACATTGAAAATGGGGAATTGAACAAATTCCAGTCTGAACATATCCACTACATATTGGTTCAGCACCCTATCGATTAAATTTCCAATAGCTCCTGCCAGCAATAGTGTTAGAGCTGAAGAAAACAATAAGCTCTGACGCCCCTGGGTGTGTAAGTAATAACCAATTACACCAATCACGATAAGCGTGACAATAATAAAGAACCACATTTGACCTTCCAAAATACTCCAGGCTGCACCTGAATTTTGATGGTAGGTAAAAGAAAGAACGTTTGGTATGGCGGTTACTGTTTCATACAAAGATATGTTTTGTACGGTTAGATATTTCACCAGCTGATCTATTCCTACTATGATCGCTGCTATCACGTAATAAATAATCATGTCGACCTCTTTTCTAATAAATAATACTTTATAATTGTACCTTATTTACGGCATAAAAAACACTCGAAATGAAACCTTTTATGGAGTGTTTGCATAGTGTGATGGATATTCTTCCTTAATTTATATGGCATTTTCTTTTTAAGAATCAATTATTTTTGTTATACTCGTTTAGTGCCCCGTTTTTTGAATGGGTTAAAGAACGAATATACTTAAAGGAGATTCATGAAATGACGAAGAAAACATATGCTTTAGCCGGTCTAGGACTGACCACACTACTACTAGCAAGTTGTAGTGGAGATAACGTTGAGGAAATACAGTCAGCTGTAGGTGAAATTGATCAAATACATGGAAATATTGTAGATGAGATGAATGGCTTGAGCGAAGAAGAAATGAATCTTCAAACAACATTTGATGAAGCCTTAGCGTCAGACGATCAAATGTCTACATTTGCAGATGGTTCAGCGCCTGTTTTTGAAAATATCACTTCAAGAAGAGATCGTATCGAAACAATCAGTAGTCTACGAGAAGATTTTGAATCTCAAGAAGAAATTATAGCAGATTATGATGGAGAGAGTCTTTCTGGCGAAGAACTGAGTGGATTGAACGCTAAAATTGACGAATTTTCCGGACAATTAGAAAGCTTTACATCTAACTATGAAACTTCTCTGACTGCTCAAGAAGACTATTTCACTTCTATAGGAAGCGAAGATGCAACGTATGATACCTTCTCCAATGGCATCACAGAATTAAACGAACAGACTGCAGCTAATAAAGAAGAATTGGTTCAACTGGATGGTTCGTTAGTAGAAGTAAAAGATCATATTACACAGGTTCAAGAAATGATTCAGTCCACAATGGCTGAAAACGAATAAGGAGTAAACTAACTATGAAAAGTTCTAACTATGCTTTTTTACTAGCTTCTGCCCTTCTATTAGCCTCTTGTGGAGATCAAAATGAAGCGACAGAAGCTGAAGACCAAAACACTTCTACTGAAGTAACTGATTCTGCAGACTCAACGACTGAACAAGTTGAAGAAGATACTAGTTCCGAAACAGATGAAGAAGTTGTTGAGGAAGAGCCCGAAGAAGAAACTGCTACCTTTGAATATGAAGTGAATTCTGGAATTTATACGATACAACCGATTGAAGGATCAGAAGCTAATAATCAAGTCGCTTTACTGACGTATGATGATGCTCCTGACAAATATGCACTAGATATCGCGAAAACTTTAGAAGAACATGATGCGCATGCGATATTTTTTGTCAATGGAATGTATCTTGAAAACGATGAAGGAAAAGACATGTTGAAAGAGATTCACGATATGGGATTTGAAATTGGGAATCATACACAAACCCACGCTAGTCTTCCAAGCATCAGTGAAGAAAAACAATATGAAGAGATTGTTACAACTAGTGACATGATTGAAGAAATCACTGGAGAAAGACCAAGATTCTTCAGAGCGCCTTTTGGACAGAATACAGATTACTCCGCTGATCTTGCTCGCGAGCAAGGCATGGAATTGATGAACTGGACCTATGGGTATGATTGGGAATCAGACTATATGAATGCTGATGCCTTATCAGATATTATGGTCAATACAAATCTACTTGTTCCTGGAGCAAATTTATTGATGCACGACCGTGAGTGGACTTTGGAAGCTACACCATCAATTATTGAAGGATTAAGAGAAAAGGATTACGAAATCGTAGACCCTGCCCTCATCAAATCCGTTGAAAATGAAAGTGAGGATGCAGAATAATGAACTGGAAAAAGAAATTAACTTTAGGTGCTGCTAGTCTAATGACGTTGAGTCTTACGGCAAAAACGGTTTTAGCTGATGGTACAGATGACGTAAATGATATTACTGCTGAAACGGAAACAATTGAAACGACATACTTGAATGTAACAACAAATCCTATTTTGACAGTACCAACGCAATTCCCAAGCCAATTCAAATATGATAGCGGAGTAAATATTGAATATCCCGCAGATGGCGTTAAAGGAATTTTTGTAACAGGCTACTCTGCCGCTGGTGAAAAGATGAATAGTTTAGTCAATATGCTAAACGATACTTCTTTAAATGCAATGGTTGTAGATGTTAAAGATGACCATGGTAATATGATGATGGAACTAGATTCAGATAATGAATTAATAACTGAATCTACACAAAATGTAGTTGATCCAACTCAATTAATGGAAACAATGGAAGAAAACGAAATATATCCTATTGCTCGTATTGTTGTTTTCAAAGATACGCAACTGGCTACAAGCCGACCAGATCTTTCTTTCTTAGATGCCAATGGTGAAGTCTGGAAAAATGGACGTGGCGAAAGTTTTGTTAATCCATACGAACGTGAAGTTTGGGAATACAATGTTGAAGTTGCCAAACAAGCAGCTAAATTAGGATTTAAAGATATTCAGTTTGATTATGTCCGTTTCCCAGAAGGATTCGAGAATCGTGATGAAGAGTTGACCTACTCTCGTGGTGAGTATGCTGAAAGTGATCTTGATAACGTGAAGCAACGAGTTGATGCTGTTACAGAATTTGTGGCTTACGCTAAGAAAGAACTTCAAGGATATGATGTAGATGTTTCAGTAGATATCTTTGGTTACGCAGCAACTCAAGAAGAAACTCCAGGAATCGGTCAGAATTTCTCTAGAATCTCAGCAAACGTGGATGTCATTTCTTCAATGATTTATCCAAGTCACTGGGGTGTTGGATCACTGGGTATTTCTAGACCAGATTTAGAACCTTACCAACTTGTATCTAACTACATGGAATATGAAAATGAAGTGCTTGGTGCACTTGGAGAAGACGCTCCAGTATCTAGACCATGGCTTCAGGATTTCACTGCTTCATATCTTGGTTCAGGATTCTATAAAAATTATGGCGCACGTGAAGTAGAAGATCAAATCCGTGCTTTAAATGAACATGGTGTAAATGAATTCCTATTATGGAATGCAGGTAACAACTATTCAGAAAATGCTCAATACAACTTCGAATAAGTCTAAACACATAAAAAGCGAAGTCCCGAAATATACGGGACTTCGCTTTTTTGTGTTTAAGGAATGAGGACGATTTCTGTAATATCTAACAAAACGAGATACGTCTCTTTCACCGGTTTCTTCAAGATGGCTTCCAATGCCTGTCGATAAAGTCGAAGTTGACCACTATATTTCTCTAACATTATTTGTTTTGGGTCTTCAAATCTTTGAATCTGATCTGTTTTGTAATCAAATAAGATTAATCCATCGTCTTCTTCAATATACCCATCAACGATACCATGGATAAGAATTTGGTCTGTCTCCTTTTCCATATCCATAAAGAGCTCACTTGCTTCAAGAATCAGCGAAAAAGGTACTTCTCTGCGTACGCTTTCTGATAAATTGACGATTTTCTGACCGAAACTTGTTTCAAAGAAACGGACAAGTTGTTCAACTCGAACAAGCGGAGCCATTTCTTCTGATAACACTTCTTTTTCAACAAGAGTCTGAATATGTTCTTCAAGAAATTCTTTTGTTGGCAAGCTATCTATTCTTAAGGATTGTAACACTAAATGCGTTGCCTGCCCTATTTCTGCAGGACTCGGTTGAAGAACTTCTGATATAAAAGCTGGACGTTCTAGTTTTTCTTCAACGTATCTGTAAGAACTCCTAGGATTCGTGACATCAATTTTCATCATTTGCCCATCATTTGGTTCCTCAAATAACCGTTTGATTTCAGAAACTGATTGGTAACTTGTGGTTAAAGTTGCTGTTTCATGTGCATAATTAGATTGAATTAAATGAATCGCATTATCCAATGCTTTTCTGGTTTCTTTCTTTTCTTCCCATTTAAGTTCTTTATTTTTAAATGATGTAAACCAATTTGATTTTTCTTCCGTTTGAAGATTCTGTAGTTGAGTTTCCAGATCATTTTGATTTTTAAAAGAAACGTTGAATTCAACTGGATGATGAACAATTTCATTGTTTGCAGAAGGTAACCAGTTTTCATGATCAATACTACCATGCCTTGCTAAACTCATACCTATCCAGTGCATATAACTAGAAGCTTGCAAGCGGGCATCTGCGGGTAGTACAGTTGCTTTATGTGCACTGACTGTTCCCCACTCTTTCATAGCAGCCTCTTTATCTTTATAAGAACCGATTAAGAATAATTTTTGTTCAGCTCTGGTTAAGGCAACATAAAGAACGCGCATTTCTTCAGAAAGCAGTTTATTTTTTTTGTGATTTTTTAAAACACGCTCTGGCAAGGTTGTGAATCGACCGTTAGGAAAAAGAGCATCCTCTTGTACTTCTTTGTATTCCGCACCAACACCGAATTTTTCATCAAAGACATAAGGTTTTTTAAGATCAGTCTGATTGAATCTTTTTGACATATCTAATACAAATACGACTGGGAATTCAAGTCCTTTACTAGCATGAATGGTCATCACTCTAACGGCGTCTTCTCCGTCACTAACCACAGAAGGTTCAGCTAGATCTTTATCTTTTTTCTGCATTTTTTCAATAAAGCGTATAAACTGAAATAATCCTTTGAAACTAGTCTTTTCGTAAGCAGCTGCACGCTCGTAAAGCGCGTGTAAATTGGCTTTTCTTTGCTTACCTGAACTCATGCCTCCTACGTAATGCAAAAAGCCTGTGTCTTCATAGATAGTCCATATCAGTTTAACGATTGGCTGCCTTCTAGATAATTCTCTCCAGCGCTCAAGGTTTTCCATAAACTCCATTAATTTTAGTTGGAGATGTCGATTACTTGGTTCTTTTTCTTCCTGACGAATAAACTCAAGTAAGGATTCAAAGTAAGGTGACGTCGTATTCATTAACCGAATTTTCGTAAGATCAATTTCATTCAAACCTACTATAGGAGATCTTAAGACCGCAGCCAAGGGAATATCTTGCCAAGGATTATCGATAATATTAAGCAAAGACATCATAATGCTAATCTCAGTTGTTCTGAAATAGTTTTGTGTATCTTTAATGGCTGTAGGTATGCCTAACTGTTTATTGAAAATATCTTGAATCACGAGATTATTTTTTTTGGTTGGTGTTAATAAAACAATATCTTTATAGGTTAACTGTCTATTTTGCTTAGTTTTTTTATCGTAGATCTGAAAACCTGACTGCATAAGGTCCAATATCTTCTCTCCAACCATTAACAATTCACCTTCAGCTTTAGAGTCAATCTGGAAAGTTTCGGAAACATCTTCAAAGTCCGTTATTTCTTCACTTTGATTTTCACTGTCATCTATATTCTTTTCATAGATAAGTACTTCTGTCTCACACTGAAGATCCTTTGGAAAAGCATGAAAGCCTTGTTTTAAACGAGCAGATTCGTCGTACGCTAAGTTCCCTACTTCTTTATCCATTAATTGTGTGAAAATGTAATTCGTAAAGTCCAGTACGTGATGATTAGAACGAAAATTCTCCGCTAGAATAATACGTTCACCTTCTTCTCCCGATTCATAGCGCTCATATTTTTCGATAAACAGATCAGGATTAGCTAAACGAAAAGCATAGATGGATTGTTTAACGTCCCCTACCATGAATTGGTTGCCCTGTGTTTTAGAATCACTGGTTAACCATTTCAAAAGACTTTCCTGAAGGAAGTTAATATCTTGATATTCATCGACCATAACTTCCTTGAAACAACTTCGGTAGTAGTCAGAAGCTTCAGAAGGTCCAATTGTTCCATCATCCATTTTTTGAGTTAATATCTGGAACGTGAGATGCTCTAAATCATTGAAATCCAGTAATCGACGATCATATTTGTGGCTCTGAAAAGCATCTGAGAAAAGTCCAGTAACTCTTGCCATTTCTTCTACCAGTGTATTGACGGAACCCATTAATTCAATTTGTTTTGAGATAGGAACGCTGAAAAATTCTTCTTTCAAACGATTGTAAACCGATTTATATTGATCTCTAAAAGCTTTCATCTCATTGGCTGCTTCTTTAACTTCGTCTGGAGTCGTTTTTTTCCTAGGAGCAGACCATGTCTGGAATTTAAACGTTTCTAGCATCTGATAGGTCTCGTCTAATTGACCGTTCATAATGTTTTGTTGAACTTCTTTGAAGTGGTTTTTCTCTGTTTCTAAGATAGCAATGACTTTAGATAGTTCCTCGTCTCCGTTGCTGATCATCAAGGCATTTTCATTAAGTTCGATAAATAGATCAACCATTTGAAGCATTTGAGGTCTAGCTAGTTTTTCGAAGAGCTGACTTTTTTCTAATTTACCTTCTTCGATTGTATAAAGTCTTGTAAGTTCTTCTAGCCATTTTTTCGGATCTGGATTTGACCTTGAAAAATTATAAAGAGAAAAAATAAGTTCCGTTAATCCATCATCCGAACGGTCATTGGAGTAAGTAGCTGCTAGTGTCTTAAAAAGCGTTCCATCCTCACCGTAAAGTTCTTCCCTTAGATCATCCCACACATCTTCTTTCATCAAAATATTTTCAGTATCATCTGTCAACATTCTAAATACAGGATCCAAATCGATTAAATAATAAAATCTTCTAATCACTTTCAGACAGAAGGCGTGTAAGGTAGAGATATTTGCCTGATTCAGTAGAGGCAGCTGACGAACAAGATGCTGCTGAAGGTGTGTATCTTTTGTGTCGCTGATTTCTTTTTGAATGGCAACTTGAATACGTTCCTTCATTTCTTTTGCAGCAGCGTTGGTATACGTTACGACAAGCAACTCATCAACACTGACTCTATTCTTTATTTTTTCAATCACTCTCTGTACAAGAACGGTTGTTTTTCCAGAACCAGCTGAGGCTGAGATCAATAGATTTTTTCCTTCGTCATGAATAGACCGCCACTGACTGTCCGTAAACAAGCTAGACTCAGGTTTTTTCGGTAAGATCTTCATTATATAGACTCCTCTCCTGGAATAATCAGTTTATTAGAAATTCGGTGAATCAATTCTTTCTTATCTGGAATATCTTCAAAATGACGATAATTATTTTCTTCAAGTAAAACGTCAAACTGTGAAATAGCTTTATAAGGTCCACTTACAGAAGGTGTGAATTGTCGTTTTTCAATAAAAGGCATCAACATATTTTTACCGGTCAGAATCTGGTTCCCTGCGTCAATAATCAACTTTCGATTATGCTTCATTAGAAGATCCAGTTCTTCAGTTGTGATCAGACCTCTCCCTTTGAGAGTTCCATTCTTTAACTGGTTGATTGGATAGACAAGAGAATGACTACCGGCTTCAAGGGTTAAATCTAGGTTACTTAAGATCTCTTCATCATTGATTGCAAGTCCATTCAATTTAAATTCTTTCAGTAGTGCGCTCATCCACTCTTCTTCATTTGCTTCTTTAGACTTGAGATAAGGATTCTTTACTTGTGCATAAAAAGCACCAGCTGGTTTGGCTTGTTGGCCTAATAATACTGGAGAAAATTCAACAGCTGTATCCAGATATGTGATCATCTGCATCATTAAACCATAAAAAAGTTCATCATATTTGAAAGAATGCTGACTAGATTTATAATCCACTATGCTCAAATACAAATTATGATCTACTTCCATTGTATCGAGGCGATCAATCTTACCACGGACGTGGATTTGGCCACCGTTATTCAACGGGAAAGCCAATCCTGGTATACCACTAGTATTACCAATTCGGCCGAATAGAATTTCAGATTTTTTAGGGGTTGAATGACTACGTTTGTTTTGCTTGCTGATCGCCCACATCATTCTCTTTACCGTTTTACCTAATTGATCTCTTATGAACTGCATTCTATTAGACATTGAAAGTAAGCGGAACTGATTTTTTTCGTAAAGTTCGTTTAGAGCCTCATCTGTTAGCCTAGCAAGTGTTTGTTCATCAAGATCCTTAACGCTTAAATCTCGAGATACAATCAGTTTAAAGATAGAATCCAACGCATCATGGAAGAAATTGCCGGTTTCAGTCGGTGTCAGTTCTTGGATAGAACGCTCTTTTAACCGAAGACCATATTGCAAGAAATGACTGTATGGATCAAGGTAAAAGCTTTCTAACTGCGAGACAGAAAGATAAAGGTCTTTCCCGTAAAGCTGTTCAGCCAAATCATTAGTCAATGGTACCGGAATATTCTTATGATCTAGACTATTAAATACTCTGTTCTCAAAGAAGCTTTCTTTATCTCGAAGTTTTTCGTATAAACTGAGCCAAAATATATTAGGGAGAGTATCCTGATCGATACCTTCTCTTAAAATGGTATTTAATTGACCAATTGTTTGTTTTCTAGAACCTATAAAAGGCATAATTTTATCGAAATCTTGATCATAGATTAGATGGCTGTCAGCAAGTTTCGATTGAATAGGGACAGATAGATAATCGGATATTCTTTGGATATAAGGACTAATACGGTTATCCGTGCCACTTTCTTGTTTGACTGGAAAGCTAAAAATTAGCTTATCTGAAGCATTCATAAAAGCTCTATAGGCTGCTAACGGTTCAGAAGCCATCATTGACTGAGTGGCTGGGGATAGAAATCGATCCATTGGCAAAACAGACTGAATCTTTTCACGATCTTCATCGGTCAAAATTGAGTCATTTTCACGATTCATTGGTAATACTTGATCGGTCATTCCCAGAATGAAAACAACTTTTTTCGTATGGACACGTTCTTTGTCGAAACTGGTCAGCATAACTTGATCAATGCTCGGCGGTACGATACTGTAAGTCGCTTGTTCAAATCCTGTTTCTAATATCGTTAGAAACGAATCAATCGACCATTCTTCGTCCCCCAGCACATCGACAAACTCATCTAACATGTTCATAAATGTGCCCCAAACTTGTTCATGTTTCCGCGCTTCTACAAGGTCTCCGTTTTCCAGTGACTGATCGCGCCAAAATAGGATTTGATCATCTATCCCATTATTGACTAAAAATTGATAAAGAAGTCTTGCAGCATCTCGATTGGTTTTAGCTTTTTGGACTCTTTTAAAGAAAGGAAGTAAGGTTTCTCTTACAATCACTCTAACTTTATTAGCCGTTGCTTGAGTTTGTTTGTCAGAATCCAATTGTTCTTCCATATCTTCAATCTGAAAGCGAGCATAGATCCATTCTTGATCTCTAGTCCATGCTGTCCCTTCGTATCCGTAAGCGAGCATGACGTTTTCTGTCAAATCCACTTCTCTTCGCCAATCTGAATGAGCTTGCTTCAAGTAACTGATTCGAAGCTCTACATCCGTTGGTATAGTCGTATCTTTGAGATGAGGTACAAATAATTCGGTTCTTAAAAAGCGCATCACATCTTCATATCTCCAATTTCTCTTGAAGATCAGTAAAAGACTTTGAATGAGCTCAACAAGTGGATGACCGGACATTGTGTCTGCTTCATCAATAAATAGTGCGATATCATTTTCCTGAAACGTCGGTTCAATGACTGTTTTATAAGACTCAATGGCACGACTCATAATCATAATATCTTTATAACGATACCCTTCTTGCAAAACCATTTTTCTAATTCTATTGGCTACATGAAGGATTTCGGCTTGCTTTGTTTCTGCACCCCAAATTTCAATACACTCGTCCATTTCAATCCTATGATCAGGGATTCTAATCGCTGAGCCAACAGAACTCTTGATCCAGAAATCCTCCAAATGATTGATTTCTTCACACCTTTGATCACTCACTTCTGTTAGCAGGCGATCATTCAAAACGGGTAGGCGCTCTTGCAACGCATGTTGATAGAGTCGGTAATATGTCATACCCGTTTCATAGAATAAGTGTGTCAGTTCAGGGGGCTCAACAGCGTATTTCTGATCTAGAACGAGTGAAACTACAACGTTTTTGCAAGACCGTATCAATTCTATCAGGAGCTCTTGTTCTTGAGCTGAAAAATTTTGGTAATGGTTAATATAAATCGTTGTATTAGACATATCTCGATTTTTAATTTCTTCAATCAAGACTTTAATGATATCTTCTTTTTCGATATATTGGTTTATCAGTTGTTCATTAAATGACTGAAATAATAACTGAATGTCTGCAATTTTCTGTTTGAAGTCATTACCTCTAGTAGCATCCGATTCTTCAGCACCAGACAATTTTTCTAAATCTTCGATATTAATTCGTCCATTTCTCATTTCCATGAAAAGTGAAGTCAGCTTTTCAATAAAACCCTGCTGCGTGCTTTCGCCTCTGAATATACTGAGAGAGGTCTCATTGTCTTTTACAAGCTTTCTTACAAGCATAGAGAGTCCGGTTTCTGTTAACTGAGTCTGATTGTATATCGCATTATCCTGTAAAAAATACCAGGCTAATCGACTAATACTGAACACTTGGAGATTGATCATACCTGTGTAGTCTTTTGGATTCTCTTGAAGGCTTTTTAAATATTGAAGTACGGTGATTTCCGTCTCGAACTTTATATGATCGGGTACGAGATAAAATACTTGGGTAGTAGAATCTTGATCCATTATCTCTTTCATCTCGCTGATCAAAGCTGTTTCTTTTTCAGTATGTGCTCTACCAATAACAAATTGAAGACTCATGCAATACTCCTTTCTAATCTCTGAATAGTAAAAAGAAAGACAGATACCTTTTGACAAGATACCTATCTCTTTTTTTAACCTTATTTAGTACGAGTCAATTTAATGATTTCAATAATGACATCCGTTGCTTTTTCCATACTTTCTACCGCAACAAATTCGTAACGACCATGGAAGTTTTCTCCCCCAGCGAACAAGTTTGGAGTGGGAAGTCCCATAAATGAAATTTTCGAACCGTCTGTTCCACCTCGAATTGGTTTAACGTCTGGTTCAATACCTAAGTTGCGCATAGCTTCATCAGCGATTTCGACTGATCGCATGTCTTTTTCAATAATTTCTCTCATATTATAATACTGATCTTTTAGTGTTAAAGTGATTCTTTTTTGGTCAAAACGTTCATTCATCTCTTCAACAATAGAAGTTAGTTTCTGTTTCTTTTCCTCAAATAATTCACGACTGTGATCACGGATAATATATCCCATCTTAGCTTCTTCAACAGTACCTTCAATCCCTAGAAGATGATAAAATCCATCTCTACCGTCCGTTTTTTCAGGTACTTCTTCTTGTGGGAGCATAGTATCTAATTCAACAGCCAACTTTAATGCATTGATCATGGTGTCTTTAGCCGTTCCTGGATGAACGTTCTTACCTTGAATAAACAAATCTGCAGAAGCTGCATTAAAACTTTCATATTCAAGTTCACCAACAGGTCCACCGTCTACAGTATATGCGAAGTCAGCTCCAAAATGATCCGTATCGAACAAGTCAGCTCCAGTGCCTATTTCTTCATCTGGGCCAAAAGCGATTTTGACTTTACCATGTTCGATTTCAGGGTGATTCAATAAGTATTCAACAGCACCGATAATTTCTACGATACCTGATTTATCATCAGAACCGAGTAATGTATTTCCATCAGTTGTAATTAACGTCTGACCTACATAGTTTTTCATATTTGGAAAATCTTCTGGTGATAAGACAATAGACTTTTCTTCGTTTAAAACGATTTTTTGTCCATCGTAATTTTCATGGAATTGAGGTTGGATATTTTCGGCATTAAAATCTGCGGTATCAATATGTGCAATGAACCCAACAGTTGGAACGTCTTTATCCGTATTCGTTTCTAAAGAGGCTGTTACAAAGCCGTTTTTCTCATTGAATTCAATTTCGCTTAGGCCAATTTCTTTTAAGTCTTCCATAAGCATTTTTGAAAAATCAATTTGTGACTGTGTAGATGGAACAGTCGCGCTTGATTCATCAGAGCGCGTATTGATTTTTACATATTTGATAAAACGATCAACTAATTGACTAGACATTTTTTCATTCCTCCAGATTGATTATAGGATCTATTTTACACTATTTCGAGTTTAAATACTTTCAATTATTTGAAATCAAAAACATCTTTTTGAGAAGACACTTCAATAATTTCCAGATCCCACTCTAACGAATCTTTCCATGTATTGAGTACTTCAGACATTTTTGAAATAAAAATCGATTCAATAAAATGTCCAGGGTCAATGACATCCATTCCATCTCTTAACATATCTTGCGCTCCATGGTAAGAGACATCTCCAGTAATGAATAAAGTGACACCTTTTCTTTGAGCTTCTTTATAGTAGTCTTCTCCAGAACCACCAAATATAGCGACTTTTTTATGTTTTCTTGAGAGATCATAGCTACTATATCTTAAGTGATCAACATTAAAAGCAGATTTTACTGATGAAATCATTTCTTCAGTCGTCTGGTTCATTGTTCCAATCCTACCGTAACCAAATGTTTGTTTTTGGTTTTCAATCGTATACAAATCAAAAACAGGTTCTTCATAAGGATGTGCTTGAACAAGAGACTGTAAGATAGCTGACGTTTTATCTTCTGGAAACATCATTTCAATCCTGACTTCATCGACAGACTTCTGCTGATTGATCTCGCCTCTATTTGGTTCTGCTCCTTCCTGGGGTGTGAAATGACCTGTTCCAGCTATATCATAAGAAACATCTTTGTAGGCTCCCACTTCGCCTGCACCTGCAGCATGCATAGCTTGTCGAACCGTTTCAGATGAATCTTTAGGAACGAATACTGCGATTTTTTTATAAGCTGCCTCATATACTTCAGAAACAATCTCTCTTTCTTTAGGAAAATTCAAAGCATCCGCAAGCCACTCATTCATTCCGTATTCAGCGGCATCTATATTTGTATGAGCAGAGTACACCGCGATATCAGACTGAATTAATTGAATAAATTCTTTTCGACGACTATCTTCATCATTCAAAGTTTTCAAAGATTTAAAGATAGCGGGATGATGCGTCAAAATAAGGTCAACTTCATGACTTTCAGCTTCTTTAATGGTGTGCGCATCTACGTCTAGCGCAATAAGCACTTTCTTGACAGTCGTTTCTTTTGAACCAAACGATAGTCCGATTGGATCCCAGTTTTCCGCTAGGTGAGGCGGTGCAAATCGTTCCATCTCATGTATGATATCTTGGACTTGAACCTCTTTCACTGAATCGTCTCCTCTATGATAGTAATTTCTTTGTTTATTTTAGATTTTTTATCTGCATCTGGTTGGGCTGATTTGTTTAGTTGTGCAAGAATATAGTGAAGCTTATCTAACTCTTGAAGCCACTTTTTCTTAAATACATCTGTTTTATTTGATAACTGAAAAGGACCAAAGGTTAATTCATGGTCGGTGTACGTGACACTTTCAGAGCTTGGTTCAGCAACAATAATCTCGTAAATCTTGTCATTTTCTTCTACGATTTCTTCAGCTACGATTTTGTAACTTTGATTCATTAAAAATGTGCGTAAGGTTTTTTCACCGACGTTTGGTTGAAGAACTAAAGTTTCTGTTCTACTAAGTTTTTTCTGAGACAGACCTCTATCCAAAATATCTCTGATTAGAGCGCCGCCCATTCCACAGATAGAAATGGCTGTAATCTGATCGTCTAATTGAATAACTTCTACTCCATCTCCAAATCTAACCTCAATTTGATCTTCAAGATTTCTTAGTTTCACTTCATTCAATGCTTTTTCAAAAGGCCCTTTAACAACCTCTCCAGCAACAGCAAACGAGATTGCTTCGCGCTGCACTAATGCACAAGGAAGATAGGCATGATCAGAACCAATATCTGCTAACCTCGCATTCTCTGGTATATAAGAAGCTACACGTTCTAGTCTTTTTGATAATTGTACAGATTCCATCGGGCACCTCTTCTAATTTCTTATACTCTAAAGTACAGTCATTTATGTAAGTTTCAAAATCGATTTTAAAAAAGAAAACCCGCGAGGGTCAATTGACCACTCACAGGTTATTCAGAGTCTTTTTTCTGAAAATTATTCAGAATCTTCTTTAGATTCACCGATAACTTCTGGTTCAGGCATTTCGTCTGAAGTTTCAGTAGTTTCTTCTTCAACTGCATCTGGAGCTGAGATAGAAACAACTGTTGAGTCAGCGTCAGTTAATAATGTAGTTTCAGAATCCAACTCGATATCGCCAGCAGAAACGCTGTCACCGATAGTCATTTTAGAAACATCTACAGTGTACTCAGAAGGTGCTTTAGCAGGAGCTACATCAACTTCTAATTCAGAGATAGATTGAGAAACGTAACCTTCGTCAATTGATTCTTCACCAGTAATGTATACAGGGATTGACATAGTAACTTTTTGTCCTTTAGTGAACGCAAGTAAGTCAACGTGGAACAAGATTGGTTTGATTGCTGCAGACTTTTGTTCTTTAACGAATACTTGGTAAGTTTCGCCTTCAACGTCTACTTCAAAAACTCCGTTTGATCCAACTTGACGAAGAGTATCTTCTAATTCTTTCTGGTTAAGCAATACAGAAACTGTATCTACGTCTTTACCGTAAATCGCTGCTGGTACTTTACCTTCATTTCTTGCTTTCTTTGATGCTGATGTACCTGTTTCAGTACGTTTAGTAGCTGTAATTTTCATTTAAGTTCACCTTCCAAATTATATTATAAGTAATTAACTTATGATATTTCTATGCATTAACATAAGTATTATACCAAATTCTACAGCGTAATACAAAAACAAACGTCCATTTAACGAGAAATGCATGAAAAAAAGACAGAAACCGCTAAAACAGCAGCTTCTATCTCATCAAATTTTCAGATTATTCTAAAAAGTCTTTCAATTGTTTCGAACGACTCGGGTGACGTAATTTTCTTAAAGCCTTAGCTTCGATCTGTCTGATACGTTCTCTGGTTACACCAAATACTTTACCGACATCTTCAAGCGTTCTTTGACGACCATCATCTAGACCAAATCTTAATCGCAATACATTTTCTTCACGATCAGTTAATGTATCTAGTACATCTTCCAATTCACTTTTCAGCAATTCATATGCAGCGTTATCTGAAGGACTTGTAGCTTCATTATCTTCAATAAAATCACCTAGATGAGAATCATCTTCTTCACCGATTGGTGTTTCAAGAGAAACTGGTTCTTGAGAGATTTTTAGGATATCTCTTACTTTTTCAGTAGGAAGATCCATCTCTGCTCCGATTTCCTCTGGAGTCGGTTCACGTCCAAGATCCTGAAGTAACTGACGCTGGATACGAACCAATTTATTGATGGTTTCAACCATATGAACAGGAATTCTGATTGTTCTAGCTTGATCGGCAATCGCACGGGTTATAGCTTGACGAATCCACCATGTAGCATAAGTTGAGAATTTAAACCCTTTTTCATAATCAAATTTTTCTACAGCTTTCATTAGCCCCATGTTACCTTCTTGGATCAAATCAAGGAAACTCATCCCTCTTCCAACGTAACGTTTCGCAATGGATACAACTAAACGCAAGTTGGCTTCTGCTAATTCTTGCTTAGCGATGATATCGCCTGTTTCGATTCGTTTAGCTAGTGCAATCTCTTCTTTAGCACTTAAAAGATCTACTCTACCAATTTCTTTAAGATACATTCTGACCGGATCATTGATTTTGACCCCCGGTGGCGCAATCATCTCTTCTTTTTTAGCTTCTTCGACAATTTCTTCTTCTTTGTCTAATTGTTTAGCTAATGGATTACCATCTTCGTCGACGACGCCAATACCTTCGTCTTCAATTTTTTGAATCAATTCATCCATTTGATTTTTCTCAAGTTCAAAAGGTTCTGCCAGTTTGTCAGTCAGTTCAACATAAGAAATGGTTTGATCCATTTTTTTCTTTGTTTCTTTGATAACGGCTTTGAGAGCTGCTTCGTAAGTTTTGTTTGATTGATCTTTAAGTTCTTCCTTTTTTTTGGCCATAGAATGGTGTGCCTCCTGATTTACGCTTCTTTTACAGCTTTTAGCTGACGATTGATATTGATAATTTCTATTGTTAGAGAGGTCTGTTTTTGCTTGTCACCACTGCGCTCAGCTTCTTTTAATTCTTCTCGCTTTAATTGAAGCTTTGTGACTAGGGGTGATCGATTAGATAAAACGTCTATATAGTCCTCAATTTCTCCTGGAACAAGTTCTTCCCCAAGGTCCATCCAAAAAATTTCAGTGGCTTTCTTTTTGTGTTCAGAATCTTTTATGAAATCCAAAAAGGCTTCTACATTGTGCTCACCCTTCTCCTTGAAATACGATTCATATAAGAGATAAAGGATTTGGTAGTGCTCATCCGGAAATGAAAAATCATAAGAAAGTCCCTGTAGTGTATACCATACCTCATCATGATAGAAAAGTCTATTTAACAGCATTTTTTCCGCTTGTTCAACAGTCGTTTTCTTTACCTTGTTCTGTCGTGTGATTTGAAGCGAACTTGATTCACTTTTTCGCTCCACTTGCTGTTGCTTGAGTTCTTTTGTTCTAGATTTTTGTGTTTCCATTAAATATTGCTGGAATTGTTCTTTTAACGTATCTTGAGATACGTTAAATTCTTTAGATAACTGATTGAAATAAAGTTCTCTTTCAACGGGGGAATTGACCACAGTCATTTCTTTTAACACTTTTTCAATATAAGATAACCGTTCGCTTTCGTTTTTTAAATTGATTCCTGACCGGAAGTATTTCATCAGGAAACTCATAAACGTATCTCGCCCGTGTAGTAAAAACTCTTTGTAAGCTTCTTTTCCTCTGGAGCTAATGTAATCATCAGGATCCAGTTTCTCGGGAAAACTCGCAATATCTATATCAAAATGTGTCTGTTCCAAAAAATACTCAGTAGCTCTTTTCGTAGCATCAAGACCTGCTTGATCACCATCGTAAGCAATGACCACTTTATCTGTTACTCGATCCATTAGCTGAATCTGTTCGTTTGTCAAACTCGTTCCCATAGAAGCTATTCCATTTTTTACTCCTGCCTGCCAGGAAGAAATAACGTCCATAAAACCTTCAAAAAGATACACTTCACTTTCTCGCCTTATACTCGCTCTCGCTTTATCATAATTAAATAAAACGCGTCTCTTATTAAAAATTTCCGTTTCAGGACTGTTGACGTACTTAGCTGAATGAAAAGGTTTTTCAGTAGTGTTCTCCTTGGTAGGATCTTCAAATATCCTACCTGAGAAAGCAACCGTGTTTCCTTTGTCATCTCTAATGGGAAACAGGATTCTGCCAGAAAACCGATCTAAGAGCTGACCATCATCTCGGTCAGAAAATAAACCCGTTTGTGGAAAAAGAGCATGCTCCAACTCTTCTTGATTGTCTAGATACAGTTTTAAAGCATTTCTTTGAGGAGGAGAAAACCCTAGCTTGAATTCTTCTATGGTTTCCTTTTCCATCCCTCGGTCAATCAAGTAATTATAAGCTGCTTCCCCAACTTGAGTGTTCATAAGAACATGGTGATAAAATTCCTGAGTCTTTTCGTAGATTGCAAGGAGTTTACCATAGCGACTATCTCCGCTTGGCCTAGACTGATGTGCCTGTTCTATAATTTGCTCATCAATATGAATCTCAGCAATCTCTGCAGATTTTATGACGGCTTCTGGAAAAGACACACCTTCTATTTCCTGTATAAAAGAAAAGACATTTCCACCTCTGCCACAACTGAAGCAGTGAAAGATTTGTTTCTTTTCGTTTACTGAAAATGAGGGCGTTTTATCATCATGGAAAGGACAGTGGGCAAAATGATTCTGCCCAGATTTTTTTAATTGAACATACTGTGAAACAACATCGACGATATCAGACTCTTCTCTAATCTGAGTAATCGTTTCCTCTGGAATACGGACCATAAACGGTGACCTCCCTTCACAAGTTATTCAAATGCACATATAATTTATTCAAAGTGCTAAACACATTTAGCCTATTTTAATCAACCAATAGTATATCACAGATGACTAAAAAAGCAAATTCCCTCTATATAGAAAAGAATTTGCCCAATAACACATATTTATTAAATTATTAACTGATTAATGTTTATTTGGTTATTTTTGTATTTTTTTAGATAAGTTAAGTACTCGGTCACCCATCGATTTCCAAATAAATTGAGCTAGTAGGAAATCAACCATACTATGGACAATCGTTCCAACACCCACTAATAAAAATACGACGTAGAAAAATCCTTCAGTGTAAGCTGTCCCTGGAAAAATCCCAAAAAAGAATAATGAAACGATTAGCATCTCGGCTCCACCGTGTAAAATCCCTATTCCAAAAGAAAATGCTGTACTCTTAGCGGGAGAACTCAGAATCTCTTCTCTACGGTTATACAATATCTTAGCTCCAATATAGGCAAAAACGACATGACTCAAAGCTCTCAACACAATCACAATAGGAAAACTAGCTAATAAAAAGCCAACCGCAGAACCAATGGATACTGCGACAGCAATTCCTGGAGAGAAAAACATTGCTAAGAATATAGGGACGTGACTGGCTAACGTAAATGAAGCCGGTTCAATCAATATTCTAACGGGCATGACCATGGGAATCACAATAGCGATTGCGGTCAGTAACGCGCTAACAGTTAATTTTAATGTATTTGTCTTTTTAATCATGAACACTCCTTTTTTACACCCGAACTTTACAGGTGTCTTTACACCTATCAAGTATAATGTATTCAGGAGAAATTACAATAGTTTATTTGTAAAGTAAGTTTTTTTCATCTAAAGTTGCAGCTATTTTATCGAGCGTTTCTTCATCTTTCGCCGAAATCGTGTGAGTGTGAAGACCATGAGTCAATTCAGCTAATAAAGAAGTATCATTTTTCTCAATCGCCTTTAAAAAATCATCCACATCCATTCTACTAGATATATTGAGCCCGCCTATGATTTCACCATACAAAGGATGTTCTACGATAACGTCCAGTACTTGTCCTCCATGATCAACAATGGTATACAATTCTTCCTGCGTTCTCTCGTAGTGGTGCTGACAAACAATTCTTCTTTTATGAATATGTGTTTCAACTCTTCTTATATAACCTTTAGGTGTTGAGAGAATCTCCTGACCTTCAGCTCTTAAAAGTGCAATATCTCCAACAATGACTTGTCTACTGACTCCAAATCTTTCAGCCAACACTCTTGCTACGACTGGATGATTTGATTCAGAAAGCATAGATATAATCTGCTCTCTTCTTGTTTCTGCTTCCATCTAATCCTCCTTTTAGTGAACGTATTCCAAATAAAATCACAAGTATAGTTTATACAAAAAAAAGCACTCATAACAAGTGCTTTTTCATTATAAATTATGATCATTTTATTTACTCAGCAAACTGAGCATCATAGAGACGTTTATAAGCTCCATTTAGTGCTATCAATTGTTCATGAGAACCCTCTTCTTCAATTCCTTTCGTTGTAACGACTACAATGCGATCTGCATTTTTGATTGTTGCCAGTCTATGGGCAATAATCAACGTAGTACGTCCTTCTGAAAGAGAATCTAGCGCTTCTTGAATCGCTTGTTCAGTCTCGGTATCTAGTGCTGAAGTGGCTTCGTCTAAAATTAGTATAGGTGGATTCTTAAGAAACATTCTAGCGATTGAAAGACGCTGTTTCTGTCCTCCAGATAACTTGACGCCTCGTTCACCAATAACTGTATTCAAACCATTTGGAAGTGAAGCAACCACTTCTTCTAAGTTTGCGAGTTTGACGGCCGTTCTAACTTGTTCATCATTTGCAGTTAAATCCCCGTAAAGTATATTATCTTTGATTGAGCCAGGGAATAAGAAGACATCCTGTTGAACAACACCAATTTGTTCTCTAAGAGATTGGACGGTTAGATCATGAATATTATGGCCATCTACTTCAATACTTCCAGAATCAATTTCATAGAATCTTGGAAGTAAATTACAAATAGTTGTCTTTCCTGCCCCACTTGGGCCAACGAAAGCGACCGTTTCGCCTGATTTTATGGATAGATTGACTTTATCAAGAATTGGACTATTTTCTTCATAACTAAAAGTTACATCTGTATAGTCTATATTTCCTATCAAAGAATCTACTGCGACTGCATTAGGAGAATTTTGGATCTCCGGTTCTCTAGCCAGCTCATCTTGAAGTCTTTTGAATCCAGCAATACCTTTTGGATAACTTTCAATCATGATATTGACTCTTTCAATCGGACGCACAAGCACGTTGGCAAACAATATGAATGCGACAAAGTCCCCATAGGAAAGTTCTCCTTGTATCGTATAGTAAGCACCAAAGAACATGGCGAACAAAGTGATTAAGCGCATCAAGAGATAATTGTAGGAACTACTCAGTCCCATCATTTTATAGAATAGATATTTAGACTTTTTATACGTTTCATTTAAAACTTTAAATCGCTGATCTTCGAAATCCTCATTTGCAAAAGCTTGTACGACTCTAATACCACCGACTGATGCTGAAATCCCTGCACTAAAGCCAGCTAAATCATCATAGATACGATTATTTACGTTGGTCATTTTTTTATTAAAGAATATGACAGCTACGGCAATGAGCGGCACGAGCAAGAAAGTCATGATTGCTAAGCGTACATGTACCGTTAACATAAGTCCAAAGGCACCAAGTAACGTGAAAATGGTGATGAAAATATCTTCAGGACCATGATGAGCAAGCTCAGCAATTTCAAATAGATCAGAAGTTAGTCTAGTAATCAATTTTCCAGTTTCTCTGTTATCAAAATATTTAAAAGATTGCTTTTGAATATGCTTGTAAAGATCTTGGCGCATATCGGTTTCAATATTTGTTCCTAGTCGATGACCGTAATACGTTACAATAAATTGCAAAAATGTATTCATAACGTAAATAGATAATAATCCTATAGAGACCCAAACGATAGTCGGCCACTCTTCCGTCGGTAAAATTGTATCAATGACTCTTTGAACGATAATCGGAAAAGCTAATTCGAGAACGGCTACGATAATCGCTGAAGAAAAGTCTAATGTGAATAACCATTTGTACGGTTTATAATAGCTGAAAAATTTTTTAAACACTAAATAGATGCCCCCAGTATTCTTCTATATATCCTAAAGTCTAACATTAGGTAGACCAAGCTTCTAGATCAACTTGATCTACACTGTTAGAATCAACTTATTTGATGAGTAATTGTGTAGTGTCTGCAAAAGTGATGGACAAATCATTGATCATTTTCAATAAAGATAGTCGATTTTGTTTAACACTTTCGTTATCTGCCATGACCATATTTTCTTCAAAAAAGGCATCAATGGATGTACTTAAAGACTTAAGGGCCTCATAACGGTCCTCTGCTCTTTTAGACTCTTTGAATTGATCAGTGGTCTCCATTACTTTTGTATATAAGGCTGATTCGGAATCACTTTCGAATAAAGTTTCGGAAACTCTACCGTTCGAATCGGCTTTTTGAGCAAGATTAGATACTCGGTTAAGAGACTCAATAACAGATTTATAATCTGAATCTTCTTTTTTATGATTTAAAACAGAAGCTGTGTCCATTAAAAGGACAATATCAGATTGTTTCGCGTTCAATACTGATTGTCTAATATCATGTGCGATTTCTGACTGCTCAGTTGGACTCGTCTGCATCAATTGATCGATTCGGTCTTTAAGGAATTGGATTAAAGTAGCTTGATTCTGAGCGATACCGGCTTTTAATTCTACATTCAGTGGTAACTGTTCTTCAATTTGGGACATCACTGCAGCAATTGAAAAATGACGTGAAGACTGTTCAATCATTTTCACTATCCCCATCGCTTGACGTCGAAGTGCAAATGGATCGTTTGATCCGGAAGGAATTTGTCCAATAGCGAAGAACATCATAAGCGTGTCTAGTTTATCAGCTAAAGACAAGACGGTACCTACTTTTGAAGACGGCACATCTCCAGTAGCTGAAGTTGGAAGGTACTGCTCAGCTACCGCGGCGCATACCAAATCAGACTCTCCCTTTTCTTTAGCTAGAATAGCACCAATTTGGCCTTGAAGTTTTGTGAACTCGATTACTGTACTTGAAACAAGGTCGAATTTAAAGAATTCTCCAGCTCGTTTCAAAGCCGCTTTTTCATCTGGAGACAAATCGAATTGTTCAGATAAAATTTGTGCAATCAAAGATACACGTTTTTGTTTATCGTACATAGAACCAAGTTTCTCATGGAAAGAAACGCGTTTTAGTTTCTCTACGAATGATTCGATTGAAAGCTTCTGATCTTCTTCATAAAAGAATTTAGCGTCTGCTAGTCTTGCATCTAGTACTTTCTCGTTTCCTCTAACCACTGTTTCTATGTGATCAGCTGATCCATTGCGAATACCGATGAAGTTCGGAAGAAAAGCTTGTGTTTCGTCTTCTTTACGAACTGGGAAATATCTTTGATGGTCCGCCATTGAAACTTCTAAAGCCACTTCAGGAACATTCAGATACTCTTCGTTAAAAGAGCCGGAGAAAGCTGTTGGGTATTCCACCAAGTCAGTTACTTCATCTAATAATTCGATATTATTTAAAGGGACTTTCCAGCCATTTTCAGTACATAGATCAGTGATTTGTTTCTCAATCATTGACTGACGTTTATTTCTGTCCACAATAACAAACTGGTTTTCAAGCGTCGCTTCGTAGGCCTCGGCACTTTCAAGTGTGACGGCTTCTCCTAGAAAACGATGTCCTTTAGTTGTGCGATCCGCTTCAATACCGAAAACAGTCATCGGTAGTATGTCCTGATCTAACAACGCCACTAACCAGTGTAACGGTCGAATGAATTTATACGTGTGCGTATTCCACTTCATGCTCACAGGGAACGTTAAAGAAGTAATCGTATTTGGTAAATCCGCTAAAATTTCTGCCGCAGTCTTTCCTTTAGTGAATTTTTCTACGTAGATATATTCGACGCCTTTCACTTCTTTGAATACAATGTCATCTGTTGAAGCGCCTTGACCACGAGTGAACCCGATTGCGGCTTTAGACCAGTTTCCTTCAGCGTCTTGAGCAATCTTTTTGGCAGGTCCTTTAACAAGCTGTTTGTCGTCAGGCTGCATTTCAGCCAAGTCTGCTATTTTGATTGTCAGTCTTCTTGGAGTAGAAAACGTTCTGATCTCTTTGAAATCCAAGTTTGCTTCTTCAAGGTAAGCCTGGACTTTGTTTTTTAATTGTTCAACAGAAGGTTTGATTACCTTCGCTGGCATTTCTTCTAAACCAAGCTCTAGTAAAAATGTGTGTGGCATATTATTTTGCCTCCTTTTCAGTATAGCGTTCTATCCAAGCTGGGCTCTCAGCTTCATTCAGTAATGGAAATCCTAGATTAGCTCGTTCTGAAACAAATGCACGTGCAATACTGTGTGCCATTCTGCGAATACGTCTAAGGAAATCAGGACGTTCTGTCGCAGATACTGCGCCTCTAGCGTCTAGTAAATTAAACGTATGACTACATTTCAGTACACAGTCGTATGCTGGATGAGCCAGACCTTTTTCAATCAAGGCATGTGCTTCTGTTTCATATTCTTTGAAATGGTTAAATAACATCTCTTGATTACTGTAATCAAATGCATAGGCAGATTGTTCATATTCCGGTTGCTTGAAGATCTCGCCATACTTAACGCCGGGTGCCCATTCAATATCGTAAACACTTTCCACATCTTGAATGTAAGAGGCTAAACGCTCTAGTCCATAAGTTAATTCACTTGTTACAGCGTCGACTTCTAATCCACCAACTTGTTGGAAGTACGTGAATTGAGTGACTTCCATACCATCAAGCCAAACTTCCCAACCAAGACCTGCACAGCCAAGAGACGGATTTTCCCAGTTATCTTCAACAAAACGAATATCATGCTCTAGAGGATTGATACCTAAAATTTCTAGGCTTTTAAGATACAATTCTTGGATATTATTTGGTGAAGGTTTCATAACTACTTGGAACTGGTGGTGTTGATAAAGACGATTCGGGTTTTCTCCGTACCTTCCATCTGCTGGTCGTCTTGAAGGTTCAACGTAGGCCGCATTCCATGGTTCAGGGCCAATGGCTCTTAAAAACGTATAAGGACTCATCGTACCCGCCCCTTTTTCAGTATCATAGGCTTGCATCAGCATACACCCTTGATCTGACCAGTATTTCTGTAAGGTTAAAATGATTTCTTGAAACGTTAGTGCTTTTTTCATAAGTTCGTGCTCCTTTTAATACTAAATTGTTTATCTATTTTAAAAAACAAAAAACTCGTCCCTATACTGACAGTTCTACAATCAGTATAGGGACGAGTTCTCTCGCGGTTCCACCCTACTTCTAGCATAAAATCATACTAGCGCTTTATTGGATCACTCCGGATGCCTTTGGGAATGTCATCTCACTTGGCTCACACTGTCCCAAGGTCGCTTAAGAAATTGACTATTCTTACTATTTCCATCATCGTGATTATTTACTTATTTGTTTATCTTACACAATTATTTGTTCATTTTCAATTAGATTTATTATTTATTGAATATCAAACGATATTTTCTATAAAGGTTGTTCTTAACTTTCTGTTTCCATTCTAACGAAGAAGCCTTTATTTTCAAGGAAATTTAGAATTTCCTTTTCTTGTTTTTTATCAAAAAATAAATACTCGACTTCTTCAAAATTCTGATTTTTTGACTTTAAATTAAAACGACACTTTAATTTTTTCTTTTGTTGATAAAGTACCCATTCGCTTGTTTGATCAAAAGAATACTTCTTACTAATATTTCCACGATGAACAACTCGTATACCATCTTCCGTTAATCCTGATACGTAGGGTGATAGGTTCATGGCGGTAGCCATTAAGAAAGCTGTTACTAAGACAATAAATTCATTAAATTGATAAACGAAAAAACCAACTAAAGATAAAGAGATCGCTGCGAGAAAAAAACGATCAAGAATTGTGTGTCTCACTCTAACTAAAACTTCTTTGCTTTGTTTAACTTGTATGATAATGAGTACACTTGCCATTAAAAATAGAAATAATATAGAAATATTTGAAACCAACTAATCCTCCTGTCTGGGTTATTCTGGTCTTTTCAATACACCGTCCCATTCATGCATGTGATCGATGAATCGTTTACTTTTAAGCTTCAATCCGACTAGTTCTTCGTAGAGCTTGTCGATTACATAACGAATATCTTTCTTTGTTTGTTCGGACATTGAAATTGTGCCGATTTTGTCGAACGAGATAACTGAAAACAATCGGATAAAATGAATGGCTTTTGGACTCGCGTGATATCTTCTCTCATCTTCATGATAATGCTCAGGACACAACAGCCCATTATACTTACTAGAGTAGTCAAAGGCCCCTTCAGTCTTTCCGCAGATTACACAGCCTCTTAATTCAGGCATTACCCCGAAATATCTAAGGAATCTGATTTCAAAAATATTTAAAATGATTTCTGGTTCTTCCAGCTCATCCATCAAGGCTAGGCCATCTTTTAATTGACTAAAAAGATTAAAGTCTGGAACTCTGTCTTCTAGTGCTGCATCCGCTAATCCGCAAGCATAAGTTGCATAAGCATTCTTAAAGATATCAAGCTGAACTTGAGAATAAGGGGCAATGTCTTTGGCATCTCTCAAAAAACTTAATCCCTGATCTCTTATATCAGCAATATATGTTCCATGAGAAAAAGGTTGAATCGCTCGCTTCAGCTTATTATTAGGATTTTTAGTGCCTCTAACGAAAAACATCATTTTACCGTAACGGTCAGTGAATAACTTAACCAAATAATCTCTTTCTCGGTGTTTTCTAACGGATATGACAATACCTTCTACTTCTTCTAAATGTGCCATTTTACACCTCTGAATAAAGCAATAGACGCTTTCTGGGTAACAGAAAACGTCCAGCTGAATTTTTTATTAATAATCTTCGTTCTTATAACCATAATCTGAAAGATAGGTTTGCTTATCTCGCCAGTCATTTTGAACTTTAACCCAAGTTTCAAGATAAATTTTATCTCCAAGTAATCGTTCAATGTCTTTTCTAGCTCGCGTACCAATTTCTTTTAGCATTTTACCGCCTTTTCCAATAATGATCCCTTTTTGACTTTTACGTTCTACAATAATTGTAGCGTCTACTTTAACTTTGTCGTATTCATCTCGGACCATTCTTTCAACAACTACAGCTACTGAATGGGGAACTTCTTCTCTCGTTAATTCAAGAACTTTCTCACGAATTAATTCTGATACGATAAAATACTCAGGATGATCGGAGACTTGGTCTTCAGGATAATATTGAGGGCCTTCATCAAGATACTTAATAACAACATCGAGCATACGGTCTACGTTATTGCCATCAATTGCAGAGATTGGAATAATTTCATCAAAGTCATATTGTGCCTGATAATCTTCAATGATCGGAAGTAATTCATCAGGATGGACTTGATCAATTTTGTTTAAAATCAAAAATACTGGAGTAGAAATGTGCTCTAGCTTTTCAATGATAAAGTTATCTCCTGGTCCACGCTTTTCTGATACATTTACAAGGAACAATACAACATCAACTTCATTAAACGTACTCAATGCTGAATCTACCATAAAATCGCCTAGTCTGTGCTTAGGTTTATGGATACCTGGTGTATCGATAAAGACAACTTGTTCGTTATCTGTTGTGTAGATACCTTGTATTTTATTTCTAGTTGTTTGGGCTTTATCACTCATGATGGCAATTTTTTGACCGATCATTCGATTCAATAATGTTGATTTGCCAACATTTGGTCTCCCAATAAGCGAGACGAATCCCGATTTGTATGCTTTTTCTTCTGACATTCTATACCATATCCTTTGATTGAAAGGCTCCAGGAAGCAATTCTTTTACAGTAGTTTCCTGTTCCATTCCTTTTTTATTTGTAAGTAAGACTTTCGTTTCGGGTGCAAAAAATTCACTCATGACTTGTCTGCAAGCACCACAAGGTGAAATGGGGCCTTCTGTATCTCCAGTTACGACAATATATTCAAAGTTTCTTTCTCCTTCAGAGACTGCTTTGAAGATAGCTGTTCTTTCAGCGCAATTTGTTAAGCCAAAGGATGCATTTTCTATGTTGCATCCAGAATAAACTTTTCCTTCTTTAGTCATCAGTGCAGCACCAACTGGAAAATGTGAATACGGCACGTAAGCTCTGTCTAACATGTGATCGGCTTGTTGAATAAGCGTTTTAATTTGATCGTTGTCCATATTGTAAGAATCCTCTCGTTAAAAGAACAGGTCCAGCAACTTTGGTGCAAAAATCAGGAGTCCAGTCACAACCGAAAATATGGTTGTACTCAGCACTGCCGCTGCGGCCATGTCTTTTACTTTTTTAGCTAGTGGGTGATATTCTTGTGTAACGAGATCCACAAGGTTTTCAATAACCGTGTTTAGAATCTCCATGACAAAAACGAGAAAAGAAGCCAACAAGATCCATAACCATTCCGTTATAGATAACGAAAGAAAGACTCCAAGAAGTAGCGCAACGGCACCAGCCATAACGTGGGTACGCATATTGCGTTCTTCTTGAAAAGTCGTTTTGACACCTTCAAATGCATAGCGGAAGGAGTCGCTGTATCTTCTGTTTTTTTGCGGCAGCTGTTTTTTATCGTTCAAGTCCATACTCCTTTAAAATTTCTTCTTGCAGAGAGAACATTTCTTTTTCATCCGTTTCATTCATATGATCATAGCCATTCAAGTGAAGTAAGCCGTGAACAACCAGAAATCCTAATTCTCTTTTAAATGAGTGTCCGTATTCCTCTGCTTGTTCGATTGTCTTCTCAATTGAAATAAATAAATCACCAAGCACTCTTGGCAAGTCAAATGAGTCATCATCTGGCATAACCCATTCATCTTCATGCTCGTCTTCCATAGCAAAGCTGATGACGTCTGTAGCATAATCTTTATTTCTATAGGTTTTATTGATTTCTTGAATGCGTTGATTGTCAACAATCGTTACAGAGATTTCTGCAGTTTCTTCAATTGAAAGCTTTTCAGCTGAGAAATCTAAAATTTCTGATATCAACTGTTCTTCTTCGGGTTTTAGGCGATTTGTTTCATCGTATAGTATGATTTCCATTATTTTTTCAGATCCGTTTCTTTTTCATAGGCTTTAATGACTTTAGCAACTAAAGGATGTCTGATGACGTCTTCGGCTTCAAAATGAATATGACCGATACCAGTGACTCCACTCAATACACGTTCAGCATGAATTAAACCACTTGTTGTACCAGAAGGTAAATCAATTTGAGTTTTATCTCCGTTAATAATCATTTTCGAGCCAAAACCTAGACGAGTCAGGAACATTTTCATTTGCGGAACAGTTGTATTTTGAGCTTCGTCAAGGATAACAAAAGCATCATCTAGTGTACGACCGCGCATATAGGCTAAAGGCGCAACTTCGATAATTTCTCTGTCCATTAAACGGTTTGTGTGCTCTGTTCCATATATATTGTAAAGGGCATCATACAGAGGTCGTAAATAAGGATCAACTTTTTCTTTTAAATCACCTGGTAGAAATCCTAATTTTTCCCCTGCTTCAACAGCCGGACGTGTTAAAATGATTCGCTTAACTTCTCCTCTACGCATTGCTGCTACAGCCATTGCAACAGCGACATAAGTTTTACCAGTACCCGCAGGACCGATACCTAGAACAATGTCATTGTTTTTTACAGAATGAACATAGTTTCTCTGACCCACATTTTTTATGCGAATTGGACGTCCATCGCGATCTTTACCAATTTCTTCTTCATACATTTTTATGAATTGAGATAGTTTGCCTTGTTGAGCCATTCTTACTGCAGATAAGATATCTGTACGCTTTATCCTATTTCCTCTTTCAGAAAGCTGCTCTACTTCGTTTAATACACTGTCCGCTAATTCGACAGCTTCTTTATCGCCACTAATCTCAACTTGATTACCTCGGTTGTTTATCGTGACAGCTAATTCATCTTCTAATAGTTTGAGATGAATGTTCTGTGCTCCCAATATTTGAATCGCTATTTCTGAATCATCAAAGATTCGGACTTTTTTATGTGCATTGTCAGTCAAACAAATGCCAACTCCTTTGAATTGTTTAATTAATGAATCTCTTCTATCAAATGATAGCATAAATGTAATCTAATCTCTATCTTAAGAAGTATAATAGCAATATCTTATTCAATTAAAGGTTTACAGCCATTGTTCAAAGAAAAAGTCGAAAAAAAATAGGAGTCAAGATGAATATCTCAACTCCCATTTTTTATTTGCTTAGTTCTTTTTTGACTAGTGAGCTAACCAGACTTCCGTCAGCTTTACCTTTAACTTTAGGTAAAATGGCACCCATTACTTTCCCCATATCTTTCATGGAGTCAGCTCCAGTCTGAACGACTGCATCTTGAACAATTTGAGAAATCTCTTCCTCAGTTAATTGTTCTGGAAGGTAGCGATCGACAATGGACAATTCTTTTTCGAGTTTTTCCACTAAATCCTTGCGGTCAGCTTCTTGAAACTCGTGTAAAGATTCCAATCTCTGCTTTTTCTCGCGAGCAAGAACAGTCAGTTCTTCATCATCTGTCAACTCTTCGCCTTTGCTGATCTGCTCATTTTGTAAAGCAGATTTAAGCATACGGATAGTTGTTAGACTCTCGCGATCTTTAGCTTTCATCGCTACTTTCATATCTTGATTTAGTTCTTCTAGTTTGGCCAAACGATTCACCCTCTTAAAAAAGTGGTGGTACATTAAAATACATCGAGGCAACGAAACAGTAAATTAAAATTTACCAGGTTTACGTTTTCTTGCTTCCTCAGATTTCTTTTTACGTTTTACACTTGGCTTTTCATAGTATTCACGTTTACGGGCTTCTTTTAATGTGCCTGTTTTAGAAACGGAACGTTTGAAGCGACGAAGAGCATCATCAAGACTCTCACCGTTCTTGATATCTGTTTTAGTCATCGTTCTTCCCCTCCCCTCGTACGTTCAGGGCGTTCCATTGTTTAATGAGTTCATTAATCACAATTGGTCTTCCCTATCAATAAATGATGTAACTGATTTCATATACATCGAAAATGCATAAAACCAGTTCTTGCTCATTATATACAACAAGATATTTTACGTCAATACATTGTTGTAAAATAATTAAAGTTTTTATCTCTAGTTAAATATAATAGTGCCTTTATGAGAATTAACTTGCAACGCATTCCTCGCATAATCCAAACAATTCAAATCTATGAGAAACCACTTTACAGCCTGGTAACTGGTCTGCAAACATGTCTAACGGACAATCTTTTAAGCCGATAGTTTTCCCACAATTCGTACAGATAAAGTGATGATGGTGGTGACCATGCATGTCACAATTGAATCGAAAAAGTTTTTCACCATTTAATTCAGTTTCTTCCACTACAGATAATTCCACAAAAGTATTTAAGTTACGGTAGATCGTATCTGGACTGATTCCTGGAAAAAGTTCTTTTAAATGATCCTGAACTTCTTTTGCTGACATATACTTATCCTGATTGTATAAAAGTTCTAAAAGCTTTTGTCGTTTGCCGGTCGTTTTATAGCCATTTTTCTTTAAAGTTGTTACAGCTTGTTCAAAAGCAGTCAAGCGATCGCTTCCTTTTAATTAGTTTAGTTTATAATAGCGAATATGTTTAAGAATATCAAGATGAGGATGGGACTTTAACAATATATAAGTGTCCTGTATACTGAGTCTTATTGAAACAAGAGAGGAAGAACCTTATGGGAGACCATCAACCATTAGCGATATTTGTATTATCAGATTCTGTAGGAGGAACAGCTAGTAACATTAGCAATGCGGCACTTTCACAGTTTCCTAGCCTACACTGTGACTTTAAAATATTCTCTTTTATCAGAGAAAAGAAACAATTGTTGAGTATTTTAGAAAAAGCAGAGGCGGTCAATGCACTGATTCTACATACTTTTGTTGATAGCGTGTTAATTGACACAATTCACGATTACTGTAGTGAACATGACTTGACTTGTATTGATATACTGAATCCGATTATCAGAGAAATTAGCAAAAGAACAAATTTAGAGCCTCAAGGTAAGCCTGGTGCCATGCATAAGCTGGACGAAAATTACTTTGATCGTATAGGCGCAATGGAATTTGCAGTAACCTATGATGATGGTAAAGATCCCAAAGGGTTTCTAGAAGCTGATATCGTTATATTAGGGATCTCGAGAACTTCAAAAACGCCGCTCAGTATTTATCTTGCAAATCAGAATTACAAAGTTGCCAACTTACCGCTTATGCCTGAATCTGAAATACCAAAAGAATTATGGCAAGTAGATTCCAGAAAAATTGTTGGACTGACAAACGATGAAAGTATCTTATCTAATATTCGAAGAGAAAGAATGATCTCTTATGGTATGAATCCAGATACGCCCTATTCAAGTACCGCTCGTATTCAAAAAGAAATCCGTTACGCTGAAAACTTGTATAAAAAATTAGACTGTCAAATTATTAATGTAGCCAACAAATCTATTGAAGAAACGGCTGCAATTATCGTAAATTCTTTTCAAGCACAATAAGCAAAAAGCAGTTAACCACAAGGGTTAGCTGCTTTTTTGCATAAATTACTAAGCTTTCTTACGTTTGATTTTACCATCCCAATCAGCGTAACCACCTTTTAAGATGTATAGATTAGAGTAACCTTGTTTCTTAAGCATGATGGCTGCTCGTGCACTCATCGTTTTTTTCTCATCGTACAAGTAGATTGGCTGATCTTTACGTAATTCGTTTCCTCTTTGCTTCATCTGCATATAAGGGACGTTACGAGCGCCAAGAATATGTCCAGCATCGAATTCGTCTTTGCCTCTTACATCTACGATTTGAGCTCTACGCATATTTTCTTTGAAAACTTCTTTAGTCACGACTTCAGCAGCATTTTTTCTTCTGAAATACTGAACCAGTTCCCAAATCCCCCACGCAAGTAACCCAATCCAAAGAATTATAGTAAAAATTGTCATTCCATCCAATTTCAAACTTCCTCTCTATCACTTCTCACCTTTACATATTACATTAGAAAAGCGTTTTTTTCTAGTGTATATTTCAAGAAGGATCAGAAATAAGAGAAATCAATTCTTCCGTACCATCTAATTCTATAATATTTTCAAACTGCCACCCGTAAAGAACGTATTGTTCATTTGGGGATAAAGCTATTGGGGCATTGTCTGGAAGTTCTAAAAGCTTTTCATACTCATTATTCTCAAAGTCTAGTAAACTCAAGTTGAAATCTCCTAGTGTTAAATTCAAATCTATTGCCTCAGTTGCTATGACTCCTAAAACGTCTCCATTTCGAACGCTCTGGGATATAAATGGTTTTACAGGTATTTCCCCTCTTGTTACTTTAGGAATGGTCAGTGCACCTTGATGCACCAAAAAAGGATGGTCTTTCATCAAGTGGACTTGTTGGTCATTAATGTCAGATGCTTCCATTGATATAAAGGTATCTTGATAAAGGTGATAGTCAATGGTTTTGTTGTTGATCATCTGATCACCTTCAGTAGATCTAGTATCTCCGATATATAAGTAACCATCTACTTCATTTACATATAGATATAAATGTGCAGAATACCAGCTTGGTTCAATAGCATTTACATGGAAGTCAGCTAATTCATTTGTCTCTAAATTCCATATCATGACTTTCGAAGATTCTAGAGATGTTTCCTGATCATATTGATAGTGGGATAAAAAAACGAGATTGTCATCAACTGCGTTCCAGTCGACTGAAATATAGCCAGAATAACCAAGGTCTATTCTATAGATCTCTTCTCCCTCTGTGGTCATTGTAAACAGTTCAACAATTGAGTCAGAGCCTTCCTGAATAAGAATTTTATCCAAGGCATTATTGATCTCCACTGTCAGAATATGTTGATTTGTTGTATAAATATTTCGCTCTTCTCCAGTATGAATATTTAAGCGAATCAATTCTTGCTCTTCTTGATCTCCTAAGTGGACGAGTATATCTGTTTCGTTCAACCAACCAACAATTTTCTGCACGGTTTGTTTTGATTGATCAATTTGAACAAACGATTCTAGTTCTTCATCCGCTTCTTGTGTTTCTGAGGTACCAAGAGAGCTACACCCAGAAAGAAAGAGGGTGATCAAAAGCATAGGAATAAAACAGATCATGTAACGATCGTTTATTCTCAGCATTTAATCACCCTCTTCACTCTTGTATTAGTATATTTTTAATACTAGCACATTAAAGGTCGTTTTTTCACGTATTAAACCTCGGCTGTAGATTGATTGAGTACCAGAGAACTTGCTCCAATCACTCCAGCATCGTTACCTAATTCAGCAATTTTGATCTTAGTATGGTCATAAATTGGTGGGAAAGCGTATCTTTTGAATTTTTCTGTGATCCTATTTAACAAGAAATCTCCCGCTCTTGATACACCCCCACCAATCACAATAGTTGAAGGATTTAACATATTAGCGATATTTCCACTAGCTATTGCAAGATAATTGCATACTTCGTCTACAACAAGGTTTGCAAAAATATCATCTTCTCTAGCTGCATCAAATACCATTTTCGCATCTACACTATCTCCATTGTCGATACTTTCTTTTAACAATGATTCTCCAGCAAATGTTTCAGCCATCGTTCGAGCTAGTCTAACGACTCCAGTTGCACTAGCGACGGTTTCCAGACAACCTTTATTTCCACACGTACAATCAAACCCATGAGGGTCTACAACGATATGGCCGATTTCACCAGCAGCGCCAGTAGCGCCTCGCGTTAATTCATTATTTAAAATAATGCCTCCACCTACACCAGTGCCTAAAGTAACAAATACAACGTTAGGCTCGTTATTCCCAGCACCCATCCATTGTTCACCTAAAGCAGCCACATTAGCGTCGTTATCAATAACGAAGGGAATGCCTGTTCCTGCTTCAATTTCAGATTTAATGTTCTGAGTAGTGCGCCAATTTAAGTTATAGGCACCTATTACGGTTCCCTCTGCGTGATTCACGCTTCCTGGTGATCCCATACCGATTCCTAAAAATTCTTCTTTTTGCATACCGTATAATTCTAGGTGATGCAAGATAGATTCAATGATCGAGGGAACAATTTTAGTCCCTTGATCAGAACTATCCGTTTCTATACTCCATTTAGTTTGTACTTGACCATCTGTCGTTAAAATTGCGAATTTAACGGTTGTACCACCAAGGTCAATCCCAATTAGTTTTTTCTCAAGCATCATGTAAGCCTCCGAATATTAAAAATATAGTGAGCTAGTTGTTTGCCAGCCAATTACAAGTAAAATAATTAAAGCGATTAAATATATTGCTGCATACTTACCTTGCACTTTCCAACCACTAACCCAAGCGTTTGGAGCAGATAGTGCGTATGTCAAAAGATACCCGCCTGCTATTCCGCCTATATGACCAGCCATATCAATACCGCTACTGAAAATTCCAAATACTAGATTGATGATGATTAAAGCCATAAATCTTTTTGACATTTCTTTAATACTGTAATTATTTGGAAAAAGTTTGGGTAAAGCTAAAGTAGCTCCGAATAGTCCGAAAAGAGCTGTACTTGCTCCCGCAGAAATAGATTGATTAAAAGCAAAGCTAGCAGCGTTCCCAGCGAGTGCGCTTAACATATACAATAAAAAATACCGCCAATGTCCAAAAATATCTTCGACTTGAATCCCTAAGAAATAGATGAGCACGCCATTAAATAGAATATGCTCAAAACCAATGTGAAGAAATACAGGCGTAATGAGTCGCCACCATTCACCAAATATAATTAACTGATTGACCTTAGCCCCGAACTGTACTAAAACTAGTGGATTTTCACTTCCGCCACTTATAGTTTGAAGAAAGAACATAAAAATCGTTACCATCATCAGTCCATATGTAACATAAGGTTTTCTTTGCCATCTCCTAAGAGACATTTTCATTTGAGGGTTCATGTTTTGATCCTCCTTTTCAGCTATTTAATAAACAGTATAGCACATAAAGTGGGTTTTTGAGAGGTAAATAAAACGGTGTCAAACGAAAAAAAGCTACCAAAGATCTGTAGGACCTTTGGTAGCTGGGTAGTCTGTTTACTCCATATTACCTTCTAAATCTTTTTTGAAAGCTTGGGCAGCTTTGAGATTCTGATCTGCCTTTTCATCTTTATCTTTTTGTGTAGGATGTGAATTTTCAACTTCTACATGATCCGTATCAAATGAATCTGTTAAGCTGGTTGTTTCGCCTGTACTTTCAATCGAAACAATATGTGCGGCATGTAGATAAATCGTTTCTCCAGATTTCAATTGAAATTCCTGAAAATCCGAATCTGATTTTCTAAAAGCCGTTGTAATCTCTTTGGGTGTTAATTGAATCATGTAAAGTTCACCATTCGTCATACTGACTTTAGACATTTTACTCATTCTACTCAACCTTTCTCTTATCCATGATAATCTAATCATATAGGAATTGAGAAAGTTATAGAAATCATATGCCTAATATCGCTAGAAGAAATTATCGACCCATCAAAGCTTGGGCAATTTCTTCGTAAGACATATCACTTTTGATTTCATAGCTACCAGGTCTGACAAGTGGAGCGTAATTGTTATCTTCTAAAAAGCTGTCAAAATCAAAACGATCTTCAATAATATTTTGATCAAGTAACTGGCTCGCTGCAACACTACTTGGTTGTCCATCGCCAATCGTTACGGTTGTAGTAACGACAGGATCTTCTTCAACTTCTTCTTCCTGATCTTCTTCAGTTGCTTCTTCCGTTTCTTCTGTATCAGCGTTTTCTTCTGGTTCTTCGTTGCTGTCTTCAGTATTTTCCTCTGGTTGCTCTTCAGTATCTTCTACTGGTTCTTCTGCAGCTGGATCTTCAACTTGAGCTACTTCCATTTCAGCTATCTTGTTCTGCAAATATGAGACTTCTGATTTTAACTCATCTACTTCATTATTACTTTGGGAACTTACTGAAGAAGAAGTTGGAAAAACAAAGTAAAATAACGCAAGTAGAAGTCCAGAAATGAAAAAACCAAGTGCTAGTATACGTACATTTTTCTTAGACATTGAACAGTTCCTTTCGTTATTGAAATTTTTGTTAATTAATACCATCTGCTATATAAGCATCGATCGTATGTTGAACTGAAGCTTCAGATACATGTAAATGTTCTGATATTTCTTTAGCAGACAGTCCTTGTGTGAACAGCGTTAATATATGAGTTTGCGTCATATTCGTTACACGATCTGGAAAAGTCTGTTCAGGATTTTCTATTTTAAGTTCTTTTTCAAGAGTTTTAACTCTTTTGTTCAAGCCATAGATAATTTGTACCAAATTTAATGAAACATCTTCTAATTCTTTGTACGTCCGCTCTTTTTCTTCTTTTTTCAGAAATGAAAAGACTAATAAAATAGCCGATATTCCAAAAAGTATTCCAATAATGATCCATAATTCCATATTTGTTCCTCCTAAAGATTTATCGCCTTACAAATTTTACCATAATCCTAATTAAACAGGAAGAACTCGATGCTCTATAACCAAATTGTAATCTCCTTGCAAAGTGATTTTTCTTTTAAACGTAACATTTAACGTGTAAAATAAGATTTCAGACCTAAAAAAGATAGCATTTTTTTTAGAAACATGGTATTCTAGTCAAGGCGAAAGACTAGACACCTTGTTAGTCTTTAATTCAGGTAAGATTGGGAGGGACCATAATGCGAGTAAACGTAACTTTAGAATGTACAGACTGCAAAGAACGCAACTATCTAACTTCTAAGAACAAACGTAACAATGCGGAACGTTTAGAAGTTAAGAAATATTGCCCGAGAGAGCAAAAAACTACATTGCACCGTGAAACTAAATAATTCAAGCAAAAAAGCTGGGAGTTCTACTTCCGGCTTTTTGTTTGCAAAAATAGACCACCAGAGATTGTATTCTAACTTCTGATGGTCTATTTGCTTTAGAAACTTTTTTATTATTCTTCGTCGTTTTGTGCTTCATTCGCAGCAGATTGTATATCTTCTATTGTTTCTTCGACTCCAGAACCATCTGTTTCAAATTCACCTGCTTTGAAATACGCATCCATGACTCTTCTAGCGGCTCTTGTATTTTCATGATTATTTCTTTCAGAATCTCTTTCTGGTAAATAAGGAACAACTACCGCAACAGCAATTTCTGGATTTTCAAAAGGTGCGTACCCAACATATGTCAAGTTAATGACTCTTCCATCATTTCTTCCAAGTTCTTCATCGTAATAAAACGCTTGAGCTGTTCCAGTCTTACCAGCAGACTCATAAGGCGTACCTGTAAAATATGAACGAGCGGATCCTTGTGATCCATTAACTGCTTGATAAAAACCTTGCTGAACTCTATTTAGTGCTTCTTCTTCAACAGGGATTTTGTTTAATACTTTAGGTTCGATTTCAGTTTTTAAAGCACCTACGCCACCGGTTTCTGGATCAGTATCTCTTATTTCAGATACCAATCTGGGCGCAATTCTTGTCCCGTCGTTGGCTATAGTCGAAACATACTGTAGAAGCTGTAAGGTCGTATATGTGTCATATTGACCGAAAGCTTCAAATAATGCTTCACCTGGTTGAGTCGGAGTACCTTTTAGACCAGTTTCTTCACTAGGTAAATCAATACCAGTGTTTACTCCAAGTCCGAACATAGCATAATATTCTCGTTGTTTTTTTATAAGCTCATTATAGTTTAATGGTAATGTTTGATCTCTAGTATAGTCCCAAATTCCACCCATTCTCATGGCTAAACGAGCCATGTAAACATTCGAAGAACGTTCTAAAGCAGTGATGTCATTCATTTCTATAGATCCACTTCTATTAAATACAGAAGATATATCATTAGATCCTCTAAATTTTAGAGGTGTGTCTATAATTCTGTTATTACTTGAATCTAAAACCCCATCCATGTATGCAGAGAGTACAGTAGCACCTTTTATAGAAGAGCCCATATTGTAAGATGAGGTAAATACACCTAACGCATCATCTACTATTTCTCCATCTTGAATTCGTTGTCCAGTCATTCCTAAAATGTCTCCCGTTTTGGGATTCATAGCTGCAATATATATTCTGTCATTTTTACCTTCCCGTTTACCTAGGGAGTCCTTTGCAATCTGCTCGAGAGTCCTCTGGAAGTCAATATCAGAAGTTAAAATTAAGTTATCTCCCTTACTACCTGAATATTTTTCTATCTGATTAATGATTTCTCCTGAAGTATCTGTTTCTGTTTCTATACTAGATTTTGTTCCTCTAAGAACTGATTCATATTGTGATTCTAGATATGTTCGGCCGACTCTATCATTTCTGGAATATCCCATTGCAAGGTACTTACTGACTTTGTCGCTCGGAATACCTTGTGCTTCTGTAGTTACTCCACCTAAAACACTTCTAAGCATATTCTCTTCCGGATAAACACGTACCCAATCCGTACCCGTTCCAATACCAGGTAATTCACCTAAGCTCTCACTAACTCGTGCAATTTCTTCTTGTGTCACATCTTCATTTTTAATATTTACTGTACTAAGTGAGTATGAAGCGTTTATTTTTTTGAATATAGCCGTAGCTATTTTTTCTTTGTCGCTAAAGCCAGACACATCATCTTCTGAGACTTTATCTAAAAGAGCCTGGTAAGATTTAGACCCACTGAGCTTTTTCTCTTCATCCGTCAAAGACTTATTCAACTCTTTTAAGTTCGTAGAAATATAGTAATCTTGCATATCTCTTAAAGTGATGTCTCTTTTTTCATCACTATCAAATGGAGAAACATGCGGCATTGAAATGTAATCTGCTAGATTAAGTGAAAGTTCTGCCATATCAGTACTGCTAGTACTTTTACCGCGTGTATATGTGATCGTGTTTCTAGCTTCGTTTCCAACTAATTTTTTTAGAGTGGCATCAAAAATTTCTCCACGAGGAACACTACCCGTAATCGTAGTGTTTTCTGTACGTTCTACTTCTGCGCGGTACTCATCTGCTCTAACAATTTGCAGATACCCAAGTCTTAGAATTAAAGCTGTGAATAACATAAAGACGATAAAAAACAATAAATTCAGTCTAAATGGAATATGGGATTTTTTTCTATCATTTACTTTTTTTGCTGGTTTAATCAAATAAAATACCTCCACTAATTTTGCGTAAATAAATAAATTAACTGTTTAAGGAATTGAAATTTTTAAATATAAAACTCTATATGCTCAAACCAGTTTACCAAACAGGAGGTCTTTTTTCTATAAGTTAAAGTGGAAATTTCTGTGAAGTTGTCTAAATTATGTAAATCTTATCAATATTTAAAGAGTAGTTAAACGAATTCATATTAAAAAGCTGCAGTTTCTATTCTAGTACTAAATCAGTATAATAAAAACATCATTATTTATAGGGAGAAATTCATGGTTATTTACTTAGTTCGGCATGGCAAAGACGCAGATGGATTTCGTGGTGGCTGGAGTCAGAGAGGACTTACAGATGAAGGCATTACACAGTCGAAAGAATTGGGTCAATATTTAAAAAATCATTATGAAGAGTTTCTTATAAATCAAATTATTACTAGCGATTTAACAAGAGCACTAGAGACAAGTATACACATTGCAGACGCTCTTCAGTTGCCTATTGAGAAATCTAAAGAATGGCGTGAAACCAATAACGGTTATCTAGCAGGACTGTCCAATGATAAAGCAAATCAAAAGTATCCTGGAGTGTACTTCAATCGTCTAAGAATGGATGAAAATTACCCTGGTGGAGAAAGTCCAAGTGATAACTTCAGTCGAATACAGCAAGCTTTTGATAAAGTCAGCGAAAATCATATTGAAAAAAATCATAAAGAAAATATTCTGATTGTAACGCACGGTGGTGTAATTAATATCATTTACCATATTCTAAAAGGAATAGAGTGGACAAATAAAAATATACCTTTCCCCACCTCCCATACAAGTCTACATAAGATTGAATTCATTAAAGATAAATGGGAAATTACTCAAGAAAATATAGTTCAGCATTTGATTTAACGCTGCTCGCTTACAATAACTCTACTTTGAAAAACTTTAATTTTCAAGATGCCTTTCTTTTCCCTCTACTTCATTACACCCTCATATTTTCACATAAAAAAGAATCAGAAAGCGTACCAAAGTACGTTCCTGATTCTCTTTTATTTGTCTATTTCTTTTTTCTAACTAATACAAATACCTATTTAGTTAAAGATATATCAGCTGGATTAAAGAAAAAGTTAGAAATTTAAAGACCTAATTATTTTGCGGCTTCGTAACGTTTAGAAACTTCTTCCCAGTTTACAACATTCCAAAAAGCAGAAATGTAATCAGGACGTTTGTTTTGGTAGTTCAAGTAATAAGCGTGTTCCCATACATCAAGACCTAAGATAGGTGTTTTGCCTAAAGATAATGGAGAATCTTGGTTTAATGTATCAATGACTTCTAATTTTCCATCAGTAACCACTAACCATGCCCAACCTGAACCAAAGCGGTTTGCACCAGTTGCACTGAATTTTTCTTTGAAAGCTTCAAAACTTTCGAATGTTTCATTGATCGCTTCTGCTAATGCTCCTGAAGGTTGTCCTCCACCATTTGGTGATAGAATTTCCCAGAATAAAGAGTGGTTTGCATGTCCCCCACCGTTATTTTGAACAGCTGATTTGATATCAGATGGAACAGAATCAAGTTTCTGCATCAATTCTTCAATACTCAGTTCAGCTAACTCTGGGTGGTTTTCTAGAGCAGCGTTTACTTTAGTTACATATGCAGCGTGGTGCTTGTCATGATGAATGACCATTGTCTCCTCATCGATATGTGGTGCTAAAGCATCGTACGCATACGGTAATTCAGGTAAAGTATAAGCCATAATAAACATTCCTCCTGTTAATATTGTTCTTACTAAACTCATTCTAACATTAGAGACCATTTTATTAAAGAGGATAAGCTGGAATCTATTCAAATATTCGACACAAATTCACTTATTGACGCTTATATTTACAGAATATCAGATAAGGAATAAAAGCTGCCGTTGTTTTTTAATCTACTGGGATGTAAAATGATTAAAGTCTTTAAATTTGTTTATTATATAAAAAGGAAGGTCGCTATTGATTAAATACTTGAAATATTCCATTTTTAATCCTAAAAAGATTCATCGTGCAAAAAACATGAAAAAAAGACAGATCGCTCAGTTAGTTGCGATTATCACACTTTTTATCACAGTGATTAGTATCGTGAGAGTTGTCCCGATATTACAATCGATTCAAAAAGACGGACAGGAAATCGCTAGTGAACTTCCTGAATTTGACATTACTGATGGTGAATTAACTACTTCTGAAACGAATGCTTCTATTCATCAAACGAATTCTTTTCTTTTATTCTTTGATCCTAATGATCAAATGAGTTCCGAAGAGATTGATCAAAACCTAACACGTCTGAATGTACCTGTAGGTATTGGTTTACTGAAAGATACATTCTATCTAAGCTTCTTAGGCTACGGTGTTGATACTTCGTATGATCAATTAGAATCGCTTGATAGTTCATCCGTCAAAGCGCTTTTGAATGGCTTAGGTTCTTTTTCATTCCTGACTTATGCTTTCACTTTTGTAATCAGTTACATTGGTATTGGATTTATTGAAATTTTTGAATTGCTATTTATTCTCTTATTTGCAAATCTTTTTTCTAAACTCCTACGCTCTGGGTTATTGTTCAAACAGAACCTGAGAATGGCTATAATGGCATCTGTTCTACCAACAATCGCTATAGAACTATCCTCTTTATTCAATTTAGTTACGGTATACGCGTTTGAATTGAAAATTGGTTTATCCTTGTTTATTTTCTATCTAGCAGTAAAAGATATGAAGAAAACAACGGATCCGAAAAAAGAAGCTAAAACATCATAAAAAAACACAATCTTCACTGGTATCTGCTTAGGATACTAGTAAGATTGTGTTTTTTTGACTAGAAAATTACTTACGACCTTTACGGTTGTTTTGCGTCAATTTTCTAGCTTTCTTTCTTTTCTCTTCTTTTTTACGCTCGATCTTTCTCTTATATCCGGGCTTCACATTTTTCTTAGCTTTTTTACGCATACCATGAATTTCCGAGTCAAAAGATTCTTTACTATTTTGATCTTTTCTCTGATCTCTTCGGTTACGGTCATGCGTATCTAGTACTTCATCATTTTTTATTTCTTTAGGTTGGAAAGTAATACCCATACTCTCTAATGTTTCAATTTCTTTTTCTTCTCCTGGAGAATAAAGGGTAACGGCTATCCCATCCATACCATTACGGCCAGTTCTGCCGACACGGTGAATAAAGAAATCTAATTCGTGAGGTATCTCAGCATTAATAACGTGAGAAACACCTTTGATGTCGATCCCTCTAGCCGCAAGATCTGAAGCAACAACATATTGATAATCCAGATTCTGGATTTGTCTCATGACTCTTCTTCTTTCACGAGAAGAAATGCCACCGTGAACAACAGCCACTTCAAGACCTTTATCTCTAAGACCCTTTGCAATCTCATCTACCCTATCTTTAGTGTTTGCAAATACTAAAGCCAAATAAGGTTGACCAATTGTTAACAATTCGTGAATGACATTAACTCGTTGTTTACCTTTGGTTGAAATCAACCAGTTTTCCACGGTATCTGAAATAATCTGTTGGTTTTCAATTTTAATTTCAATAGGACTCTTCATGTATTTTTTAAGGAATGGCTGTAATGATTGTGGAATTGTAGCCGAAAATACGAGCATCTGCCCTTTCTCAGGAAGACGCGCAGCAATTTGGTCTACTTCTTCCAAAAAGCCCATATCAAGTGTCATATCTGCTTCATCGACAACCATATAGTTTGCTGTATGTGTCAATAGAACATTCTGGTTAATTAAATCAAACAGACGTCCAGGTGTTCCAATAACAACATGAGGTTGTTTTTGAGCAAGCTTATCGATCTGTCTTTGTTTATCCGTTCCACCAATGAATTGTTGTACAATGATTTCTTTTTCCGAGTGCTCTGCTAATTGACTAGCTGCTTGAAACAACTGATCAGACAATTCTCTACTAGGAGCAGTAATCACAACTTGTACTTGTTCATGTTCGGGAACAATTTTATTAAATAATGGCAGGAGGAAGGCATGTGTTTTACCTGAACCTGTTTGTGACTGACCAATAATGTCTCTCCCTTTTTTTACTTCTGGGATGACTTTTTTCTGAATTTCGGTTGGTTCGTCAAAACCAATCTCTTTTATTGCTTCTATCAAGAAATCTTTCATATTGTATTGTTCAAATGGGTGTGTCATTTTCTCGCCTCTTTCTTTAAGTCTTTGATATTGTACCAAACGTCTTTAATGCAATCTAGATTTATGCCATCATTCTCATTATTTTTCCTTATAATTGGCACATTTCCGATGAATTTGAAGAAGATTTATTAGTTTGATGAGAGTTTTTTAATTTAAAATAGAGACTAGTTTCAAAAACCTACCTTATAACGTATTCCTATATTTTAACTCTTGTATTTAACTTATTTCACTCGAACTGCTACAATACAGTTGCTAGAACTAGGAACAAAAAGTAAAATAGAGTACAGTAACCTTTATACATGAATGTATAAGTAGAAAAGAGGGAGAGTACAGTAACCTTTATACATGAATGTATAAGTAGAAAAGAGGGAAAGTATGTCTCAAGCAAATAAAGCACTCTTCATTATTTTTGGAGGTACTGGGGATCTTGCCCAGCGTAAATTATATCCTTCATTGTATCGATTATATACTAAAGGATTTTTAGAAGAAAATTTTGCAGTTATCGGTACTGCCAGACGTGACTGGTCGGATGAACATTATCAGGAAATCGTTAGAGATTCAGTGAAAAACATCGGTGGATCTGAAGAACAAATAAAGACATTTTCTCAACATTTTTACTATCAGTCTCATAACGTTAAAGATACAGAACACTATGACACTTTGAGAGAATTATCCAATAGGTTAGATGAAAAATACGAGATTGGTGGAAATAGAATTTTCTACTTATCAATGTCTCCTGATTTCTTTGGAACCATTACGAATCATCTGAAAAGTCAAAATTTATTAAACGAAAAAGGGTTTAATAGGGTCATCATCGAGAAACCATTCGGAACAGATTATGAAAGTTCTAAAGCACTGAATGACGAAATATTAGAAGCCTTTGAGTCTGAAGATTTATACCGAATCGATCATTACCTTGGCAAAGAAATGGTACAGAATATATTAGCGTTTCGATTTGCTAACCCTATGATCGAACAAGTTTGGAATAATCAGTTCATTTCAAATATACAAATTACGTTAAGCGAAGAATTAGGCGTCGAAGAACGTGCTGGTTATTATGATAAAAGTGGTGCTTTAAGAGACATGGTCCAAAATCATATCATGCAGATTTTCAGTCTGCTGACAATGGAAGCACCGAGTTCTTTTAATTCCGATGAAATTAGAGAGAAAAAAATGAGTGTTTTAGAAGCACTTAAAGCTTTATCACCTCAAGATGTTAAAGATAACTTTGTGCGTGCGCAATATACGCACTCTGATAAAAAGTCTCTTCAAGGCTATTTAGAAGAAGAAAATGTTTCTGAAGATTCAACAACTGAAACGTATGTAGCCGGTAAAATCGAAATCGAAAATGATCGCTGGTCAGGTGTTCCAATCTATATAAGAACTGGAAAAAGAATGACTAAAAAAGAAGCTCAAATCAATGTAGTGTTCAAAAAAACTACCCACTCTCTTTACGCAGACGAGTCTACTGATGCTAATGTCATCACAATGTATCTTGGACCGAGCGAAGGATTCTCTATTCAATTAAATGAGAAAAAAATTGGAATGAGTATGGACACTACAACAATGCAATTTGATCACCTGAGAACTGAAGGGACAATTCAGGAAAGTCCTGAAGCTTATGAAAAGCTAATTTTAGATGGTTTGAATGGTGATAGAACGCACTTTGCACACTGGGAAGAAGTTTCGAATTCTTGGAAATACGTCGACTCTATTCGTGAAGCTTGGGATATGAACTCTGAAATCCCTGCGAAATATGAAGCAGGAACAATGGGGCCCGAAGAAGCAGACAAACTTTTGGGCAAACTTGGACATCAATGGGTTTGGAACCCAGAAAAATAAAAACGAAAAAGGTCAGAGAGTAGGAAATGATCCTCATACTCTCTGACCTTTTTTATGATTATTTCTTTTTAATTAATCCATGAGCCAGTAAGGCCACACTTCCTACTACGACTGTTGAGAGAAAAGGATGTTTAGATGCTTTTACATAAAGACTTGATTTTCTTCTCCAGCCTTCGCTTGTACCGCGTTCATGCAAGCCGTAACCAGCTTCGTGTAAAGCACTATCGTCTTTTGGTTTTGAAGGTTTGCTGATATGTTGTGTTGGATACGCATAATATTCTTCTACTTTATCCATTAGTCTAGGAAAGCCTTTACCTAAGATACTCAATAGTTTTGCCTGCCCACCGACAAACATATCTCTTTTTGGATGCTCAGCAGCAAAGAGAATTGCTTCCGCTACAGCTTCTGGAGGATAAATCATTCCTCTATGACCGGGTTGCTTTTCCAAATAACTCTGAGCATGTTCATTGTATGGTGTATCGATTCGTCCAGGATGAATCAACGTGACAGATACGGGTATCCGATCTTTTTCTGCTTCCATTCTAAGGTTTTCAGTCCATCCATGAACAGCAAATTTTGCAGCAGAATACGTTGATTGTACGGTAGTTCCTCTATCTCCAAAGAGACTTCCCACGTTAATTAACGCACCAGGTTCTCCTCGATCTTTAAAACGATTTACAGCTTCTCTAGAACCGTAAACGACTCCCCAGTAGACAGTATCAAATACTTTTTTCATATCCGGTATCGTTACATCGATGGCATGACCAAAAATAGAAACGCCGGCATTATTAATCCATGTGTCGAAACGGCCAAACTCTGCAATGGCTTCTTTAGCAACCTGTTTTACGTCTTCTTCAATGCCAACATCTGCTTTTACGTATATTGCTTTTTGGCCTTTCTCTTCGAATTCTTCAACGAGAGTTTTTAAAGCTTCTTCATTTCGTGAAACCAGAACTAAACGAGCGCCATAATCTCCAGCCATTCTAGCAGTAGCTAATCCTATCCCACTTGATGCACCAGTGATCACAATGACCTGTTCAGCTAATTTCTTTAATTTTAGCTTCATCATGTTATGAGCAATTTTTAAGTCTTTTTCTTCCATAATCTTATGTCCCCCTCTTTAGAATGAGTATGCAATGATTACTTATACATACTTATTCTATAAGGATATACAGATAACACAAATAATAGCGCTTGTTATTTTTAAGTTATTCATATACATAAATGGATAGTCTATCTATTAAGTAAATTCGCTCTTTTTGAAAGGTATTGATACATATTGGTCGCCTGTTCTTCATCTTTTGAAATAATCATAATCGTATCATTGCCTGCAACCGTACCCACTACTTCGGAAAAATCGATATCATCCATTAAAGCACCTACTACATGTGCATTACCTGGAATAGTCTTTACTACATTCATGAATTGTACTCGGGTAATCGATTCAACAACTTCTTTTAAAGTAGAAGAAAGTTTATCTTCTATTGTGAGTTGATTGTTTTGATAAATCGTGTATTTGGTTCCGCCTCTAGAACTAGGTGTTTTAACTAAATTCAATTCTTTTATATCTCGAGAAATCGTTGCTTGAGTTGCTTCTAGACCTTTATCTTTAAGCCTAATCAACAAATCGTCTTGTGTTCCGATCTCTTCGTTCAGCACCATCTGTTTAATCATCATTTGTCGTTCAGATTTTTTCATAAAGTCACTCCAACTTGTACATTTTTAAGATATTTCGTTACTATCTACTATAACTGATTACGTATAGAAATTCACTATATTTGTATTAAAACGCTTTCTGGTCAACTTGGGATCGAATACTGTTGCTAGAGGTATCTAGCTTTGCTATAATACAAATGCTTATGCATAAACGTAAAAATAGGTATTTGCTACTTAAATGCATCTGAAATAGTGAATAGTTAATGATTTATACGTTGAACCATTAAATAGGACAATTTAAATTAGGAGGATTTTTTTGGATTATAAATTGCTTGTAGCCCAGTCGCTACACGACGTCTTAAAAGATCAATTAGAATTAAACGAAATTAATCAACTTTTAGAAAAGCCAAAGATGGTTGAACATGGAGATTTAGCCTTCCCTACTTTTCAACTGGCTAAACTCTTTCGAAAGAATCCAGCACAAATCGCTGCTGAATTACAAGATCAAGTCTCTTCACCAATTATCGAAAAAGTTCAAACAGTCGGTCCTTATCTGAACTTCTTTTTGAAAAAAGATCAAGTTAGTCAGCTCGTTCTAAAAGAAATTCTTGAGCAGAAGGAACTCTACGGTGCAGTCAATATTGGTAATGGTCAAAATGTTCCTATTGATATGTCCTCCCCTAACATCGCCAAACCGATGTCCATGGGTCACTTAAGATCAACCGTTATTGGTAATGCTTTGTCTAATATTTTATCTAGAGTTGGGTATAATCCTGTACGTATCAATTACCTTGGTGACTGGGGAACTCAATTCGGTAAACTAATCTCTGCATACAAAAAATGGGGTACTGAAGAAGACGTTCGAGCGAACCCAATCAAAGAATTACTAAGACTGTATGTCTTATTTCATGAAGAAGCTGAAAAACATCCTGAACTTGAAGATGAAGGCCGTGCTTGGTTTAAAAAGCTAGAAGATGGTAACGAAGAAGCTATTGCACTTTGGACATGGTTCAGAGAAGAATCATTAGCTGAATTTCAAAAAGTTTATGATCGTTTGAATATTCAGTTCGATTCTTATAAAGGTGAAGCTTTTTACAATGATAAAATGGATTCGGTCGTTTCGTTATTAGATAAGAAAAATCTATTAACGCTAAATCAAGGCGCACATATTGTTGACCTTGAAAAATATAACCTTAACCCTGCCCTTATTAGGAAATCTGATGGTGCAACGCTTTATATGACTAGAGACTTAGCAGCTGCACTCTACCGTAAGGAAAACTATGACTTCTCTCAAGCCCTTTATGTCGTTGGTCAAGAACAATCAAACCACTTCAAACAATTAAAAGGCGTTCTTTCGGAGATGGGTTATGACTGGGCTGAAAATATCCACCATATTCCATTTGGTTTAATTACTAAAGACGGTAAAAAGCTATCTACGAGAAAAGGTAAAGTCGTACTTCTAGAAGAAGTCCTAAATGAAGCTTCGAGCCTAGCACTTCAACAAATTGAAGATAAAAATCCTTCGCTTGAAAACAAAGAAGTTGTTGCCGAGCAAGTTGGTGTTGGTGCAGTTGTCTTCCATGACCTTAAAAATGATCGTTTAAATAATTTTGACTTCACAATCGAAGAAGTGGTTCAATTTGAGGGTGAAACAGGACCTTATGTGCAATATACTCGTGCCCGTGGTTTAAGTATCCTTAAAAAAGCAGAAAAAGAATCGTTCTCTACTTCTGAAAACTATAGCTTAAATGACTCTTATAGCTGGGAAGTCATTAAGTTGATCCAAGAGTTCCCTGCGACTTTAATTCGTGCTTACAAGCAATATGAACCTTCTATTATTGCTAAACATTCGATTCATTTATCGCAGGCTTTCAATAAGTTTTATGCTAACGTGCGAGTGTTGGATGAACATCCAGAAAAAGAATCAAGACTTGCTCTTGTCTATGCTGTTACAGAGCTATTGAAACAAGACCTTACAATACTAGGTGTAGAAACGCCTGATAAAATGTAACAAAAAAGACTTTCCTTTTTAGGAAAGTCTTTTTTGTTACTTCAATTTGTCATTGTCATAAGTGTGCGTCAATTCAAGATCCAAGAATTTTTGTTGTCTAAGCGCTTCGTAAATTAGAATGTTCGCTGTATTAGATAGGTTCAACGACCGCACATGCTGGTCGTTCATTGGAATACGCAAGCAATCTTCCTCATACTCTTTCATAAATACTTCTGGTAACCCCGTTGTTTCTTTTCCAAAGATAAAAAAGTGATCATGAGTTGTATCCGTGAAGTCTTCATCTGAATAAACCTTATTTGCAAATTTAGAAATTAGATAGAATTTACCGTTTTTTGCATACTCAATAAAGGCTTCCAGATTTTCATGGTAAGTGATTTCAACTTCATTCCAGTAATCAAGCCCTGCTCGTTTTAATTGTTTATCATCGGTACTAAACCCTAACGGTTTGATCAAATGTAAGTGCGTATTTGTACCTGCACAAGTTCTGGAAATATTACCAGTGTTCGCTGGTATAAGTGGTTCGTATAACACGATATGATTCGGCATTTCATTATCTCCTTAATTTGTAAATGTATTCATTATCTTTTACAGATTTTCCTTCATCGAAGCGATTGCTGTAGCAAATTCTTCGATTGTTTCTGGATCCGTTTCTTTAGCCAAAGCTTCCTCAAGAAAAAAGATGACATCTGGATTCGCTTCTCTTTTCAAGATCATGGAAATAGCCCAAGCAGCCGTCCCCCTGATCATTGGACGTGGATCTTGATCAACCACTTTCAGTAACTCTGGAATTGCTGTACGGTCACGATAATTGGCTAGTGCGATAATCGCATTTCTCTGCAGAGGCTTCTTCCCTCTCCATGAACCTGACATCTCTCCGTAAGTCTCTTTAAATTCCTTGTTGGATATGGTTAGTAAGGGTTTTAATAGCGGCATTGTTTTTTCGGGTTCGGGTTCCATTTCTTCATGAAAATGAGAATCAATACCTTTATTATAGGGACATACGATCTGACAGATATCACAACCATAAATGACATGGCCCATTCTTCGACGATATTCTTTTGGCATGTAGCCTTTAGTTTGCGTCTGGAAAGAAAGACATTTCTGAGCATTCATTCGCCCGTCACCAAGTAACGCTCCAGTAGGACAAGCCGTTACACACCTAGTACAGTCCCCGCAGCCGAAAGCGACTTCTTCATCAGGATCAAATTCAATATTTGTAATAATTTCACCCAAATATACATATGACCCAAACTCTTTTGTGATCAGCAATCCATTTCTGCCGATAAAACCAAGTCCTGCCCTTTGAGCTACTGCAACATCAACTAGCTCTCCTGTATCCACCATTGGCTTGAACTCCGTTTCTGAGCTTGTCTCTTCTCGAATATACTCAATTAAACGATCCATTCGGTCTCTTAGTACATCGTGATAATCCGTTCCCCATGACGCTCGAGCAAATTCTCCACGTCTCTCCCCTTTAACTCTCGGAGGCTTGGTACCCATCTTTGAAGGATAAGCTACAGCTATCGCAATAATAGACTTAGGCTCAGAAAAAATTCTATCAGGATAGATCCGTTCTTCAATGACATCATGTTCAAAGCCAGACGTATGACCTTTCTCTTTTTGTTTATGTAGTTTATCTTCCAGGTCATAAAAAGGCTCTGCATGTGTGAATCCAATTTTATCTATTCCAATTTCTTGAGCTTTCAATTGTATTTTTTCTTTAAGCGCTAAAGTCATTATGGGTGCCTCCTTTCATAAATGGGTAATCGGTATAAATTATAACGTATTTTCCTTTGAACTTAAATATCGTAATGTAAAATTAATTACACAAAAAAACGTATCGCCTCGGTGTCAAGCACTGCGAAGCGATACGTTAATTAAGCTGTTGCTATTTCACATTTTTTTATCAGCTTCTGATGGGGTGACTGATAAAAACCAATGAATCAAATCAGCTTATGTTCCATATGATAACACTGGAATATAGTGAATGCAAGGTACTGGTGGAATTAATCTCGAAATTAAGGTAAAGTTCAACAATATTGTGAACTTTTTGTAAATGGGTTTACAGAAAATTCATTCTTAAATAGAAATAGATCTATTCAAGCAGTTATCTACTTGAAATTACGCTTTAGTACCGACTAATATTTCCATTTCAACCGTCACACTTTTCAGATCATCCAAATTAATCTGTTCAGCTGCATTCCATCCTAGTGGGGTCATTTCAACTAATAGTGGAACAAGAGATGGTTTTACATCATGTTTATATTGGATACTGATTCTTTCAGCATCTGGATAGTGATCAAAGAATTTCTCTACTACATCTTGATTGGAATAAGGTTTCTCGTCATTCCCGGTTAATTCTCTTACTTCAATAAGATAACGCTCCGATGGAATAACTTTAATAACCTGACCGCCTTTTTTCAACAACCGATCAAATTCACTATAATTTGACGGGGAAAGAATATTGAAGATAGTATCGTAAGCATTAGACGCAAAAGGTGAACGAGCCAAATCGGCCACACTCCAGAATGCTTCAGTATATAAAGCAGCAGCCAGCTGGATTGCATCTTTAGAAATATCAAAACCAATTTTTACGCCTTCTAACCCCATTTTATGTAAATGGTGAAGATGAGAACCTTCTCCACAGCCGACATCCATATGAACCCCATCTTTTTTTGAGACAGCTTGAAGAACTTTTTGCAGCATTGGATGCCAAAGACCGTCTTGGGCAATGCTTCTTCTAGATTTAAGCATTTCACTACCGTAATCATTATGAGGCTGTTTCAAAAGGAAATGAACCGTTCCTTTTTTGGAAAGGTTGAATGAATGGCCTTGAACGCAAATCATTTGATGGCTATTCACTTCTAGGAAATCATTCTGACATACCGGACATTGGAATAACGCACTATTTTCTCTTAGGAAATGAGCTGATTTTTCTATCTTTTTCATAGTAACCTCTTTTACTTATTTTCCTTCATATTACTCTAAACATGAAGTCTAAATATTCGTCTTAATTCTATATTCATGATATAACGAAAACAGAAAATATGAAAGGATGATTTGTATGCCATGGGATACTAAAGACTATCCAGATGCTATGAAGAATTTGAAAAAAGTCGTACGCAAAAAGGCAATTGACATTGCTAATGCCTTATTGGACAATGATTATCCAGAAGATCGTGCCATACCAATCGCTATAAGCCAAGCAGAAGACTGGTTTGAGAAGTCAGATCATGATGAAATACAAGCTTTTGATTCAAAACCGAAACCGAGAAAAAATGACGACCATGAACATGCTGGTAACGCCGATTTGCTAGACAATGATGTACTGATATACTTCGAAGATGATAAATGGAAAGTTCAGACAAAAGAAGCACAAAGACCAGATTCCACGTTTGACACAAAAAAGGATGCTACAGACCGCGCCAAAGAAATTGCGGATAACAAAGAATCTAATGTTATTTCATACACTAAAGACGGAAAAAAACAATCTTAAAATTGCAAAAGAAAACCATCTTGGCATTACCATACAAGGTAATCTAAGATGGTTTTTTTAATTAGTCTCTATTCAAAGGCATACTCATACATCTGGGTCCGCCACGACCTCTTGATAGCTCACTTGAAGGGATTTCCAATACTTTAACACCGTGTTCTCTCATAAGATCATTTGATACGTAATTACGATTGTATGTGACGACTACACCAGGTTCAATGGCTAAAGTGTTTGATCCATCGTTCCATTGTTCTCGAGGCGCAGCGATAGCATCGCCACCCCCACAAGGAATCAAAGCAATCTCAGATAGGTTTAACACTTGTTTAAGCACTTCAGTCAAATCTGAATGCAGAGTTAAGTGGATCTCACTGTCTGACTTGCCGGGTTCTAAGATATAAACAGACATTTTACCATCAAGTCCCTGAATTCCTGGATGAATTGTAAATTTATCTTTATCAATCATTGTAAAGACCGTGTCCAGATGCATCATTGCACGAACTCTGGGGATTTCAATCGCAACAACTTTTGAGAAGGTCGCATGCTTTTCGAATAAGGTTCGCGCCAGTTCTTCAATGGCAAGACCCGAAGTTCTCTGGGAAATACCAATTGCTAATACATCGTCACTCAATACGAGTACATCTCCTCCTTCAATCGAAGTAGAAACGGTTCTGTCTCTCCAGACTTCCAAGTTAGACTGCTTAAATTCAGGATGATATTTAACAATAATATCTATGAATAAAGATTCACGTTTTCTGGCCTTATATGTCATATTATTAATAGAAATTCCATTATCCAGTATATTTGCCGGATCCCTCGTATAATACAAATTAGGCATTGGTTGCATTAAAAATAAAGAACTCTTCTCATGATCAGCTATCCAAGATAATGAGTTCGAATCAATATCAATTTCATCATTACGTACGCCACCCATAATTTTATCAACTAGGTCTTGCGTAGAAAATGTCATCAGATAATTTTTTAATTCCTTTGTTATATCTGACTCGTAAACTCCAGACTCAGTCATGAATTTATCAATGACCATTTCTCTAATTCCAGCAGCGTCAATTGCTTCTGCGACAAGATTTTCAAGATACAAAACTTCTGAACCATTGTCTCTTAAAAGCTGTGCAAAGGCATCATGTTCTTGTTGTATAATTGGTAAATAGGGAATATCATCAAACAAAAGATCATGCATTGTATTAGGGGTCAGATTCTCTACTTCTTTACCAGGTCGTTTTAATAAAACAGAATTTAATTTAGTAATTTCAGATTTCACGTTGAAGATCATACTCATTTTTGTCCTCCTGTAGCAAGTAGTTATAATTATTATAATAAAGACTTTTACTTGGAAAAACAATCAAAAGGAACAAATGGTAAAAGATTCACTCTGAAGCTATTTATTTGAATTTTTATACATAACGATGGAAATTTAAACAAAAAAAGAACCTTGATTTAGTATCTTCGAGCTAAAATATGTCGAAAATACGTTCATCAAAGTTCTATATTTTATCTAAACCAAAATATTTATAGTTTAACGTCGGGTACAACGATAGGATCGTCTACTAGTGCTGTGTTTTCTGGAGGTGCAGCGACCGTCTCTGGTGTAACCTCATATTGAACAGGTGGATTGTAAGAGTCCGTATCTGTCAATTTTTCAGATAAGGTAATTTCTGCTTCATCTAACATTTCATCTAGCTTGATCACCATCTTATTTTTGGAATCATTTGCTTTATCTTTGATATCTTCTTGAAGAGCCTCTCCAGACTTCTGAGCTAATAAGTAAGCTGAAGCTACCCCTATCGTACTTCCTAAAATAACGCCTAATCCAAAACTTCCTTTTGACATATTGTTATTCGCCTCCTATAAAATTTTCTCCATATTTCTCAAGTGTCACGAGCTCAACGCAAGTACACAAAGCCTCTAAAGCAACTTCCAGTTTATCTAATCCGATATAACTTGGTGCCAGTCTGATACTATTATCAAGAGGATTGATACCGTATGGATAAGTTGCATTCGCTGGAGTTAATTGTATTCCAATTTGCTTCATTTTGTCCACTATTTCGGTTGCACAACCATTTGCAGTTGTAAGGTGAACAAAGTATCCACCTTTGGGTTCTGTCCATTTCAGAAATTGACTTCTCTCTCCTCCGAAGTATGCTTCGAAAATCGCTTGTATCCATTCAAATTTAGGGCGCAAGATGTCTGCATGTTTCTCCATCAACGCTGCTATCGTTTCTTGACCTTTCAAAAAGTCCACGTGTCTCTTCTGATTCAGCTTATCAAAACTAATAATTTGTTTGCTAAGCTCTTCAGCGAATCTTAGGATATTTGTCTCTGAAGCGCCTACTGCAGCAACACCAGCACCTGGAAAAGTCATTTTAGAAGTGGACACGAACATAAAGGGACGATCGGGCACGCCAGCTTCTTTGCAGGCTTCTAATATGTTGATTGCTTGTTCTTTTTCATCAAACAAATGGTGAACAGTATAAGCATTATCCCACATGATCAGAAAGTCATCCGCTGCCGTGTGCATATCCGCTAAGCGTTCAACGACTTCATCAGAATACGTTTCGCCAGTAGGATTGCTATACGTAGGAACACAGAAAATACCCTTAATGGAAGAATCTTGTGAAACGATTTTTTCTACTACTTCCATATCAGGTCCTGAACCAGTCAGTTCTACTGGGATCATCTCAATGCCTAACCTTTCGAGCATAGAAAAATGTCTATCGTATCCAGGACTTGGACAAAGGAACTTGACTTTTTCTTCATTACTCCATTTTGACTTGCCAGTGAACATTTGCATGACGAGCACACTATACATTAATTGAAGACTGGAATTTCCTGCTACAATGGTTTCTTCAATCGACGTACCTAATAAATCACCAAAAAGTGATCTAGCTTCCTTGATTCCCATCAATCCACCGTAGTTACGAATATCTTGTTCATCTTCACTAAGCCAATCGGAACCTTCCATTTTTTCTAACAAAGGTTTTGCTAACTCTAATTGCTTAGTAGATGGAATACCCCTTGCTATCGTAATTTCAAATGGTTTATTTTGATAAGCCTTGTATTGTTCTTGAACTTGCTCTAATCTCGAAGTCTGTTGATGATTATCCATACGGATCCCCCTTTAATGATCTTAATAAGTAAAATGATGGAAAGATTTATGCTATTAGTATAACGTATTTGAAAGAATTAGAGAAATTCTTCAGTTGAGTTTCATTCTAAAAAAAAGACAGAGTACATCATACTCTGCCTTTTGGTTATAAATTTTCTTTGATTCGCTGAATACATTGATTATGATCATGCGTTCTTGCAGGACATTGATAGCGCCCGAAAAAGATCATACGATGATGGGCAATACTCCACAAATCTTCTGGTATTTTTTCCATTAAGCTATCTTCTACTTGTCGAACGGTTGCCTGCTGCGAACAAATATTGAATTTTTTACTAATTCTTTCTACATGTGTATCAACAGCAATAGCTGGTTTATCGAAAGCAACACTCATCACTACATTAGCTGTTTTTCGTCCAACGCCTGGCAAACTTTCCAACTCTTTATGGGTAGACGGTACAATCCCATCAAAGCGTTCGATCAATTCACGAGAACAGTTTTTAACGAATTTTGCCTTATTACGGTAAAGTCCAATGGTTTTGATCTTATTCATGATGTCATCTAGTGGAGCCTCCATCATCAATTCAGGGGTAGGATAAGCTTCGAAGAGTGCTGGCGTCACTTTGTTTACAGCGATATCTGTTGTCTGCGCACTCATTATGACAGAGATAAGCAGTTCAAAGGAATTCTTGTGGTTCAACTCAGCTTTAGCATTCGGAAATAACTTTCCCATAGCTTCAATTAACTTAGTCGTCTCTGTACTAGTCAGTAAAACGTCACTTTCAGACATGAAAAGCTCCTTTTCAACTCTTTAATCTTTGTATTCTTTGAGCCAGTCATACATGGGAACAGGCTTAGAAGAGGCTTGTTCTTGACCAGAATCATTTGTTTTATTTTGATTATTTCTGTGATTTTGAGATTCTTTAAGCACCTGATCTTTATTCTTAATATTTTTCTTTTCCCAGCTCAGTAAGATACGATCAATATATTTAAGACTATAAACTTGACTCAATACCGCTTCTCTCAAAGCCATTTGAATCAGTTCAGGATCGTAATGGTCTTCATCGATCCACATATTTAACGTTTGGATTTCAATTGGAGATAATGGTCTGCCGAATTCTTGCTCAAATAAATTATATAAATCCTTTGAAGTCAGCCCAGATGTTTCTTGTGCCTGACGCTCCTGATCCTGTTTCATAAGCAAGATCAGTTTTTCCCAAAGGAGATCAAATGAAAGCTCATCTTGACTCTTACCATCTTGTCCAGTTTTAGTATCAATTGATAAGACACTCTTATTGATCAAGTTGTGAATTTCCTTGAATGCAGCTTCTCGTGTCAGCTCCATCCGTTCTGCAATTAAAGAGACGTCAGGAAACCCTTCTCCTTGATCAACGAAAGATTTTAATTGTATCAGGAAAACGAGCTGGTCATTAGTTAATCCAATTTTTTTGTAATTTTCAAGTAAAAGGGTAGAAATCGAAACGTTTTTAGACTTTAACCACTTTTTCATTAATGCTTCGTTCAACGTTTTCACCCTTCCAAGTCACTTTACGGGTAGATTCTATTCAATAAACGTGGGAATGGAATCGATTCTCTAATGTGCTCTGTTCCTGATAACCAAGTAATCACACGTTCAAGACCTAATCCGAATCCTGAATGCGGTACACTACCGTATTTACGCAAATCAAGGTACCATTCGTAATCTTTAATGGCTAAATTATGCTTCTCAAGTTCTTTTTCTAATGCCTCATAGTTATCTTCACGTTGACTACCACCAATGATTTCTCCGTAACCTTCTGGAGCAATCATATCCGCACAAAGAACGATATCTTCGCGATCTGGATGTGGTTTCATATAAAAAGGTTTAATTGCTTTTGGATAATTTAAAATGAATACGGGTTGATCGTACTGGTTTGCAATGAACGTTTCTTCTGGTGATCCAAAATCTTCACCCCAAGTCGTATTAAAATCATTTTTCTGAAGTAATTCAACGGCTTCATCATATGAAATACGAGGATAAGGTAAACGAGTATATTTTTTCAATAAGTCTTTATCGCGGTCTAATACGTCAAGTGCCATATCACAGTTATCTAGAACACTTTGTACTAGGTAAGCAACATATTGTTCTTGAATTTCTAAAGACTGATCTTGATCCATAAAAGCCATCTCAGGTTCAATCATCCAAAATTCAATTAAATGGCGTCTCGTTTTAGACTTTTCAGCTCTGAACGTTGGTCCAAATGAAAATACTTTTCCTAATGCCATCGCAGCTGCTTCCATGTAAAGTTGACCACTTTGTGACAAGTAAGCATCATATTCAAAATATTTCGTATGGAATAACTCAGTCGTATCTTCTGCTGCATTACCCGTTAAGATAGGCGGATCAACTTTTAAGAAACCTTCTTTGTTGAAGAATTCGTAAGTAGCACGAATCACTTCATTACGAATTTGCATGATCGCATGCTGTTTAGAAGAACGTAACCATAAGTGACGATGATCCATTAAGAATTCTGTTCCATGTTCTTTTGGTGTAATAGGATAGTCTTTAGATTCACTAATGACTTCAATACCCTCGACATGAATTTCATAACCAAATTTAGAACGTGTATCTTCTTGAATCGTACCTGTGATCCAAACCGAAGTTTCTTGTGTTAAGTTTTTAGCCTGTTCAAAAACCGTTTCTTCTACATCACTTTTGATGACAACACCTTGAAAATAAGCAGATCCATCTCTTAATTGCAGGAAGGCAATTTTCCCACTTGATCTTTTATTTGCGATCCAAGCTCCTATGGTTACTTTTTCACCGATATGCTTAGATGCTTCTATGATTCTGATTTTTTTCAATGTTCAATCTCCTTATCCTAATTCAATTTTTAAATTTAAATATTATCGATTGTGCGGATCCATTCGCCATCTTGCAGCGAAAGGATATAATAGCCTAATCGTCCATTTTGATTACGGTAACTAATTTCCCATACGGGCCTTTGATTATCTATACCCATTCGAGCGTTTAGTATTTTTTTAGGCTGTCTAGCTTCACGAGTCAATTGGACGGCTTGCTGTTTAGGAATTGTATCTGAGATATTCAGAGTTGTTGTTTCCTGAGTTTCCTGGTTTGTAAAAACGACAAGAGACTCGCCTTCTTCCGTTTCACCTACGACAGTAAAGGTAGTTTCTGTATCGTTATACCAGTAAAAGTCTGTTGCTGAAACGATTTCAGAGTTAGCTATGGCGTATTCAATAGCTTGTTCTTCGGTATCGTTGTATAGCGCAACGGATCGTCTGTATATAACAACTGAACCAATGATTAGTACAATTAGAAAAACAGAAAGTCCTATAAAGAATTTTTTCACAGTAATTTCCTCGCAGTCCAAATTTTCAACTATCTAAGTATAGCAAAATAATGAATGGAAATAAATATCCGGTAACACATTCTGTTTCACATTCACTATTTCCCTAAAAAGTCTTCTACTTTCTCGGCCATCTGAGATAAGTCTATTTTTTCGACCTCAACTTCTTTTGGTAACGCTTGTCTTAAGACATTCGCATAACTTGAATGAAGAAAGCGGTAGTCCAAGACAATCAATACTCCTTTATCACTCTCAGATCGAATGAGACGTCCAAAACCTTGTTTTAACCTCATAACAGCTCGAGGTAACATGTCTTGAACAAAAGCATTTTGGTTCTGATCCGTTAATTTTTTCAGCCTTAATTTAACAGATGGTTGGTCTGGTGAATCAAAAGGAAGCTTTGTAACAATTACAATTTTTAAAGTTTCACCAGGAAGATCAACACCTTCCCAGAACGTATCTGCACCAAGTAAAATGGCGTTTTTACTTTTCTTGAATTGCTTGATTAGCTTTGACTTCGTTCCAGATAAATTTTGAGCTAATATCAATTTCTTTTCGAGAGATTTTTTGCTTTGTAATCCTCTATAAACCTGTTGCAAAGAATCATTTGATTTAAAAAGGATTAAAGCATTCTCTGAAGTTCGTTTAACAGATTGATCGATCGAATCGATCAGATACTTTAAAAAGTCTTCTTTTGTATAATCAGAAAAGGATTTCGCCTGTTCTGGTACGTAGACTCTGACCTGTTCGTCATAATGATACGGAGAAGAAAGTTCGATAAATTCTAAATTTTCTGAAGCAATTTGTTTTCTAAAGAAATCAATGGAACCATCATAAGACAGCGAACTACTTGTATAGATTGCATGGGTGTAACGCTCCAATTGGTTTTGGAGTTCTTCTTCTACTTCAAAACTCGCTCGATGAAATCTCAATGTTTTTTCCGGATGTTTAGAGTAATAGGAAATCCAAGAATAATCTGCATGATCATTCTGGTTGAATACTGTTTTTAAACGATGAGCATCCTCAGAAATTGTATCAAGAATCTCTTTAAAAATACCTAAATTAAATTTTTCAGTAGCGGTTAGACTCTTAGCCTCTAATTCACTGCTTTGATAAATATGATTTCCTACATAAACGATTTCGTATATCAGTCTCGTCAGTTCTTTTAGTTGGCGCTTCAAAGAAATCGTTAAGTTCGATAGCTGAATAGATTGTTCTTTCCATTTAACGATAGATTGTGCCGGTTCAATCGGTATTGATAACTGACTGATCCACTGATCAATAAAGTCATTCCATTCAGATTCAAATAACTGTCGATTAGATTCAATCGCCCGTACTTGATAATCTTTAATCACATCTCTAGCCGCTAAATTATACAGCATAGCTATAATCGTTTGCTCTCTATCTTGACTACCCAATTTCTTTAAATGCGTAGCGAAGGATCCAGCTGATATGGAGGTATTAGCAGCGTCTTGAATAATGTCTGGAAAGAAATGCGCTTCATCTATAATCAGCTTTTTGACATTAGAAAATAACTGCTGCTCTTTTTTCCAGTCCTGAACGAGAAAAGCATGATTCGTAACGATAATAGAAGCTTGTTTGAGTCTTTTTTCTGCACGCAAGAAAAAGTCATAAGCTGCCCATTTCTCCATTCGATCTTTTGAAAGTTCAGATCTACCTATACGGACCTCAGACCAAAAATCATGGCTACTATGTCCACCTGCACCGATTTCGTCGATATCTCCAGTGACTGTTTCAGTCAACCAGACCAGAACACGCATACTGAAAAGCGTTTCAATATCCTCTTTATTAATTACACTCAATTTATAATCAAAATTGGCTAAGGAAAGATAATTGTATTTTCCTTTTACTGAAGCAATGGCTAGTTCAAAAGGTACGAGTCTTTCTAGGTAAGCAAGACTCTCTTCAATCATTTGACGCTGTAACACTGTTGTTTTAGTACTAATCAAAATTGGTTCTTCTGGACTCGCTTCAAAGCTAGCCGGTAATAGGTATCCAAGAGATTTTCCTGTACCCGGAGGGGCTTCAATCGCCAGGCCAGATTTTGGAGAAGAATCTTTTAAATAATGGTAAACACTATCCATCATTTCTTCTTGAACGTCTCTTTTAGAATACTGCTCATCCAATAAATTGATTTTGTCTAGTGAGGAAGCCGGATACTGTTTATCTATTCTATAGTTATACGCATTAATTGAAATTGAAGGATCTTGAATCGCAATACCTTCAACAACAATCAATCGCTGATTTAAATCTGTCGGTTGTGACTTCATTTCTTCTAGAGCCTCTTCAAAAAACAAACGCGTTTCTGCAATACAGTATACGGAAAGTTCTGCTAATTTCTCCACCGTTGTCAGAGGGAGCGTTCGAAGTTTTGAGTCTATCTGGTTCAACAAGAACCCTGTTGCTTCTGCATCAAAAAGCGCATTGTGCGGACGATCCAGATCATATCCAAGCCACTCAACAATTTCTTGAAGTGCGTAACTATTTGATGTCGGAAAAACGACTTGGGAAAGTTGCACCGTATCTATAGCAGGAATCGTTAGTTCAGGCACACCGACTCTTTTAAATTCTTCATTTAAAAATTGAAAGTCAAACCCTACATTATGTGCAACAAATATTGTTTCTTCCAACATATTACGTAATAAAAAGGCGATATCTTCAAAATAAGGCGCTGTTTTCAACTCTCTAGGATGAATGCCTGTCAATTCCTGAATACGCTTAGGGACACTTTTAAGAGGATTTACGAAGGTATCAAAAGTTTCAATGATTTCTCCATTTTTCATCAGTACACAAGCAAATTGAATCATCCGATCTTTACCAATACTTCCACCAGTTGATTCAATATCTACAATTGCATAAATTTGATCTTTCTTCATATTCCCCTCCTTCCCAATAACCTCAAAGTTATTCTCAGTTTAGTTGTTGTCTGTTTCTGGAATCAGCGCTTGCTGTTTTGTCCAAGTAATAATCTCTTGTTTCGAATTATTGAGTTTTCCAAGTACGACCGCTTCTTCGATATGTTTCAAAGCATCTCCTAGCCATTTACCAGCTTTTGAATTCGTTAGCTTAAGTAGATCCTTTCCTGTTACTGCCAGATCCTGCTTAGAGTGAATCGGTAAAGTCTCATAGATAAAGAGGACAGCTTCTGGATCAGATGGATACTGCAAGTAGTGAAGTATGTTCTCAGTTTCAAGGGCTAATTCTTTTCCCAGACGATAGATATAGAGCAAGTCTGCAGAAGACTCTATTCTATAGTTTACCGATTGGAACAAAGACGCTACTTGCTGGATAAGTTTGTTCGACAATTTCCATGATTTCATAAAAGCATTAATTTGATTCGGAACATATTCGTCTAGCAATAGATACGTAGCCCAGATTTGTCTCTCGTTATCTAAAGAATGCTCAATTGCAGAAAATTTCTTTAAAGCTTCTTTATTAAGACCAGGACAAAATTCATACAAGTCTGACTTAACAAAATATGTCAGTCCTTTATATTTGAATTGGCCAAGGCACATTTTAATAAATTCTATTTGGATCCGTTCTATAGCAATATGTTCAAGTAAAGAAGTATTTTTTTTCAATGCTAGAACGGTCTCTTCTTCAATATCAAATCCAAGTTGAGCCGAGAATCTTGTAGCTCTCATCATTCTCAGCGCATCTTCACCGAAACGTTCATCAGGTACGCCTACTGCTCGAATGACTTGATGATTCAAGTCATCAATGCCATCAAACAAATCAGTTATACATCCGTCTTTATCCATTGCCAAAGCGTTAATGGTAAAATCTCTTCTTTTCAAGTCTTCTGCTAATGAACGCACAAAAGTAACCGAATCTGGACGTCTAAAGTCTTGGTAAGTCGATTCGGTTCTAAATGTCGTGATTTCATAAGTCTCTTTTTCCCATAGTACCATGACCGTACCGTGCTCTATCCCAACATCTATTGTTTTTTTGAATAAAGCTTGGATTTCGTTAGGAAATGCACTTGTAGCAATGTCGACATCGTTGACGTCTTTACCGAGCATAGCATCTCGCACACTACCGCCAACAAAATAAGCTTCAAATCCAGCTTGCTCGAGAACTTCCAAAACGGGTAATGCATTTGTGAAAACTTCTGTTAAAACTAGTTTATTTTGCATGATAGTACGGTTGTATCTAGAACATGGACTAGCGCACAACCATTCTCTCCTTTTTAAACACACTAAATTGATTCGTCATCGATTCGTTCAAAACGATCACGATCTCGGGTGTTGAATTTATTCATCGTTAGCTCGAAAGCTTTTGAAAGATCAATCTCAAGAGAATTTGCCAGGGTGATGATGACAAACAAAACATCACCGAGTTCTTCTTCCAGCTTTTTCTCTGTCTCTTCTGGCTTTTTCTGCTTTTCTCCATAGTTATGACTGATCTCTCTAGCTAATTCTCCTACTTCCTCTGTAAGTCTTGCTAGCTGTCCAAGCGGTGAAAAGTATCCCGTCTTGAATTGATTTATGTAATCATCTACTTCTTTTTGCATGTCTCTTGTATCCATCACACATCATACCACCTTTCAATTTGAAAGAATAGAAAAGTCAAAGAGTACAATCATTTGAAAATGGTTGATGAATGTACTCTATTGAATTTTCTTAAACCAACAAATTTATCAATACGGTAATTCATTGCTTAATTTCTCTTCAATTTCTTTAAGTTCTCGTGTTAAATTCAAGAATCGTTCTTTTTCATCGTTTTCAAGTGCGATATCAATCTGATGAACGAGATCATTTCGCTTCTCACTTAACTGAAAATGATCGATTGCTTCGTTAACTTCAAGACTAAGATCGTTTGAAATGGAATCATTCCAGCTAGAAAAAGGATTGTCTTCTAATACCGCTAGATACTCAGCAGACATCCATGCATCTGAAAACAACAATTCGATATAAAGGTCTGTATGCCAGTTCAATCTCACCTCGTGAAACGCTTGTTCTGGGTTATCAAATGAATGACCGTCTTTATAGAATTTAAAAGCTTCGTTTTCTGATCCAACAGCAGCCATTTTTATGCCACGCGGTGTCTTTTCAGCACGTTCGACAAACTTAGCTTTGTTCAATACGATATCATGATTCAGTAAATAGTTTAATATCCACATAGATTCTCTGCGCTTCATTTGGTATCTCTGTAAGAACCATTTTAGAAATTGTTTTTTATCATTTAACTGTACTCGATTATTCAATTTGACTTCCCTCCTTTTAGATTAGACACATTAAATATTCAAGCATTTCTTCTATTATAGTATAACAAAAATCACTCAGTATCTGTCTGTTCATTGTTTAAGATTTCTTGAATTTCTAGATCGTCACTTTGGAGTTCAAGATACTTTCTACCTACGTTGCGGGATTCTGCTAACCGTCCTTCTTCTCTTAAAAAGAAGAAATACTGCTTCATAAATTCAGCATTTGTATCGAAATAAGGATACGCTTTTTCAAACGCTCTTCCAGCAGCTTCAAATTCTTCTAGTGCATCTTGAGCCGTTGCTAGATTCCAATAGAATTGAGGATCCGCATCTAATTCTGTTAAGGCTTGTTGAATCCACTCAACCGTTTCATCATATCTTTCCTGATGATTCAAGAAATTCGTATATTGTAAAGAAATAGCTTCATTTTCTGGATCTAATTCCATCGCTAGTTTATAGTATTCTTCAGCTTTATCACTATTGTTTCGCTTGATCTCGATATCAGCACCAATTAGATACAGTTGGTAGTTGGTTTTATCTTGAAGTAATCCTTCGCTCACAACATCAGCCGCTTTTTCGATTTGATTCTCTTCATCCAATCCTTTAGCAAGGTATGGATAAACCGACGTATAAGAATGATCCATTTCTTTCACTTTATGGAATGTTTCATTGGAACGCTGAAATTCTTTGATCTGGAAATAGGTGAATCCTAATTGAAACAACGTATCAATTTGATCATCGACTTCAACAGCTTCCTCAAGATATCCAATCGCGTTTTCCCAGTCACCTAACGCACTGTAGGCACTCCCTAGTCGTGTTACTAGATGCACACCAGCAAAGGTGTCTTCACCATCTGTCAGTAATTGCTCGTATTCTCTAATTGCTTGTGCATGTTTCCCCATTGTGAAATGCAGTTCTGCTAAAGCAAATAGAATAACGGGTTCGTTTTCTAGAATAGACTGAGCTTCTAATAATTTTTGCTCAGAAACTTCTGGCAAATCGAGTACTTGATAGTAATCAGCAGATACAAGTAAAGCTTGAGGATAAACATCGCTTGTTTTCTCTACAGCCTGCAACCATTCAATCGCTTCAAGTTCCTTGCCTTCCTCGATTGCAATTTCTGCTAGATTCACTTTGATTTCATCATCATTTGACTGATCAAGTAGAAAATGTAAGACTCTTTTTGTTTCTTCTAAGAAGCCTAATTGATAAAGAGAATCTGCCAGTTGATAAAGATCATCAATCGAGTCACTCTTAAGTGCTTGTTCAAGGTGTTGATTCGCTTTCTCTAGTTGTTCACTCTGTAAAGCATCAACCATTTTTTGAGAGTAAGACATGCTTTCTCCTCCTGAAAATACAAATTTATGTTCAATAGTATAAAGTCTGTTCTTTAAAAATACTCTTCCTATCTTATCATATCCAGTACTAAACGTCATGCACTCTTCGCTTATGGGTAAAACAAAAACGCCTAAGATAATAGACGTTTGTTAGAAACTATTCCAGATTACTAGATTGCGTGTATGTTGTTAAAAATATCGAAGCTTTTTTACCTTCTTCTTGTTCATAACTGATTGCAGTGATGTCTGTCTTTTGAGTCAGTTGATAGATTGCGTCAATAAACGACGATAATTGACCTAAATTTTCGTAACCAACAGTAAGCTGATAGGGAGTCGCCTCAATCATTTCATTTGGCTCTTCTACTTCACTTTCTAAAGAACCTTCCATACTATTTAAAGACTCAACCATTAATTGATTGTTGTCTGCGGCAATTTTAATGCTTTCCATCCATCGGCTAGGATCAGCACTACTTGGGATAACCGCATTAAGTGACTCAAGTTGTTCCAGTAAAGTGTCTTCAGAAACTTCTATTTCATTCACATCATTTAATAGCACTTGCTGATCACTTAAAATTCTATTTGAACTTTCATAAGATTGTTTAGCTGCTTCAATAACGGATTGATTTCCATAATAGAACAGTAATCCTAAAACGATTGTCAATAAACCGATCAAGAAAAAACTTTGTTTATTCCAACTCACTTTCATCCGTACCTTCCTCTCTCAGTAGCGTCTGTTCCAGAGAAATGCTGATTTCAGAGTCGAATAAAGCTGTATTCGATTCGTCCACTGTCAGAGTTAGCAGTTCTGCTGTATTTATATAATCACCTGTATTCAAATTTTCAATCAAATTTGTGACTTCTTCGTAATCCATTCCGTTTAATGCGATCACCAATGTGAAATTTTCCAAAAGTGTGAAAGATGTAATACGAGACTCATCTTCAGGCAGGTACGTGTTTAAATCTTCAAACAAATAAGGTATTTTATATTGATTACCCTCTATAGTGCTGATTGTTTCTTCTAATTGAACAGTTTGTAAATTTAATTGCTCGATTATTCGAGCTTGCTGAACTTCACTTACTTGATTTTCAATCGTTCTCATATTTTGTTTATCTTGCAAAGTATAATAACGATTCATAATAAATAAGTAGAGAAACAAGATTGATAACAAAGTAAGAAATACTGTAATGATGATATATGGTAGACGATTAATTTGTTTTTTCTCAAATAGGTTGATATTAATCATCCTGCATCAACCTCCTCTACCGTTTTCTTAAATGGTCTCTTCAAGAAGCTATTTTCTCGTACTAGTTTTCGCTTTTTCTTATGCTGTACTAATGGTTTCTTGCTAATCAACCCTAATAGTGGCGCAAATTCTCTTGAATATTCTGAGGGTAAATTTAATCTAGAAAGTGGTATATCGATTCGACTCGTAATCTTCTCAAAAAGATATTCAAAGTCTGGAAAGTCTCCAGTAAGCAATATGCTCGTAATCATCTTTTCTCCATTCATGATGGAGTACTTATAGAAGTCTAAATATCTTTCAATCGAGTTGATCTGATCTTCAATAACAATATCCAATTCTTCAGACGAACCTATCCAATCCCAACTTCCATTGGCTTTTTGTTCCCAATTTTGAACGACTCTTTGAAAGTTCGTTTGTCGATTAAATTGAGGAATATCCTTGTGGAAAACTGTTAGAGAACTATCAAATGGATGCCACTGAATGAGTAGCAAATGATCTTCCTCTGAAATGTCAGCAGTATTAAACTGTTTGAAAGCACGATAGACAGAGAGATATGAAAAGTCAGCGACTTCAGGATAAAGTTGTACGGATTCAAATAATTTTTGAAAAGACTGAACCAGATCATCAGGATACGCAACCAAAAATATTTCTTGTGAATCATTTAATTGATTGATTACCTGGAAATCGATTTTTGGCTTATCAATAGGTAGTCGTATTTTACTGTTCAAGTGTAAATACACATAATCTTTAATTTCAGATTCTTCTAATTGAATAGGCACTTCTTCTTTTCGAATAATTGTAAATTGATCTGGAAGAATAAGATGAACTTTAGTATTTCTCAGTTTTTTCTCGCGTACAAATAATTCTAATCTTTTTTGTACTAAGGATTCATTCGTTAATTTCCCTTCTATTAAGACGGGTACATCCATTAATAGAAAATCGTGCTCTATGATATCTTTTTTTTGAGCATCCACAATCATGTATTGAATACTTTTATCCTTAAATAGTAGGAAAAGAGTGGTTTTTTTCTTGAATAACATATTGTTCCTCCATAAGTGTTCTTATCTACATACAGGTCTTGTTTTCTATAGTAAGGATAAATATAAATCGAGTAATTGATTCCCAAAAAATAGTACGGTTAGTGCGGCTGCACCAATATAAGGTCCGAAAGGCACTTTTGTTTTTCTCGTTACTTTGTTTGTGGCTAGTAATACACCGTTGACTAAAGCGCCATAGATTGTTGATAGTAAAAAGAGTAACAAGAATAATTTCCATCCAAAAATAAAACCAAATAACGTGAAATACTTCAAGTCTCCCATACCCATCCCACCTTTTGAGAGGATGATAATAGCTAATAATAGAGTGAAAGCCATTATTGTTCCGATTAACGCAGACTGGAATGTTACAACTGGTAAAAATATTTGAATTAATATAAAAATAGGTAAGAAAAAAAGTAAAATCTTATTGGGAATCTTTTGATAAGCTACGTCGGATACAGTTACGATTACAATCATTGATACCATAATTAAACTAACCATCGTCATTAAAGTCCATCCAAAAAGGATATAGGATAAAGCAAATAATAAACCTGTGATGAACTCGATGATCGGATATATTGGAGAGATAGGATTTCCACACCCTTTGCATTTACCCTTTTGAAACAGATAAGAGAGCACAGGAATTAATTCTGACCATCCTAGTGTTCGTTTACACGTATAACAGTAGGAATGCTTTTCTTTGAAGAACGTTCCTTCTGGAATTCTTAGTCCTACAACATTGTAAAAAGAACCTAAAACAAGACCGTATATGAAAAATAGTGTGATTATGAAGATATTCATTATGTTTCTCCTATGTAGAGAGAAAGAATCTTACTTATCTTTCTCTAGTTACTTTCTATTTAATTGAATAAGTTTTTTCTTTCTCTTTTGTAGTTACCACAACGGTAACCGAATCTGCTATAGATTCACCATCTTTAGTATCAAGATAGCCAGATTTTCTCAGTTCAGCCACACTGACACCCTCTGAACTAATGTCGTTTTCGATGTCGTACAGTCTTGCAGCATCAATAACTAATGCTTGTTCTGCCTCAGCAGCTTTAGTTTCAGCATTATCTACTACATTCCCAATTGCTGGAATAGCGATTGCTACAATAATTCCTAAAATGACTAATACTGCAAGTAATTCTACTAGCGTAAAGCCATTTTCTTTTTTGATCATTTTCTTGATTTGGTTTCTCATTCTTGTTCTTCCTCCTTATAATCTTATATCTTATTCAATCTCAGTATATATACTGCCCGTATCTAGCAAGCAACTAATGACTTATAGTCATTCCCCCTCTCAATAATAGTCATTAAAATGTCTCAAATAATGAAAACATTGGAATAATAATCGAAAGAACGATTGCTCCAACGATTGCAGATAAGAAAACGATTAGTATTGGTTCTATGAGTGACTGCAACTTGTCAGATGCCTCTTCCAATTCTCGATCATAAACTTCTGCTACTTTATGCAGCATCTCATCTAATGCCCCACTTGATTCGCCCACCGTAATCATCTGTGTGATCAAGTTTGGAAACATCCAATGTTGTTTCATGGGTATTGACAATGATTCTCCTCTTTCAAGAGACTGTTTACTTTCCAGTAATACCTTTTTCACTACTCGATTACTCATAACATTTGAAGTAATGTCGACAGCTTCTAAAATCGGAACCGAGCTATTCAAGAGAGAACTTAATGTTTGTGTCATCCTAGCCAGAATCGATTTCTGAACAAACATTCCAACAACTGGGACTTTGAGCAAAATACCATCAATAATAAAAGCAGTTGATTCTCGCTTAGTCAATTCTTTAAAGATATAAACGACTAAGATTCCTGACAAGATAATGATCCACCAGTAACGTTGCGTAGTTTCACTAAGATTCAAAACAAATTGAGTGTAGGCAGGTAATTCTTCTCCAAAACTCAAAAATAAGTCAGCGAAAATTGGAACGATAAATACAAGCAAGAATATTGTAATCATAATAGCCATCGCACCAACAACCGCTGGATATGTTAAAGCTGTTGATACTTTCTGTTTTAATCTATGTTGTTTCTCATAGTAATCAGCCATTCTTTTCAGTACATCATCCAAACGGCCACTAGCTTCTCCAGACTGGATCATATTTACAAGCAAGTTAGGAAATAATTTGGGATATTTTCTCATGGCTTCAGATAAAGAAATGCCTTCTTTAATTTGAAGAGCAATTTGTTCAAGAGCTTCACGAAGGGGTTTGTTATCAATTTGCTTTGATAAGATTTCTAAAGCATCCAGTAAAAGAATACCTGAATCGATCAACGTAGAAAACTGTCTAAGAAATAAGACAAAATCTTTTGATTTGATTGGTTTACCTATATAAATATCTTTATAGAGTGCAGAATTTAGCTCTTTGATACTATAGACAATTAAATTAAGCTGTTCGAGTTCAATTAAAGCCTCTTTTTTATCTTGAGACTCTAACTTTCCTTTGACAAGTGTCCCGTCATTTCTTTTCGCCTTGTAAGCATACATTGTCATAAAATAATTCACCCATAATCTTTCTTAAACGTTCGAATAAGGAAGGAGTTCAACTGAATTGATTAGCCCTTCTTGCGACTTTAATTTCATATCCATTTCCATTGTATGCATCCCTTGATCTCTTGAGGTCTGCAAGGTGTTTGGTATTTGATGCATCTTTTCGCTTCTAATCAAATTCTTGATTGCTGCGTTGTTAATTAGCATTTCTGTGCAAGCAATCCTACCGGTGCTTCTCGCTTTAGGAAATAATCTTTGTGATAAAATACCGACTAGTATATTGGCTAGTAACGTACGCACCTGGTCTCTTTGATGTGCTGGAAAAACGTCAATCATGCGGTCGATCGTACTGGAAGCGTCTTGCGTGTGTAATGTACCTAAAACTAAATGGCCCGTTTCAGCTGCCGTAATGGCTGTTGAAATGGTCTCTAAATCTCTGAGTTCCCCAACAAGAATAACATCCGGATCTTGTCTTAGACTGGCTCTCAACCCATCTTTGAACGATAAAGCATCAAACCCGATTTCTCGTTGAACAATGATGGACTGATTATGAGAATGCAAATATTCAATCGGGTCTTCTAAGGTAATAATATGCCGATTCATATTTTGATTCATGTAGTCAATCATAGCCGCGAGGGAAGTACTTTTTCCACTCCCAGTTGGACCCGTTACCAATATAAGTCCGTGAGGTTTTTTTGCTAGTTCTTTCAATATATTTGGTAGTCCTAAATCGTCCAGTGATGGAATCTCTTTAGATATGATTCTAAAGGCTATAGAGAGCGCATTTCTTTGGTAAAAGACATTCACCCGAAATCTTGAGATGCCATTAATTCCATAAGAAAGATCTACTTCTCTATTTCTCTGGAGATCTTCCCATAATTTTTCAGTGAGCATTTCTTTGACAATCACTTCTAAATCATCTGGCATTAATTTTTTTTCTGTTTTCTGCGGAATCAATCTACCGTCTATACGATAAACCGGCTCAGAACCTGCGGTTAAGTGAATATCTGAGGCTTCTTTGTAATAAGCTGCTGTCAGTAGTTGATGTAAATATTCCATTGTATCCCTCTAATCTAATGTTGCGACTCTTAACACTTCTTCAATCGTTGTAAATCCTTTTTGAACTTTATCTAATCCATCATCAATTAAAAATGGAATTTGTTTGTTTTCTACATATTGCTTAATTTTTTGAAGAGATGCATGATTCATCATCATTTCTTTCATATGGTCGTCGATAATGATCAATTCGTGAATAGCCATTCGGCCTCTATAACCAGTAAACCTGCATCGATTGCATCCTTTACCTAAGCAAATTTCTTCAATTTCACTACCTCTTTTTTGAAAAATTTCTTTCTCTATTTGAGTAGCCGCTCTTTTGTACTGACAATCTTTACAAACCTTCTTGACCAATCGTTGCGCCATGATTCCAGATAGCGAAGAAACAACCAGATAAGGTTCTACACCCATATCAAAAAGTCTTGGAATAGCTTCAATTGCACTATTCGTGTGTAACGTACTGAATACAAGGTGACCTGTCAGAGAAGCGCGAATACTAATATCTGCCGTTTCTCTATCTCGTATTTCACCGACCATGATGATATTCGGATCTTGTCTCAAAATAGACCTGAGTCCGGTCGCAAAATTCAGCCCAATACTTGAGTTCACTTGTACTTGATTAATGCCATCGAGTTGATACTCGACTGGATCTTCAATCGTCAAGATATTGACATGAGCGTTGTTCAATTCATTGATTGATCCGTAAAGTGTGGTCGACTTTCCAGAACCGGTAGGACCGGTAATCAGTACTAAACCAGAAGGTTCTTGAATGATTTTTCTATATTCTTCGAGCGTACCATCAGTCAAATCCAAATCATTCAATTTCTTGAGGACATTTGTTAAATCAAGGATTCGGATCACAATTTTCTCACCATATACCGTAGGCAATGTAGAAATCCGTAAGTTGATTGATTTCTCCATAATCGTCAAGCTGATTCGACCATCTTGAGGCAGTCTACTCTCTGTAATGTTCAAACCAGCAAGTATCTTGATTCGAGCTATTAAAGATTTTATAGCAGACTTTGGTAAAGTTCTTTCGTTTCTTAATACTCCATCTACTCGGTATCGTACGTTGACTAAGGTTTCGGTCTGGTCGAGGTGAATATCAGAAGCATGCATCGTTACACCAGCTTCAAGAATCTGATCAAATATATTAACTGCAGAAGCGTTAAATTCGTCTTCTATCAATTCAGAGCTTTCATCGTAATCATATAAATGATTGACAGTTTGTAAAATATCATCTTTAGTCGCAATAACAGGCTGTACACTGAATCCAGTTGAAAGTTCTAGATCTTCAATCGCATAGAAATCTAGCGGATCATGCATTGCTACAATCAAGCGATGTGCTTCTTGTTTAATTGGGAGTAAAACATTTTCTCGAGCAAACTCTTTAGAAATCAAATCAATCAGACTAGTGTCAATTGGATACTGGTAAAGAGAAATACTTTCTAGCTTTAGCTGAATTTCTAAAACATCCAGCAACTCTTTTTCAGTGATATACTCTTGTTCTACTAGTGCATCTCCAAGCTTTTGATTCTTTTTCTTCAATTCAAGAACTTTGACGATATCTTCCTCGGTGATTAAATTTGCTTCTTTTAAAAGATCGCCAAGTTTTTTTCTTTGAGTAGCCATATAGTATCTTCCTCTACTTATTAATTCTATTTTTCTATTGGAGCATTACCTTTAATAAGATCGCTTTTTATATTATCGGACTGTTTATTAGAACCATTATCAAAAATATTTAAATCGACAATTGGTCTCCCATACTTTATTTCTCCTGCTCCAGATAATACAACCCGATTACCAATGACAGTTCCTTCTATACTTCCACTTCCCGAAAAATCAAAGTCAGCTAAGGGAGCAATTACAGTAGCTTTTGTAGATGTACCGCCATTATGAATCACCTTTGGTCCACCGCTTATCAGTAAACCATTAATTCCATTAGCGGAGTTAACGTTTACGACCGCACTTTTTACAAATATGGAGCCATTTACAATGCCCCCGTTCATTAGAAACTCATCTGTACCTGCATATAAAATTTTGAGTTGCTCAGTTTTGCCGTTTTTATTAAGATTGCTATCACCACTAGAATTTAGATTAAACTTATTCTTTACATAAAAAGTAATTGAGCCTCCACCGGTTATCTCTAAACTTCCTCTATTGAGATTCAAATAATCTACTACAATCGTAATATCTTTCCCCATAGTATTTATCTTAAGTGGCACATCGCTATCAACTTTGAACTCTTTAAAAGAACTATTTCTAGCTACTTCAAAGATATAATTCTTATTGTTAAAAATCCAACTATTATAATAGAAAGAACCTTGATTTATAAACTGATGTTGATTACTTCCATCGGAAGATGATATTATTTCGTTCGGCAATGATTCATATGATGGGACATTGGGAAATGTTTTAGCAAACTCATAGTACGATTTCCATGGTATATCAATGTTATTTTGCTTCAAAAAGGGACCGTTTTTTTCTTGAAATCCAGTATTTTTGTGAGGAATGTCTAATAGCTTATTTTCTTTTTCAATATTTTTTACGAACGTGAATCCTTTGTTTATAGAAGAGCCGCCGTTCATTACAATCGATTTAGCTTCTAAAGAATCAAAATATACATCTCCTATGATCTTCCCGCTACCAGTCAATTCAATTTTGTTCTTCACTATCGCTGCTGCATTCTCAGGTAATGCCGGCAATCCGCCGCCTTGATTCTTTTCTGTATAACCAACGGTAAAATCTTTAGCAACTGTTCTTTTAGAATTTCCAATCTCCCCTTCTGAAGTCAATGTGTATGTTCTCGGGTTTCCTGAAGACACTTTTTGAATAGAGACTTTTGAAGAAGGGGTTTCTCCAAACTGAGTAGCATACCCATTTGAATTTTGACCTTCTAATTCTTTAAAAGACTGTTCAATTAAAGCATAAAAAGTGTCTTGATTTGTATTCAAGTCATATGTAGTTTTGACAACAGACTCAACACCTTCATATTTTTCATTTAAATCAGCTTCTGCAATATAATATGCTGAGACTGAATCTCTATTATTAGCGGTCAATCGATAACTCCCAAGGGTGACAGTGGCCAGTGCTGCTGCTAAAACAGCTAGTACCATTAAGACCATCAATGTCAAAACTAAACCTGATCCTTGTTCATCTTTTAATTTAGACACTGAGTCACCTCCTGAAATAGATTGTAGTAGAGATTTCTTCAATTGGACGATTTTTTTCTGAAAGGCTTTCTATTTTTAGTTCAATACTCTCTTCTGTTAAAGAAACATCGAAACTGGCAATTTGATCACTAATCATTCCACCGTTTTTTCTCAAAGTAGTTCCTTCTATTGAATAAGTATTTTTACCAATTCGTAACTGATCGCCATAAGATATTTCAGAAGGAACTGTTTGACGAACATCTTTTTCAATAGATGAAAGTGCAAATCGGATATCACTAATTTGAGATATTTGGTCCGTTTGGTCAGAAAATTGCTTCTGACCAAACAAATGAATTGATCCCGCAAGTACAATCACCAAAGACAATAGTGCGAGCGTTGCGAGTAATTCAACTAAAGTAAACCCCTCTTGAGAACATACTTTTTTTAGTTTATTCATCTAGCTGACCTACTTTAAAAGGTATTTTATTTTCAAGCTGGATGACTGTTTTACCATCTTTTGATCCCTCTAAGAAAAAGTTTATTATATTCGGTTGTTTTGAAGTTTTTGAATCAGGAAGCGTTATATTTAATACATAAGAAATTCCATCTTCTTGATAAGTATAGGATCTTTTCAAGCCTTTACTAGTTGAAGATTGAGCTCTGCTTTCTAATTCTAGAATAGTTTTCTCGATGGTCAAAGTCTCGGATAGATGATAGAGATATTCCATTTGATTCTGTCCAGAGTAAGTCGCTGCAGTGACCTGTTCAGAAGATTGAGTCGCTTTCGCAGACTGAATAAAGAACGTTAAAAAAGAGGTGACGACTAAAGCTAGAATAGCGATTGAGGCTATTAATTCAACTAAAGTAGCACCTGTTTGATCTTTATAAAACCATTTCAGGCTCCAGTATTTTCTCAGGATCATCTTGTACTCCTCTAAATAATGATGCGACTCTGTTTCTACCTCTTTGTTTTGAACCGACATACATTGCTCTATCTGCAAGTGTAACCAAGTCCTTCACCCTACTGCATTGATCCGGATAAGTAGCTAAGCCGATGCTGGCAGTAATGTTTACAGTAACCAGTTCTCTTTTAGATAAATAGTTATGCGTATTAAAGTTCGATTCTTCAATCTTTTCTCTAATTTTTTCAGCGAGGACAAGCGTTTCAGCAACTGTCTTATCTGGTATGAAGAAAATAAATTCTTCTCCACCGTATCGAGCTAGTCGTTCATCTTCATACACAAAAGTACTTAATAAAATAGAAACTTGCTTGAGCAATTCATTACCTGCCTGGTGGCCATAAGTATCATTTACTTTCTTAAAATGATCCAAATCAATTATGATAATTGAAAATCGGCGCTCTGTATTGATTGTCGTAAACTGCTTCAATTCATTCTCAAAAGCTCTGAGATTTGTCAGTCCAGTCAAATGATCTGTTCGACTATTAAATTGCAGTTTTTCAAAGTTAAAGGCGTTCTCTAAAGCAATATTTAAGTAACTATGAAGGACTCTAATCGATGAAACGACATCTGAATCTTTGTAGGCGTCTCTTTTAGGATCAACCATCATTAAAAAACCGACAATTTTTTCTGCTCTTGTCACAGGTAAAACTAGAACACTTTCAGGCTTATAGCTTAAAGGGAAATCCATGGCCCATTCATCTGAAGAATTAAAGACCATCATTCTGTTACTTGACCAGGATGCTTTGATGATATCTGGACAAATTAAATATTCAGAATGTACTTGATGGATCTCTTTCGTGTCCACTTCATAATCGTAAATTTTAGTAATCTTCATGTTTTCTGATGCTTCAAAATAGCTTATTTTCTGTGCAGTAAAAATAACTGCCCAAGACTTGATGTAGTTACTTATTATTTCTTTTTGAGAATATTTTCCGGTTAACTCCAATGCCAAGTTATTGATTTCAGACAAGTGTTTGTTTTTTGCTTTAATATTAAAATAAAATTTAAATATTAAAGCAAGTGTAATCAACGGTAAAGAGGCTAAATAAATTCCAACGTAAGCATATAATTCTTCCAAATAAACTAACATAATAGCAATCGGTATAACATAAAAAATCGATAGTAACGAAAATTTTAATTCACTATCGATAATAGTAATTTCCTCTTTACAATACCAATATTTTTCCAGGAAATAGATCAATATTCTATTCATAAGTATATAAAATACTAGATAAATCGTTAAAGATAATAAGTTGAACCTTAAATTAAGGACTGAAGGTAATACTGGGTCTACAATGTAATAAACTATTCCAGAGGAGACCGATACGATCTGAAATAGTAAAAGATTCAAAGGGATTTTAAAAATATTTTGTTTATTGAGCCCGATTTTTGCTAGTACAACCATTAAAGCACTTGATGTCAATAACATTTCAGCTAAAATTCCGTAAGAGAGAAACATGGCCATTCCTACTGTATTGATCATAAAACTTGTTGTCCCTTTAATATTCATAGGAAATAATGAGATAATGATACCTAATAATAAGTATAAATAAAACGAACTTTCTGAAAATTCATTAATATTAGTTAGATTATAAGTAATGACAAATAGAGTCGGATATAGAATAAACCATATCATCCATGTGAATATTTGTTTTTTTTCCGACAACATTTCATTACCTCGTTTCTATGTTAGGAATTTATTAGCAGTATCTTTTTCTTAATAATCTTATCTTTATTAAATTATCATGTCAATAAGATAAATTTGAGTTTAAATTCACATTTAGTAAGTTTACAGTGACGGGGAATGCAAGTGTGGTGTTAATATACTAACATTGCGATATATTACGCTCGAACAGTTAATGTAGTGCTAAAATAGTTCTATCACATGATTGAGTCTATTTTGTGAATTTCCCACTATTTATTGTCATAAAAATTTATAGTCAAAAAAACTCTTCCGTAATTCCAAGATTAAAAATCTGTGGTATTACGGAGGAGCTCATTTAAGCAATATTAGCTGGTACTTCTTCAGGGTGTAATGGTTTGCTGAACAAATATCCTTGTCCATAAGAGCAATCATTTTCTTTCAAAAATTCGGCTTGATCTTCTGATTCAATGCCTTCTGCTACGATATGAAATTTGAGACTTTTACCCATTTGAATCATTGTTTTTACAAGTGAGGCAGTACTTACTGTCGTCATAATACCGTCAATAAATGATTTATCGATCTTGACGATGTCTATAAATACATTATTTAGAACACTCAAGGATGAGTAACCTGTTCCAAAATCATCAATGGCAACTTTCACACCTAAATCATGTAGTTCTTTGATGACTTTGTTTGAATGTTCTACATCTTGCATGACACTCTCTGTAATCTCAACGACCAAGTAATTAGGATCTAAATCATGGTGTAGTAAGGTCTGCCTTACCCTTTCCACAAAGAATGGATCTTCGTATTGTAGTGCAGAAACATTGACAGCTACTTCTATAAAAATACCTTTGTTATGCCAAATTTTATTTTGTCTAATCGCTTCAAAAACTACCCAGTAACCAATTTCATTGATGATACCCGACTCTTCAGCGATTGGAATGAACTCACTGGGTGGGACATTACCCAATAGCGGATGTTTCCAGCGAATCAAAGCTTCTGTACCATAGGTCTCACCGGTACTTAAACTAACCTTAGGCTGATAGACTAGATAGAGTTCATTACGAGCCAGTGCCTCTTTTAAACCAAATTCAATTCTTCTTTTTCTTTCAATTAATGCTGCATCATCCGTCATAAATACATGATAGTTATTTTTTCCATTATCTTTCACTTTATACATCGCAATCTCTGCTTGTTGGTATAACGCGAGCACATCTTGTGCAGTTTCTGGATAGCGGCTGATACCCATACTGATGGAAATATAGAACAATTGATCTTGTATAACGATTGGTTTTTTAAGCATATTAATAATTTTTTCTGCTACAAGTTTTGTTTTCTTCTCGCTAGCTTCTTCCAGTAAAAGAATGAATTCATCTTCGCTCTCTCTCGCGATAAATGTGCCTTCACCCAGTAATTCTCGCAACTTTTCTGCTATAACTACGAGTACTTGATCTCCGAGTTCTCGACCATGGAGTTCGTTAATGATTTTGAACCGATCAATATCGAGTAACATTACCGACATTTCGTTCTCAGATGATTGAAGGTTCGCTTTTTCATTAAAAGTTTTATAAAACATTTTTCTATTAGGAAGTTCAGTCAAACGATCATAATAACTTGTTTCGCGTAACCGTTCTTCTTCTAGTTTTCTTTCCGTTACATTTATTGCCGTTCCGATAAATTTCTTTATTTCACCTGAATCATCGTAAACGACATTCACAAATGTCTCAAGCCACATGATATTTTCTTCGCCATTATAAATACGGAAAACATGGGGCTTTCCTTTTTTCTCTTCCAAATGACTAATATAATTTAGGAACTCTGGAAGATCTTCTTTGTGTATTCTTTCTTTCCAGGTTTTCAACAACCTTGGATAGTCTGTTTCACTAAAATTGATGACTTTACAAACGATTCTAGAAGCCTGCAAATTTTGTTTGTTTTTATCAATTTCCCAAACGAACGCAACATCATTATTGAATACTTCTTCAAAATCTGTTTTTTCTTTTGTTAGATCAACAATTTCTTGTTTCTTTTCATTCAGTTTTTCTCTGAAATGCCATAATATGCTCAATGATAGTATCCCTAAAATGATGAGCACACTATAATAGGCTGCCCCGCCAGAGAAGAAATCTGCGAAACCCATGAATAATATATACATTATACTTCATACTCCCCTACAACTTTCTAACTGTTCAAAAAGCATATTCACTCATCTTACAATCATGAGCTCTAAGATTAACTAATTAATCGTTAAAAGTATTAAGATATTTGATTCCATTAATAATTATAAAGAATCGTGTAGTCATCGTTATTTTAGTTTAGCCATTTAATTCAGGAAGATGACTCTTAAATTAAATGGCAACAAAATTAAGGCAATTAAGCCACTATGTATACGATAAACTAGGTTTACCTATAAATGATGGTTGATACTAAAGATTACACTTATAAACGATCTTTTAGTGGACTGTTTTACTGTCTTTGACATATCACCCTCCTATAGTCTATTACACCTTATACTATCGGTCATATCATCATAAATATTAATAGAATAGTTTTATAATTATCCGCTTAACCTTCTTAAAATTTCCACTCAAGAAAGAAAGTATAACATTTTTAGGTTGAAAGAAAATACAGTTATCATACAAAATTGTGTCTGTTATATGCAAAAAGAGCGTAAAGATTAAAGCATCTTTACGCTCTTCATCAAATCACATATTGTTCACCCATACGGCTACTGAGTAATAACATCGTATGGTTTTTACTTCTATCCTTTGATACAAACCCATTATCTAATTCAACAATTCTAGAAGGTATCTTATCAAGAAACGATTGATCATGGGTTGCCATTATGACAGTAGTCCCACTCTGATTGACTTTATGTAGCAATTTAAGTATCCCGTATGCAGTGTATGGATCTAAATTACCGGTTGGTTCATCTGCTAGTAAAATTATAGGATTATGAACGATTGCTCTTGCTATGGCAATTCTTTGTTGTTCTCCACCTGAGCAGTCGCTAGGATAGTCAAATACTTTATGTTTCAACCCAACTGTTTCGAGCGCCTCAACCACTCTATCTTTTATTTCATCAACTGGATGGTCGGTGACTTCAAGGACATAAGCAATATTTTCGTAGACGGTTTTGTATTGAAGTAATTGATAATCCTGAAAGACAAATCCCATTTTCCGTCTTAGTTCATGCATTCGATTATTTTTCAGCAAAGTGACATTATAATTAGAAACAGCGACTCGCCCTTTGCTAACTTTCTCTTGTCCAAAAAGAATCTTAAGTAACGTACTTTTACCTGAACCACTCTTACCTTTCAGATAAATAAACTCTCCCGTTTCCACTTCTAAGGAAACGTTTTGTAGAGCTTTAGTACCGTCCTTATACTGTTTTGAAATATTATCCAATAAAATCATTCTCTCACCATGACCTTTATCTCATCCATAACGACATCAACTGAACTGGTTAATCAACGAAAACATTTCGTCTGTACTTCTGGTGACTTGAGCATTTAATGAATAGGCTCTTTGAGTCATCATCATATCTGTAAAAGATTGCGCTAAATCTACATTTGATCCCTCAATGAATCCGGATTGAATTGATCCAAACGCTGCCGGATTTTCTATCGAATTAAACACAGAGCCTTCTAAATCAGGCGCAATTGTAAAGCCATTACCACCATCTGGTATCAAAGCTTGAGGATTGTCTACGTTATATAGTGGAATTGCTCCGACAGATGTTAGTCCTTCATTGCCATCTTGTATCAGGATTTCGCCCGTACTACTAATTTGAAAAGTTCCTTCTGGCCAAGCTTCTGGAGGAACCGTTAAGTTAACTTCGACAATTTGACCTCTACTATTCACAATTGCTTTATTTTCATCTAATGTGAATTGTCCATCTCTAGTTAAAATTCTTTCTCCGTTTTCTCCTTCAACACTAAAGAAGCCGTCTCCATTGATTGACATAGATAAGTTACTCCCTGTTTCAACTAAAGAACCTCTAGTGAAATCTGTTCCAGTAGCGGAACTTTGTACGCCTCTATTCAAACCCATGTTCTGAACATTTCCAGAAGTGGGGACATCTACGGCTGTAATATCGTTGACGAGCAATTCTCTGAAGCTAACGGTCTTTTGTTTATATCCGACTGTATCTGAGTTCGCTATATTATGGGCAACTGTATCTAATTTAGTTTGCTGAGCTTTAAGCCCGCTTTTACTAATGCTATACGGAATATTCATACTTTCCTCCTTATGCTTTTCCGACTTCTTGAGTCGCTCGTCTAAGTGTTTCATCCATTGTTCTCAAGATTTTCTGATTTGCTTCAAATTCTCTTGAAATTTGCATCATATCACTCATTACATCAACCATATCAACATTTGACTGTTCAACATATCCTTGCATGGTCGTGAATCCAGTTCCCATAGGGACTCCGTTTTCTCCCTGGAATAAGGTATCTCCTACAGTCGTAAGATCCGACTGGTCCTGAAAATTCGTAATATAAAGAAATTGAGGTGCATTTTGTCCAGAAATTACAAACCCATCTTGGTCGATAGTAAAGTTTTCATCATTAACCGTGATTGGTTCTGTTCCGCCACCATTTTGAATGCCTAATACAGCGTACCCTTCCTGTGTAACCAGTTGGTTCTGATCATTCACAGAAAAATTACCATTTCGAGTATAGAACGTCTCTCCACCAGGACCTTGAACAGTGAAATAGCCGTCTCCAGACAAAGCAACGTCCGTTTGATTGTTTGTACCTTGAAGCGCGCCACTATCCAAATTGCGGTAAGCTTCATCTAATTGGTTACCAAAAACGATTTGTCCTGTTTCTCTTCTTAGGTTTAATTCAGGTCCTCTAGTATAATTATGTACATCAACAGCTTCAGTTGTACTTGTCACAAGGTTTTGAGACTTAAAGCCAGGTGTTGTTACATTCGCTGTATTTGTTGCAAGATTTTTTTGTTTTTCTGATAACACGTTAAAATTCTTTGATAAAGTATCAATGCCTCTAATCATTAGCGTAATCACTCTCCAGATTTTCTCTTAACTTAAGTAACGTCTTACCGTGAATCTGAGATACTCTTGGTATACTAATATCGAAAATATAAGCAACTTCTTTCATAGACAACCGTTCTACATAAATCATTTGTAACATTTGCTTTTCTCGTTCAGTTAACCGCTCTACGGCTTTAGTTAGATAAACAGACTGCTCTTTTTTCAGAATGGATTCATCTAATGAAGGGGCGCTGTGATCATCTAGTGCATCTAAAATAGTCACTTCGTTATCTGAATCTACGTTAATGACTTCATCTAATGATACATAAGCTAGCTGATGTACCGTGTCATGAATGCCTTCAAGTTCTTTCTTTGTCAAACCTAGTTTCTCACAGACCTCTATTTCAGTCGCATTTCTTTTCAGTTCCAATTCAAGTTCATCTTTAGCCTTATAATACGTATTTAATTTAGACATCCTTGAACGAGGAACTCTAGAAGTTTTTCTAATCTCATCAATTATAGCACCTTTGATTCGAATATATGCATAATTTTCAAAAGGAACTTTCTGGGTTTCATCGTAGCGATCCAGAGCATCCATTAGGCCAATTACGCCAATGTTGACCATATCTTCATGATCATAATCTCGATTTTTAATATTGATGGTATGAACGACCTTATGAACAAGTGGCATATACTGGATAACTGTCTGATTACGATCTTCTACTTTCAACTGACTTCTTCCTTTCGTCTTCATGCTTTAATTTTGAATCTCAACCATTCCAACGGTTTCTAATGCACAGTCATTTGGAACTTCGTTCAATGAAATGACAGATAATTCCGGGAAATTAAATGCGATCAGGTTCTTTATAGCTGGTCTGATTTTAGGTGCAGTCAGCAGAACGTGTGGAACGCCTTGAGCATTCAAAACGGTATGTTGTTGGTTGATACTATCGAATAGCTTGGTCACCATCTGCGGTTGAAGAACAGGTATTGAACCCGCAGATGACTTTTGAACGCTTGTACTTAAGATTTCTTCCGTTTCAGGATGAACTGTTAAAATATTTAATGTTCCTTGTTCATCAAGATGAGGTTTGATAACTGTTCTTCTTAGGGACTGTCTGACGTATTCTGTTAACGTTTCATGATCTTTAGTTGTCTGACCGTAGTCCGCTAAGGTTTCTAATATCGTTACTAGGTCGGTAATCGCGACGTCTTCTTGAAGAAGATTTTGCAAGACTTTCTGTACATCTCCTAGCTGGAGGATATCAGGTATCAATTCGTCAATAACAACATTGTATTGATCTTTGATCCCTTCAAGTAACTCTTTAACTTCTTGTCTACCGAGTAACTCATGTGCATTCTTTTTAATGACTTCTTTTAAATGCGTAATTAGAACTGTTAATGGATCTACAACGGTGAAGTCATGAAGTTCTGCCAGTTCTTTGTTTTTATCTGTTACCCAGAGCGCATCCAAACCAAATGCTGGTTCAATCGCTGGAATACCTTCAAAATCGAACGTTTCATCAGCACCACCTGGTTCTACAACTAGGAATCGATCTGTATATAATTCACCTGAAGCAATCTCGTTTCCTTTAATTTTAATGACATATTCGTTTTGACCCATTTGTAGGTTGTCACGGATTCTTATAGGATTCAGTAAGATTCCTTTTTCAAAAGATAATTGTTTCCGAACAGCTGCAATTTGATTCGTCAGATTTGATTCTTGATCTTCATTCGCTAAAGGAATCAAGCCATATCCGATTTCAATTGAAATTCTATCCACCTGGAAACTCGATACGGAGTCTTCCTCACGGATTACTGGCTGTTCGCTCTCTGTCATCTGCTGCTGCTTATCAAGATCTTCTGCATCATGTTTCTGTCCTTCATTAACTAAGTATCCTGTTACACCCAAGGCTACTGAAAGCACAAGAAATGGGAATACTGGAAATCCAGGAATAATCGCAAATGCCACCATTAATGCCGAAACAATAAACATAACTTGAGGGACATTGAAAAGCTCTCTACCAATTGTATCTCCGAAACCCTTTTGGTTGGACGTTCTGGTCACAAGAATACCGGAAGCGACGGAGATTAATAAAGAGGGGATCTGACTGACTAAACCATCACCGATCGTTAACTTACCAAACTGTTCTATCGCTTCAATAATTGTATAATTCCCTTGCATGGAGTGGATTAAAATCCCACCGATCAAGTTAATGATTGTAATGACGATACCTGCAATGGCATCCCCTTTAACAAATTTACTCGCACCGTCCATTGCACCATAGAAATTTGCTTCTCTTTCTAAATTCGTTCTTCTTGTCTTTGCTTGACCCTCATCAATAAGTCCGGAGTTTAAATCGGCGTCAATCGCCATTTGCTTACCCGGCATAGCATCTAAAGTAAATCGTGCAGATACTTCAGCCACTCGACTTGCACCATTAGTCACGACTAAGACTTGCACAAGAACAATAATAATGAAAAGTACTGCTCCAACAATATAGTTGTTACCCGCAACGAAATTGGCAAAGGTATCAATGACTTGTCCTGCATCCCCTTCACTTAAGATCAGTCGAGTTGAACTAATATTAAGCCCAAGCCTGAACATAGTTGTAACTAACAACAACGTTGGGAAACTCAAGAAATCTAAGACTGAATGGGTGAACAAGGTCAAAACGAGTATGGTAATTGCCAACGAAATATTCACTACTAATAGCAGATCCAATATAAAGGTTGGCATAGGAATCATGATGATCCCTATGATAGAAACAACAACGAATGCTATAAAGATATTCAAATAATTGCCTATACCATTCTTTCTCGTTGTTGACGCTTGATTCATCACAATTCTCCTATTCTTTACGGTTAAATTTTATTTTTTTTAAGTTTTTCTGCTTGGAATATTAAAGCAAGTATTTCTGCTATTGCCTGATATAACTCCATTGGAACGGGATCTCCCGGCTCAACATCTTTGTATAATGCTCGAGCAAGAGGTCTGTTTTCAATCATAGGTACATCATGTTCTTTAGCCCGTTCCTTCATACGTTGAGCCATAATGTCTTGCCCTTTCGCTAATACAACAGGTACGTCATCTTTTGTTTGATCATAACGAATAGCAATGGCAAAGTGAGTCGGGTTTGTGATTACAACAGTTGCTTCGTCAACATCACTAATTTTTCCACTCAACAGTTCACGATACCTCGCCTTACGTTGAGCTTTGACCTGCGGATCGCCTTCCATATCTTTGAATTCATCTTTGATTTCCTGCATAGACATCATCAATTCTTTTTTATGCGTGTACCTCTGGAAAAGATAATCTCCCACACCTAATACGGCCAAAAATATAGCGAGTACAAAGGCCAGTCTAGAAACTGTACTGATCATAAACATAAAAATTCTTGGCGTGCCTATTCTACCAGCATTCATGATCATATTTGCTGAGTCCTGAAGCGTTAATAAAGTGAATCCAATGACGATAAACAATTTGAGTAAGTTTTTGATCAATCCAAAAGCTGCTTTTTTTCCAAAGATATTTTTGAATCCAGAAATAGGGTTCAATTTCTTAAGACTGGGCTTCATAGGTTCAGCTGTAAACATAAACCCTACTTGGACTAGATTACCAATTACCGCGGTAAGAAAGGCAATAATTAGAAAGGGTGCTGACAGTACTAGAAAATAAAGCATGGCTTGTAATCCAATATTCCCTAATTCATTCTGAATGTTATCTACGTTGAATCCAATATGAAGCATATTATGTAAAAATACAAAAGAACGTTGAAATACGTAGGTAGATAAAGCTGTAAAAGCTAATGCAAAACTACCAAAGGATAAAGCTGAGGACAAATCCTGACTTTTAGGTACTTGACCTTTTTTTTTAGCGTCTCTCAGCTTCTTTGCGGTGGGTTTTTCTGTTTTACCATCTTTTTCTGACACAGCACTTCACCTCTTTTGTATGTTGGATCGGTTATTAATTTGATAAAGATTGCATAAATTCATTCATGTATTGAATCATTTCGGGAAATACGCCAGAGATATTCTCCATTAGCATAGGTAAGAAGAAAAACATAAACACCAGGCTCAAAAGAATTTTCATAGGTATACCTAAAACCAGTACGTTGACTTGAGGAACCGTTCTTGAAATCAGAGCAAGGGTTAACTCAGATAGTAGTGCCACAATGACGAACGGAATGGCTAAATTGATTGCCACTTCAAAGACGTGGCCAAATATTTTAACCATTCCTTCTACTCCAAACTGAGTAAAGGAAGTCTGATCAAGCGGTACATAGTCAAATGATTGTACAAGACTTCTTATTACATAGTGATGGATGTTTGAGATAAAGAATATCCCAATTGAGATCCAGTAATAGATTCTTCCAAAGTTTGATGCACTCACACCTAGTGAAGGATCATAGAGTTGCCCCATCGAAAACCCGACTTGAAAATCTACAAGCGTTCCAGCGATATCGACAGCTGTGAAAAATAAGATGGTTATATATCCTAAAGCCATTCCAATAAAGAGTTCTTTTATACCAATGAGTAAAAACATCCCTAATGTAAAAGGCACTGTAATAGGATCAATGATACTCATTACTGTAAAGGTTAAGGCAAAAGATAGTCCTAACTTTGAAACGTTCGGGAAAGCTGAATTTGAGAATCCTGGGCTCAAGGTCATAAAAGTAGATATTCGTATTAGAATTAGTAGAAAATGCTGAACTTCTTCTATCATGATCGATCACAATCCTGCAATGATATCAAACATACGCTCAGTAAAAGCCATCAATGTATTTAGCATAAATGTTCCTAAAAGAACTAAAGTCAATAAAATAGCGAATAATTTGGGAACAAAACTTAAAGTCTGTTCCTGAATTTGAGTCGTAGCCTGAAGTATACTGACAACCAGACCGATAACAAGTGCAATCATCAATACTGGTGCGCCCACTCGCAGCATGACCAGAAAAGCATCCTGCAATACATCCAAAACATTTTGTGTTGTCATTTAATCGGTCCTTTCCTTGCCAGATATCTAATAGAAACTGCTTATCAATGATTCAACCACTAGATACCATCCATCTACCATCACAAATAGTAACAATTTAAATGGCAGTGATATCATTACCGGAGAAAGCATGAACATCCCCATCGACATTAAAATACTCGCTACAACGACATCAATCACTAGAAACGGAATGAATATTAGAAATCCAATCGTGAAAGCTGTTCTTAATTCACTAATGGAAAACGCAGGGATAACCGTTGTTAATGGAAGATCTTGGGGTGTATCTGGATATTCATCACCCGACAATTCTACAAACAATTCCAGATCGCTGGTTCTAGTCTGATCAAGCATAAAGTTTTTAATTGGAATCTCAGCCTCATAAAAAGCTTCTTCCCTACTTAGCTCGCCTTCCATCATAGGAGTTAAAGCAACTTCGTTAACTTCTTGATAAACGGGTCTCATTACGAACAAGGACAAAAACAAGGCTAATCCGACTAAGACTTGGTTCGGTGGAGTTTGTTGTGTCCCTAATGCATTTCTTGTAAAAGATAAGACAATGATCATTCTCGTAAAACTCGTCGTTAGGACTAAAAAGGAAGGAATTAATGCTACGATTACTAGAAGCAGGTACAAATCGATGACTTCTGAAGAATCACCCGTACTTGAAACTACATCTACTAAATTATCAATCATCTATTCAATCCTTCCTTAATCCTTGTTAAAAGAATCATTATACTTTGATTTAAGCTGTTGTAATAATTCTTTCAAATTTCCAGAAACTTTTTTTGTGTCAGATACTTGTGTAATGGCAGTACTTTGTTGGAAAAGTCTTTGCTGTATATCTTCTTTTTCTTCTTGCGTAAATTCTTTAATGACTTCGCTACTTTGATCACTGAAACTCATTAAGAAATATTGAGAACCAACTTGAACGATACAGAGTGAGGAATTCTTTGACACAGGCACACGTTCAATAATCTTAATTGCCTTACTATTACCCTGATTGATTCTATTCAGTTTTTTCAGCAAGTAATTTGCAAGTACAATGATAAAAATTAAAGCGGCAACCATTTGTAAAAACTGACTAGCTTCTGGCATCTCATTCCCCTTCTCTGTTTCTCAGAACTCTTCTTAATTTTGAGTCAATATATTAGTGATGTAAACGTCATCGATTAAGTCAGTACCAAACGACTGATTGATCCGGTCTTTGATATCTCTTTTTAAAACAAACGATTCATCTTCTCTTTCTAAAAGAGAATCAATATTTTCGTTTGAAACGACGTGGATAACTGCATCACGTACTTTAGCGATATCTTGATTAATGAGTACTTCCGCATCATCCGCGTAACTACTAACAGATACTTCTAGTTTAACCATAGCCGTATTTCGACCACTATCATCCCCGACATTAATCAAGAACTCTTCAAGTGGTACCTGTACCTCTACTGGTTCAGGCTCTTTCGTCAAGTTACTGATGATCGGAATATTTTCTGAATCTTTCAATAATATGAAGCCTACTACTCCTACTAATGCTAAAACAACAGTGACCAGCAAAATTATGATAAGTTTACTTTTACCACCTTTATTTTTACTGTTCGTTTGTGTCGCTTGATTCTCTGCCACTGTCTACTTCCTTCCTGTCTTGATGCATAATTGTAATATTAACTCTTCGATTTAGCGCTCTATTTTCAGCTGAGTCATTTGGAACTAAGGGTGAATACTCACCGTAGCCTTTAGCTGAAAGACGTTCTGGTGATAATCCACTTTCTTCACTTAAGTATCTCAATACGGAGATGGCTCTTCCAGTTGATAATTCCCAGTTACTCGGAAACTGAGCGCTATTCATTGGAACATCATCTGTAAATCCTTCAACTATCATACTATTGTCAAAAAGGTCGAATAGTCCTGACAATTTACCAAGTGTTTCTTCACCAGAATTTGTAATATCAGCACTACCTGATGTAAATAAAATGGATTCTTGAATATCTATATACACACCATCTGCATCTCTTGAGATGGTTAATTCTGAGTCTATTCCTTTTTCTAACATATATTCATTAGCTGTCTCATAAAGTTCCTGAACTTCTTGCGGTATTGCACCAGAATCAGGTAGGGGTTCAACATCAGGTATATGCAAATCAGCTGCTGTAGCCTGATCGATATCTACCGCATTTAAATCTGCAATCGAACTACCATCACTTGTAAGAAGAGAATCATTTGCCCCTCCGTCCAAGGCCATCCTCAATGAATCTGCTACGTTACGAAATTTCTCTTCGCTAACTGCAGACATTGAGAACAGGATTACAAAAAAGGTCAGTAACAAAGACATTAAATCAGAATAAGTTGTCATCCAAGCAGGAGCGCCTCCTCCTCCACTTGGTTTTTTTGATTTTCTAGCCATTTGATCCCTCTTTTAAACTCATTATCTTTCTGGAACTACTACAGGTGCTTCAACCTCTTCAACTTTTTTAAGGTCTTTCATTGAGATAAAGCTTTGTAGTTTTTGTTCGATGACCCTAGGGTTTTCACCTTTTTGAAGAGACATAATACCCTCAAGAATCATCTCATTTGTTTTAAGCTCAATGTCCGTCTGCATCTGCAAGTTCTTAGCTATAGGTAAGAAGACAATGTTGGCTAAGAAACTACCGTAAAATGTGGTTAATAAGGCAGTAGCCATTCCGGCACCGATCATTGAAGGATCCTGAAGATCTCCAAGCATCGCAATTAATCCAACTAAGGTTCCGATCATTCCAAAAGCGGGTGCATATTCTCCCCACTTAAGAAAAACCTCGTGACCGACTGAATGTCTTTCTTCAGTTTGTTCCAGTTGAACCGTTAACAGTTCTTTGATCGTTTCTTCGTCAGAACCATCTACAACCATTTCTAATCCGTACTTAAGAAGTGGGTATTGAATTTCTTTGATATCTGCTTCAATTGCTAAAATACCTTCTACTCGAGATTTTTTTGTGATTTCAATGATTTTATCAATTAAAGCTACTCGATCGTTATCGGGTGTCATTAGTAACTTTTTCATTAATCCTGGAACTTTCTTCATTGTGTCGATTGGAAAGCTGATCAATAATGCACAGAAAGATCCAAAAAATGTAATAATTAACGAAGGAACATCGAAAAATCTCATTAAAGATCCGCTAGAAGACATGGCGTATAAGATCAATCCTATACCTACGATCATTCCTAAAATTGGTACTAAACTTCTTTTCATTCTTGTACCTCCAGTGATTGAATATAAATCTGTCTTTTGTACTCAACAATTTTATTCTTAACTAGCTCTGGAGTTTCTTGAACCCATAAGGTTTTTTGATCTGTTAATGTAATGAGTGTGTCGTATTCGCGTTCAATCTTGTATATCAGATCAGGATTAAGATAAAACTCTTTGCCGATCAAAGACTTCAATAAAATCATAAAGCACCTTCTTTCTACAGGCTTAGTTAAGTGTTACGAATTAAAATTAACGTTTAAGGTTGATTAACTCTTGAAGCATTTCATCAGAAGTTGTAATACTACGAGAGTTAGCTTGATAAGCTCTACTAGTAACAATCATTTCTGTGAATTCACTTGCTAAATCAACGTTAGACATTTCATTGAATCCTGAACGGACAAGACCGTATCCGTCTTCTCCTGGAGCACCTGCCGTAGCTGGTCCGGAGTTACTTGTAGCGTTATACATATTATTTCCTGTCTTTTCAAGACCATCTGGGTTAGTGAAATTTGTTAAGGCTAGTCTTCCTAATACATAGGTATTACCATCGCTGTATGTAGCTTTGATTGTTCCTGTGTTATCGATATTATAGTCTTGTAACGTCAACCCGTTCATTGTCTGATTAATTGTAATAGGACTTTTAGCAGCATCCTCAAAGTTCCCGATTTGGTTATAATTTTCTTCAGTTGTATTGGCTGGTGCAACATACCCCATTACTTTGTAACCATTAGCTGTCGTTAAGTTTCCACCATTATCTAAATAGAAGTTCCCATCACGTGTGTAACTTACATTTTCTTCTCCACCGTTTTCACTAACCATAAAGAATGAATTGTCTCCATTTTGAATCGCAAAGTCTAAGCTTCGTCCTGAATACTGTAATGAACCACCTTGCATTAACATTCCTGTTGAAGCAACTTGTGTACCTAAACCAACTTGTTGCGCATTGATACCACCACGACCGTTAGCATTTGGACCTTGTGCAGACGCGTTTGTTTGTGAAATCATATCTTGGAAAGTAACTTTCTGTGATTTGAATCCCATAGTATTTACGTTAGCAATGTTATTAGAGATAACATCCATTTTAGTTTGTTGCCCTTTCATTCCTGTAATACCTGAATACAATGACTTTAACATTTGAATTCCTCCTGTTGTTTCGTATGTTGTTACTTTGATTATATGTCCGTTAGAAGTCTCCATATCAATCGGTCAATGGAGCGCAGCCTCTTTTCAGTCCAGCTACTATATCTTCTTTTAAGAATCTTTCTTAACTTGAATAGCACTATCTATGTTTGTGACCTCATGCATTTCATTCGACTTTAGTGCTGTGATGACTTTACGATTTTGAATACTTGCAATGAGAGCCATATCATCATATAAAATTAATGACTGTTTGGAACCTTTATCAGCTAAAGTTTGAACGGCTTCATCCAGCCTAGTCATATCTTGTTCGTTCAAAGTGAAACCATGTTGATCTAGTCTTTTTTGCGCATGATTGGAAAAGGTTACTCGTGTATTTTCATCTGCTTTTTTTAGCGCATCATCGATGAAAGAACCAAATTTTCGATCGACTACCTGATTTTTGTGGTTCACATTCTTCTCTGATAAATTACTTTGAATAGAATGATTTGGTATTTTCCCAACCACCTTATGCACCTACTTCAATGATGCTATTAAGTGAATACTGTGCGCCGTCGACTTGAATCGTTGCATAACCATTGTCGAATCGAACCTTTTCTACTGCTCCAGATACAAGCTGATCTGCATCCGTTTTTAACGTTACCTGTTTTCCAACCATACTTAAAGCTTGTTGCTGCTGGGTCATTAACATCGTTGTTTGCATTGTTTCAGTAAGTTCTTGCATCTGATTCAACATACCGAATTGAACCATTTGTCCGATATAGTCTGTTTCGTTACCACCACCGCTACCACTGCCACCATCAAGTGAAGGCATACTCATTGCTTTAGAGATAATCATCAAAAATTGTTCCATATCTAAATCTGAGTTCTGTTTTGTATCGGCTTCTGGTGTAATCTGGTTCAATGAACCAATCGTCATTTGAGGAGGGACAATCATGTTTTTCGCTCCTTTCTATATGTTAGGCCATTACGTTTAGTCGACCTGAAACATTTCGTTCTAAATCCAAAGATTCTGTTCCTTCTAGTTCCTGTTCTTCTTTAGCTGTATACCCTTTTTTATTTTTCATAGGCTGCGCAAAATGAGAGCTTTGTTGCTGATCTGAGAAGTTGAAAGCTGCATCAAATGCATTTTGGACAGGCATTACAGATACTTCTATTTTATCTAGTTGTAGAGCTTGACTAGGTTGGTTCAGCGTTTGAGATTTCAATTGCTGTTCAACTAATACTTTTGCTTCACTAGTAGCTACGATTAGTCGACCGACCAACTTGTTATTGACCAAATCGATTTCAACCATGACTTTTCCAAGTGTTTCCGGAGTTAGTTTGATCGTTGATCTGAGTGTTTCAGGTTTACCAGGATTTTGAATTTTTTCCGTTATCATACTTTTAATAACGTCCAGATCTTTCTTTTCGATCACCTGATTAGTTGTGGTCGTCTCATCAAATTGTTCGGCTGTTAAACGTGAATAAGAAATAAAATGCTTTGATGTATCGACTATCGTCGTCTTCACTTCAGTCGATGTTTCAATTTCATCTGTACGTTCCGAAAGCATATTAGAAGATAAACTTGAACTAGTTATATTTTTCTCTACCCTATCTGTGACTAAAGTGTTTATTTCAATCGATTGGTCACTTTCATTTAAGCGCTCAATTGGTTGACTAATCTGTGATAGTGATTTTTCTTTTGCCACTATTTCAGGGATGCGCTTTGGAAGCATCTTTTCTAAAGATGAAGTCATAGAATCACTCAGGATTGATTGAGTTTTATCCAACTTAACTTTAGGCACCTCATTAGATAATTCAACTGGTATTTCTGTTCTAAGCAACTTAGAATTCTCAACCAATTGCTTAGAATCTTTAAAGGTATTTCTATTTAGTTGGTTTAAATATCTCTCTAAATCTCTAGGTTCTTGCTCTGGCTCAATCTGTTCTAAAAGCACTTCTGGATTTACAAGTTTGTTCTCTAAAACTTGTTTCTGATAGAAAACAGGATTTTGAAGCTTTAAGTCACTATCCCTATTGGGTCTAGAGGTTAAAGTTTGAGCTTGTTCATCAGTATCTTGAGCTTTGAAGTGGTCGATTAACTTATCTATCACTTTCTGCTCTTTTGGAGACAAATCTTTGCTTTCGTTAAGTACTTTGTTCATTGTGGCGTCTAACTCTTCAGTCGATAGACCAAGTTGTGTAGCAATTTCTGTTTCTTGGCTAATCATTTCTATAAGAAATGGTCCTAGATTAATAGGGGGTTCTTCAACTTTATCTTTATCAGTAGACTGTTTAATTTCTGAATAAGTTGAATCCTTTTTATCTGTTTTCTGTTTATCAGAAACTTCTTCAGCATTCTGTTGGCTATCAGGTTGTTGCTGATTCAACATAGATTCAAATAACTGACTATCGACTTCAACTTTTTGAGTGGATTGAGTCAATTCACTACTTTGAATCGGTTGAACTTGAATTTGACCGTTCATGTGTTCACCTCCTCTCAATAAGTAATCTTAAATCCAATTTTTCCAAATTTAAATGCTTAGATTCGGATTAAGAGCAAGGTTTCGACCAAATTGTAAGGTGGAAATTTCGTCCAATTGTTTCTGTTCTTCTTTTTTCTCGGCTTCTGTATGTACGAGACGTTCTTTTTCTTCCAGTTTGATCATCATTCTTTTATCTTTGTTTGCTGATTTCAATTTCTCTCTGACCGCTTCAAGTTCTATTTCAACTTGATGAATTCTATTTTTTTGTTGTATGATTTTATCATCCAACAAATCTTTATATAAACTATGTCTTTTAACAGAATCAATATCAGATTTGAAAAGATTATCACTTTTAATCTTACGACTATCTTTTAGTAAAAATTCAAGCTGTTGTTGTTCTCTCATCAATTTTAATTCGATAGTCTTGACTTCTTTTTGTGCTACCTCTTCTAGATCTTCACGCCAGTCTAAAATCTTACTCATTGAAAATTGGTACGCTTGCATCTTCATTCTCCTTATCGTATCGAGTGAGCTGAGAATACTGAGCTAAGCTCAGATAATGTTTCATCAAATGTATAAGACTCTTTTGTTTTCTGTTTTAAAAATTCTTTGATCGGTCTATTCAAACGAACGGCTTGATCGACTAAAGGATTTGAGCCTTTTTGATAAGCTCCAACATCGATTAAATCTTTGGTGTCAGTATATCGAGTCAAATTCTCTCGTAACTTACCTGCTAGTTCGTCTTGTTCTGGACTGACAAGTTCTTTCATTAAACGGCTTAAACTATTGGGAATATCAATTGCTGGATAATGATTTTCAGAAGCAATTTTTCTTGAGAGAATAATATGACCGTCAAGAATACCTCGTACGGAATCGGCAATAGGCTCGTTCATATCGTCTCCTTCAACTAAAACTGTATAGAAAGCTGTTATCGAACCGTTTTGAGAAGTTCCGCTACGTTCGAGAAGTTTTGGTAATGTTGTAAATACAGAAGGAGTATACCCCTTGCTCGTAGGCGGTTCACCAGTTGCTAACCCAATCTCTCGTTGTGCCATAGCTACACGCGTAACGGAGTCCATCATCAAGACGACTTTCTTACCTTGATCTCTGAAGTATTCAGCAATTGCAGTAGCCACGTAAGCGCCTTTTAGCCTAACAAGTGGGGGCATATCAGAAGTGGCACAAACAACAACAGACTTAGCATATCCTTCTTCACCAAGTTCATTTTCAATAAATTCCATTACCTCACGGCCACGCTCACCAATCAGACCAATAACAATGACATCGGCATCAGAATACTTTGCCATCATTCCGAGCAGGGTTGATTTACCAACACCGGATCCTGCAAAGATACCCATACGCTGGCCTTCGCCAACTGTTAATAATCCATCGATTGCTTTAACACCAGTCGTCATAATATTTTTGATTTTCTTCCGTTTAAAAGGATCTGGAGAAGACCGATTAACTTGATACATTTTACCTTCTGTTAAACGTGCTTCTGTTAGCGGGCGTCCCAAACCATCTAAGGTAGTTCCCAGCATATCATCAGACACCTCTACTTTAAGTGTCTTTCTAGTAGGCCGGACAAGACATCCAGGTCCAATACCTTCTAGTTCATCAAGCGGCATTAGTAGAACCGTTTCATCAACGAATCCAACCACTTCACTTAAAACAATTTTGTCAGTAGATTTGATATTGATTTCGCAGACTTCACCGATAAAAGCATCTAGTCCATCTACTTTGATAATCAAACCAATAACTTGACTCACTTTACCTTGCTTTAAGGTGTGCAAATTCTTATCGATAGACTCATGATACTGTTTGAAAGGAATATCGATCATCAAACATTACGCTCCGTTTCTTTCATTTCTTTAAGCATAGATTCTAATTGAGCCGTTACTTGCAGGTCGATTACTTTGTGTGCACTCTCGACAATACAACCCATTGGTTCAATACTACTGTCTTGCAAAACGGCAAAACGCACGCCCGTATACTGATTCTTCAAACTCGATAAATTTGCTTGAATTCGATTTCTCGCAGCCGGATTGACTGTGATAGAAATAAAGTCTTCTTCACGGTCTAGCTGATGTAGTATGGGGTGAATTAAGGACAAAATGCCTTCATCATTTTGATTGATCTGTTCATAAACGATTTTCTCTGCCATATGAACGGATAGTGCCAGTAAATCTTCTTTTTTGTCTTGACTGTATTGCTCGACTTCAAGTTGCGCTTGAACAATCAACTCTCGACCTTCTTGCTTCAACGCTTCACTTTCTTGCTTTCCTTGTTCAAAGCCCTCTTTCATTCCTAAGGTGTAGCCTTCTTGATACCCTGCTTCTTGACCTTGCTGGAATGCTGTTTGGTAGGCTTGTTGCTTAATGGCTTCCGCTTCTTGCTTCGCTTGTTCAAGCAATTCTTCTTTTTTTGAGTAGGCATGATTTAAAATTCGTTTCTTTTCTAAAAGCGCTTCTTGTGTCTCTTCTGAGCCATCTGTTTCTTCGTCCGTATACTCATCAGTATCGGTTAAAACTGTATCAATGACCCAGGCGTCTTCCGCTTGTTGTATATTATGTTTAGATTTAATGATTCTACTCGACGATAGCATCTTGTTCGCCCCTCATGATGTAAACTTCTCCTTGTTCGTCTAAGCGACGAATAACGGTAACGATTTTCTGCTGAGCTTCCTCAACTGCAGACAATCTTGCGGGTCCAAGGAACTGCATATCTTCTTTGAGTGTATCCACTGCTCTAGCGGATAGATTATCAAAGATAAAGTCACGCAACTCGTCCGAAACACCTTTGAGTGCAAGAATAAGATCGTCTTGATTGACTTCTCGTAATACTTTTTGAACATCGCTCTTTTGAAGTGAAACAATATCTTCGAACGTGAATAGGCTGGCTTTGACTTCCTCGGCCAAAGAAGGTTGTCTTTCTTCTAGTTCCGCTACAATCGTCTTCTCGGTCGTACGTCCAACTTGGTTTAGGATATCTACCAAAGTATTGACGCCACCCACATTCTCTGTTTCATTTTCAACATAAGAAGAAAACTTACTTTCGATAACTTTTTCAATTTTCTCAATAATTGCCGGTGAAGTATTACTAATCGTACCAATTCGTTCGGCAATTTCTGTTTGTTTTTCTTGAGGAAATTGGACTAAAATTTGAGCTGCTTTATCGGGTTGCATATAACAAAGGATCAAAGCAACTGTCTGGGACTGCTCACCTAACAGTAAATTCGTCAACTGTTGGGGATCAGCTTTTCTAGCAATATTAAATGGTCGTTCTCTTAATTGAATCTGGTTCAACATATCAATGACTTCTTTTGCACGTTGTGTTCCTAACGCTTTATTCAATAAAGTTTTAGCGTAATCAATACCGCCATCTAGTATATATTCTCTTGCTTGAGACATCTCGAGAAACTCATCAACGATAGTTTCTCGATCTTCTCTACTTACGTGGTCAATATTAGCTATTTCATAACTGACTTTTTGAATGTAAGCATCAGGTAGTTGTTTCATAATTTGTGCAGATGTTTCGGGGCCTAAAGCGATCATGAAAATAGCCGCTTTCTTAATACCATCTAGTTTAACGGTCTTTTTATCATCAATAATCTCTGTCATTCTACCCCTCCTATTCTTTCAACCATATTTTCATTAATTCTGCAGCTAGTTCAGGATTTTGTTTCGCTTCTTCCCTTACTAGATCTTCTTTATCGCTCATGACCTTATTCTGTTGTTTTTTACGTTCCATATTCAAGTCAATCGGTTCTGGTTCCACTGGTAATGGTTGCGCCGGTTGTGTTGGAGCCATTGGCTGAGGTTCGAAACTCGTTTCAAACTCATCAAACTCATCTTTTCGACCCTTACGTAAAATAGATAAAATCGCAATTCCTAACACTAGCAGTACAATACTTCCGACCATAAACGGCCAGTACCTTCTAAAGAAAATCATAGTATCTTCCATAATGTCTGTGGTGATTGTAGGCACTTCTTCATTACCCGTAAAAGCCATTGACTCTACAGTTACGTCTCCACGGATTTCACTGTCTTGCGTGTCTAATCCTAAAGCACGTCTGACGATCGGAACGATTTGATTCTGCGCAATAACCGCATCACCAGTTTGGTTAATGATAATTGAAGCATCTACAGTTTCAATGACACCAGGAGCTCTTACGTAACGTTCAGAATTTTGATCTAGCTCATAATTGATCGTACGATCTAGAGAAGCGTTCTGTTGATTTTCTCCATCCTCGTCTTCTGCAACAGGAAGCTCTCCTTCTTCTATAAGACCTTGTAGCATCTCACTCGCACCGTTATAGTTTTCCGTCTGACTTCGGATCAACCCTTCTCGGTCTGGCGCTTCTTCACTTTCCGGATCAATCATAGGCGCTGTATAAGTTACCGTTTCGCCTTCAACCGCGTCAAAGTTCATTGAAGCATTCACAACGATACGAATATTATTTGGACCATAAACAGGTGCTAACAATTCATTGATTCGTTTTTCCAAATCTTGTTCATAGCTTTTTTTAACTGATAACTGTTGGTTGGAAATATCTGTTGCACCAATTGCGTTTTCTCCATCTTGTAAAAATCCACTTAATAGATTCCCATTTGAGTCTACAATCTGTATGTTGCTTACTGGTAGTCCATCAACTGCTCCAGCAACTAAGGAAGCAATTCCTTGAATATTTTGAGTGGTTAATTGATTCGCTCCTCTAGTCTGTAAAACTATAGAAGCAGAAGCTTCACTCTTGTACTCCGGGTTTTGGAAAATACTATCTTCTGGTATCGACAGCATCACTTTAGCCGCTTCTACTTGCTGTAGAGAAGAAATAGAACGTTCTAACTCTCCTGTTACAGCTCTTTGATACATAATCTCACGATCTTGATCTGTTGCCATCATGCTCGTGTCATCGAATATTTCAAAGCCAGTAGAACTTTTAGGCATCAATCCGTTTGTCGCAATTTCAATACGGTATTGATCAACCTGTTTTTCATCTATTAAGATCGTTGTGCCACCGTTTTCCAGTTTATAAAGAATGCCTTGTGTTTCAAGATCCTCAACGATAGCCCCAGCGTCCGCTTCTTCCATATTAGAGAATAGAACAGTGTATTGCTTTCTTTGAGACATATAAGCAACACCAGCAAGTACAATCACTGCAACTACGACCAACATGATCAGTCGTTTTCTTTTTGTAGCTTCAAGATTCATCCAGCCACTTTTTAAGTTATTCCATATATCTTTTACCTTGTCCATAAATGCATACTCCCTTTAACAGCTGCTGGTTCTAACTTAGAACTGCATATTTTTGATTTCGTTATATGCTTCAAGTGCTCTATTTCTAAATTGAACAGCAACTTCTAGAGATAGCTGTGCTTCTGTTGTTTTAATCATGACAGTATGCAAATCGTCCGCTGTACCATCAACGAGCGCTTCTACAGCTTGAGTAGATTCAACTTGTTTGTTTTCTAGGGACTGTAAGGCATTAGAAAAGACGTTTGAAAAAGGATCGTTTTCTCCTTTTACCACGCCTGTTTTTTGATTAGCACCCGTTGTTCCATTTATTTCACTTAATGCATTTGAGTATAACTGATTGATTCCATTCATTCCTGACATTCTATGCTTCCTTTCAATTTGAATTATTTAATTATTTTCCAATTTCTAGTGCACGTTTCAGTAACTCTTTATTATTATTCATAGCCGTAACATTCGCATCATAAGTTCTCATAGCTGTCATCATCTCGACCATCTCATCCGCCATATCAACGTTAGGATAGGCAACATAACCAAATTCATCCGCATCAGGATGTTCTGGCTCGAATACCATTTTGATATTTTCTTCGTCTGCAGTTACCCCCGTGACTCGGACACCGGCGCTACTTGTATTAACATCACCAGTGAAACCCGATGTCTGAGTTCTGAGACTTTCTTCAAATTCTACTTGCTGTTTTATGTAAGGTCCTTCGCCATTTTCTGTTCTTGTGGTATTTACGTTGGCGATATTGGTTGAGATTGTATCTAACTTGAATCGTTCAAGTGTTAAGCCGCTTGCATTTATACGCATTCCATCAAAAATTGACATCGATAACTCAAACTCCTTCTATTATCTTAATACAGATCTAAGCATATTGTATTGTGCACTTGTTTGAGATACGAGAGCCTGATAGTGAATCGAGTTTGCAGCTAATTCAGCCATCTCTGTATCGATGGCTACATTATTGCCATTCTCTGCTACTCGGTTACCTTCTTGTGCTTTAACTTTTGCAGTAACATCATTATGACTCGTTATCCCAAAGTGACGTTCATTGGTTTTTCTGAGCCCGGTACCGTTCATTGCTTGTTGAAGAACAGATTCAAATTCTACGCGCTTCGCTTTATAACCAGGAGTGTTAACATTTGCTATATTACTAGACACCGTTTCTTGTCTAAGATTTGTAGCATCCAACGCTCTGTTTAATAAAGAAATATTTTTATAGTCCACTAGGATTCCCCCATTACCTATTGCTGTATTTGATTTATGTATAAAATTAATATTTTGTTTAAATATTCATCTAACATAAGTGTAATTTAGTCATGAAAAAGTTTCAATCTTAATTTTTTTGAGATATTTTTATTTGATTCGTAATTGTGAACATTTGACTGAAACCTTTAATTCGAGATAACACTTTTCTCAACAGTGTCAAAACCCGAATGTTGGCTAATCCCTATTGTATCAATGAATACTTCAAACCAGATACACTGGTTAAGTGTTCAAGTAGTTAACTTGATTACAATGTCAACCACTTATAGAACATAAAATTTGTCATTAAGTAAACAAATGACAGTTTTGTGAACAGATATATACAATCGGTTTCATTGGCTTTAGATTGATATTGTTATCTTATAAACGGTTTTTTACATATATTTTATATTGTCAGTAATGTAAAATATTCATTTATAATAGGTAATATTTTTGTTAATTTTTATACATTTTTCTAAAATCAGAGGTAAGGCGGTTACACAAAGAAAAAGACCAGCATTTAAATGCTGGCCCACGCTTCTAGTAATTCACTTAATATTGATCTAGCTCCACTCATTTTATCAGAATCTTTTTTCAGATTCGCCTGGAGCAATTCATTCAGTAAATACTCATAAAGAGTTTCAAGTTCACTAGCTATGTGGTTTTCTCCGCCTTGATGATTCAAGGAATTTAATAATTCTGCTATAATATCTTGTGCTTTGATCAGATGACGATTGATCTTTTCATTATCTTTGTTTTCTAGAGCTAGTTCAGCTAGTCGAATATTTTTGATCGCACCTTCATAAAGCAAAACAACTAATTGCTTTGGAGAGGCTGTTTGAATTTGATTTGTTTTGTAAACGTTTGATGCATTACCGTACCCCATGTTCATACCCCTTGTCTACTATTAAGCCTGTCTATCCAGAAACATTGACTGATTCTGATCCATATATCCATCAATCATCTGATTTTTCTTATTCATTTGGCTCATCTGGCCTTTAACTGATTGACTCTCATTTTCAATTAATTGAATGAGTTCCTTATGTTTAAGAATCACTTCTTTCCAGACATCCTGATAGCTATCAGAAAAAGACTGGATTTCTGATGGAGAAAGTTGTTTATCCACTGTATTCATTTCTTGAATCAACTCTTCTACTTCGGAGAGAACAGAAGTTGCAGAATCAACGGTTTCATTAAACGATTCATAAGCATTATACATATTTAAAAGTATTGCTTTTTTCTTTTGCAATAATTGACTTTGTATTACCATGTCATTTCCTTTCACTGTTACTACTCATTACTGCCCATTTGTCCCATCATAAACTGAAGCTGAGATTCAGCTTGCATCATTGCCGTATCTAAAGCTGTAAATTGTTTAATATACTGCTCACGCTTAGTTGCAATACGTGCATTAAAAGTCTCTATACGCTGATTCACATCTTTAATCAAACGATCATACGTATCATTTTTTGTTTTGATGATTCCTGATGAGCTTGAAATATATTCATTTACTAAAGAACGTGTAGAGTTAGCGAATCCACTTAATTTCGTTTCAGTTTTCGTGGTTTCTAGGCCTTCAGCATCTAAACCTGTAGTAGTGATCATTTCTGAATCATGGAAGAATTTCTCAACATCATTAGGATTTTTTTCAAGAGTTTCAACAAATTTTTCTTTGTTAAAAGATGCTTTTCCATAACGATCGATTTCTACACCTAAGTCTTGTAGATTGTTGATTGATTCTGAAGAAGTGTCCATATTTCTAGTGAACATATTTCTTAGACTAGATTGCAGTCTCGTTAAAGAACTGTCTCCAACTAAAGTACCTGTCTTGTTGTTATCGGCAGAAGGGTCACCAACAGAAGTCTGCTGGTCAATAAACGAATTCAACGAATTATATTGATCGACTAGTTCCTGCATCGTTTCCGCAGCTTTATCTGTATTATTCGTGATTGAAATTTTATCTGACTCATCAACACCGTGAACTTTTTGGAGATTCAGCGTAACACCATCTAATACATCAGTGATGGTGTTGCTGTCTTTCTCAATAGAAAGACCATCTATTTCAAATAATGCTTTTTTCCCTTCTGTAAAAGTGAATTTCCCATCTTCAAGACCTAAAGAAGAAGCTGCTCCACCACTAACGGACAAAGACTTCTCACCCGAATCAACATGCGTTAAAATTAATCGATTATCTACTATACTAGCTTTTACTTTTGATTTGTCTGTTTCAGCATTAATTTTATCACGTATATCTTTCAGGGTATCTTCAGCATTGATCTCGACTTCGAACTGAACAGTAGTTAAAGGTTTTCCATCTACACTATATTCAGTACCTTCAACAGGTATGCCAGAATCAATGACTAGATTACTTTCAATATTCATTTCATCATTAAGTGAGTTAATGCTGAGCTCCCCACCAGTTATACGTGTACTAGTAGCCAACTGTAAGACTTTTAACTCATATTCCCCAGTAGTTGCTGTACTCTTGGCAGTGGCTGAAATGTTTTTATCACTAGAAACTGAAACCATTTTGGAATTAAAAGTATCTGGTTTCTTCAAATTATCTAATTTTGTATAGAGATTATCTAGACGACCATTGACATCTTTCCAGGCAGTTTGTTGTTTCTGATAAGTATCTTTTTGATTCGTAAAACGAACGCCTCGAGAGGATTCTGCTTGAATCAATTGTTCGACTGTAGCCATATCAATACCAGAGTATGTACCCATAATATTCATTGCACTCATTTGATCACTCCATTCTATCTACAATAAGTCCAGACCATTCCCAAATACCCGCAATAATATCCAACATTTTTTCAGGTGGAATTTCACGCAGAACTTCTTTCGTATTAATATCAACTAGTTCAACTAAAGTACGACCAGTACCATCATGCTTTCTAAACGAAAGTTGTGTATTAACCCGCTGCATCACATCTTCAGCTTCGAGAATCCATTGATTAATTTCTCTCTCAGTAGGTGGCTTTTTGACGATATTTTCTTGCTGATCAGTTCTTCTAACTTCTCTAACGGGTTGAATGGGTTCTACATAAGAATCCCCGTATAAGGATATCGTACTTTTACTATGTTGTAAAACTCTATCGATAGTTTTAATCGTATTTTGTGAATGGATACGCTGATTCATCATCACAGCTCCTATAGTCAATTAAGAAAGCTTTATTCTAATTCATAAGAATTAGGATAAGTTTACTACAATATGTAAAAACAAAACCGAAGCTGGAAAACCAGCTCCGGTTCCATATTAAATCTAGCTGTTCTATTAAGATTAACCCAATAGTTGTAGAACGCCTTGAGGCATTTGGTTAGCTTGAGCAAGCATCGCAGTTGAAGCTTGAGAAAGGATGTTAGATTTAGTAAAGCTCATCATTTCTTCAGCCATATCAACGTCACGGATACGTGAGTTAGCTTCTGATAAGTTTTCTTTAGTAGTAGTCAAGTTGTTGATTGTGTGATCTAAACGGTTTTGTTGAGCTCCAAAAGTTGCACGTGCATCAGATACTGTTTGAATAGCTGCATCTAAAGAAGTTGTAGCTAATTTAGCATTCTCTGCTGAATCAACTGCTAATGCATCAATCCCTAGTGCAGACGCTGAAGCATCAATCGTTGAAACTGTAAGAGCTGTGTCATCACTGTTCGCACCAATCTGAATGTTAAGATCAGTAACTGCTCCACCTAATAATTGTTGACCATTGAATTTTGTGTCGCTTGAGATACGTCCGATTTCTTCTGTTAATTGTGTGATTTCTAAATCAATAGCTTCTCTGTCTTTTACTGAGTTAGTATCATTTGCAGCTTGTACTGTCAAATCACGCATACGGTTTAGGATAGAGTGAGTTTCATTTAATCCACCTTCTGCAGTTTGGATAAGTGAAATCCCATCTTGAGCGTTACGAGTAGCTTGAGATAAACCAGAAATTTGATTTTTCATTTTTTCTGAGATTGAAAGTCCAGCAGCATCGTCACCGGCTTTGTTGATTCTAAGACCTGAAGATAGTTTAGCTAAAGAGTTAGCTTTTGATCCGTTTGCTTGAGTTAAGCGAGAGTATGTATTCATCGCTGCAGTGTTAGTATTAATACGCATGTTAATTTCCTCCAATGTTTTGTGTGTTTGTTTTGTAAGACGTTATCGCCTTCTAATTATAGTATCGGAAGGTTGTAAATAATGTTAACCCTAAAAAGTAAAATAAAATAAAAAAACTACTCAACTTTTCGTTGAGTAGTTTTATCGAGTCTATCTAATATAATCAAGTAGATTATTTTGTAGAATTTTCGTACCCATCTGTAAAGAAGCTTCATAAGAAACCATCTCCATGGAGTATTTCATATATGTTTCTGCCAAGTCAATATCTTGAGTATTAGAATACGTCGTTTTTAAATTAATATACTCAGATTCGTTTCGGTCTTTTGCTGCAACCAAACGGTTTTGAGTCGCACCAATATTAGTACGGAGGTTGACGATATTATTCATTTGTTCATCGACACTGTTCAGTAATTTTCCACCTAATTTATCTGTATCATTCTCATCAAGCGCAACTAATAACTCATTAAAGAAAGATCCTAAATCTGTTCCATCTTCTTGCTGATTCATTAAAGTCGTTCCATCCGTTTTCAATTCGACTGTAACACCACGAGCGATTTCTTTTGTAGTATTGTCTGATGTGCCTTGATAGCTTACATTCAAGAAATTTCCTTCTTCATCTAATTCTTTTGCGAATGGCTTTGTTGTTGTATTATTTCCAGCGAAAATATATTTTCCACCGAAACTTGTATTCAAAGAATCCAGTAAAGTATCTACTTCACTTTCTACTTCGGATTTTATGGCCTGGCGGTCTTGTTCATTATAAGTTCCATTAGCTGCTTGTTGTGTTAAGGTATAGATTCTCTGAATAGAAGTCGTAGCATTAGCTAATGCTGAATCTTGAACATTAGTAAAATCAATAGAATCATTGATGGTTGTCTTATACTCATCATTTTGTTTGATTTCATTGTTCAGGTCCAATACTTTTGAAACCTTCAATGGATCATCACTTGGTCGACTAACTTGTTGCATTGTTGATAGCTGTTCCTGATATTTATAAACATTTGACATATTATTGTTTAAGTTACGCATAAAGTTTTTGGACATTAAAGAATTGGTTATTCTCATTTATTACACCCCAGTTCGGTTAATCAAAGTATCCAGCATATCTGATAAGGTCTGTAGAACTCTTGAATTCGCTTGGAAAGCACTTGAATATTTGATCATATCAACCACTTCATCATTGATATCAACACCAGATACAGAATCACGTCGCTGTTCAAGCAAAGCCATCAAACCTTCTTGAGTATCCAACATATTATCTGATTGCTGCTTAATGATTCCCATGTTGGTGACCATACCGTTATATTTACTGAAGAGAGTTGATCCTTTTCCACCGTTGTCAATCGTCATCGTATCTGATTTATACCAATCAGAACCACTAGGAATTGGTGTGTTTTTAAGACTGGAAATCAATTGAGCCCTTGAACCGTCTCCAGCAATTCTATTATCCATATCTTTACCAGTTACAACTAGATTATTATCGTTTCTAAGTTCTTGATTAACTTGAATACTTGAAGAAGCATTTTCTGCAGAAACAGTAAAGAATGCTCTACCTTCTCCACCATTGCTATGAATCGTATTCACGGCTGATGCAAAACTAAAGACAAATTCATCCAAATCTTTTTGCATATCACCGATAACTGCTAATGCTTCTTGCGTTCCTTTTACTGCACCAGATTCTAAATTAATCGGTGTATAAGTCGTTGAATTATCTGCGCCTGCTTTGACTACAAATTGTCCAACTTCAGCTGCACCATCAAGTACGGATCCATCCGATAATACCGACTGTCCATCTTCATTCAAACTTGTAACCGCCATAATCTCTTTACGAGAATTTGCATCTAATACATTCTGACCGTCCATTGAAACAGCTACACGGTTATACTTATCTCTTTCAATGGTAACGTTCCCTTGACTAGCCAATTTATTAACCAATTGATCTTGAGTATCTAGTAAATCATTAGGCGCGTATCCTCTAACGGAAGCTTGCCAGATTTGCTGATTCAAGTCTTCCAATTGTTTCAAGGTCGAATTTGCATCAACTGCTGACTTGTCTAAACCTTGAATCGTATCTCTTTTTAAAGCATCCATAGCGTTAGACATATGCTTCACTGTATCAACAAAAGTTTCACTAGTTTGAACTAACATCGTTTTCGAAGCAGCTTGTTCTGGGTTTGACCCTAAATAAGTCCAAGCGTTAAAGACTTCTGAAATCTGGTTCGCAAGTCCTGTAGAAGAAGGTTCATTAAAAGTCGCTTCTAATTGACCGATTGTGTCAGAAAGTGACTGATGTTTTGCTGTTGTAGAATAACCATTCATTAATTGATTATTAATAAATTGATCTTGCATGCGTGAAATACTACCAACTTGAACCCCTGTACCAACTTGACCAATGCCAGGTAGCTGTTGAGCAATATTTGTTTGTAAATTTACACGCTGCCTTGAATAACCAGGTGTATTGATGTTAGATACGTTATGTCCAATTGTCTGTAAGGCATTTTGCTGAGCTTTTAATCCACTTGTTGCGGTATTTAATGTACCGAATAATCCTGACATCTGTATGTACTCCTTATAAAGACTGGTCTAGAAATGCAGTCTGTCCTGATTTCTCGAATGTCCCTGTTTTTGAATAAGTATTTTTCTTTGTCACATTTTTTTGAATACTTGAAATTAATTGTTCCGTAAAACTCATTGATTGTTCTGTTAACATCAAGTTCGTTTCTTGTAACTCTTTAATTTCACCAGTGACTACCGCTAGCTGATCAACATCGATTTCGTCTTCGTTGAAATCCGCCAAGCTAAGCATGATTTCTTCTTTGGTTGAAATAAGTTCAAGCAGTTTTTCACCATCGTTCTGAATCAAAACTGCTCGTTCTTCAACTAACACTTCTTTTAGTTTAAACATCTTAGCTAAAACTTGTTCTGTTTTAGACATTGTTTATTGCTCCTTTTGTGACTGAATCGTGCGAACAAGTTCTGAAGAAATTTTGCTAGCATCTACTTCGTAATCTCCATTTTGAATAGCTGCTTTAATAGACTCTACTCTTTCAGAAAAAACTGTTTTGTCAGCATCATGCAGTGCTTGCGCTTCTTTTGAGATATTCACTTGAACGGGTGACTGGTTTTTAGATGTCTCTTCAGTTTTTGTTTGTTTTGAAGTTTGCCCTGATTTTGTTTGATTCACAGCGTTTAAATAGCTTTTATGTTGGTTATTAATTTTCATCATGATCGCCTCTTTTAAGATTATTTTAGTTAGGTTTTTAATTTCTAGTTAATAAACTCCTATAAGAGTTTTATACATTACTTATTATCGGTAGGCATTTAAGATTATTAAGTCTATTTATTTAACTATTCAACTTAAATAGTATAGCTTAAAAGTCTACAGGTTTAAAGTGGACAAAAAAAGACACGAAACGAGTTCGTGTCCTCTAGCCAAATGATTAATTTAAATGTGTAATGCGTTGTTCTTTACTTAAAATGTTTGTAATTCTGATACCAAAGCTTTCGTTGATAACAACAACTTCGCCTTCTGCAATCAGTTTACCATTCACATAAATCTCAAGTGGTTCATCTGTCATCTTATCTAACTCAACAACTGAACCTGTACCTAGTGACAAAATGTCTTTGATCGTTTTCTTACTTTTACCTAAGACAACACTGAAATCTAGCGGTACATCCATAATTAAATCAAGATTCCTCGGAGAAGATTTTGCTCCAGTTTGTTCTAGATCTTGGAATTTCGGTTTTTGTACATTGACAGATTCCTGAGGTTTGGGCGCTTCAGGAGCGGGTGCAACAGGTGCACTAGCTGGCGCTGGTGTTTCATTAACCATTTCTTCTTGCTCACGACCTTGAACAACCTCTGCTTCATCACCAAGCATGATTTCAACGATTTCATTGGCCGTTTCCAAAGGAAGAATCTGCATAATTTCGCTATCCAATAGACCTTCTACACTTAGCTGGAAAGAAATTTTACAAATCGTACTTTCGTCCGTGATATTCTCAAGAGTTGCTTCTTCTGGACTTTGCCATACTTCAACACTTGGTGGTAAGATATCGATCTTTTTACTAAACATCGTTGCCATTGCAGTAGACGCCGAACCCATCATCTGGTTCATCGCTTCTGCAACTGCACTTAATTCCAATTCAGTGAATTCTTTACCTTCGACATTTTTACCATCATTGCCCATCATAAGATCCGCAATAATGACCGCATCTTCAACGTCAATCATTAAGACGTTGTTTCCAACTAAACCTTCTTTAAATCCAATTGTTGTAACGACTTTTGGTACTTCACATTCATCAATAATCTGTTTTAACGTAACACCAGAAACAACGGGTGTCGTGATTTTAATCGTACGATTTAATAATTGAGAAAGTGTCGTAGCAGCTTGAGACATAGAGATATTTCCAACTTCTCCTAATATGTCTTTTGTTTCTTGTGGAATACTATGGTCAACAGGGGCTGTTTCTTCTTCCGCTACAGCCGTATCAACTGGACCTGTGCCATTTAACAATGCATCAATTTCTTCTTGTGACATTTGACCGCTACTCATCGGTACTCTCTCCTCCCATAAACTTCATAACTTCTACTGCCAGTTGATCCTCGATCATTCCTGGTTTCACTTTGTAATAAGGCTTGTCTTCAACATACATCGTCAATGGTTTTGAAGTCTTCTCATTCAACTGTATAATGTCGCCTTCTTCCATTTCAAGGAAATCAGAAATTGTCATCTGAGACTCACCAAGTAGGACTTCCAGATTCAATGGAACCTGTTCAAGGTTTTTAGAAATCTGACCTCTTTCAGAAGAATCGAATTCTTTACCTGAATGGAACCAGTTGCGGAAACTCAATTTGTCCAGCATGTCCTCAAAGAATATGTAAGGTACACACATATTGATAAAAGTCTTCTGTTCATCAAGTGTAACCGAGAATGTAACAAGTAAGACAGGTTCATTGGGAGACATTGTCTGTAGTAATTGCGGATTCGTTTCCGTATATTCTAATTCAACCTTTAGTTCTGTAATTTCTTTCCAAGCCGTTTCAAAAGAACGTAAGAATGAATTCGTAACATCTTCTAAAATAGCTCTTTCGATATCTGTGAAACTATCTTTATCTGATGGTAAAATTTCATCTGATAATTCGCTGAATCCACAAAGCAGTTCGACCATTTGTAAACTAAACTGAGGATTGATTTCTATAATCTGCATACCACTAAGTGGTTTACTTTGAAAAATACCCATTAAGGTAAAACTTGGAACTGAATGAACGAATTCATCGAACGATACTTGCTCAATTGCCGCAATTTTAATATCTACGGGCTTTCTCAGTTGGGTAGACAACAAATTGACTGCAATTTTGGAAAAGTCTTCGAATACCATCGTGATTGTTGATAGATATTCTTTTGACAAACGAACAGGTCGACGAAAATCATACGGTTTTACTTTAGGGGAATCCAGTTCCTCTACCATTTGTTCTGTATCAATTTCGCCACTGTCCATTGCATCCAACAATGCATCAATTTCTTGTTGTGACAGGACTTGTTGGCTCATTATACTTCCTCTTTCTCCTTAAAGATCTGATCCAATTCAATAACGCTTACGATACTGTCGTAAACAGATAGATATCCAGAAATGACAGATTCTTCTTCCCCACTTAATTGAAATTCGTTTTCTTCGACGTCGGTTACACCAATCACTGGACCTACTTTTAATGCGATAGGGTTCTCTTCAGTATGTATAATGATAGTGTTTTTGTACCAGTCTTCTTCAGTAGAACTTGTCTCATTCAAAAGTTTATCGAGATCAACTAATGTCATGACCTGTCCTCTTAAGTTCACTAGACCCACAGTCCACTCTGGAGCATGTGGCACTTTAGTCGTTGAAAGAATTGTCGTAATTTCTTCTACTCTATCAGTGGAAAAGCCGTAAGTTCTTTCTCCTAGACGAAATACAATTACCTGCATGACTTCGTCCCTCCTTATTATACTTATTCTAGATACAATAAAACGGTGTAGGTGTGACAATTTTTTGAATGCACATCTTCACCGTTTTATGTGTTTACTGGCTAGCTTTATCTAAAGCTTTGATAACGCGTTCTGTATCAAAAGGTTTTACGATGAAATCAATAGCTCCGGCACGAATCGCATCCATAACCATAGACTGCTGACCCATTGCTGAACACATTAAAACAACTGCATTTGGATCAAGTTGTTTGATTTCTTTAAGTGCTTCAACGCCATCTTTTTCTGGCATAGTAATATCCATAGTCACTAAATCAGGTTGCGTTTCTTTGAATTTCTCAACAGCCTCAACACCATTTTGAGCTTCTGCTGCTACCTCATATCCATTTTTTTCTAAAATATCTTTTAGTTTGATACGCATGAATGCTGCGTCATCAACAATTAATACACGTTTAGCCATTTTTAAATTTCTCCCTTCAATCCTATACGCCTAATCGACGCAATAATAATTCTAACACACCAGGCTTGGGTACAAAATACAAACTTCCTTCAATTTTGTGTCCAAGACTATAAAATTCATTTTTAATGATAAAAATGTTGTCATCATATTGCTGTTGTTCCATATAGACACTACTTACAATCGAACCAAACATATCTTCCACCATAATCGGTACTGTAGAAATAATCATCGTGTCGATTATCTTCATGACAGCCGTTATAAAAGAGTGCACTAATATGTTAACTAGCTCTGAAATGGAAGAATCGATTAATTCGTCCGTTAGTTCGATTCCTTCTGGCATGATCATTTTAGCTAACTGGTCAGCATCTTCAGGATCGACTACAAATAGGAAAATGCCATATTCATCTTCGTCCCCGAGTGCGTTCATCAGTACCGCTTTAACCACTTCTTCTTCACCACGGATTTTCTGATAAACGTCATCATAATTCATGACTTCAAGTGTTGGAACATCCATTTCAACTTTTCGGTCAATCAGTTTGGATAAACTTGTTGCTGCATTTCCTCCACCGATATTAACCATTTCCTGTAAAGCATCTAATCGAAGTAGTGATTCGTTAAGGCCCATTATCTAACTTCCCTTCTTTCTTTACAGATTGAAGTGATATCAAGAATCAGACTAATACTCCCGTCTCCCATGATGGTTGCTCCGAGAAATTGCTTCATTTCACCGAGTTCTTTTCCGAGTTTTTTGATCACAATCTCTTTTTGCTGAACTAACTCATCAACAACCAATCCATGTTTTTCATCACCAATAGATACGATAATAATGTGCGCATTACGATCATCTGTTTCTTCAAGATTTAAGGCTCTTGTAAGGCGAGTAATCGGTATCGTTGTATCATTGTAGCGATAGACTTCGTTTTGATGGACTTGAATCGCTTCTTCTTCCTCAAAACGATTGACCTTGTCAATAATGGCTTGAGGCATTGCAAAGGTTTCACCACCTGAGCGAACAAGAAGAGACTGAATGATTGAAAGTGTCAGTGGAAGAACGATTTTAAAGGTTGTTCCTTTACCCACTTCACTGATCGTTTCAATCGTTCCATTCAGGCTAGAAATTTTCTCTTTAACAGCATCCATTCCTACTCCACGTCCAGAAATACCCGTTACTTTCGCAGCAGTAGAAAAACCAGGGTGGAATATTAGTTGCTGAAGTTCTTCATCAGAAAGTCCAGTTGTATCAATCCCTTTTCTTTCTGCACTTTCTTTGATCATTTGAGGGTTCAAACCTTTACCGTCGTCTGAAAGGGTAACAACCACTCTATTTCCTTCTGGATAAGCAGCTAGTTTAACCGTTCCAAGTCTTGGTTTACCAAGTCTTTCTCTTTCATCTGGCATTTCAATACCGTGGTCAGCTGAATTTCTAAGAAGATGAATAATCGGCTCGCCAATTTCAGAGATAACCGTTCTGTCTAGTTCAGTATCTTCCCCTTCAGTAACCAGTTGAATCTCTTTACCCAGTTCATTCGCCAAATCTCTAAGCATTCTTGGAAAACGCTGCAAGACGACATTGAACGGCTGCATACGTAACTGCAAAACAAGTTCTTGAAGCTCTGTCGTAATCCGTCCAACTTCTGTTAGGGGTTCTGTTAATTCTTGAAGTTTTTCTTTTTCCGTCAGATCTTCTAGTCTCGTTCTATGGATAACCAGTTCAGATACTAGGTTCATAAACTGATCTAGTCTGGATAGATCTACTCTAATCGTTTGTTTAGAGATAGATTTTTTCGGTGCAGCGGTTTTCACTTCTGCTTCAGAAGGAACGCCTGCTTCTATGCCAACTGGTTGAGCCTCTTCTTCAATGCTAGGTGCTTTCTCAAACGGTTTGATTAAAACTTCTTCAATTTCACTCGTTTCAAGAATCTGTTCTTTTAAAGTTGATTCCTCTTGTTTGCTTAAGAGTAGGAGTTTGAAGTGTTCTTCAAACTCGCCTTCTTCGATTTTATCTGCTGAAGGCTCTGTGTGAATAATATCGCCTTCTTGCTCCAATTTATTGATGACCAGAAAGGCTCTGGCAGCTTTCATAAAGCTATCTTTATCCACTTTGACCGCAATTACGAATGCTTTGTAATCTGCTTGTTCTGCTTGCTCGATCACGGTTAGATCAGACGGATCTAATTTTTCTAATGTTAAATCCATTTTATCTGACTGAGATTCTTCAGTGATCGGCTCGCTAGAAACTTCTGTTCCATTCGAGACAGCTTCAAGTCTTGCGACAAGTGCTGAGATATCTAACTCATCACTTTCACCAGCTCTTAATGCTTCAACAATGTCTGTAAGCGTATCTAGACAATCGAAGATCAACGAAACGGTTCCTGTATCGACTTTAGCTGTTTTTGATTTAAATAGTTCAAATACATTCTCAACAGAGTGAGTCAGTTTTGCCATTGTATTGTAGCCCATCGTCGCGGCCATACCCTTTAATGTATGGGCAGCGCGGAAGATTGAGTCAATGATTTCCGTATCTTCTGGGTTTTGTTCTAGTCTCAGGACTTCTTCGTTTAATATTTCTAAATTCGTATCTGTTTCTTCAAAGAACAGATCGCGGTAGGCGCTGTTATCTTCCATACTCATCTCCTCCTTCTTTCGTAAATTATTCTATTTTCTCATAGATAAATGATGCGATTTTTCTTAACTGATACTTTTCAGGCTGATAAATGGTTTCTGTTGCACCGGTAAAGAGTAATCCACCAGTAACAAGAGAGTCTGCCATTCGCATATAGATATCATCTTTGACGTCTGATTTAAAATAAATAGTCACATTTCTACAGACGATTGCATGGAACCCTTTTTCATATTTATCTTGAACGAGATCATGCTGCTTGAACTGAACTTTTTGTTTGATCGCGTTCTGTATGCAGTAGTAACCATCTTTTAAATCAAAGTACGTATTCTTGTCTACTAATGAAACATTTTTTAATTCGTTATCTCTGTAATACCCTTTTGCAGCACGATCTAGTATTGTACGGTCAATATCTGTAGCAATAATTTTTTGTTTTAATTTGATATTATTCTTTTGTGCGATCATCGCTAGTGAATATGGTTCCGCTCCAATAGAACAAGCAGCGCTCCAGATTTTCAGTTCTTTAAATTTAGGTGATAAGTGCGTATTGATCATTAATTCAAAATTATCAAATAAATCTTTATTTCTAAAAAATTCTGTAACGTTAATCGTTATATAATCCAGAAATTGTTTTTTAAGTATTTCATCTTTAGAGATATTCTTTGCATATTCTTCAAGAGTCGTTGCACCCGACTGTTTCATAATAGTACCGATTCTTCTTTGCAGTTGTTTCTCTTTATAAGCATTCAAGTTTATATTCAAATTGCTCAAGACCCACTCATAGAAAAAATCAAAATTTAATGTCGCCATATTTTATTGTCATCCAATCATATTTTTTAGGATATCGCCGATATCATACAGGCTTGCTACCTTATCAGAGTAGCCTTTTTCCTCAACATTTCTAGGCATACCGTAGATAACCGATGTCTCCTGATTCTGTGTAATCATATATCCGCCGTTTTCTTTGATCACTTTGCTTCCTTGTGCACCATCATTACCCATCCCGGTCAGAACGACTCCGACTAAGTGATGGCTATATTTTATGGCCGCTGTTTCAAAAAGATAGTCAACTGCAGGCCTAACGCCATGTATTTTATCTTCTTCAGTCAACAATATTCTGTCACCATCTAACAACATATGTTTACCTCCTGGTGCTAGATAAACTGTATCTTTTTGTATTTTCTGTCCATCTTCTGCCTCTAAAACTGTCAAAGCAGCAATTGAATCTAATCGATTGGCGAAAGAAGTTGTGAAGCCTTTCGGCATATGCTGGACAATAAAAACTGGAATACCAATTTTAGGCGGTAACATCTTTATGACTTCTACCAGTGCCTTGGGCCCACCAGTTGAAGCGCCTATAACAATGGCTTCTACAGGTAAAGTAAAGTTACTGGTTTTTGGTATTTTCTTTTTATTAGGTAGTTTATTTGGGTTATTTTTTGATTTCGTAAATAACTTAATTTTCTTTTCTAGATTTTCTTGAAAAATTCCCCAGTCTCTATTTAGTTCCTGCGGTCTTTGAAGATAATCAACCGCGCCCATCTCAAGCGCTTTAAGGGTTGTTTCTTTTTTACTATCCGATGAACTGATCATAACTGCTGGGATAGTGTGATCTTGAATGAGTTTTTTGAGCTCTTTTGTTTCATTTAAATCAGGAACTTGTGCATCAATTGTAATCAGATCTGGAAAAGGTTGTTTCAGTTTTCCAATTGCTTCTTTACCACAACTGATGAGGCTGTGTACTTCTACACCTTCAATTTCCTGAAGGGTATGACTCATTATCCTACGCATGAATGCCGAGTCATCAATGACCATTATTTTTATCGACATTTTCTAGCATCCTTTACTTGTTAACTCTTGCGGTATTCGCAGGATTATAATATATGCAGTTCACGATTGACCATTCGCACAGTCACTTCGAATGTTTCTAGATCAACAAACATTGAACGACCCATTTTACCGCCCGTATGATCTCCTAAAATAGGAATCTTCAGTTCATTCAAGGCCTTTTCAACTGCTAAAGCATTTCTTTTTCCGATCTGCATTGTATCGTTTTGATTATTGAATTTAAACATACTAGCGCCACCAGCAATTTTAGCAATTAATTTCTTTTTACCAGTTTCTTTTTGTATTTGTTCTACAACTCTTGGTATCGCCAAGTCTGCGAATTTTTCCCACTTTGTCGTATCTTTGAATCCTTCACTTTCAGGTAGCATGATATGGATCAATGCGCCTTTTTTCGTAATCGGTTCGTGTAAAGCAATCCCTATGCATGAACCGAGTCCAATAGTGACTAAATGATTAGGTGGCTCAGAAATTTTATAATCTGAAATCCCTACCTTCACTTGTTCAGACATGGCCTTTTCCTCCGTTATTCTACTAAGCAGTTACTTTAGCTTTGTATATGGTTAATGGCAAGTAACGCCTGCATTTCCTCTGCCTGTTCAGCACTAAATAATGCGTGAGGATCTAAAATTGGTACGATCCCATCTTTAGTTTGAACGAAAGCAGAAATATAGGAGGTTGAAACTCCGTCTTTCTTTTCTCCTGAAGCTTCTTTTTTTGAAATTTGATCTTCATTGAAATCTTCAACAGCAAGCACTTCATTTACTGTTAAGCCAATCTTTTCTTCTTTCCATTTCACGACCACTGTATCTGTTTGATCAAAATTCTCTAATTTTTGTTTAAAGAATCGTTCAGATAAATCAATCATGGGCACGATTGTCCCTTCAATATCTTGCATACCAATAATGTAAGAAGATACATCCGGTACAATTGTGTAATTCTCAATGTGGACGACTCTATCCGTTTCAGCTATAGAGATTGCATAGTTTTGTTCGCCAACTCTAAATAATATGTGTTTATTCATTACAGTTCCTCATTCCTCTTTTTCATGTTAAACGAGCTGCGGATTCAGATCTGTTTCATCTTCTTCCAAATTAACTGGTGCTTGTGATGATTTAATTTCAAAGCGTTTAGCTGATTCTTTCAAATTATCTGCAACACTTTCTAAATTACTAATGTGTGCGGAAAAGTCTTCCATCGTTGCAAGGATTTCTTCAGCATTCGCTGAAACCTCTTGTGTTCCAGCAGAATTTTCTTCTGCGGAAGCAGCAATATTCTCTAATTGTGAGACAACTTCATCTTTGCGTTGATTGATAACAGAAGATGACTGCATGACGACAATCATACTCGCAACAAGTTGTTCAAGTGAGCTGGCAACATTTTCTGAAGCCGTCAACGCTTCGCCAATTTTCTCAGTTTGAACAGCACTTTCTTGATTCGTTTCTTCCAAGTGTTCAACCATGTTCGTAGATTTGCTTTGAACACTATGAATAATATTTTGAATATCTTTAGAAGATTGTGCGCTCTGTTCAGCAAGATTTCTAATTTCTTCAGCTACTACAGCGAATCCTCTACCGGCTTCACCAGCACGCGCTGCTTCTATGGAAGCATTCAGTGCAAGCAAGTTTGTTTTCTTAGCAATATTGGTAATGGCATTGACGATTCCTTCTATATTTTGAATATCTCCATCTACTTCTTCAATCTGAACTTTCAATCCATTGATCGTAGATAAGGTGGATTTCCAGTTAGTATCAACATCTTGTGTTGCAAATGTATTGCTTCCATTCAAGACCATTGTAGTGTCTGCATGCTCACCCATTTTTCCAACAGCATCATTGATATCATTTAAAGCAACTGACAGTTCATTCATTTGATTCGCTGTTTCTTCAGTGTCTTGAGTCTGCGAACTTGTTGCTTCAGCAACACCAGAAATGGTTTGTGCAACTTCAGCAGTTGCTCGACTTGTTTGATCAGATAATTCGGTTAAAGAAGTCGCCATTTCAGAAACATTCAAGCTGTTTCCTTGTATCGTCGCAATAGTGCCTTCAAATGTCTCCATCGTTTCATTGAATACAATCGCAATTTGGTGCAATTCATTTCCTTTTGGATCAAGGTCTGATTCTGCAATATTCACTTGATCAGATTTGTTTTTCGAATCTTTATTGATTAGATTTGTAAAAGGATTTTGAATATGAACAAGTTCTTTATATTTTAAACGGTGTGTCAATTTCCCATCACGAATCTGACTAAATGAATTCATGAGTGAACGTGCGATAGACATCAATACACTTGAGAATAGATAAGAAATGACTGCTGCAAGAATGATCGTAAAAATAGTAATGAAGATCATCATTTTATTTAACGCAGTAATCTCATATTGCATTTCATCAGCAGTTACCATACCAAAGATATTTAATCCTAATGAATTCAAGCTTTCATAATAAATGCCGAACTTTTCATTGTTGACTGTTTTATCTTTGATAAAACCTGTTGGGTTCTCTGTACTTGCGGTTTTTGCTGAAACAAAGAACGGGTCATTTCCATAATTTTGACCAATAATTGATTCATCAGGTGAAGCAATGGCTACTCCTTCGTCAGTGAAAATTTGAATAGAACCTGTGTCAGCAATTTCTGCATTTTTAACGTCCATTTTGATAGTCTCTAGATCTAAGTCGACTGCTAATACACCGATTACTTCTCTTCCAGCTACTAAAGGTCTCGAAACGGTCATGCGCGTTTTGTTATTCAATTCATATGGCGCTGACCACATTAAACCGGCTGATTCTGTTGCTCCTTTAAGCCAAGGTAAGGTTTGCGATAAATCACCACTTAGTGAAGCGGTCGAAACATAATCAGAATCCGCTCCTGTAGCGATATAGTAAGCATCGGCAATATATCTATTCCCTGAAGTTATGTACTGAAGGCGTGAGCTAAGATCTGAACTAGCCCCTTCTACACCGGAAGATACTTGATTCAAAATAGAATCCATTGCGAGTCTTTCAACAGTTGACTCTGCTGCAATTGCTGCACTATTAATCGTACTAACAATATTGGTCGTAATTTGTCTTTCTTGCTCTTCAATGCGCTCTGTTAAAATATTTGTTGTCTGTATGTATGTAAATAATAATGTTAATAATACGGGAATCAACATCACGATGGTCAGGATAAAAGTAATAGGCCATCGAACACTTTTATGGTCTGTTTTACTTCTATTTTGTTTGGATACCTTAAACTTTGACCAATCAAGTTTACGGATATTCTGCTTTAATCTATTCCATTGTCCATTCATTTTTTCCATTAATTCAACAAACTCCTTTAAATACGCTGTGCGTAAAGATTTTATACTACTTTAAAGAATACTTAACTGACTTTAATTACTATCGGTAAGTATTCTTAAAAGTTTATATTCAATTAGATAAAATAACATACATTTTAGAGAACTGTCACATTTGACTACACAATCGTGTGTTAGTCGATTTTAGTAATTGTTTAAATACCCTGATCTATTACTTGATTATGAATTGGCTGGTAGAACTTTTTAAATCTACTGATAAATTCTTCAAATGATGAATAGTCGATAGGAATTCATCCATAGTGGCTAGGATTTCCTCAGTATTAGCAGAGACTTCTTCCGTACTAGAAGAGGTTTCCTCAGCTGTCTCAGCGATTTCAGAAATTGCCGAAACCACGGTATCTTTCTTTTCCTCGATAATATCGGTAGATTCTATTGTTTTGTTTATGGACGTGACTAGCTCTTTGATATGTTTAGAAATGTTTTGATTGGTGCTCGTAACGTCTTTCATTGAATTTGTCTGATTATCGCTTTCTTTAAATACCTTCTCAAGAATGTTCACCATCCCTGTTGATTTATTTTGAACGGATCTTATGATAGAAGAAATGGTATCTGAAGAAGTATGACTTTGATCAGCTAGTTTTCTGATTTCAGCAGCTACTACTGCAAAACCTTTTCCAGCTTCTCCAGCTCTAGCTGCTTCTATAGAAGCATTTAATGACAAGAGATTTGTCTTTTCAGCTATTTCTAAAATGACTTCTAAAATGGTTTCAATATTTTGAATGTCCTGATCGACTGTGGAAATATTGTTTTTTAGCTGTTCAAGGGTTTTCAAGGTAGAAACCCAGTTAGAATGAACTTGGTCTAAACTTTGATCATTTCGAATAATGGCATTATTCGTTGCATCCGATTGCTCTGAAATAATATTGATATGCTTGGAAACACGATCAACCGATTTCGAGAGTTCTTTCATCTGAACAGTCGTTTCTTCGGTGTCTTTAGTTTGAACACTTGTCGCCTCAGCGATTTCAACAATTGTTTTTGAAACTTCTTCTGTTGAAGACTGAGTTTGCCCAGCAATACCTTGTAAATCTTAAGATAAGGTTGAAACTTCGTCAGCTTTATTGATCACAATTTCTATCATTCGATTAAAGGATCTCGCTGCTTGATTAAAACTAATGGCAATTTGTTGAAGCTCGTGACCGTTAGGATCGAGAGTAGGTTTCTTTTCACTTCTGTTTACTCGTTTATTTTTATTCTTTTTATTGAAATTTTTGAAAGGGTAAAAGTTAAAACTATATATCCTAGCCGTCATATCTCCATTTTCTAGTCTAAATAAGGCTTCTTGTATTGTTTTAGCGATGGTTACGATATATTCAGAGACTAGGTATCCTATCCCTACTGCTATGATTAATGCACTAATAAGGATAATGGTAAGTTTTTGTAAAAACATATTATTTTCTGTCTTCATTTCATCCGAACCAATTACCCCATAAACAATCATGTTTAGATTGTTTACGCGCTCATAATATATGGGATAGGTCTGGTTATTCAGGTTGCTAAGCAATTCACCCGAATTTTCTGTTGCATCTGTGAATAGGGTATCTTCTGATAAATCTGTGTCCTCTTGTGATAACTGCGAGAAACCAGTCTCTGAAATCACAAGCGGGTAGCCTGTTTGACCTATTTTTTTGTCCGAAACATAAGTAGAAATTTTTTCAAGATTTAAAGTCACGCCTATGACTTGATCTTGACCAGGAACTTGCATAATGACTGCCATCGTTTCGTTACCCGTTTCATTATCTTCATAGGTATCCGACAAGTAAAAGTCTTCATTCGAGTTTCTTGCTCCTTCATACCAAGCATTAGCAGATAAATAAAGATTTTCTTCTGACAATGTACCGATATTATTCGTGCCTGGACTATATATAAACACATCTGAAACATATTTTAGAGACTGTTTCAACAAACTAAAGGATTGATTCAATTGTTCTACAGCTTCGCTTTGATCAAGATTATTGATTTCCTCTGTTTCAGAGATTGATAGTAACGTTGTTTTTGCTTCATTTCCTGCGTCATAAAGCAAATCAACAATTTTTGTAGTGGCTTCTTTTTGTTCTCTTTTCACCCTATATTCAACAGCTCCACGCATATCTGCATACAATACAAAAGAACTCAACACGACTGGAACGATGACCAGTAAACTGAAAAGAATAATCAGTCGACTGCGGATAGATTTTTTTCTTTTCTCCTTAGTTTTATGTACTTTTTTGCTTTTAGTTAATAAAGTCTTTTTCTCGCTTTGAAGATTATGTTTGAACATCATAACTGGCCCACTCTTTCTAAGTATGATTTGATAACCTTCTTCATAATCGTATGAAGTTGAATCAAATTAAGCTTGTTATTTAAAATGAAACATTAAAATCACCTGTAATTTACATTATTTACATAAATCAAATAATGCAATTTCTTTTGTACGCTTACATCTGAAAATAAGTGTAGATGCGCGCAAAAAAGCTTAGAGAGTTGGATGATATCTCCTAGCTCTCTAAGCTTAATTTGTTTTATCTTCTGTGCCATAGCGAATCCGGACGTGCAAATCCCTCTACATGATACTTTTGTTTTTCCTCATCATAATGTTGTTCATTTATTATGGTTTCATTTCTAAGCTGAACAAGTAAGTCGCCTCGTGCATTAGATATCTCGACTGAATAAGGTAGCATTTGTTCTTTGATACTCTTTTCAATCTGTTCAAACAAAATTTCGATATCATCGGGATCTTTCGCTGAAATAACGACATTGGGATAAAGACTCGGTTGGAAGTTTTCATCTGCTAAGTCTTTTTTATTGTAGACCGTTAGACGTGGAATGTTATCCATTCCCAGTTCTTTAAGGAGGTCCAGTACAGTTTGCTCGTGACCTAAGATGTTCTCTTCAGAAGCATCCACTACATGAAGGAGCAAATCCACTTCTTTTGATTCTTCTAGTGTAGATTGAAAAGATTCAATGAGTTGAGTGGGCAAGTCTTGAATAAAGCCAACAGTATCGGTCATGGTTGATTTAAGACCTGAAGGTAATTCTACTTGTCTCGTTAAAGGATCCAAAGTAGCAAACAACTGATCTTTCTCATAGGTTCCAGTATCCGTGGTCATATTCAAAATCGTCGATTTACCAGCATTTGTATAACCGATTAGACCAATTTGAAAGACATTACTTTGTTTTCTCTGTTCCCTACTACGTTCACGGTGAGACTCGATTTTTTTCAGTTCTTGTTTAATATCCGTCACTTGATTCTGGATATGACGTCTGTCTGTCTCCAATTTCGTTTCTCCTGGACCACGTGTCCCGATACCGGCTCCTAGACGAGACATATTTACACCTTGTCCAGCTAATCTGGGTAACAGATACGAGAGTTGCGCCAGTTGTACTTGCAATCTACCTTCTTTACTTTGTGCTCTTAAAGCAAAGATATCCAAAATCACTTGTATCCTATCAATAACTTTTGCTTCAACTTCTTCTTGGATATTTCTGACATTTCTAGGAGATAATTCTTGGTTGAAAACAATCGTAGAAGCTTCAACTTCTTCACTTAAGTGTTTTAACTCATTCAATTTCCCTTTACCGATAACAGTCTTTGCGTCTTGACGATCTCTTTTTTGAGTCAATTCTCCAACAACTTTACCACCAGCATTTTCTACGAGTTGTTTCAATTCATCTAGAGAATATCTAAATTGATCATCTGTTTCTTTTATCTGAATACCGACTACAACGACTTTTTCATAATCTTCTTCCTGTTTCATCTACTCACATCCTCAAAAATAGTTTAAGTTCACTTTTTATTTGGTCCATTTTTTCTGGTTCTTCTACTAGATTCCACCAGCTATCAATTTTCGTACGATTTCTAAACCATGTTAACTGACGTTTTGCATATCTTCTGGAGTTTTGCTTGATTGAGTCTGTAACTTGTTCTAAACTACACCTCTTCTGGAAGTAGGGTATCCATTCTTTGTAGCCAATCCCTTTCACACTTTGAGCATCTTCAGGAACCGTTTGAATCAATTGTTCAGCTTCTTCCATCAAACCATTTTCTACCATTTCTTCCACTCTCTGATTGATTCTTTTATATAAGATTTCCCGATCTGTCGTTAATCCGATAATGAAAGCATCAAAAAGAGGCTCTTTGTCTGTTTTTTCTTTTTGCAATGTGGAGAACAATACGCCTGTAGTTTGGAAAACCTCAAGCGCTCGTATCACTCTCCTTAAATTATTTGGATGAATCATTTCTGCAGCTTCTGGATCAACTGATTCTAACTTCTCCCAAACCGCTAGATTTCCGTCATCTAAAGCAAGCTGTTCCATTTTTTCTCGATAAGCAAGGTCCGGTGCTGCTTCTCCACCGTGAGAAACATCATATAAAAGTGATTCTATATATAAACCTGTTCCACCGACAATAATGGGTACTTTGTTTTTTCCTAAAATGTCCTGAATGTCTTTCGTAGCTTTCTCTTTGAAATCAGAAACTGTATAAGGTTCATTAGGTTCTACTTCATCAATGAGATAGTGTTTCACTCTGTTTCTTTCTTCTTGTGTAGCTTTAGCTGTCCCGATATCTAGTGTTTTATAAACTTGCATAGAGTCCCCACTGATGATTTCTCCATTAATGGTTTCAGCAAGCTCCAAACTTAAACTTGTCTTTCCAACTGCTGTAGGTCCAACAATGATGATGATTTTTTCTTTCACAATTTGCCTCCAGTACGATTATCCTTACTTGTCAGTATACCACAGGATTAATTGTGAATTAACTGAATTGATTAAATCAAAGAAGCAGTAACCTCATATGAAGTTACTGCTTCTGTATTAGTCTTTTGAAACTTTATGGCTTAATTGCGTTTCTATTGCTTCGTAAAATTGATTTCGATTCGTCACAACAAAAACATGTTCCGTTCCCTGATTATCTCCAACGATGATTCTGTTTGGAATCATACCCATTGAAACACCCTTTTTCAAAACATGAACATCTGTCAACGGAATGCGCGTGATATCATAGGAAGACGTATTTTTTTGTGGATTAAAATAAAGCGCGCCATTTGTAAGGACAATTGTACCACCAAGATAGCTGAGTCCATTTTTCTTCTTGTTTGCTTTTTTTTCAAGTATGATCGACTCTTCAGGCGGTAGCTCTAAAGCTATTGGTTCGTTTTTCACTTAACACACCTTCTTTTTGAGATCATTCTTAATGATTTGTATGCTTATCTTATGCCGAATGAAATGGTTATACAACCAAAGACACTCTTAATGGCACAAAACATTTTTTAATCGTTCAACAAATTCAACACTTCATCTTTCGAGAGACTCGTAATCGTTTTTTCGTTTCCAGTTTCAATGACATCATCAATCAGCTCACGTTTTTTCGCTTGTAATTCATTAATTCTTTCTTCAATTGTACCCGTAGCAATTAAACGAATAACTTGAACAGCATTTTTCTGTCCATATCGATGTACACGGTCAGCTGCTTGATCTTCAATAGCTGGATTCCACCATGAATCATACAAGATAACCGTATCTCCACCAGTAAGGTTCAATCCAGTCCCACCTGCTTTAAGTGAAATCAGGAATAAATCTTTTTCACCCATATTAAATCGGGTTGTCAGTTTTAATCGGTCTTCATTTTTAGTCTGACCATCAAGATAATGATAATCCACTTCTTGCTTGTCCAGTCGCTCTTTTATGATACTTAACATCGATGTGAATTGAGAGAACAAGACCACACGTTTTCCATTGAGTCTTGCTTCTTCAAGGTATTCTAGTAAACGCTCAAGCTTAGAACTATCTCCTTCAAAATCTGAAGAAATCAGTGATGGATCACAACAGATTTGTCTTAACCTTGTCATCCCAGCGAGCACTCGGATACGATTTCTTTCAAACGTATTTTCTTGAATCATCCCTTTGACTTCTTCACGGATCATCGTTAATTGTGACTGATAGATGCGTTTTTGTTCAGGTGATAATTCAATATATTCCGTTGTCTCTGTTTTAGCAGGCAAATCGCTTAATACATCGCGCTTCAGTCGTCTTAGAACGAAAGGACGAATTTTAGCTGCAATGCGATTCTGAGTTGTCTGTTTATAAGCTTTTCTGTTTTTAAACAGTCCAGGTTGAACAATTGAAAATAGGGACCATAACTCCCCAAGATTATTCTCGATCGGTGTTCCAGATAAAGCGAATTTTGTATCAGCTTTCAAATGCATCACAGCTTGAGTCGTCTTAGCTGAACTGTTCTTCACATTTTGAGATTCATCCAATATAATTGTTTTAAAATCATGATCTTTATACAAGATGAAATCTCTTTGAATCAAAGGATAACTGGTGATGAGCACTGGGATTTCTTCTTCAATTGATTGACGAATAGCGGTTTCTCGTTCTTCTATAGAACCTGCCACTAGAATCGTTTTGATACCTGGAGCGAATTTCTGAAACTCGTGCTGCCAGTTATATAAAACACTTGAAGGACAAATGATCAGATACTGTCCGCCAACTTCTTGTACTTTAGAAAGCAAGAATGTAATGGTTTGAAGTGTTTTCCCAAGTCCCATATCATCCGCTAGAACCCCACCAAAGCCATAATGGTCAAGTGATTTAAGCCAGTTAAATCCAGTTTTTTGGTACGGTCTAAGATCCGCTTGAAGATCATCAGGCAACTCGAAGTTCAAATTCTGTGGTTCCAGCAGTTGCTGTGTTAACTTCCTGAATTGATTCCCTTGATTGATAATAGAATCTTCAAGTACGGTTAACCCTTGGAACAATGGTACGGTCATTTCCTCTTTAATATCTTCTGTATTAATATCCATCTTCTGAACAGTTTCGTTCAATTGTCTGAACTTCTCTTCTTTTAAATTCAGAATCTTACCGTTCGATAAACGGTAGTAGTGTTTGTTGTTGTTAAGTTGTCTAATCAATTCTTTTAAATCATCCGCTTCAATGTCTTCTGCTTCAAAATTGATGTCCAGAAGATTAGAGTTTCGATTTAATTCGATTGAGATAGAAGGAGCCGTTCTTGGCTCATAGACTAATTGTTTCGCATTCGTAGACATAAAGATTTCAAATTGTTCAGCTATGATTGGCAAACTTTCATAGAGAAATTCACTTAATTCATCTAATGAATCCAGCACCCAGCGGCCGTCTCTAACAACTGCGGTACTTAAACATTCATGTGCTAGTCTAAGCAGTCCGTCTTCTTTAATTAATTGTCTGATAACGACTTTTTCCATTGCTTCATCAATCGGCTGATCTTTGAGCGGGAAAATCGTTAGTTCTCCGTATTTGAATACTGGACTGATCAGTAACTGGTCATCTAATGTATCGATATAACATTGTGCGACTAACTCTTCTCGGAAAACCGTTTGCTGCACTTCTTGGTTGACTTCGATATCTAAAAACGAAGATAACTGTGATAGCACAGTAGAGGCAAATTCCGTTAAATCTCTAGAACGCATCACTAAAGGAGCGTGCTGATTTTTACTGAATACTTCCATTAAGTTGCTCAGTAATTTATACTGCTCCGAAGTCAGGAAGAAAAACTCATGATTCCATTCGACAATGTTTGCACCTCTATGGAAGTTCATTTCGAGTTCATCTGCATCTTCTTCCATAATGGAGAAGTGGTACAGTTGTTCTTTCTTCTCTAACTGAAATTTAAGTGGGAACCGCTCAAAAGAATCCGTGATTAGTACTTTATCCAAATCACTTAGTTTCATCAGATGTTTTGGTGGTCGGCCGAATCTCACAAAGCCTCCATCCGTTCTTTCCAGAGCTTTCAGGACCATTTTGAGACTTCTTGAAGGTACTTCAATGTCGCTCTTGTTCTGGTAAGAATTGGCATAGCCAACAGGTGTCGCAGATCTCACTAAATGATAGACGTCATACAGAATCTCAAGCATTTTTCTATCTGCCGGATTCAAACCATGCTTATAGGGATCATAGGTAAAGTTTTTACCAAATTCATACGAACGGCCTTCCAATATCTCTGAAATGACGTGTGGAATATTTTTAACGACATACAACCTATCCAGACCGACTTTCATATATAAGTCGTAAGCATAAGAATAACCCGTTCCACTTACATTTAAAATAAATTCAAATTTCAAAGATTGGTTTTTATAGTCATTTGTTTGTCTGGAAATTTCTTGTTTTGAAACTTGAATCAGCTGCTTGAGTGCTTCTTCACTTTTTTTGTAGGAAAACATCGGTTCCTTAAGGGCAGCTCCCGGAGCAGACTTCAATACTTTTTTCAAGTCGTCTTGTTGTACTAAATTGGCTTGAAGCATACTTGCTACTACGTGCTTACAAGCTCCAGAATTTTTTTCAAAAGGAACACAGGTACAGTGGTACTTCTTAGCCACTCCATTTGGATAGAATCTAAGATTGACCTGCTCGCTTTTAGCATCTTCAACTGAAAATACCAAAGTGCTTTCTTTATCATTTACTGAAGTAAGCTTTACCACTTGATCACCAGATAGTTTTAATCCTTCAGCAAATACATTCGTATTCGACGCTAAGCTTTTTATCGTACTCTCAGGGAAAAATTGCTTTTTGAACATGCATGTCATCCTTTAATCAGTTTTAAACGTTACTTGTCGTCTTTTGTTGAACGATCAGTCAAAGCATTCATTATCTTATCATTATACCAAATATTATCCTTACTTGTAACAGATTAAAGAAAGAGATACACTAATTTTAATTAAATGACATAAGGAGTTCATTATAATGAAAAAAATTCTTCCTCCAAAACTTCCTCTGAATTTACCAGAAGCTGACTTTGAAGCGGTTCTTGATTACGAAGATCCAGTATTAGAACATGTACTGATTCAGGATTGTACAATTCATCTAGATGCATTGCGCAATGTAGAATTCAAGAATATGATATTTAAAAACGTGTTTTTTGAACAATTCAGTGTACCGAATGCTTATTTTAAAGATGTCCTTTTTGATCACTGTCAATGTATTAACGCTCAAATTGATGAATCTGCTCTGAAGAGAGTCGAATTCAGACAATGTAGAATGAACGGTATATCCTTCGGAGATAGCTTTCTCGAAGATGTTCATTTTAATCAAAGTATGTTAGATTTGTCTGGATTTGCTTATGCGAAACACAAAAATGTTCGGTTTACTTCTTGTCAGATGAAAGAAAGTGACTTCTACGAGAACCAACTGAAAAATATTCAATTTGATGAATGCGATATGTCCGGTATTCGTTTTTCCAACACTTCTTTGAACGGCGTCGATTTAAGAACATCTACTTTTGAAAAAATCGTTGTGAATACTCAAGACATTAAAGGTGCTATTGTGAACAGAGAACAAGCCCTTGGATTTATGCAGTTATTAGGTCTTGTAATCGAAGACTAGTTTTTTAGAGATAGACAACGCAAAAGGCGTAACACTCCAAGTCTCTCACTTGGATCTGTTACGCCTTTTACTATAAATTATTTATAGATTTTATAAAGTTTTACGTCGTGCGGTTGGATGTCTAATTTAGTGATTTCTTGATAGTCTTTCGATTCGTCTGACCAAACATCAATAACCGAACCTTTTGCTTCAAGAAGGATTTCACCAAAATCGATTTCTACATTTTTTGAATGATCATTCAGATTAAACACAGCTAACCATTCACAATCCAGACCCTGACTGTGCCAGATCGCAATATCATCTTTTCTAGAAACTTCGAATCCACCATGACTATGTTCGTTTAATTCCTGAAGATAGCGATTTTGAAGTAATTTCAAAGTCCACTCATCATTATCAGGCAAGTGTCCTCCAAACATCAACGGTGATCTAAAGATAGACCAAAGAGACATCATCGATTTCTGCTCTCCTTTTGTAAACCTGGACATTCGGTCGCCACCACCACCATCGACGGATCTTACTCCAATATGGCCTAGAGGGAGCATATCACAATCTGGCCAGTTTCCTTCTCTTACAAACGGAGACCATTTTGCGCTTTTCTCAAACATCTCATATAATTGCCACCAATTATCCCAGTAATCATCTGTCAGTCTCCACATATTTGCACTGTTCTGTAAGAAACTACCATGCTCCAAAGAAGCTGGACCAGGAGATAAACTTAACACAATTTCTCTTCCTGACTCATCAATCACTTCTCGAATCAGTTCAATTTCCTCAACATGTCCTCCATATAACTTTGAATCAGCTATATCATCGATTTTTAGAAAATCCACACCCCAAGAAGCATACAATTCTATTAAGGAAGTATAGTAGGCTTTCGCTCCTGGATGAGACGGATCTACTCCGTACATGTCCGTATTCCAAGGGCATATTGAATTCGGCTTAGCAATATCTCTTGCAGTATAGTCAGAATTTTTGATCTTAGCATTTTGATGAACGGCTTGTCTTGGAACGCCTCTCATAATATGTATTCCAAATTTAAGCCCTAGTGAATGAATATACTCACCCAGTGGTTTGAATCCATTTCCATTTTCAGATGACGGAAATCGCTTTTCGGACGGCATCAATCTTGAATACTCATCCATAATTAGATCTGTGAAGGGATGGTAGACCGAAGAATCTGCTTCTGGTTCGTACCATTGAATATCAACGACCACGTATTCCCAACCATAATCTTTCAGATGTTCTGATATATATTGGGCATTTTCATGTACATCTATTTCTGTTACTGCTGCACCGAAACAATCCCAGCTGTTCCATCCTTTTGGTGGTGTTTTGGCCCAGGTTCTAAATTCGTTCATTCAAACTGACTCCTTCCAATTCTTGTATTCAGATTTTTATTTTTTAGCTACCCAGACCATCATTTCACCCACTGAACGGTTAGCCCAAAGATGATAAGGTATAAAGGTTAAATCTTTTTCTTCATAAACGGGTTCTTTGTATGTTCTATACAATACGTTTTCCCACTCTTCATCAATGACTCTTTTTTCACCTTGTGCTTTAAGTGCAACATGGGATCCCAAAACCGAGTCACTAACTTTTTCTGAGCAAATATGATTTTTCAATCTCATTAAATGTAGGTCTGACTCGTTGTCCGTTTCTTCCATACAATAAACAAATGGACCTCTTTGTAGCGCTACTTTTCCTAAATCATCTCTAACTTTAGGATGCGCCTGATGCATAAGTACTGAAACATCAAAACTAAGCGTTAAAACGATTTTTTCATTTACCGGAATCATTGCGTATCCATAAGCGACTTCAAAATCTACTTCTGATCCATCTTGTTTTATTGAAAGATTACTTGCCCATGTTGGTATTCTGATACCGAGCGTAAAGGCCTTTGGAGCATCTACTGATAGCTCAAGCGAACCTTCATCTTCAAACGAAACCATTTGTTCCAATTCAACTTCTTGATTGTTGAAAGAAATCTTTCCTGAATGATCCATGAAAAGATTCACGTAAAGGGTATCTTCTTTTTCACTATATAAGTACTTTTCAAGTGAAGTCAGCGTTCTTGCAATGTTCGGTGGACAACAAGCACATCCAAACCATGAAGGTCTTGTTGATTTCACATGACTTTTTCCGGGATCTTTTTGGCTGGCTTCTGGGTTAACTTCCAGTGGATTAACATAAAAGAAATGTTTCCCATCGAGTGCCATTCCACTGATGACAGAGTTATGTAGAGCCCGTTCCATGACGTGTGCATATTCTGCATCAACTTCGTTTTTCATCATAGCCTTCGCGAAGAACATTAGGCCGATAGCGGCACACGTTTCACAGTACATCGTATCGTTCGGTAGGTCGAAATCAAATGTAAATGCTTCACCGTGAACGGTAGAGCCGACTCCACCCGTAATATACATTCTCTTTTTCACAATATTTTTCCAGATTCGCTTCGCCGCTTTGAAAAGTTTGTCATTTTTTGTGTAATAAGCAACATCTGCCATAGCTGCCGCCATGTAAACGAGTCTTACTGCATGACCTACTGCTTCTGTTTGTTCAGTCACTGGCTTATGGGATTGATGATAGACATTGTTGATCATAATCGGCGCACGATTGTCTAAGCCCAGTTCAATATTCTCTTCCATCTGTTTTCTGTAAAAGTTAGGATCTTGACCACGAACCTCAAGAAACCACTCACTTAATTTCAAGTAAGACTCATCATTTGTCACTTCATATAGTTTAACGAGCGCCAGTTCGATTTCTTGATGACCGTCAGCCCCGTTGATTTTGACTTCCTCAGGTCCAAAGTGAGCTTGAATACAGTCTACGTATTTTTTTACAACTTCAATTAAGCGATCATCATCTGTTGCTCTGTAATGCGCAACGGCTGCTTCAATCAAATGACCTGCACAGTAGAGCTCATGACTTTCAAATAGCTTTCGAAACTTTAATTGAGGTGCATCAATTTGGTAAAAAGTACTAAGATAACCGTCATCTTCTTGAGCATCTTGAATCAGTTCAATCACTTCATCCATCATTTGTTTTAACTGATCGTCTTTCGTAATTTTATAAACATTAGCCGCTGACTCTAACCACTTGTAAACATCAGAATCTTGGAATAACCAACCGTAGTGGTGCCCTTCTGAGCGACCTGCTGCAATTCTAAAGTTTTCTATAGCGTGACTTTTTTCAGAAGGAATGTTAGCGTCATCGCGTTCTTTATCAATTTTGATGTCTTCTTGATCATGTAATACGTTCCACTGAAAAGGAATCATTTCAGTCTTTATTAAATCAATATATCGCTTCCAAAATTCATCTTTAATTGTAATGTTTGAATCTATCATGCTTGATTTCCTCCACATACTGCAATTTGTCAGTCGAAATTAGTAATGTACGTATAACTTAAGAAAGCACATGATTTAAATGAAATGAACTGTCCTATTTGTACGTACCTTTTAATCAATAGTATAATACACCACCTATTTAAGCAAGCGTTTTCTTAAATCTTTTATACAAAAAAAGTCCTCGTTAGAAGAGTGAATACTCTATCTTACGAGGACAAATATTGCCTGTTGCATCATTCCATCTTTTTATTTATGATCTACATCTTCTTCTTTTACCTTATTTAAATCATCGACCTTGTCGATATTGAAATTTTCAAAATCTTCAGGCTTGGTATCTTGTTCTTTTTCATCCTCATTCTTAACTTCACTATCTGGATCAGCTTTCGTGTAACGATCAGCTTCTTCTGCAGCCACTAAATGAGCTGGATGATTCATACTATTTGGATTTGCATTGCCTTGTAATGGATCATTTTGCATACTCACAACCTCCAATTATTTTAAAGATTGAACGGCTTGCTTCTCTACGTCCAATATCATTGTATACCTTTTCATGAATTCATTAAAGTCATTTGATCCAGTTTTAGATGGTTTTAAAGTGTTTGGAACTTCTATAGAAAATACTTGTTCTCCTAAGAATGATTCGAGCGTTTGTCCTTCTTCTTTTTTTACCAAATAAGAAGCTAATAGAGCCATTCCCCAAGGCCCTCCTTCACCTGCTGTTTCCATTACAGTAACGGGCACATTCAAGGCGTCCGCCATCATCTTTTGGCCAACATACTTCGTTCTAAAGAAGCCGCCGTGCCCTAGTAACTGTTCAACTTGGACATCTTCTTTTGAAATCAAAATATCCATACCCATTTTTAAAGTAGCTAATGCTGAATAAATTTGTGTTCTCATAAAATTAGGAAGTGAAAGAATGCTGTCCGGCATTTGTACAAATAAAGGACGTCCTTCTTCTAGCCCTGTAATAGGTTCTCCAGAGTAATAGTTACAACTGACCAATTTGCCCCCATCGGAATCTGCTTCAAGTGATTTTTCAAAAAGTGTTGTAAATAATTGATCTTTATCAACCGATAGCCCTAGAGCTTCAATTAATTCTCCAAACAATTTTGCCCAAGCATTAATATCCGTTGTGAAATTATTACAATGCACCATCGCAGTTGGTTTACCTGTTGGTGTAGTGACCATATCAATCTCTTCATAGTAATTAGACAAAGGCTCTTCTAGCACGATCATTGAAAAAACAGAGGTTCCTGCAGAGACGTTTCCTGTTCGTTCCGCCACTGAATTTGTCGCGACCATCCCCGTTCCAGCATCTCCTTCTGGAGGACAAAATGGAATACCAGCCATTAAATGACCTGTTGGATCTATTAATTTAGCCCCTTCCAAAGTAAGACTACCCGCCACGCTTCCAGCGGCTAAAACTTTTGGAAAAATTTCAGTCAGGGTCCAGTCCAAAGCTTTTATCTCTGAAAGTGCGTTAAATTGATCTATTCTATTTTTATCAAAATCAATGGTTTCGCTGTCGATTGGAAACATACCTGCCGCTTCTCCTACACCAACAACTTTTTCACCTGTCAATTTCCAATGAACATACCCTGCAAGTGTCGTAACAAAATCAATTTCTTGAACATGGGGTTCGTCATTTAAAATGGCTTGATATAGATGTGAAATACTCCAACGATGCGGAATATTGAACGAGAATAACTTAGTCAGCTTTCTAGAAGCTGCATCCGTTGTTGTGTTTCTCCAGGTTCTAAAAGGCACTAGTAACTCTTCATTCTTATTAAAGGATAAGTAACCATGCATCATACCCGAAAATCCTATTGAAGAGACTCTGGTAAGATTAACACCGTACTTTTGTTTAACTTCTTCAAAAAGATTTTTATACGCAGACTGCAAGCCTGACCATACTTCTTCTAAATCATAAGTCCAGTATCCATCTATAAGCCTATTTTCCCAGTCGTATGCACCACTTGCGATTGGTGCAAATGTATCGTCTATTAAGACTGCCTTTACTCGAGTAGAGCCAAATTCGATACCTAGTGATAAGGTATTTTGATCAAGTGATAGAGTATTTTTCGATTCAGCTGACATTATAAACCCTCATTTCAATCATCTATTTTATAAAAGAAAAGCTAACAAACGTAAACGTTTATTAGCTCACTTGGTTTTAATCAATTACAACAGTCTCAATATCTACTAGTTTTGCCCAGTCAAGTATAACGTCTAGGCTAAGCGCTAATGTAGCTACTGTATGGTGGCCTCCACCCGCTTGAATCCATTTTTTAATACCTGTTTTAAAATCAGGATTTGGTTTCCAGATCACTCTTGCTACTGGCAACTTCGGTGCTTCTTCAGTAGGTGTTTCAGCTGTGAATGTGTTCACCATCAGACGGTAATGAGAACCCATATCTAACATAGATACTGTCAAGCCTTCTCCAGCTTTACCATCAAATACTAGACGTGCTGGATCTTCTTTATCGCCAATACCTAGTGGGTTTACGACTACTCGTGGTTTCGTTTCAGCAAAAGTAGGATCAACTTCTAACATGTGAGATTGAACGATATATTCATTACCTTTAGTCATGTTATAGGTGTAGTCTTCCATAAAGCCAGTAGAGATATTATTCGCCATAACTTTCATCAAGCGGTCAAGCGCTGCTGTCTTCCAGTCACCTTCGCCAGCAAATCCATATCCTTCTGCATTAAGCCTTTGAACAGCCATACCCGGAAGTTGTTTCATTCCATGAAGGTCTTCAAAATTCGTTGTGAATGCTGTATAGCCTCCACGTTCAAGGAATCTTCTTAAACCAATTTCGATTCTAACTTGTTCTTTAACATGTTCGTCAAAAAAGTCTTGATCATTATCGCGATATTCCATATCGTATAGTTCGCCACACTCTTCGAAAGTTTCTTGGATCTCTTCATCAGTAACCTGATTCATTTCTTCTACAAGATCACCAATTCCGTAATAATCAACAGTCCATCCAAATTGAATGGCAGCTTCAACTTTGTCTCCTTCAGTTACGCCAACGTTTCTCATGTTATCTCCAAAACGAGCAACTTTAATATTTTGAGATTCTACAAATCCAATCGCAGATAACATCCAGTCAGACATTTCTTTATGAACGTCTGGATCTTGATAATGGCCTACAACGATTTTGTTGTTTAAGCGCAAGCGAGCATTAATAAAGCCATATTCTCTATCACCGTGAGCACTTTGATTCAAGTTCATAAAGTCCATATCGATTGAATCCCAAGGAATCTCTTTATGATATTGAGTAGCTAAGTGTAATAAAGGCTTTTGCAGTAATTTTGTACCGGGAATCCATAATTTTGCTGGTGAGAATGTATGCATCCAAGTAACGACACCAGCTACTTTATCCTGATAGTTAACTTCTTTCATAACATTTTTAATTTCATCAGCAGTTGTGACTAATGCTTTGTATTCTAATGGATAAGGAAAAGAAGCTTCTTTGTTTAGTACTTCTACCATTTCTTTAGCATGATCTTCGACTTGTTTAAGTGTTTCTGGACCATATAGATGTTGACTACCTACAACTAACCAAAATACTTTTTCTTCTGTTTTTAACATGTAAAGCACATCCTCATTTTATATTTTTATCTTTGACCGTAATAAGCGTTATCCCCATGTTTTCTCAAATAGTGCTTATCGAGAAGGTTTTGGTTCATCTCTATTTTTTCAGGATTCAGCTGCAAACTGTGGTAAGTCATTTCAGCAACTTGTTCTAATACAACTGAGTTATGAACAGCCTCTTCTGGAGACTTACCCCAAGTGAAAGGGCCGTGATCGTTAACCAAGACACCAGGCACTTTGTCTGGATCAATACTTCTTGTTTGGAAAGTCTCAATAATTACAGAACCTGTTTTCAACTCGTAGTCGTTTGAAATTTCTTCTACAGTCATCTCTCTCGTAACTGGGATTGATCCATAAAAATAATCAGCTTGAGTCGTTCCCGCTGCCGGAATGTCTCTTCCTGCTTGAGCATAACTAACAGCCCACGGAGAATGTGTATGCACGATTCCTCCTATATGCTGAAAATTTTTATATAGTTCTAAGTGAGTTGCTGTATCACTAGATGGATTCAGTTCTCCTTCAATAATATTGCCATCTAAGTCTACAATCACCATGTTCTCTGGTGAGAGATCTTCATAAGCGACTCCACTAGGTTTAATGACAACTAAATTCGAATCTCTATCGATTCCGCTCACGTTTCCCCATGTAAACGTAATCAATTTATATTTCGGTAATGCCATATTTGCTTTGTAGACTTGATCTCTTAATGCTTCAAGCAAATTCTATCATTCCTTTCATTTATACAACGTATTGGGTTCCATTAAAGGGTCCATCTTTAAATCTAAGTATTGTGTAACGCTTACATCCCTATTGTAAATTAAAGGTACGTACGTGTCAACTGTATAATAGAAAAAATTCTATTATTTTACGTTACACACGAACGTACCTTGTGAACTATGAATGAGCTGTCTCAGCTTTTGTATTTTCACTCAACCGCTTAGTAGAATTTCGGACAATTAACTCTGGATCAAATATATAAGATTCAATCTTTGTTTCTTCTTCTATTGACTTAACGAGCATCATCGCTGCCTGTTTACCCAAGTTTTCTTTTGGATGTTCCACTGAAGTTAGCTTTACAGATGGCAAAGTGGTACTGTAAAAGCTATTGTCGTGGGAAACAACTGAAAAATCATCTGGACATGTTTTACCAATTGCATTAATCTCTTTAATTAACATAACCGCTACTTCGTCGTTATAGCAAACGAAGCTAGTCGGTACGTTTTCAGACAATAACAGATCGCGAATCATTTGAGGTAGCGTTTGTTTTGTCTCCGTATCATAACGTATAATGTAATTGTTATCGAATGAAAGTTTCGCATCATATAGCGCTCTAATATACCCTTTCAGGCGATTCTTCCCTTGTAAATCGTCTGCCTTAGTGATGATACCGATATTCGTATGATTCAATTCAATCAAATGTTCTGTTGCTATCCGGCCCGCTTTGACATCATCTATTGCAACAACTGGAAAGTCTAGTTCTTCATACGTAGCATTAAGCATGATCATTGGTACTGGTCTCTCTGATAGATTGAGATAGTAATTTAAGTTGGGATTCATCAAATTACTTTTTGTTGGCTCAACAATCAATCCATCTACATTTTGATCGATCATGCTTTCTAAAGAGGAGCGCTCATTGTCTACATTGTTACGTGTACTTGATAACATTAAAGAGTAATCATGTTTAGAAAGCTCTTCTTCAATACCCCTAATGATTGAAGGGAAGATATAATCCGATAAATAAGTAGTGATCACACCTATCGTTCTTTTTGAAGACGTTACGATTTCTTTTTTGTATATGTCACTCACAAAAGTTCCTGACCCTTGCTGTTTCACTAAAAAGCCTTCATTTACTAATTCAGATACGGCTTGTCTAATGGTATGTCTACTGACGTCAAACTGTTTTCGCAATTCTGCTTCAGAAGGAATTTTGCTTCCTAATAAATAACTATTACTTTTAATTTTTTGTTGCAACTCTTTTTTTATCGTTATATACTTCGGCTCATTCAACATTGATTTCACTCCTTACGATTTGTCCGTACGTAAATTGTACTATAAACGAGGGGTATAATTAAAGACATAATAATATTTGTATAGACAAATATTATATTTATATTATCTTCAATTATACTTATGTATTAAGAAAAGGATGCATCAGCATCCTTTTCGACTTAGTTCACTCATCTTCTACCATTTACCAACAGGACAGCTTTTGTAGTTCAGACTTGCTCTAAACATTGCATAACATCCACATTTTGTACATGTATGATTTTGAAAAAATGGGCAAGATTCACAAACAGACAATCTCTTTTCTTTTAATTCTTCTGAAGCTAGATCAACTTCCAAACTTAATTGCTCATCTATTGATGCTAATACATCCTGTCCCGCCAACGCTTCAAGGCGTTCACATGTTTTACAAGACATATTATTTCTCTTTAATTAAAAGAGTTGTAACGCTCATAGCTGGAAGTGTTAAGGACACTGTACTGCCTTCGATTTTAAAATCTTCAAACGATTTCTTAGAGACAACTTCCGGATTTTCAAATGTATTATGAGCATCCATTTCATCAGCGGCTACAATCCATGCTTCAGCTGAATCAAAAGCGTAATCCGCTAAGTTAAATGACATTGTTTCTTCACCTTTCAGACCGTAGTTACACACAGAAATGGCTACTTTTCCATCTTTTTTAGAAATTGTATAATCGATAGATTCCTGACTTTCGCCATATGTGTCAATTAATTCTGCATCTTGATGATGCGTGTAAAGATCAAAAACGTGATAAGTCGGTGTTTTGATCATTTTATCGCCTTCAGTGAATAGCATCGCTTGAAGGACGTTAACCATTTGAGCAATATTAGCCATCCGAACACGGTCAGCGTGTTTATGGAAAATATTTAAAGTAAGGCTGGCAACCATTGCATCACGTATTGTGTTTTGTTGATACAAAAATCCTGGATTAGTGCCGTTTTCTACAGATAACCACGAACCCCACTCATCAACAATTAATCCCACACGTTTTTCAGGATCATATTTATCCATAATAGTAGAATGTTTTGTAATCAGTTCATCCATTTTCTTAGCGCTATCAATTAATGAGTGCCATTGTGCTTCAGGGAAGTTAGTTGCTGTACCTTTATCTTCCCAAGCACCAGTCAATGCATAGTGATGTAAACTGATTCCATCCATGAACGGTGCAGCAATTTTCATTACTTGTTCCATCCAGTTGTAATCATCAATGTTTGGACCACACGCTATTTTATAAACATGTTTGTCTGTATAATTTCTAACATAGGTCTGATAGCGGCGGTAGAGATCTGCATAGTACTCTGGACGCATATTTCCACCACATCCCCAGCTTTCATTTCCTACTCCGAAAAATTTCATTTCCCAAGCAGATTCACTACCATTATCTTTACGCAGGTTCGACATTGGTGACTCGCCTTCAAAGGTGATGTACTCTACCCATTCCTGCATTTCTTGAACAGTACCACTACCTACGTTACCATTGACATAAGCCTCTGCACCAAGAAGATCTAATAAATGGAAAAATTCATGTGTACCAAAATGGTTATTTTCAACCACTCCACCCCAGTGCGTGTTTACGATCGTTTTACGTTCAGCAGGTGTCCCAATCCCATCTTTCCAGTGGTATTCATCAGCGAAACAGCCTCCTGGCCATCTTACGACAGGTACCTTGATTGCTTTAAGTGCTTCTACTACATCTAAACGGATACCTTCATTATTGGGAATGTCTGAGTCTTTTCCTACCCAAACGCCTTCATAGATACATCTACCCAAGTGCTCTGCAAATTGTCCGTAAATATATTTACTAATTGTAGGTCCTTTTTTATTTGTCAATACTTCAACTGTCATTATGTTTACTCCCTTTAATTCAAATTATGGTCTAATGCCCCAAATCATTTCATTGTTATCCCCAAATGCAGAGAAAACAATTCTTTCTTCTCCGAATTCATCTTGTTGTTTAGCTGCGATACCTTTATAAACTGCTTGTTCAGTAGTGATTGTTAACAAGTTCTCTTCAGATAAGTTCCAACTACCCTCAAGATCTCCTGATATCTCGCCTTCCTCAGTAAGATCAATTAAAAGTGTCTCAATCATTTCTGTAGAATTTTCTGTTCCATGATTGATAAATTCAAAACTGCCGCTTAATTCTTCCGAAGTTAGTGGAGTAGTATCAGCATACTCCCCTTTGTAAGCATAAGGCATCGGAACAAGCCAGTTATCTTCATTATGAAGCATTTGTTGTGCTCTGATTTCATGAGCTTCAGTACCTTGATTAAACCTAGAATGGAAAACTAGCAACCATTCTCCATCTTGCTTTTTAACTACAGAATTGTGGCCTGGAGCACGATATCCTTGTTTTAATCCAGTGAACTGATAATTACCTAAAAGTTTAATACCGTAATCTGAATTGGTGCTAGCTGGTTCAAATATAGCCGATTGTCCCTTAGCGTCAATATACGGTCCTTCTACGGTTTCGGATCTAAACACACGCATATTGTATCCACCATTTGCAGCTAGACCACCATAGGTCAACCATAAATTATAGTATCCCGTCTCATTATCGTAAACAATGTACGGTCCTTCACCAGATTGATGATACCCACCAAAGATTTTTGTGCCAAAGTACCGATCAATTGTCCGACCGTCCTCTGTCATGCCATCTTCACTTGGGTAAATTGGTTTCCCGGTTTCATCTTCTAGTTCAAGTAAGTGAATTCCTCCCGACCATGAACCATATACAAGCCAGAATTTTCCGTTTTCATCATAAAAAGGTGCTGGATCCAGAGCATTTGGTGCATAATCCGTATTATATTCTCTCCCGCCTAGCCTTACCCATTTCTCATTGAACTCAGATATCTTCCCTTCACTGATTAGTTCAGGTAAGTGAGTCCCTTCATATTGAATGTTCCGGTCACTACCATCTGTAGAATCTTCAGAAGTAAAACCAGAATAGACAACTGTATCAACATAAGTGTATGGTCCTTCAATACTTGGAGATGCCATTAAAACAATTGCGGATCTTCTCCATGTAGAGCTGGCAGAATAGTACATCAGATAAGCACCCTTTGAGCCTGAAGACCATTCGAACTGATCGTTCCAGATGACGTCTGGGGCCCATAAGTTGTACCCATCTTTCGAATCTGCATCATCATAACCTGCCCACTCAAATGTTTCTTCTAAGTTTTCGTTTGTATTCCCAAACAAAATGTTGTCTTCCATATTTTCATACTCAGTCATATGAGGTACTTCCCAAGTGGAAAAATCCTTAGTTTTTGCTTGTGCAACATGCGTTCCAAAAGCATAGAAAGTTTCTTCGCCGTTTTCATCTATGACCGACCGCACTGCCGGATCATGGATAGAAACGTTATTTCTTGTTTGCGTAGTCCAATCATTCGTTTTGGGTCTCTTGATCCCGCTTGAATAAACCATAAATCCACTCACTCCAATTAGTAAAATCACTACGAAAAAAAGACTGATGAGCATCTTTCTCTTTTTAGTCATTTATTATTCCTTTCTTGATAAGGATTGATTTGGATTAATATTCTCCCGGCACTCCAAAATTAGGGAAACCTGATTCATCCCAATTAAATCTTTGTGCATTAGCATGACGATTAGGATTGTCTAAAGGATCACCGTTCTTATTTTTTTCTGGTCTGGCATGATATATCAAAACATCATCTTGATCATCTTCAGATCTGGTAAATGAATTGTGTCCCGGTCCAAAAAGACTATTTTCTTCTGAAGATTCAAATACAGGTTTTTGAGATTTCTTCCACGAATATCCATCCAGTAAATCGCTATCTTCATCCGCTGAAAGCATCCCCATCAGATAGTTTTCATCAGTAGCATTTGCAGAATAAGTAATAAATATTTTCCCATTACGTTTTAAAACAGCAGGACCTTCATTAACTAAGAACCCAATTCTTTCCCAATCATATTCAGGGATTGTCAATAAAGTCGTATGACCTTTTAGTGTCCATGGGTTTTCCATTTTAGATAAGTAAAGATTTGAGTTTCCTGGTATAGCAGGATCTTTTTGTCCCCAAACATAATATAGCTCATTTTCATGAGTGAATGTTGTTGCATCTAGGCAGAAACTGTTTATATGTGTTTTAACTTGTCCTTTTTCTACCCAATCTCCAGTAAGCGGGTTATCATCTTTGCATTCGATTACAAACATTCGATGCTGATGAATATTGTTTTTAGGTTCATTCGAACTCGAAGCAGCAAAATAGATATACCATGCACCATCGATAAAATGAATCTCAGGTGCCCAGATCAATCTGCTCATTTCGCCTTCTTCATGAGCATGCCAAACACTGGCTTTTTCACCAGTTTCTAGTTCGTTCAATGTTTTCGCTCTTCTAACTTCTATTTCTTGATAACCTGGAACGGATCCTGTGAAATAATAGTACCCGTCTGTATGTTTATAAACCCAAGGATCTGCTCTTTCCAATACAATAGGATTATTATAAAGTGTTTTGTTTGTCATATAATGACCTCCTGATTTACGTTATGATTAGATTTGTGTTTCCCATGTCTTAATCGAATGGCTTTGTTTTTTGAACTATAAGTTACTAAAACAACCATATAAAGTAATGAACTGATCACATCGATTGTCATAAATGAAGCCAGACACATGACCACCATCCATACTTGCCACTTTTTGTTGATTTCATTGTCTTTCATGAATTTCAGACAATAAATGTTGATCATGCCTACTAATACAATGATCAATCCATAACTAGACATGACAGTGTAGAGTATATCTACAAAACTCCCACTACCTCCTGCCATTTCAGGATAAATTTCCATTATGGATAGGTCCCCACTGTTTTTGAACCATAATCCGAATACAAAAATTGTTAAAATCGCGTTGATAAAATGCCATAGCGATGCTGCAAAGATTAATTTTCTTTCTGCTTTTCTATCCATAATAGAAATCCTCCTTATACGTTATCCTTTAATACCAGTATTTAAGTTAAGCGATTCAATAAAGTATTTCTGAGCGAAAATAAATAGTAATGAAGTCGGAATCATCGCTAGGAATGCAGATGCCATTAATTGGCCAATTACCATGTAATTACCGTAAATATCTTGTAACAACTGTAGACCTGCTGTTATGGTTAATTGATTAACATTATTCAATACAATCGTTGGCCATAAGAAATCGTTCCATGATCCAGTGAACGAGAAGATTGATGTTACGATGAGCACTGGTTTGATGAGTGGCAAAATAATTTTAAAGTAGATTGTAAAGTCATTTGCACCATCCATTCGTGCAGATTCGTCATAGGATTTTGGTAACCCTTGCATGAATTGGCGAACTAAGAATACATTACCAACCCCACCAAGGCCGGGCATGATAACTGCTAAAGGTGTATTAACCCACCCTAATTTATGAACAATCATATAATTAGGAATGATATTCACTACTGCTGGAAACATTGAGATTGCCAGTATCGTGAAGAATAGTGCATCTCTATATTTGAAGTCCATACGAGCATAACCGAAAGCTGCTAACGACACGAAGACCATCATCAAGAGAGTATGAGAAGTAGAGATAAACAAAGAATTAAAGAACCATCTTACGATTGGAGCGCTAGAAGTATTAGATAATACTCTTACATAGTTATCCATAATCCAAGATGCAGGTAGCAAACGGAATCCAGTCTGCATAACATCTGACTGAGATTTAAAAGAAGTTGTTAGCGCATAAATCGCTGGCAATAACCAGATAACCGCTGTTATCGTAAGTAAGCCGTAACAGATCCATTTTGTAATTTGAAAAGATTTTGAATGTGCCATTTTATATGCCCCTTTCTATTTTGAGCTTCGATACATTATTCTAAATTGGAAGGCCGCAATAATTACAATCACTAAACCTAATAATATTGACATCGCGGCAGCCATACCTGCTACAGACTGCCCTTGACCAAATGCGAGGTTTCTTATATACATCATTAATACAAATGTGGATTGCTCAGGTCCTCCTCCAGTAACCATCAAGGGTTGAGCATAAACGTTAAAAGCACCTGCAGTAGACATTACAATAGTATACAATAATGGGAATTTAATAGTTGGTAATGTTATTTTAAAGAACTTAACAAAACTTGTAGCTCCATCAATCTCAGCTGCTTCATACAAATCATTAGATATACCACTCATTGCAGACCGATATATAACCATATTCCCACCTATAGCACCCCACAGTGACATCATGAATATGACAATCCAAGCATAAGGTTGGTTAACAGCCCACGTCACATTTGATCCTAGTAAATTATTAACAGGTCCTAGTCTAGGATTAAATATTAACAACCAAACTAACGCAGCTGCTGTTACAGAAATTAATCCAGGAATGTAAAAAATTGCTTGGAATAGTCCTTTACCTTTAACACCTTTGTGTTGGAGCATCACTGCTAATACAAGTGGAATAATCACTTGTAAAGGAACAGTACCTGCCACAAAGATTAATGTATTCACTAAACCATTTCTGAATTGACTATAAAACGATGATGTAGGATCCATTAAGATAGCTTCATAGTTTTCTAGTCCAACCCATCTTGGTGCTCCAATTAAATTCCATCTTGTGAAAGATGCATATAAACCATAGAACATTGGAAAAAGAATGAACACTACAAAGAATAGAAAATGTGGACCTATAAATATCCATTGTTTAAAATTGATGCCTTTTTTACCATTATATTTAACCTTCTCATTTGAGATTGTATTTTCCATCATTATGCCCCTTTCAAATTCAAAAAAGAAAAAGCAAGTTCATTTACAGAAGAACTTGCTTTAATACTTTTTGATTAACCTACTCCTTATTCAGCATCATCTTCAATATTAATATCGGCTCCGTGTCCTTGAGCAACTAAATCCTCAACTTCATTTTGAGCAGAAGCTAAACCATCTTCAATGGTTATATTCCCATATAACATGTCATTGATTACAGTGTTAATAGCTGCTTCAACGTATCCGTAGTATTCGTAATCAAAGATTAGTAACGAATCTAATTGTTCTTGAGACTTAGTAAAGAATGATTGTTCAAAATCTTGGAATTCTGGTGATTCATAGACATCTCTACTAGCAACAATCTGTCCTGCTTCAGCCCAAGTTACAGAATTTTGGTTAACCCATGCCAAGAACTCAGCTATCCCCTGTTCCTTTTCATCCGTTCTATTTTCGCTAGTTAACATTGAAAACAAGTGAGAAGAACCACGGTTATGGAAGGTTTCGTTGTCAAAAGCATAGATGTTTGTTACGCCATAATTCAAATCTTCGACCATATCGTGAGCTAATGATGACCAAGTTCCATCAGAAGAGAATAGTACAGATTGACCTTGGAACATTGCATATCCATCTTCGCCATTTGGCGTCATTAGTCCTGCTTCTTCAATTTCGACCAGTTTTTGCATTGCTTCTTGCATTTCGGGTGTATTAATTGTAGGGTTGCCTTCTTCGTCGCTAATATCCCCACCTAGATTTACAGTCTCTGCTAGCAAGACCCAAGATATTAAAGAGTTGTTAACTGCGTAAACGCCTTCATCTAGTTGCCCTTCAAGTGACATAATTTCATCGAACGTTAACACATCATCATCTAGGAAATCTTCAACACCATATTGAGCCATCAAATCTTTGTTGTAATAAAGTACGTTTGAATGTATATCTAATGGAATTGTGTATTGTGTTCCTTCTACGTTACCAGCTTCCCAAGCTTGATCAATATAGTTATCTGCTTGCAATACATCTTGCGAACTCATAAGTTCATCGAAAGGTTCTAACATATCTAACTCGACAAAACCTTGAACTCTATCAGCATGTATAATAGAAAGATCCGGAGTACCTTCTCCTGTATTCATAACTGTATATATCTGAGTATACAAATCAGGTGTAATAACTTGTGAAACTGGGAATTCTGGATCTGTATCATTATATTCTTGAATCATTTCATCCATTACTTGCCCATCTTCACCCGTAAGTGGCGTCCATAGAACTATTTCATTATCATTACCACACCCTGCTAGTAAAGCTAAAGACATTGTAGCTGTTCCTAAAAGCAATTTCTTGTTTAAATTCATAATGACTCCTCCTAGTTTCCTTTAATAGTCGAATTTAAGTGATCTTATTGGCAATCATACGTACTATTTAACTTTACAATTTTTCTTATATAGAAATTTATACTGACAAACTAAAATGATTTCGCTTACATTAAGTATTAAAAAAAATTTCCTAGTATTAACCTAGTTTTTAAAGAACAAAGCTTTTAAGTAGTACGTACGTATCGCTTGAAAATAATATACCACGTTCGACACGTACGTGCAATAGTTTTTTAGGAAATTTTAAATATCTTTTATTTATTTGAACGCTTATAGAAAAAATCAGTTAAATTTGATTGATAGTATCCCTTTTAGTGTCCACTTCATCCATAGAGTCGATATGATTGCAAAAGTGAAAAAAAGAAACATTGTCGGTAATGCTAAAGAAATATAGAGCAATAAAAATAACGAAACACACTGTAACATTGTGATGGGTACTTTCAAAATTCCTATTACAAAGGCATTTTTTAATTGTTTGAAAAACTTGTTATCCCTATGAACATATAATGGAAAGAACCATATCAAAGTAGTGATGAAGAAAAATAAAAGAATATAAAACGCAATAGGCACAATGATCGGCACGCTAACTGTCAACTGTGATAACAGAATAAAATTTAGGAGAAGAATCCCTCCAGCTACTGAAAACATTAATCCAAATAGATTTGATTGCTTAAATTCTTTCTTAAACAATGATGAAAATTCTTTAGTTGTAACTGAATAATCTTTAGTCAACAACCATTTTCTAGAAATAGTGAGTGCAGAGATTGTAGCGGGATAAATTCCCGCTACAATAGTCCCTAATAATGTAAACGCGATCCATAATACATTCAACTTAAATAAGTTAACGATTAGTGTCAATGTCAGATTAAATTTTGTTTTTTTCGTTTGTTGACTAACTTTCATTTATCCCTTCACTCCTCCTGAAGTTAAGCCTGCTACAAAGTATTTCTGGAAGAATATAAACAAGATGACGATTGGTATAATTGTTATTACTGATCCTGCTATCAAAACATCATAATTATTTCCATAAGGTGTTAATAAAGTAGCTAACCCAATAGGCAGAGTAAACATATCGTTCGATCTCAAAACAAGTAATGGCCACAAGAAATTATTCCATGCTGCGAGACCTTGTAGAATGGCCATTGCTGCTAATGAAGGGCCCATTAGAGGAAACATAATCTTAAAAAATATGCCGTATTCATTACTTCCATCAATTCTAGCTGCATCCATTAATTCTAAAGGTAATCCTTGGGCATATTGTCTAAAGAAGAAAACAGCTACCGGCGCAACGACTAAAGGAAGTACTACAGCTATATAGGTATCTGTCAGTCTAAGTGCAGCCATCAATTCATACAACGGTAACATCAAAATTTCAAAAGGAATCAACATGATAAGCAATACGCATACAAAAAATAAATTTTTGCCCTTGAATTCATATACCGCTAGTGCGTAACCTACCATGGCTGAGAAGAATACTGATGTTACAATTGTAATTGCAGAAATAATCATACTGTTAGCATACCAAGTCCAGTAATTATCAGCTTCTGTAAAAATAAATTTATAGTTATCAAAACTTAACTGACTAAAATCAATTGAAAAACTCAGACCTTGTCTCATTAATACTGAAGATGGTTGAAATGAAGAAATGAGTAAAGCAATTATTGGAAATAAAGCAGTCAAGGCAATGACCCCAAAAGCTATATTAGCTAATATCATTAGCTATTTTTTCTTGGTCATTTTCCATCCCCCTTTCCAAACGTTCCTGTAAGCCCTAGATAAATAGAACTTATAATGAAGATGATAATCATCAAAACAACACCTATTGCAGCTCCAAATCCAAGATCATTTTGTCCTACACCCTGCTGATAAATATAACCTACGATAGTCAGACCTATATTTCCCGGTGATGTAGCTTCCCAATATACAAAACTTTCTTCAAACATTCTAAATCCATTGATAATGGTAATTGTACTGACAAAAACCGTAATCGGTTTCAAATGAGGAATCGTGATCAATCTTAGTTTATCCCAAGCTGAGGCACCATCTATATCTGCTTGTTCATATAAGGACTCAGATATATTCTGAAGGGCTGCAAGGTAATAAAGTAAATTTACACCCGTCCATCGCCAGAATGCTAAAATCACCATCAAGAACATAGCTGTTACAGCTGAATATCTCCACTCTAATGGTCCTAAACCGATGAGTGAAATGAGCTGATTTCCAATAGAGGTACTAGACTCACTGAACATCAGTCTGAAAATCATCCCTCCTACTATTGTAGAGGTCAATGCTGGTAAGAATAGCGATGCTCTAAATATCGTCTTAAGTTTAATTGTCTCCGAATTCAAGAATATCGCTAAAAGCATCGGTACGATTGTTAAAAGTACAGTTGTACAGAGCACATATATAACCGTGTTCCATAAAGCATCATAAAAATTCAAATTGAATACTCTAGCATAATTATCGAATCCAACATTTTCTACAACACCAGGAAGAATCTGTCTGAAACTCATGATGATCCCATTAATAGCTGGATACAGAGTTAAGACACTAAATGATAAGAAAAATGGTAGTACAAAGATATATGGTACAACTTTTTTTGAAGTTAGAAACTTACCAATTCTACTACTTTTTTTAGTGTTAAGAGCGACTTGCGTGTTTTCAGCCATGTTATTTCCATCCTTTCTTTTTTAATAATTATTTTATTTTCTCTGTAGACTTTTTACAACTTCCGCAGAACGATCGAGTGCTTCTTGTGGTGTCTCTGTTCTATTTCTCAAAACATTAAAGGTCACGTGTGTATGGTATTCATTAATAACATTCGGGGTGTCCGTTGTAACGTGCAATGTATTGATTTCATCTCTGACATCTAGCAGTACATCAAAAATATTATCTCCAAAGTACTCATAATAATCATTGTCTGTATTTCTAACTTCTTCACTTTCCCAAGTGTCAAACCTTGGTGGATCAAAACCTAGTATCGTCCATAGGTTGATATTCCCTTCTTCAGACATTTTAGCGTACGCTAAAAATTCTTTAGAGAGTTCAACGTTTTCTGCAGCTTGAGTGACAACTGTTCCAGTTCCCCCCATACCAGCTGAGCGATTTCCGCCTTCTTCCCATGCTGGCATTGGTCTAATAGCAATTTTCCCTTCAAGATCTGGCATATTGTCTACAAATCTTCCCATGTACCAAAGCGGGGCCAAAATAGCAGCTGATCCTTCATCTAAGAAATAACCGTAAAACTCCTCTGACTGATTCATACCACCTGGTGTTAATTCAGCAATCTCATCTTCGTAGAGCGCATCATAAAGAAATTGTAAAGTGTCTACATTTTCTTCATTATTAAAGATGACTTCTCCGTTTTCATCAATTGCATCAGAATCTCTTTGAGAAATCATTGGCCACATATCCATCAACCAATCTTCTGTCCCAACGTTCCACATTGTTGAATCTGTATTTTCAACAACTTGCTTACCGGCTTCCACGAAATCATCCCAAGTAACGATTTCGTCAATATCTACTCCAGCTTCGTCCATTATATCGGTGTTATAGTACATAACAGTAGCGCCAACATGGGTAGGGATACCATAGTAATTACCGTCTCGAGCATAAAGTTCATATCTAGATTCGACAACACTATCCAATATGGGTTCAACATACTCGTTCATTGGTTCAAATTGTATAATCCCCTCCATAAAATTCGGATACTGTCCTAACTCTATATCCACGATATCTGGCAAACCAGTCCCAGATTGAACCGCTAATAGTAAGTTATTGTGCATCTGTTCAAACGGATAGGTTTCTGCAATTAAATCAATAGGTCTATCAGGAAATTCCTCGTTCCATCTTTCTGCTGCATCACCATAAAGATCAATATGTTGTGGTGCAAATGTCCAAAGGGTAATCTCTTCAGCATTTTCAGCGTTTGAACCAATCGTTTGAACTTCATCTGTTGAAGTTCCTGTATCTCCTTCGTCTGCACAAGCGCTTACAAAAAAAGCGGACGACATAAGTAATAAAAGCGTTTTTCGATTCATTCCATTCCCTCCTGTTTTTTTTGAGGTAGTCCTATTACGAGCCTTAACGAGACCGTTAACAATATATCGTAATTGTCTGTACCTATTTAGAAAAATAGTACTAAATACTCGAATATCATAGATAAACTCATCATTAGTACGTACCACTTGGATTAACTATACCAATTATTAATATGAGAAGCAAACAATTACGCAATAAATGAATGATTTAGTTTATATAGTCCTGTTTCAAGTATTATTTTGCTCTTTCAAAGTAAAAAGGTGCTGTCTCTTTACATGAGCGTCAGCACCTAGTTGTATTAGTATGAAAGTCTAATCATATTCCATGATAATGGTTTTAATTCCCCGTTTACTACTGAGTCATTTATAGAAAATGTTTCATTCGCTTTAATTTCCATCCCATCATGATCATTTTCGGTTGTCTTCTTGATGTCATAATCTGCAAGTTCAGTAGCTTCTATAACTTCAAGTTTATCAAATCCCTCAAGAATAGTTTCAAATGTCATCTTCTGATCTTGCGAACGGTTGACTGCAAAGATCACAACTTCATTGTTTTCTTCATTTAAAATCGCAGTCGTTTCAATAAATGGAACATTTTTGTATTCACTCGAATCATACGTGTCACTCTTCACATCAAGTTTCAACACTTTCCCGCGACCGTAGTTTGACGCCTGCATAAATGGGTAAAATATTGGCTGCTTCCATACTTCTCCATCTTTAATCGTCATAACCGGTGCAATTACATTAACTAATTGAGCTAAACAAGCAATTTTTACTCTATCAGCATTATTTAATAATGTAATCATGCCACACCCTACAAGCAGTGCATCTTCAAAATTATAGATATCTTCTAGTAATGGCGGTGCGATATCCCATGGATCGCGCTTAGAGTCTGCATCTTTGGAGTGATACCATACATTCCATTCGTCCAGTGCAAGATTGATCTGCTTGTCAGATTCTTTTTTTGCTTTGACAGCATCACAGATAATCACTACATTTTTTATGAATTTATCCAATTCCATAGATTTTGCTAAATAATTTGCAGTATCATTTTCGTAGTTTTCCCAATATAAATGTAAAGACAAGTAATCAACGTGTTCATAGGCATGTTCAAGAACTGTATATTCCCATTCTCCGAATGTTGGCATCTTGCTTGATGAACTTCCACAAAGAACCAACTCAATCGTGTCATCAACCAGTTTCATGGCTTTAGCCGTTTCTGCTGCTAATCTACCATATTCATCAGCCGTCTTAGCCGCAATCTGCCAAGGACCGTCCATCTCATTTCCTAGACACCATGTTTTGATGTTGAATGGTTCTTCAGCACCATTTTGCTTACGAAGATCACTGTAGTATGTACCTTCTGGATAATTACAATATTCAAGTAGGTTTCTAGCTGCATCGATGCCTCTCGTTCCGAGATTGACGGCCATGTTGACTTCAGTTTTCGCTAGTTCAGCCCATTTCATGAATTCGTGTAAACCGACTTCATTGGTTTCAATAGATCTCCAAGCTAGTTCTAAGCGTTTAGGTCTGTCTTCGACCGGTCCGATACCGTCTTCCCAATTGTATCCGGATACAAAATTACCGCCAGGATAACGAACCAAAGGAACGTTTAGCTCATTGATAACTTCGATAACATCTTCTCTGAATCCAAGCTCATTAGCTGATGAATGATTTGGTTCATAAATCCCATCATAAACGGCTCTTCCTAAGTGTTCTACAAAAGACCCATATATTCTAGAGTCAATATCTGCCAAAATTGTATCTTTACTAAGTTTAGCTGTTGCCTTCATGCAATTCCTCCTAGTGATTTGTACGTACCTTTAAAAATAATATACCATCACTCGATTCAGTATGCAAGCGTTCTCTTTATAATGATGATTACTCTTTTTGTAAAGAAAATTTTGATCGGCTATGAAGGATCAACATCACAATCATACTTAATGATAAGAAAATCAATATAAAAGCAGACATAAACACAGACGTATAGCTTTTCGTGAAGTCATACGCATATCCAACTAACGTTACACCAAAAGCCCCACCAATCCCAGTCATCAATGAAAAGAACGGATAAACTTTCATATAATGCGCTCTTCCATAAAAATATATGGTTAACATAGGTAATATAACGATTGGGAAGCACATAATCGCTCCAAAGAAAAAGGAAGAAAGAATCATGACTCCTGGAACGTGAATCGTAAATAGTACCAAAAGTGAGATAAGATTTATACTAATAACTATAAAAGCTGTTTTAATTGATCCAATTCTATCCCCGAGTGTACCTGCCAGTAATTTAAACCCGATATTACCAAACATAGATGCTGAAAGCATCCAAGCACCTATTGTAGCGCTAAAGCCAAAAGTTTCTGCATAGCCTGGTAAGTGGTGTGGAAGTCCTGTTATCAGTGACAAGAGCAGTCCTATACTTGCTAAAACGATAAATCTCATATCATTGGCTTTTGGTTTATCCATTTTTAGTCGAATATCTGCAGTTTTGATTTTATCTTGCTGTTCTTTTCCATATGGCTGAAGATTCTCATCATTTGGATGTAAGGCAAAGTCGTAAAAAAGAGCAGGTAAACATAGTAGTAAAGAAGCGAATCCCATTACTAAAAAGCCAATCTGCCAGGAATAATTATGAATTACTAAAGTAAACACTGGTGAAAATAAAGCACCTGCTACGCCACTTGAACCAAATCCCAAACTCATTGCTAGTCCATTCTTCTTTTCGAACCAGTTATTTACAAGTATGGTTAGAGGTACTGGTGAGTAGAAAGAAGCTCCAATGCCTCTAATTGCCGCCAATAGATAAAAAAGCCATAAAGATTCAGTTACTGCCATAAGTAATGTTGTAATGACCGATAGTCCAACCCCAATTTGAATACCTTTTTTAATATCAATTTTGGTCAATAGTCTAGGTATGTTCAAGGCCATAAAAGACATTACTAGAGACATGATGGTGGTGTGTAAAGCAAAACTCCCCCTGAGAAATCCAAGACTTTCTGATACAGGTGTATAGAAAACACCTATTGTATTCAAATTAATCCCAATTGAACTTGCAGCCAACCCACTTACGCATGCTAGAACTTTCCAATGTTTCGATAGCTTCATAATGACTCCCCTAATAGTCAGATATTAAAATTGTTTGTTCATATTAGACTGTTTATACTTTAAATCATATAGAAAATAATAAAAATTAGAAAGGCTTTTGTAGTAGAGTTGAAAATGAATCGACAAAAAGAACCAAGTATTTTCACTTGGTTCTTTTCAGTACTATTTATTTAGCGATTGTCGTTACTAAATACTGGTTTAATATGGATTTAATTTCTTCTAATTGTCCTGATTCATTCTGTATATCATCTAGAGTTAAAGCGTAATCTTGAAGTTTTTTGAAATCTGTCTTACCTTCTCTGATTTCTTTACCGATTCCTTGGTTGAATGAACGGTATCGGTTATCGACAATTGACTCAAGAGCTTTATCTTCGATTAATCTATGGGCTACTTTCAAACCAAGTGCAAAACTGTCCATTCCCACAACATGGGCTTTGAATAAATCATCTGCATGGAATGAAGTTCTTCTGACTTTCGCATCAAAGTTCAGACCTCCAGAACCCAATCCGCCGTTTTTAAGAATTTCATACATGGCTAATGTCGTAGCATACAGATCCGTTGGAAATTCATCCGTATCCCAACCAAGATGAGGATGTCCCTGGTTAGCATCAACAGATCCTAACATCCCATTAATTCTTGCGTATCTAAGTTCATGATCGAAACTATGTCCTGCCAAAGTCGCGTGATTGGCTTCAATATTGAATTTGAATTTATCTGCAAGATCGTATTTCTGTAAAAAGGCAAATCCATGTGCTACGTCATAATCATATTGGTGAGAAGTTGGTTCCATTGGTTTTGGTTCAATCAAGAATTGAGCATCAAATCCAATTTCTTTTGAATAGTCTACAGCCATATGGAAGAATTTTGCTAAGTTATCTAATTCAAGTTCCATATTGGTATTTAAAAGACTTTCATATCCTTCTCGACCACCCCAGAATACGTAGTTTTCGGCTCCTAATCGCTTACCAACCTCAAGCCCTTTTTTCACTTTTGCAGCTGCGTAGGCAAAAACGTCTGCATTATTTGATGTCGCTGCTCCATGAACGAATCTCGGATGTGAAAAATTATTCACTGTATTCCATAATAGTTTAACTTTGCTATCTTTCATATAGTCTTCGAACATATCCACGATAATATCTTGATTCTCAAGTGTTTCTTTTAAGGAACTTCCTTCGGGAGCGATATCGAAATCATGGAAGCAGAAGTAAGGTACGCCTAATTTTTCAAATAACTCAAAAGCAGCCTCTACTCGGGCTTTCGCTTTATCCATTGGATCTGAGTATTTATCCCAAGGTCTAAGTGCTGTTCCAGCACCAAATGGATCTGATAAATCTTCTGTAAACGTATGCCAGTATGCAACACCAAATCTTAAAATTTCTTCCATTGTTTGATCTCCTACTTTTTCAGTAGGGTTATAGAATTTAAATGCTAACGGGTCTTTTGAAGTAGCACCTTCATATTGAATTTTATTGATGTTATCAAAATATGTCATGAAATCAATCACTCCTAATTAATTAATTTTAGTTGGTTAGTTTATTATACAAACTAACTATATATAAAAATGTATGCGGTGTCAATTAAACTTTTCCTATTTATTAAGTTTAGATAATTGACTGTTTAAATTTGCTGTAGCTGCGTAAATTTGTCCATAGACTGTGTACAGATTCTCATACTTTAAAACATTTTCTTCTATTGGATGATAAACATCTTTGTAGTGAACAAAGGCATTTGCACAAGTTTTGAAGTTATCAAACCAACCTGTACCAACTGCTGCAATCATAGCACTACCCATTGCAGGCCCCTGCTCAGTCTCAAGGGTACGAATCGGTGTGTCAAAAATATCAGCTTGCATCTGTAGCCATACTTTATTTTTTGCGCCCCCTCCCACCGAAACAATTGTCTTAAATGGATAGGCTGCGTGTGTGCGCATAATTTCATATGAATCCTTTAATGAGAAAGTTATCCCTTCTAGTACTGCTCTCGTAAAATGATCTCTAGTATGTCCAATATCCATTCCGATGAACGACCCACGAATTGTACTATCTGTGTATGGTGTGCGTTCTCCTGATATATAAGGTGTAAACAGCAGCCCTTCTGAACCTGGTTCAATCGTATCTATAGATTTTAGTAGTGTTTCGAATGATTCATGCTCAGCGAATGTTTTTTTGAACCAGCTTAAGCTATTTCCTGCAGCTAATGTAACGCCCATCGTATAAAATTGATCGGCAATAGCATGATTAAAATAGTGCAGATCTCCATTAAACGATTTATCTCCACGTGTTTCATTGGAGAGAAAAACGCCTGACGTTCCGATACTAGCCATGGCCTGATCTGACTCAACAATACCTGCTCCAATTGCGGCACATGCATTGTCTGCTCCACCTGAAAAGACTTTTACTACTTTTTCAATACCTAATACTTTGGAAATTTCTGAATCTAAAAATCCAATACAGTCATCCGAGCGAACAAGTTTTGGGCAGATTTCTGGATCAATTGAAAAAGTATTGAGAATTGTTTCACTCCAACTTCTATTTTCAACATCCAACAGTAAAGTACCTGCCGCGTCTGAGAATTCCATTTGTTTATGACCCGTCAAACGGAATCCTAAGTAGTCTTTTGGTAATAGAAATGTACTGATTTTATCATAAATATCTGGTTCATATTCTTTAACCCAAAGGAGTTTAGGAAGTGTAAAACCTTCAAGCGCTTTATTTTTAGTAATCTCCAACAGACTTCCTTTTAATGTTTCAGTGATCATCTCACATTGTTCTGTGGTCCTAACATCGTTCCAGAGGATTGCATTCCTTAAAACCTTATCCTCTTGGTCAAGTAAGACTAACGTATGCATCTGTCCAGAAAAACTAATACCCTCTATTTTCTGGCTCATATCAGGTACTGATTCTCTAATACTTTGAAATACTTTGAGTGCGGCTAGATACCATTCTTCAGGATCTTGCTCACTATGCCCTCTTTGAGGGGTTAACAGTGGATAATCACTTTCTGCTGAAGCTACGATTCGACCTGTTCGATCAACCAGTATCCCTTTTAACCCGCTCGTTCCTAAATCCATTCCCAACACGTAACTCATTTCTCACGCTCCTATTCACTTTTGCTTCACCTAACGAATAAAATTATTCAATTGTGGATCAGATTATGGTACAGTGTAGTCAGTTAGTTTATATAATAAACAAACTATAATTTAAAAGAACAAAAAAGTCAACCGCTTTCATTTAAATTAAATCTATTATTCAAATAGGAGAACTCCATGGATCTTAAAAAAACATCTACAAGAAATAGTAATACCATACTCGTCATTTCAAATATTATGAATGGCTATCAGATGTCTCGAGCAAAAATTTCAGAACTAACTGGTTTAAATAAGGCAACCATCTCGGAAATCGTCAGAAATTTGATTGAAGACCAATATGTCGTTGAAATTGGAGCTGGAGAAAGCTCATCTGCTGGTGGTAGAAAACCGATTTATCTGGAAATCAATAAAAAGGCAGGTATTTCTTTTAGCATTGACCTACGTTCTGATCAAATTAGCTCATTAGCCACCTACCTTAACGGCGAAGTCATCGAAAAGTATACTGAGCATTGCAAAATTAGTAAAGAAAATGTAATTGAACGGCTGGTTAATCACGTTCAAGAATTTAACACTAAATATACGGCTAAGCCTTTTGGAATGATTGGAATAGCAATTTCTATTCATGGGGTTGTAGATGAAAACCAAATTAGTTTCACCCCTTATTTTGATATTGATGAGATTGATTTAGTGAAGGAACTTGAAGATAGATTAAACATTCCAGTTTATATTGAAAATGAAGCCAATCTCTCTGCTTTAGCAGAAGCTGCATACGACCACGAACATACTCATTTAATTTCATTCAGTGTTCATACAGGTATAGGTGCTGGAATTATCTTAGATCGACAATTGTTTCGAGGATTTAAAGGGCGTAGCGGCGAAATCGGTCATACGATTTTGTATCCTGATGGCATTCAGTGTGCTTGTGGTAATAAGGGGTGCTTTGAACAATACGGATCTTTCACATCCTTGATTCGAAGATTCCAAACTTTAAAAAAAGACGATCAATGTACTTTTGATGATTTAATAGAAGCAGTTGAGCAAGAAGATGCTGAAACCACCCTGCTGATTGATCATTTCGCTAAAGATTTATCCATCGGTTTAATGAATATCATGGGCACGTATGATCCAGAAGTCATTTATGTGAATTCTGAGATATTTGATAAGTTACCAAACATCCTTTCTATCATCGAAAAACATCTAGACCGATCTATTTATAAGAGTATCCAATTGTCTAAATCCAAATTAGGGAGTCAATCTAGTCTTTACGGCGCTACCGTCTTAAATCTAAAAAACTTTTTGAGTCTTGATGAGGTTAAATTTGATATAGGTTATACTTCTACAGCCGCTGTACGATCGAATAAATAAAATTTAAAATAATCAAAAAACGGACCCACACTCTAGAGATAGAATGTGGGTCCGTTTTATATTGTCTCGTTATCTTGTTCTGATATGTGCAATACTTTCCAGTACTGTATCGATTTCATCTAAAACATCTGTAGATAATTTTATTCCAGATGCCTTAACGTTTTCTTCAATTTGAGAAGGTCTACTTGCTCCAATGATGGCTGCAGAAACACCCGGTTTACGTAGGATCCAGGCTAATGAAAGTTGAACAAGACTTAAATCTAATTGATCAGCAATTGCATCTAATTTCTGAACAGCTTCCAAAGTTTCATCGTCCATATAACGATTTACAAAACTTCCGATTTCTTTGTTTGCCGCTCTAGAATCTTTTGGTATTTCAGCATTTGGTTTATATTTTCCAGTTAGAACGCCTTGAGCTAATGGAGAGAATACGATTTGACCCATTCCATAAGATTCCGAAACAGGTAAAACTTCAGATTCAATGTATCGTTGCAATAAATTATAGACCGGTTGATTGGAAATCATTTTGTGATGCCCTCTGTGGTCTATAATTCCCTGAGCCTTCTCAATTTGAGCTGCAGACCATTCGCTGACTCCCGTGTACAAGACTTTGCCTTGTTTCACTAAGTCATCTAATGCCATTAGGGTTTCTTCCAATGGCACTGTTGGGTCGAATCGGTGACATTGATATAAATCTACATAATCCATTCCTAGACGTTGAAGACTCTTATCACATTGTTCGATGATATGTTTTCTAGAAAGGCCCCTATCATTTGGTCCATCTCCCATAGGGAAGTAAACTTTGGTCGCTACAACAACTTGATCTCTTTGATAGTCTTTTAATACTTTACCAAGCACTTTTTCAGCTTGCCCTTGTTCATAAACGTTTGCTGTATCGAAGAAGTTAATGCCTTTTTCATAAGCTAGTCGAATACAGTCTTCTGCAGTAGTATCTTCTACTGTCTTTCCGTATGTAAGCCAACTACCTAGTGCAATTTCTGAAACTTTAAGTCCACTATTACCTAACTGTCTATACTCCATGATATCGCCTCCATAGTAAGTTCTTTCTATATTTTCGCAGAGTTGACAATCAAAAGCAACTGATAATAGAAATATGTACACGGTTTCGTGAACAAGTTTAAACCTTGTGTACAGACGTGTTCCTTCTTGTAAACTATTTATAAAAACCCTTACAATATACTTATAAAAGAATAAAGGAGGAAGTTATTATGTCTAAAGATTTTTGGCAACGCCTTGGTAAAGCACTTATGACCCCCATCTCTTTAATTGCCGCTGCAGGTATTTTTTTAGGGATTAGTTCCGTCCTTCAAAATCCCGACATTGTGGGAGACACCTTCGTGTCCTTCACAATTGTACAACACGTTATCGGAATCGTACGTGCACTTGCAGGAGCGATTTTTGGTAATTTACCAATTTTATTCGCTGTCGCAATATCCTTCGGGTTAGCGAAAAAAGAAAAAACGACAGCAGCTTTTTCAGGTGTCATTGGATTTATACTTTTCCATATAACCATACAATATCTCTTAAGCATAAATGACATAACTGCAGCTACCTATTCAGTGGAAGCACTTATGGAATCTGGGTTATCTGAACTAGCGGCTACCCAAACTGCTTCGCAATATGAATCCGTATTAGGAATATTCACTCTAAGGATGAACGTATTCGGTGGTATAATAACTGGTTTACTTGTCTCATTCTTACACAATCGCTTCCATACTATAGACCTACCTATTGCGATAAGCTTTTTTGGAGGTAAACGATTTGTCCCTATCATAACGACGGTTGTAGTCCCTTTTCTTGCAATCTTGATGTATTTTATCTGGCCCTATTTTGGTGCAGCTATAGAAAGTGTCGGTAGTTTAATAGCGGACGCTGGATTATTCGGAACATTCCTATTTGGATTTTTAGAGAGACTTTTAGTGCCAACGGGTTTACATCATATATTAAATCAGATTGTACGGTTTACGCCCATTGGTGGAATTGCAGAAATAGATGGTCAGCAAGTGGTTGGTGCACTGAATATTTTTAATGCTTCACTTGCTCAAGATTCACCAGATCTTACAGTTATGTCAGAAGCTACAAGATTCTTAGCTCAAGGTAAAATCCCCTTCATGGTATTTGGATTACCCGCTGCAGCTTTTGCTATGGTGCAAGCTGCATTAAAAGAGAAAAAACATGAAGTTAAAGGATTAATGTCAGCATCAGGATTAGCGAGTTTTACGACTGGAATTACTGAACCAATTGAATTTTCTTTTATTTTTGTTTCGCCAATACTCTATATTTTCCACTCGTTTATGGCAGGATTAAGCTTTATGCTAATGGATGCCTTTAATGTCGTCATTGGGAATGTTCAAGGTGGCGTGATCGACTTAACCGTATTCGGTATCCTACAAGGTACTCAAACAAATTGGTATTGGCCCGTTTTAGTTGGATTATTGTATGCCCCCATTTATTACTTTGTATTCAAACTAGTTATTGAGAAAAGAAATGTTCTTACTCCTGGTCGTGAAATTGAAGAAGATGTTGCTTTAAGCGAAGATACTAAGACGAGTCTATCTGACGATGAACTAGGTATGAACATTGTAGAAGCTCTAGGGGGTAGTCAAAATATTAAAAGTATCGATAACTGTTTCACTAGACTTCGCCTAGTATTAAGTGATACCTCATTAGTAGATGAAGCTAAACTCAAGAAAACTGGCGCAGCAGGAACGGTAAAAATTGATGAAACAAATTATCAAGTCATTTATGGACCAAAGGTAGAAAATATTGCACCCAAATTGAAAGGAGCAGCAAATTATCATGATGAATAAGAAAAGTAAAATTGTATTAGTAGGTGGAGGATCAACGTGGACTCCTGGAATTCTAAAAGCTATGACCACTCATTTAAGTACATTCCCTATTGAAAAAATCACATTGTATGACATTAATGCAGATCGTCAAAGTGTGATTGGAGAGTTTGCTAAGATTCTTTTCAAAGAAGAAGCACCTGATGTAAAAGTCACATACACTACAGATGCAAATGAAGCTTATAGTGATGTAGATTTTGTATTCTGTCAAATGAGAACTGGTGGATTCGAGATGCGTGAAAAAGACGAAAAAATCCCACTTAAACATGGCGTTATTGGTCAAGAAACTTGTGGACCAGGTGGTTTTGCTTATGGCCTCAGATCAATAGTAGATATGCAAAAAATGGTCAATAAAGTTAGAAGTATTTCTCCAGATGCTTGGATTCTAAATTATACGAACCCTGCAGCTATTGTTGCGCTAGCTTTGGACAAATTATTTCCTGAAGAAGATAAGATCTTAAATATTTGTGATCAACCAGTCAACTTATTAAGATCTTTCGCAAGTTTGATTGATTTTGATGCCAACAAATTTGAGCCTGTTTACTTCGGTTTAAACCACTATGGCTGGTTTAAACATCTCTATGATGAGAATGGCAAAGACCGTATGCCAGAAATTAAAGAAATTATACTCGATGGTGGTTTTAGACCAGTGGATGCAGAGCAAAGAGATCAATCATGGCTAGATACGTATGCAATGGTCGAAGATATGTTAAGAGATTTTCCGGATTATTTACCAAACACTTATCTTCAATACTATTTATACCCTGATTACAAATTATCCAAAATGGATCCACACCGTACTAGGACAGATGAAGTTAGAGAAGGTCGTGAAAAGAAAGTATTTGAAGAATGCAGACGAATTGTAAAAAATGGTACGGCTAGAGATTCTTCTGTAGTTCATAACGATGCTCATGGTGATATGATGGTTGAAGTTGCCGCTTCTATTGCCCATAATTTAAGAAAAACCTATGTAGTGATGGTCCGTAACAACGGAATCGTAGCTAACCTTCCAGACGATAGTATGATTGAAGTTGCTGCATCTTTAGGCGCTAACGGTCCCCAACCATATGCAGTTGGTAAAATTGATACTTTTTACAAAGGTTTGATAGAATCTCAACACGCTTATGAAAAACTAACGGTTGAAGCTTTTATGGAAAATTCCTATACAAAAGCATTACAAGCATTGACAATGAATAGAACTGTTGTAGATGCTAAAAAAGCTCGTCTTTTACTAGATGATCTTATTCTAGCAAATCAAAAATACTGGCCAGAATTAAACTAACCTAAATGAGTTCAAGACCTCTACCTTACATTGAAAAGTAAAGTAGAGGTCTCTCTTTTATATTGAATATCGGTCTACATAATCCTTGAATAATCTATTCAGTAAATAGTGCATGCCAAATCGATCCGCTGCGTCTAAGCCCTCAATTTTGATTTCAGTACTATACACATATAGCTGTAAGTCGGTTATTTTAGAAAGTTCATTAGTTGAAAAACCTGTCAAACTAATTGTTTTTGCACCGGCTATATTGGCACGGCTCGTGGCCGAGAACACATTAGATTTTTCTGAACCACTTAAACTAAGTGCAATTCCTAAGTCTTTGTCTGACATTTGTTTTGCATTATGCTTCATAAGATGAGGATCAATAAAGGTTTGACTCCTCTTTCCTAATATTTTAAGTCGTTCACTAAACTCTTCTGCTGGAAACCTAGATAATCCAACTGCAAAGAACAAAATTTGATCTGCCTCATTTATAGCCTGCAACACGTGTTCCATAATCTCATCATTTAGAAATTGCTTTGTTTTTACAATCTTACTATCTAAATCGGTCATTTCTAAAACAGATCGTTCTTCTACTAACGTGTCTTTTAAGGAATTTTTGAAATGAACATAACCCTGAAATCCAAGCTTTTGACACATTCGTACAATTGTATTGGGAACAGTGTAAAACTGTTGAGCAACTTCCCGTATCGTCCATTTTTCAACTTGCTTTTTTTCTTTTATTAAGTACGTCAAAATCTTTTCTTCCGTCTGATTTAACTGGTTACGATTTTCTTCTAGAAATTTATAAAAGGACAATTAAAAGACTCCTTTGATATCATTATAACGAGATTTTTAGTACAATAGTCTTTTCTAATCTATCTAATTCCAGTTTGAATAAAAATAAATATACATCTTTTATCTAACAATTATATCATGTTAAACTAAATAGATAAAAGTAGAATTGAGGCAATGATTATGATAACAATCGGACTGACTGGTTGGAGCGATCACCCACTGATCACTTTGGATCAATCAAAAAAACTGGAAAACTACTCTAGTCATTTTCCAGTTGTAGAATTAGATACTAGTTTTTACGCCATTCCTCCTGAAAAAAATATCAAAAGTTGGATTGAGAAAACACCAGCTGCATTTACTTTCATTCCAAAGGCTTATAAAGCTATGACGATGCATAAGGAATGGATTGAAGAGTTTACAAGTATTGAATCCATGTTCAAAGTTTATAAACAAACCTTTTCTCCCATGGTTGAAGCAGGAAAAGTTAAAGCGTTTCTTTTTCAGTTCCCGCCATACTTTGATTGTACCAAACAAAATGTCCAATATCTCAGACTCGTTCGAAAACTAATGGGGGATTGGCCTTTAGCTATAGAATTTAGAAGTCAAAGCTGGTTCAGCGAAAATAATCAATCTAAAACCATTCAATTTTTGAAAGAGTTAAAGTTGATTAATGTTATTGTTGATCAGCCTCAAACACCCAATAATAGTGTCCCAACAGTTTCCGTGTCAACTAACCCTTCATTATCCATATATCGCCTTCACGGTCGTAATTACGAAGGTTGGTTAGGAGAAAACATACAGGACTGGCGTGCTGAAAGAACATTATATGAATATAAAGAAAAAGAATTAGAATCTTTTGCAGAAACGGCTAGAACGTTAGAAAAGGATTCAAGTGAAGTATGTATCATCTTTAATAACAACTCAGGTGGTCATGCGGCCCCTAATGCGAAAACCTTACAGAAGCTACTGGGATTAGATTTTGAAAATCTTTCCCCTCGTCAACTGGATCTATTTTAAAAAGCACAATCGATTAATAATTAATCGATCGTGCTTTTTTTATTGTGCTTTTAAATTCCAGAAAGCTTGCCAGATGCTTCTTTTACCCGAAATCCAGTCTAAAATTGAATAAAGAAAGATACCGATAAATGATCCAGTAGAATCAATGAGAACATCTGAAACTAGTGCCGTTCTTCCAGGAACAAAACTTTGATGAAATTCATCTGTCGATGCATAAACCGCGCAAATAACGAGTGCAATTAAAACAGCTTTGATTCCCTTAACATCTGAAGTCGATAGTGCATTTTTCACTAATATTCCAAGGAACATGTAGATAAAGAAATGAGCATTTTTTCTGATGAAATTATGCAAGGTATAATAATTCATACCTCTTATTTCATTAATACCTAGTCTTGGTCTAACAATCGTCAAAAGAAAATAGATAGTTGCACTACAAAATACGATAAATAAAATAAAGATCAGTACTTTGCCCCACAAAGGTGTACTTCTTCTTTTTAACCAAATGAGAAATAAATTGAAAAACAGTAAAAAGCCTACTGCTGCAACAACTCTCCAATGGTTGACAACTTTACTTCCGACTTCCATGGCACCAAAACTTAATTGCGCTGATTCACTTGCAGGCTGAGAAGAAAACCAGAAAATGATCGCCATCCAGACTAATACCGTTAGCCAAGCAAAAAATAAAGGGTATTTTGATTTTGACGCTCTCTTCATAGACTTTCCTTCTTTCTTTTTCTAACGAATCTTTTCTTCTAATAACTATTCATTCTAAAGACTAGTCCTTAAATTTTCTTAAACAATCTGTCCTTTTTCCATAATCTTTTCTCCATCTAACCAAACAGTTGGACTTTGTACAACGCAGTCAATATGAACTCCTGCTTCTGTTTGACCACCGAAAGGTTTGTTGCTTCCAAAGGCAATATGAATGGTTCCGAAAACTTTCTCGTCTTCAAGAACTACACCCGTTATACGAGCAGTTGGATTAGTACCAATACCAAACTCCGCTATTATTCTTCCTTTGTCTTCTCCTAAGAGGTTCAATAATGCAGCACCTTGCTCTCCAGTAGCTTCCGTTAATCTCCCTTTTACAAGCGTTAACTTTATGGGCTTTTCTACTTTACCTAACTGAGCTATTGAACCATCCACTATTAATGAGCCATTTGCAGAATCTTCGATTGGAGCAATGTAAGCTTCCCCAGAAGGGATGTTCCCTGCTTCTCCCTTATTCCAAAAGATACCTGTACTCGGAACGCCTTTTCTGCCAGAAATCTTAAATTCAAGAACTTCTCCGTCTTTTTCAATTTTGACTTCTGAACCTGTTTCTAGCTTTTCTGTGAACTGAGCTGTAAGATTTTTGATAGTATCTGGATCAGCTTCTATCGCACCTTTTTCTAACATATCTAATGTAATCCCAGGCATCGTCCCAATTCTTGTGCCAATAGCTGCCGCATCTTTTTTAGCATGAGTATGCGTCAAGCTTGCTGAAGTCACGCATAAAGCAACATCTGCATGCTTCAGTGCCTCAGCAATTGCTTTGGGTGGTTCTTCTCCACTTTTATAAGTTGCTGGAAACTGGGTAAGCACCGCTTCGTTTCCATTGAGTTTAGCCGCTTCATAGAAGAAGTGAGCAATTTCACTCATCTTATCGTCTGTTACGATTAAAACTGTTTCTTCTTTTTGTAAATTGAAATTATTATCAAATACTTTTTGTGCATTTTCCAAATATTGACTCATGTTCAACCATCCCTCGTTTAATCAGTATTTTTTCATTCTATCACATATCGTTTGTTCTTGCTTTTTTTAAGGTGTAGACTGTACCTATTAATGAGTAGAAAGGAAGTTAAATTTGACAGAGCAAATGACTGCATATGGATTCGAACAATCTAAAGATCACAATGGTTCGATTCAATTTGAAAAAAGAGAGATTGATAAGCCGAAACCTATTGATAGACAAATATTAGTAGAAGTTAAAGCCGTAGCGTTGAATCCTACAGATGTCATGACTTGGAAAATGAAGAAATCAGATGATACGAGTTTCACCGTTTTAGGACGTGATGTTTCTGGTACTATAGTCGAGGTTGGAGATGATGTTACACTATTCAAAGTTGGAGATGACGTCTTTTATCCTGGAACCAGTAATGTTCAAGGTGCTCAAGCTGATTACCACTTAATTGATGAAAGAATGGTTGCTATGAAACCGAACAATTTAGACTTTGCAGAGGCAGCGGCACTCCCTCTTACCGCGCTAACAGCTTATGAAACCTTTTATGATCAACTTAACCTTCCTAAAAACAGTACGGAATCACCCACCCTTTTAATTATTGGAGCTGCTGGAGGTGTGGGGTCAATCGCTACCCAAATTGCTTTAAACGATGGAATTGATGTCATTGGAACAGCTTCTCGGGATGAATCCAGAGATCATTTGAAATCTCTTGGCGTGAATAAAATCATCGATCACAAAAAACCTTACGAACCGCAACTGAAAGAATTTGGTATCGAATCTGTAGATTATATCTTTTTAGCAGCTAACGCTGACGATAATATTAAGGAAGTTAGTAAGATTGTCAGCGCTAGAGGTCATGTTTGTTCTATTCTTCCATTAAGTGAACCTCTCCCGATGGCCTTCTTTTCTAAAAGTGTTTCGTTCAATTATGAGTTGATGTATACGAGATCTGTTTATAAAACAGAGGACTGGATACAACAGCATCATTATCTTGATGAATTGAGAAAAGAAGTTGAAGCAGGAAACGTGCACTCAACGATTAACCACAGATTTGAAGAAATAACTGAACAGACATTGAGCGAAGCTTATGACCAACTGATGACTGGTCATACTAGTGGGAAAATTGTCCTTGAACATACTGTATAAACGAAAAACGAGTTGACTCTTTCTCAGAGTCACTCGTTTTTATTTACGTTCATTTAAGGGAATCGATAGCTTAAATTGTAAAATTTCTCCTTCGATTGCGGCTTCAAGTGTATACCCTAATGATTCAGCAATTTTCTTAGCGATAGATAAACCTAGACCTGTAGAACTAGATGTTCTTGGTTTGTCCCCTTTGTAGGTTCTGTCAAAAAGTTTGTTTACGTCAAGAGCATCTGTTTTTTCTACTTTGTTTTCAATATAAATCATCAAACTATCCTTTGATAATTCATTATAAACACAAAACCGTTCCGTTCCATGAGAAAAGGCATTTTTAATGAGGTTTCCTAAAAGTCTATTGAATTCCAATACACTTGTTTCAATACTAATTGTCTCTTCCATTAGTTGAACGGATACCGTACTGAAAGATTGTGATAATTCTTGATGATATAGCGCCAGTTGTTCTTGTAGCAAAAGGATTGGATAAGCTTGTTCCATTTCAAAAGAAAGATCTTTAGATTCAAGTAGACTTAATCGATAGAATTCTTCTACCAACTCACTTAAGACTTTTGTTCTTTCTTCAACTATTTTTAAATATTTGATTTCTTTTTCACTTTCAGCAGATGCTTGAAGAATTTGAACATATCCTAGCATCGATGTAAGAGGTGTTCTAAAGTCGTGTGAAATCGAAGAAATCATCTCTTTATTTTGATTATCAATCGTATTGAATTCAATTTGAATTTGTTTATGCCGTTTGATTAAATCGTTAATTTCTTCAATCAATAAATCTTGAGAAACAGAAGAATGATGTTTTCTCAATTCAGCTAAAGCATCTCCTTGTTTAATCCATTTCAGTTGGTTTGTGATACGCTGATTAAATTTTTTGTTTTGGTAAAATTTAATCATGAATAGTGCATTTAGAATTAAACTGAGCAGCACAATGAAGACCATAAAACACCTCCTACTTCCCTATTTATGAATGAATAACCTACTTGCCTTCTTTGATTTCAATTCGACTCAGAATCAAAATCCCAACAATACTTGCAACGACAATGTATAGTACCGTTACACCCCAAGTGACTAAAGGCTCTGCATTTGATGACATTTCAGGTAAAAATCCAGCTATGACGGACTGGTTGGTATGGTTTATATAGTAAGATAAAGTTAGTTTTCTTAAAAATTCTAGTTTATCTGTTGCTAGACTAATTAAATCTAATGCAGTTAAACTAATATTTGAGATTAGAACTCCAAAAGTAATTAAAGACACTGTAGTATTTTGACTGATAAAAGAAACCATATTTGCTACCGCTGCATAACCGATCATCCCTAAAAATATCGTTACTCCCACTACTGCAAGGTTGCTTAAGTTTCCGGTATCAAACTGTGCACCTGTACTTAGTGTTAGGAAAAAGAATAGCGCAAAGAATACAATGGCACCTATAAGGAAAGTTGTAAATAGATAGATTACAAAAGTGATGAATTTACCGATCACAAACTCGGTTTTAGATAATCCACTACTGAAGATATTTTGGTGTGAGCTCGAAGATATATCGTTTATATATACAGTAGAGTACGCTTGTAAACCAAAAAATAAAGGAAAGGCTTGAGATAATAGAAATACTCCCAGTTCTATATAAGCGTTAGAAATTCCTTCGCTCTCTGGAGAACTCGTCTGTAGTAGGATAACCGCTACAACAAAAAGAGAAAATAAGATACCATAAAAGGCGTAATTCGATTTTTTATGCGCTAGTCTATATAAATCTGCCTGAATAAAATTAAACATGTTGTTCTCCTCCTTTAGCGAGCAAGTTCAGATAATAATCTTGAATAGAAATTTCTTGTGAGATTAGCTTATAGAGTTTCAGTTCATTTTTGACAATTAATTGAGCAATTTCATCCACTCTATCTGTCATTTTCGAGATCACAATTTCTTGTCCGCTATTCACAGTGTAATCAATATTGTCAAAATGTTGTTCCAGAAGATAAGCTGTTTTTTCAACGTCATTAGTTCTGACTACCACTTTTTCTTCTGTTTTATTGCGTATGGTTTCTCTATCCAATTCTTCAATTAGTACGCCATCATGAATAAAGCCAAATCGAGTAGCCATCAGTTCCAATTCTCCTAAAATATGCGAAGAGATCAAAAAAGTGATTTTTTGCTCTTTGTTCAACTTTTGAACAATTTTTCTAAAGTCCGCTATCCCTTGTGGATCTAGTCCATTGATTGGCTCATCAAGAACAATAATATCTGGTGACCCCATCAATGCATTCGCGATACTTACACGCTGCTTCATACCCATTGAAAACGCCTTGAACTTTTTATTGACTTGATCCATTTCCACTAATTTAAGTACCCGGTCAACTTCCGAAGCGTCGCTGATCCCTTTCAATTTTCGGTAGTATTCTAAATTTTCTCTAGCTGTTAAGTAAGGGAAAAAGTTTGCACCCATCATAAATCCCATACGCTGGCGGGCATCATTCAACTCCGCACTCGAGCGCTCTCCAAACAATAAAATTTCACCTGAATACTCCGGTGCCAAACCCATTAGTGTTTTAAAAAACGTAGATTTACCGGCACCGTTTTTACCTATTAACCCGTAAATTTCTCCTTGTCTTACATGAATCGAAACATCATTTAAAGCTAATTGTTTTTTGTAACGTTTTGTTAACCCAATAGTTTCAATCAGATTTTCCAATTTGAACACTCCTTTTTGTCTTTCTTACAAAACCAATATTAAAGCAGAAAGGTTTCAATAATCTGAAGTAAACCTTACAAAAGTCTTAATTCTACTATTCACTATCCTTAAGTTTAAAGCCGACTCCCCAAACCGTTTCAATAAGATCTTCACCACTGTGCTCGGATAACTTTTTTCTCAATCTTGATATATGTACAGAGATCGTATTATCGTCACCAAAATAGGCTTCTTTCCAAACAGTTTCGAAAAGATTCGCCTTAGTGAATACTTTTCTAGGATGTTCTACGAAGCATTTAAGTAATTCATATTCTTTTTGAGTAAGAGATACAACTGACTCTGATACTTTAACTTCTCTCGTCGTTTCGTCCATCTCTAAAGATCCGACTTTATGGATAGAATTACTATCCCGGTCATTTTGATGATCTCTCAATTGAGCTTTTACTCTAGAAAGAACTTCTACCGTATTAATTGGTTTAGCTATGTAATCATTCGCACCTATTTCTAGTACATTTGCTAGAACATTCATTTCTGCTTTTGCAGTAATCACTATAATCGGCACACTAGATTGTTCACGAAAGTGCGAAATGAATTCTTCTCCTGTTATACCAGGTAGCATCAAATCTAACAAAATTAAATCTAATTTTTCTGTTTCAATTATTCTCAATGCTTCAGAACCAGCGAAAGCCTGGATCACTTCATACTGTTCACTTAACAAATCCGCTAGTAGTTCGTTAATTGTGTTATCATCTTCGACAATCATAATTTTATTCATTTGAACGCTCATCTCCAGTCAATGTATTGAGTACTCTTGATTTAGTTTACAGAAATATCCCCTAGTTTTCTAGCCCTCTTAACAGAGTCAGACTCTAGCTAATGTAAAAAAAGACTTTATAAGAGCACTCGCTCTTGTAAAGTCTTTGAAATGATATCACTATCTTTGCTTATTAAATTTGTGAAAATTTCTTTCAACTACTATTATGCTAATCAAAGCTGGCAAACTCATACTAAAAAATATGGCTAATGTTGGCCATAAAAATAATAGCCCAAATATTAAAGCAATTGCTAGGCTCAATCCTAGGTTACTCAGTATATATTTAAATATAAGATAGAAAGATAACAGCCATCTTTTTTCTGGTTTCATCTCAATCATAGTTTTCAAAGAAAGATAGTAGATTGAAAGTAATACGGCTAGCACGAATAAGACTGATATCGCTACAGTAAATAAATACATCCAGTCTGGAAGATCAGTTCTGTTTCTGATTATCATAAAATTAAATAGAAATAGTACGTAAATAACCACTAAATACCCATCCTGTTTGAAATTTCTCCACCCATTTTCTTTGAAATGAGAAAGAAACAATTTTATCGGATGCTTTTCTTTTGCCTTATACAATTTATTGACCACATAAAATAAACTTTCAGAAGCCGGTATAATGGTTACGACTGGAATACAAAAAAGTAACCATATCATATTCAAAAGCGATAAATTCGCAAACCATTCTGTGAAGCGCACAATAACCGAGGTCTGTTTAGGTAGGTTTTTTTCTATTGCCATAAGTTATCCTTTCGTGCCACCAGTAAGATCCATTCCTTCGATAAAGTATTTTTGAGCAAAGAAGAAGAGTAATATACTAGGTATTAAAACTAAAGTTGCTCCTGCCATTAAATAATTCCATTGAGTCGTTGACTGGTTAGAAAATGACTGAAGACCTATTTGGAGCGTGTACATCTCTTCTTTAGTAATATACAGCAAGGGTCCTAAGAAATCATTCCAGGCTCCATTAAAGGACATAATCCCAACCGTAATGAGTGCCGGTTTCGTTAATGGCACCATTAAACGGCTCCATATATATAGGTGGTTAGCCCCATCGATTTGTGCCGCTTCAATTAATTCATTGTTGATAGACATATAAAACTGTCTCAATAAAAAGATATTAAAGGCACTACCAAAAAATGCAGGAACAATGAGTGGTAAATACGTTCCTACCCAATTGATTCTCGTGAAAAGAATATATTGAGGAATCATTGTAACAAATCCTGGAACCATCATTGTAGCGAGCACAAGTGCAAATAAGATCTTTTTACCTGGAAAATCTATTTTAGCAAATCCGTAAGCTATAAATGAATTGGAAAAAACATTTCCGAGTACAACGAATGCAGTTATGAACAAAGTATTACCCATATATTTAAAAAACGGGAATGCCTGAATCGTATCCATATAGTTTTGCCACACAAATGTTTCTGGAAGAATTGTTGGTGGAAATCTAACAATCTCTGCCATAGGTTTCAACGAAGTACTTAACATCCAAACTAATGGCGCAAGTAAGACAAGACTAACAACTACCAGCAATAGATAGATGAGTATTTTCCCAGTTCGTTCTTGTCTCTTTTTACTTTTAAAATATTTTGACTGAGCTTTTGATGCACTCGAAGCATCGTCTTCCACGTATTTTGTTTCAGAAGATTCTATCATAGCCTCTCCTCACTCTCTAATTATTCAGTTATTTTGATTTATTTAGTAATGTACCCATCTAGGAGCCAGTTTCAAATTGATAAATGTTAATACAATAACGATTGCAAATAACACAAGTGACATCGCCATCGCATACCCCATATCAAAAGCAACAAAGGCTTTATTCCACATATGAAGGTTGTAAAAAAGAAGCGAATTGGCTGGTCCGCCTGTACCATTCTCTGTCATTACATAGGCTTCTTGGAATATTTGAAAAGCACCAATGGTTGATGTAATCACATCATAAAAAATAATAGGTGTAATCAGTGGTAAGGTGATGTGTCTTAACTTTCTAAAAGGTCCAGCTCCGTCAACTTCAGCTGATTCATACAACTGATTGGGTACGTTTTGCAGAGTAGCCAAATACAGAAGCATTGCTCCGCCGACACTCCACAAACGCATAAGAATCAATGCAGGTTTTGTCCAATTTGGATCAAACAACCATGAAGGTCCGGCAATACCTACCCAAGATAATACTGTGTTTATCAGACCACTTGAGGGAGAAAGTAGCTGCATCCATAAGACGTATACGGCAACCCCCGATAGAATAGCTGGTAGATAAAAAATCGTTCTGAAAATTGTAATTCCTCTGATATTTCGATTCAATAGTACAGCAAGAAAAACCCCGCCCGCTGTCGTTAATGGAACATTTAATATAACATAGAATACAGTATTATAAAGGGAGGTCAGGAATAACTGGTCATTCGTAAACATTCTTCTAAAATTGTCAAATCCAATGAAATCCATTCTAGATGTAATATTATAGTTTGTAAAACTACCGATAAAAGAAAAAACCATCGGTAAGAACATAAAGCCGATAAAGCCAATAATAAATGGAGAAACAAACAATAATCCCCACAAAGCTTCATTTCTTTTGCGTTTATTCCACTTAGGCTTATGAGTTTTTTTCTGGTTGTTAGTAGCATGCATTGCTTTCATTTATACACCGCCTTAAAAAATAGTGAGAAGGGAAATGATCTGCCCCTTCTCACTTACTATTGACCATTTATAATGAACGACTATTCAGTTCTTCAATTACTGAGCAAGATTCTCAACGGATTCTTGTGCATCATCCAGAGCTTCTTGAGCTGTTTTCTGACCTAGAAAGGCTGCATCGATTTCTGTATTTACAAGAGATGAAAAGTCCGGTGCATTAAGCGGTACCGGAGTGATCGTAGTCACTTCTAAATTGGAATCGGCAAGTTCGTAGATCATCTGACCCATTTCATCAAGATCTGGATGTTCTTTTAAGTTTTCATTGGCTTCAGCATTCGCCATAATGTCAAAACTGTTCATTCCAAACTCTTCTTGTACTTCTGTTGAAGAAAGATACTTCATGAAGTCATAAGACTCTTCAGGATGGTCCGTATTAGCTGGAACTTCTAAAACAAATCCACCGCCCCATGACCAGTTTCCACTACCTTCTTCTTTTTCAGGTAAAGGCGCTACACCGAATTCAAAATCGTCTGGAGCATTTTCCACTAAGTTGGTGTAATAGTTAATATTTTGTCCTCGCATAGATACTAAACCGGAAATGAAGGGATCAGATACACCTGAACCGAATTCCGCTTCATATTGATTGATGGTATCTCTACCATAATAATCTTGCCACTCAAGCATCCATTCTAGTGCTTCTACCTTTTCAGGAGTATTGATCGCAACTTCTCCGCTGTTATCAAACCAAGCATTCCCTCCATCTGCATTTAGTGCCCAAACATCAGCCCCAATATTCCAGCGTGGATAAAATCCGATTTGTTCCCAGCTATCTCCACTTCCTTGATCTAATACTCTAGCCATTTCTTCCAGTTCGTCCCAAGTTGCTGGTGGTGTTTCTGGATCTAGCCCTGCTTCTTCAAAAGCGGTTTTATTGTAAAACAATACTTGTGTATCTGTGTTAAATGGTAATGCATAGGCTTCATCTTCATAAAGCACTGTGTCCCATAGCTGCGGATAAAAGTCTCCTGAAATATCATCTGCATCTAAGTATTCCTGTATATTTGTTGCTTGATTTGCTTCTGCTCTTTGTTTAACACTATTAATATCTTGAACAATCACATCTGGTGCATTACCCCCGGCAATAGCTGCTAAAGACTTAGTCCAGATATCTCCCCAAGGCTGATAGACATGTTCAACTGTGACTGCATCTTGAGACGCATTATAATCTTCAATGATGGCTTCAATCGTTTCTCTTCTAGCTCCAGATCCCCAGAAAGACCAAAATTCCAGTGTTGTTCTGCCGTCATTCCCATCAGAAGCAGACTCACTACTTGAATTATCGTCTCCGTTACCACATGCAGCTAAAAGTAAAACTGTACTACCTAATAGTAAACTATGTTTGATTAATTGATTTGAGCGTTTAGATTTCAATCGAAATCCCCCTTAAAATAATTAATATGAAAGAGTTTTAGGTAATCCACTGATCCACAAACCATTTCTACTTTAAACAATAAATGATGGCATTAGAAGAAGCAAATATAAAGACTTCTCAGTGCTAAAATAATCAAAGGGAGGTGACTATTGTTATCGTATAAGCAACCTCACCAATATAAAAAATATTAATTTTATAACTATATTAATATTTAAATTTCGTTATTCACCTAAAAATCACTATTACTTATCGGTAGAAGCACCAATATAAGAATACGCTTAAATTACTTTAATACAAAAAAATACTAAAGGTATAATCCAGATTGGACTATACCTTTAGTATTGGGTCATTTATCAATCTTCAATATCAAATATAGATTCAATCGTACTTTGTAATATTCCGCCTATTGGAAAAATAATCCAAGACCATGCCCATGAACCTGAGAAATAACTTAATGAAAAGTAAACGACCAATAAGATTGGCCAGTAAACATTCTCTAGTATATTGGTTATTTTAGTGTTTCGCTTGTACTTTTCACGTGCTTCATAGACTTCCTCAACGGATTTACCTTTATTTAATAAATTTTGATATCCTGTCCAAATCATTCCAGTATAGATAAACAACAAGACACCGACTCCAGCTATCACGAACATCGCCCCGATACCAATGACTATAAATTCATCTATGGACGATAAAGCTGTAAACAAAACTGGGATTAGAGATAATATACATAAAGCTACTCCGATTACTATGCTAAATATGAAAGATTTTTTATAAGCATCCATCATCTCTTGAATCCTTATTTTAGCTTCAGGTACAAGGATGAAAGGAAGCTCATACTCTTTATAGTTCGTCAATCGGTAACCTTGGATAATAAATAGTGAGATACCAACGACTGCAAGTAGGAACATCCATATTAAGCCTAGAATAATACCGTAGGATTCTAATGAGAATAATCCGAATAGACCAAGAAAACCACCAAGGGCAATACAACAAGCAAGAACACCTAATCCGATACCTAAGCCCGCTTTTCTTCGACCTTCTATATACTCATAAGCATCTTCAGTCTCTACTACCATTACATCATCTAAATCATTATTTGATTTTTGATGCTTATTAACGCCCATCTCATCAAGCACTTCTTCAATATTACCAAACTCCACAATGACTGTTCCAATCGCTTCGTTCTCAGAGGCTCCTTCTTCTTTTAATGCGATGTATCGGTCCTCCATATTTGCTAGAATATCCACTTTCAATTGCTCAGTCTCCTGTGTTTTCACAACATGTTTAAACATTTTATCTACATACTCTTTTATTGTATTCATTATATTTCCCCTCCAAAAAATATGTCTACAACAGATTTTGTCAATTGCCATTCTTTTTGCTTTTCTAATAACAAGCCTTTTCCAGCCACCGTGATTTTATAATACGTTCGTTTCCTACCTTGCGTTTCTTTCCCAGGGTAAGATGTGATATATCCTTTAGCCTTTAAACGAGTAAAGGCTGAATAAAGCGTCGTTTCTTTCATTACATACTGACCATTTGTTATTTCCCTAATCTGTTTAGAGATCTCGTATCCGTAGGAATCGCCTTCATTTAAAATAGATAATATAAATGAATCATTATATCCTCTACTTACGTCACTACTGATCACTCATCCCACCCCTTTATGTAAAGCTGAACAGATAGTGATTACTGCATCTGTCGTTGTAATGATTATACCAAAGCTTCTAGATAATTACTACATCAGATGCAGTAAATATAAAAAAATCAGACTTTAGTCCTAGTAGACTGCAGTCTGATTGATTAATGAATCGTGTCTCTATTTTTGAAACCGATTATTCCTACTAAAGATAAAGCTACAGAAACAAGGGTTAAATATAAAAGAACGGTTAAGTTGTATTCTCCATCTAATCTTTCTGGGATGTGGTAAAACGGGGAAAGTCCTTTTATCCATTCAGGCATATCAAATAAATTAGAGAAATAGAGTATAAAAAAGCAATAACCTAAAACTATCCATATTAAGGATAGTTTTTTTGGAAGCCATCCGAATAGACAGATAGCTACACTCAACATTACGGCCATAGCTGGCAAATAAACAAGACCACTTTCAAAAATTTCTCTAAAACTGAGAATATTCTGACTTAAACTAGCCGTAACACCAAACGCAGCAATTTGTACTCCTTGAATCATTACCAAAGAAATCAAACTAACCTCTATAAAAGTCAGTAAAATCTGACTTCGGCTTTTCGTTCCAACAAGTAAATGCTGTAAGCGTCCATGTTTTTCTTCGGAAGACAATCTAACGATGACTTGAATAGATGGTATAACAGCTGCTATAGCCAATACGCCCATAATAATGGAAATAAACTGTGTGACAATGGATTGAGAAGCATCACTACTGATCACTTGCTCAATCAATTCATTACCAGCTAGCAGACTTTCCACGTCTCCCACAACCGAACCGTAAGTAATCCCAAGTAGAACCAACCCTATAGTCCAAGCGATTAAAGGTGTTTTCATCAATCGGAAAACAAAGCCTATCGGTTGTTTCAAAAAAGAAGACGCTAAGTGTTTACCCGTTTTATCTGGCAATAGTCCAGCACCTAAATCTCTTTTTGTCTGGAAATAAAAGGCAAGTCCCAAAACAACAAAGGTTACAAGTAAGACTATTCCTACAGGCCACCAGTAATTGGAGACAAACGGTTCTGATTTGTATAGCAAACCTAGTGGAGAAAGAACATTCAAATATTCCTGGCCGGTATCCCCGATGATTCTAATAATATAGGCAGCTCCTAACAGTGAAAAACAGGTCATCGTAGCACTTCTACTATTGCTGGATAATTGAGCTGCGAGTAAGGCGAGACTTCCGAAAAACAATCCGATTGCGCCATACATTGCTCCAGTAAGAAATGATCCGTTCAAATCCATACTCGAATCCCCCATCAATAAGAGGAGCAATCCAGTCAGTAGTGCTAATGATATGTTGTAACCTATTAACAGTAATGAAGCAGACGTCGAATGCGCGAGTCTTCCTATAGGAAATGATTGAATTAATTCCATCATACCGTGTTCTTCTTCAACTCTGGTATTTCTAATCATCATTAATATCGAAGCTACTGAAAAAAGTGACAATGTGAGGATAGTCATTGTATGTGAATACATTGCACCAATGGTATAGTTATCTCCTCCAATCAGTTTTCCGAAAAGGGCTTCCATAGCCGGATTAGACATTGCAACTGCCATAGCTGTGCGGTCAGTCGCAGAAGGATAAATGGTTACAAATGCAAAAACACCCACAAAAACAAACATCAAGCAGCCAAGCGCCCAAAGTAACAAACCTTTCCATTCTTTTTTTAAGACAAAGCGAGTTAACAATTCAAATCCGGTTATAGATTTCATGATTCCCTCGCCTCTCCAGTCGTTTCATAATGGCGCATGAATAGATCTTCTAACTTAGGCGGAACACTTTCCAGTGATTGAACGTCCATTCCTTGTAAGGCCTGGATCAATTGATCCATTTTATTGGAGTCTATTTGAAAAACGGCTTGGTTTCCTTTTTGGACAAAGTGGTGAATCCAACTAACATCACTGAAATGGTTCAAAGATTTTTGTGTTTGTAACCTGATTTCTGTTCTGGTAAGGTGTCTAAGATCATTAAGTGTTCTTGCTTCCACAATGCTTCCGTTACGGATAATCGCAATCGTATCACATAGTTGTTCAACTTCAGATAAGATATGGCTAGATAACAAAACGCTAGCCCCTCGCTTTTTAACGATTGCTACTTGTTGTTGAAAAACACGTTCTTGTAGTGGATCTAAACCAGAAGTGGGTTCATCCAATATGTATAGGTCTGCATCAGAAGCAAATGCAGCGATCAACGCCACTTTTTGACGATTTCCTTTAGAATAACTTCTACATTGCTTTGTAGGATCAAAATCAAATGCTTTGATTAAAGAGGCTTTCTTATCATGATCTACCTGTTGTCCTCTCATACTTAAGAAAAGGTCAATAACTTCTCCACCAGTTAGATTGGGCCAGAGATTGACATCTCCAGGAACATAAGCAACACGTTTGTGTATCTCCACAGAATCAGACCATACATCCTGATCAAATATACGCACTTTTCCACTATCTGCTTTTAATAGTCCTAAAAGTACTCGAATGGTTGTCGATTTGCCTGAACCATTTGGTCCAATAAAGCCTAAAACTTCCCCTTTTTCCATGCTAAAGTTAACTTCTTTTAAAGCCTCTGTTTTACCAAAAGATTTAGATAACCCCTGTACTGAAACTAAACTCATATAACTCACTCCCTGACTATGATTTATAGTATGTTCTTTTTAATAAATCGATATAATCATTGTATTCTTGATAGTAATACTTGATCTCTTCTTCTGAAAAGACAGTTGAATTTCCTAGGGAGTTTGCTTTCTGCTCCAGTTCTTTACGGTATCCTTCAAGTCCCCATTTGATTAAGTTCAGCACCTTTTCCCTTGGCAAATCTTCTCTAAATTTACTGAAGTCGATATTTTCAGTCAAAACCTTTTCCCATACTTTTTCTGATTCTTCACGTTTCTCCTGTATAACATCCGACCATTCCGTATCATCCGGAGTTAAAAGAAGTTTAGATAAGAAGCTCAATTCATTGGGATAAAGATTGCTTACTTTTTGTTTGAGATCAGTTATACTTTCTAAACGATCAAAATAATCTGTTTTATCGAAATTGATCTGCATTAAATATTCATCATAAGCAATGTTGAAAGAAGTCGTAATCAGATACTGATATAGTTTTTTCTTGTTTCCAAAATAATAAAACAAAGTCCCTTTGCCAATTCCAGCTTTAGCAGCTATTTTATTTGTAGAAGCCCTTTTAAAGCCATGTTCCTCAAACTCATTATAAGCCGCTTTAAGAATAGCAGACCTTTTTTCATCTGGTAATTTATTAAATGCTTCGTTCAATTCTTACTCACCTCGATCATCCTGTATAAAAACTGACCGACCTGGTCATGGTGAAAGTTTACCACTACTGACCAGGTCGGTCAATGTTTTGTAGTTTTTATTTTATAATTGAGAATCACTCACTCTTTCCATCATATTGATGCCTATACTCATAAAGAATAAGCTCATCAATAGCAAAATTCCGACAGGCTGCATTGCTTCAAGGAAACTTTTATTTTGAACAGTTGCTTCAATGATTCCGTATATAGCTTGTTTGATAGGCATCCATTCTGCTACAAATAATAAAAAACGATTATCAATCACTTGTAGCGGCCAAAAAGCCCCACCTAACATGGCTGTAGAAGTTGCGACAATGGGAATCAAGACCATTAATCCTGAAGAAGTTTTTGCCATGGCGATGAGTAATATCCCTAGAGATACAATACAAAGAATAAACGATAATGTGATTAGAATTGCTACGAGATAGTTGATATTTAAATCAAGTAAAAGCATCTGACTCAATAACGTTAATAGTACTGTGATTTGCAAAACTCCTAGGCTGAAATAAAAGAAAAGATGTCCAAGATAGATTTTAGCTTTTGAAATTGGAGAAAAGATCAGTCGGTTCCAAATACCATTTCTTTTGTCTTCAAATAAATCTGTCATAAGAAAAAGAATTGAAAATATCGTGAAGTAGAAGGTCATACCTAACATGACCGATAAATTCACAATGCTATTACCAGTATCAGACAACGAGCTTACGTTTAACAATAGGTGGTCCTTAACTTCGATGACTTGTTCTGGGTTTTGCTCTTGAATGCTTCTGAGCCGATTTTCTTCACTATAAACTCTACGAAGATATTGATCCACGACAGGTAACTGCTCCGTTTCTCTTCCTACAAGAATCTGATAATTATCTTCTTCAAGTACTAATGCAAACCCATACTTATCCATTTTGATATCTTCTTCTACTTGATCTTTTTCTTTTAAATGAATACTAATCGTATCACTTTGATTCAATCTATCTAATTTATATTGTATTTGATTCTCTGATAGATTATGACTATAAGCTGCTACTTCCAACTTTTGACCACCTTGGGTGCCAGCCACTACATTGACCATCAGTATGGTCAATCCAAAAAACAATATGAGCAATAACGGGCTCTTAAGGGTTCTTTTCCATTGCATAAGAAATACAGTTATCATCTAATCTAACCTCCTTTTCGGAAACAATAGAACAGCCACGGTCAAACTGACGATACTCATGCCGATCACTCTCGCTAAAAGAGGTAAAATTTCTTGTATTTCGAACCCCATTAGTAGTTGCAAGTATGAAGTCAATGTTGCACCATTAGGCGTCCAATCCCCTATCGTCTTAATCAGATCAGAAAAGTTTTCTGTCGGTGTAAAGCTACCTCCAAGAAAAGCTAGTACAGCAGTGAAAGATCCAAAGAAGTTTACAATTTTAATTTCGTTTCCATATAGTGATATAGAGGTAAGCAAGCTAGTTATACTTCCTATCAATAAAGAATAAATGGCTGTTATTAATGCAATATCTAACCAAAAGGAACTGGGTCGTCCTGAAAAAATTCCGAAAACTAAATTGGAAAGGCCAAATAACAAACTTAACTGCATAAAAGCAATAAGTGAACTGGAAACCATCTTACTCATCAGGTAACTTAAAGGTGATTGATTCGAAATCATAATTCTTGCAAATACATGTGTTTCTTTTTCCCTAAAGCTACGGTTTGCTATGATTGTACTAATGCTTAAAGCGTAAAACACACCCATTCCTAGCGTATAGTATTGAAAAGCGCTGATAGGCTCTTCAGTAGAAACTGTCAGAGTTCCACCATATCGTGAGGTATCATCAATTGTTGTATCTCCAGCGAATGGAACTATGGATGTCTGAAAATTATATTCGTTAATAAAACTATCTAAAACACTAGTCAGTGTAATGGATCTAATTTGATTCGGATCTTGTGTCATCACATTAAGTTCTGTTTTTAATTCTTCCCCAAATAAAGTCGAATTCAATACAGATAAACTGAATTGGTCTGGAACATGTATAATACCGCCAATTTCGTCATTTTCTAACGCTTTCTGAGCAGAATCGATTGATTCAAAAGCTTTTAAATGAAAGAGCTCTTTTATCTCTTCTTGTTCAAACAACTGTTTCAAATGAAAGACTGGGTCTAATTCAGACGATGCTTCTAATAACTGCTGGTACTCTAAATCAGTCACATTTTCCTCATCCAGTTTTGCTTCAAAATCCGCCTTAACTGTTTCATCGTTTTGATCGTTCACAAAACCAACGATAGTTGTCTCAATAGTGTTTTCAGCACTGTTGTTCATCAGATTACCAAGAGCAAATCCTAAAATACAAATCAATAGAAAAGGTGTGAGTAGTAGTTCGATCAATTCACTTTTATTTTTTGAAAGTAAAAGAAAATCTTTTTTTATCAACTCTTTCATCGAGAACACCTCCTAATCTCTAAGTTTCCTACCTGTTAAATGTAAAAACACGTCTTCAAGAGTGGGTTCTTTGACTTGGATTCCAGTTACTGTTACTTCGTGAAGAGCGGCTTGACGAAAGATGTCTACAAGGAGTTCGTCCCTTTTAGACACTATCAATCTATAACCTTTAGTTGTTTCATATAGTTGATTGACATCAGGGTGTTTTTTCAATACCTCTGCAAATTCTACTTTTTTAGTTTTCACTTCAATTTCCACGGTCTCTTCATTTGATAACAAACTCTTCAACTCTTCATTTGTACCGGAAGCCACAATTTTTCCGTTGTCCATAATATAGATTCGGTCACATAATTTTTCAACTTCATCCATATAATGACTGGTATAGAGTATGGTCAAGTTATGCTCAACGTTCAGTTTACGAATCGTATCCAATATATGATTTCTAGATTGCGGATCAATCCCTACAGTAGGTTCATCCATAATCAGAACTTCAGGATCGTGAAGAAGCGCTACTGCCAAATTGATTCGTCTTTTCATGCCACCAGAATAATTTTTCACAGGCTCTTTTCGCCGCTCTGTTAAACCAACGAGCTTTAATACCTCATCCACCTTTCTGTTTAAAGCAGTTCCTTTTAGCCCATATATCTTCCCAAAAAATCGCATATTCTCGTAAGCTGACAATTCTTCATATAATGCAATCTCTTGCGGGACGACACCTAGTACAGGTCTGATCGTGCTTGCATTTTTTAAAATATTAATATTTTTGTATTCAATCGTTCCATTATCTGGAGGTAATAGTGTTGAAATCATAGAAATAGTCGTTGATTTACCTGCTCCATTAGGACCCAACAAACCAACAGATTCGCCTTTTTCTATATACATACTTAAATGATCGACTGCGACTGTTTTTTTAAATGATTTAGATATCTCTCGTACTTCTAGCATCTTGTTCTCTCCTTTCTTTATTTGTCTTTAGTATAAATAAAAAGAGACAGCAAGGTTACTGTCTCTGGTCATTAGTTTATATGACTTTAGTCACTATATTCAGTTTGTTAACTGGTGTTTTATAGCGTAAATCGCTATCTGCGTTCGATCTCTCAATTCTAATTTCAATAAAATAGTCGATATATGATTTTTGATTGTCCCAACTGAAAGAAAAAGCGATTCTGCTATTTCATGATTGTTCATACCTTCGCCGATTCTTTTTATAATGGCTATTTCCCGTTCAGTTAACGCTTCGTCTACTTCTAACCGTTCACTCTGATGCTTCAATAAGGAGGGGACTAATTTCGCAGCTACTTGATCTTCAATGGCCATTCCTCCATTCAAAGCACTTCTAACCGACTTGATCAGCTCATCCGCATCTCCATCTTTTAATAAATAACCATTGGCACCATTTTTCAAAGCTTCCAATGCATAGTCCTGATCATTAAATGTGGTCAGCATTAATATGGTAACATCTGGCCATTTATCACGAATTCTTTTCCCTGCTTCGAGCCCGGTCATTTTCGGCATTCGAATGTCAAGTAAGATTAAATCATATCGATTTTGATCACAAAGTTCTACTGCCCGAAGACCATTTTCTGCTTGTCCAGTCACTCTGAATTCTTTGTCCGTCTCGAGCATGATTTTTAACCCTTGTCTCACTATGGTTTGGTCTTCAGCTATCAAAATATCAATCATTTTGCTTCACCTCCAGTGGGAATTGGCCAATCACAATGAAGTGATTATCATTATTTTGAATAGACAACTTCCCATCGATTCTTTCCAGACGTTCTTTCATATTGGATAAACCAAAGCCTTCTTTTACGATCACTTTTTCAGATTGAATATGTTTTACTGAAAATTTCAATTCTCTTTCCGCGATGATTTCAAAAACGATTTCAGCGCGTTTTCGGTCACTATGTTTCATCATATTGGTGAGGGCCTCCTGAATCGCTCGGTAAAGTGTAACCGATTGTTCATTGTTTAACCTACTGTTCAAAACACCGGACTTCAAGGTCATTGTAAGTCTCAAATGACTTTCAGTCTCTAATTTACGAATCAGAAAAATTACAGCTTGGAGACCAGATTGTTCTTGCGACTTTAATGTACTAACAGCCTTTCGCGTATCCGAAAGGCTCATCTGAGCTAATTTCTTGAGAGCATTGAATTGTTCAGCACTTTCTTTGTTTTTAGCTTGCAAACGAGCGACTTCTAGTTGCATCAGTAAAGCAGTTAATCTATGCCCCACTGCATCATGAATTTCTCTAGCAATCTGACTTCTTTCTTCCAGGCGGATACTCTCGTCATTGCGGAATTGCTGTCGCTTGATAGAAGATAATTCATTATACATTCTAGTATTATCCAAAGATATTTTAAATCGCTGTTTCTTTTGGTTATTTAGCTGACCAATCAATAGGATAGATAAACCTACGAGTATAAGTTGATACACGATCATCTTTGAATTTAGCGCGTTGAAAGCTGGAAAGAGTATGATCAAGAAACTGAGAACGATCAGACAATAGAGTATGTAAGGTTTTAAAAGCTCATAGAATTGTGCCGCAAGAATAACCAAAATCAACCAGACAAAAGGATTCAACTCCACTGAAATAAAAGTTAAGACGGTACATAAAAGTAATCCGATAAAAAACACTTTTTTCAAAAAAAGAGAAACTAATGGTATAAGATTATATCCCGCAAAAAAAAGTACTGAATAAAATAATCCTAAAACTGAACTATCTTGAAAGAAAAGTGCAGATATCCAAGTCACAGTCAAAAGTATGAAGTAGATCCAATAATTGATCAATACAACTCCTCCTAACAATTATCATAAATTCTACTATTCAAAGTATAAATCATTTTCACAAAAGACAGCAAGTGACTTTTTTCCATAAAGAATCAAATATCATTCATTAGATGAAAAATCGTTACAAAACGATAATGTTTAGAATTTATTCCCTTAAAATAAGGCTTAAATCTTGAAGATAGTTCCTATTTTAGTTAATATAAAAATATGAAATGTTATTTAAAGATAACATTCCCTTTTATACCATGAATTTCATTTCACTTGATTGAGAGGAGGATTTAATATGGGATTCATGAATGCTATAAAAAAGTTTTGGAAGAAACAGTCTAATCAGTCACAGCAATTCATTAAAGAAATGCCCATACTGAGAGAAAAGGCTCGTCTTCCATTATCGATTGAATATAAAATCCACTTAACCGCAAAAGAGTTAACTTCTAATCAAGATACTATAAATACGATTACATCTAAAATTATAGAAAACGATCCTAATAAAAGAAAGTATGCTGGTAAAAGCGCTCAAGAATTTAAAAAGTCTGCTAATAAAATCTTTAAATATGAGAGTTATCGCACTCAAAACGTTAAAATAGTGCCCAGCAACGCCGACAGATTAGATATCTATATAGATGATATATTTTTGGGTAAACTACCTAATGAATATACTAAAAATACGTTATCTTATTTGCAATCAACGATTGTTGCTAATTTTGCTTATATCAAAGGTGGACCCTATAAGTACTATAATAGTGAAACTGAACAAATCATTAAAGACTATGAACCCTTTGATTTAACTATCTATATTCAATTTAGTTAATTATCTTTATACAAAAAGCCGACCATATAGGTCGGCTTTTTGTATGAATTATCGTTCTAAAGAATCTCCATTTGATTCAATCAATTCTTTATACCAATAAAACGATTTTTTTCTTGTTCGTTTTAGAGTGCCACTTCCATCTGGTTGTCGATCAACATAAATCATACCGTATCGTTTTTCAATTTGAGCTGATGCAGCACTGACTAAATCGATACAACCCCATGCAGTATAACCAAATACATCTACCCCATCTTCGATTGCTTTTTCAATTTGTAAAATATGGTTATTAAAAAAGTTAATTCGGTACTCATCGTTAATTGTTAATGAACCATCTTCATTTTCTATTGGATCATCATAACTACCCATACCATTCTCTGCTACAAAAAGAGGTAGTTGGTAGCGTTCATAATAAAAGTTTAACATGTAACGTAGTCCTTGAGGGTCTATTGGATAATTCCAATCACTATATTGAACATACGGGTTTTTTAGTCCTCTATATATATTTCCTGCAGCTGTTTGATAAGGCGATGGATCTTTTGCCATCGTACGACTATTATAGTAACTAAAAGTGATGTAATCTACAGTGTGACTCAAATATTCTCTATCTTCTTCAGTAATTTCTATTTCAACATTCTCTTCATTAAATAATCGTTTAGTATAGTATGGATATTCTCCAGTAGCGTGAACGTGCACAAAAAATGTTGTCTCCTGTTGTTGCTCCATCGCATAAAGAATATCATCAGGGTTACACGTCATAGCATATCTCGGCTGAGAAGCGACCATACATCCAATCTTAAAATTAGAATTGATATTTCTTGCCATTTTAGTAACCAATCCGCTCGCAACTAGTTGATGATGTGCAGCTTGATATCTTTGACTCATTGTTAATTCTTCTTTTGGAGTTAAAATACCTCCTCCTAAAAGCGGAGAGAATACAGTGACGTTAATTTCATTAAATGTAATCCAGTGGCTAACTTTATCCTTATATCGATTCATGACTGTCTCGGCATATTTAGCAAAGAAATCAATCATTCTTCTATCTAACCAAGACCCGTATTTTTTTGCTAAATTTAACGGCGGCTCATAGTGCGATAAAGTAACCAATGGCATGATTCCGTATTGTTTACATGTGTCAAAAACTTTATCATAAAATGCTAATCCTGCTTCGTTAGGTTCAGTCTCCTCACCTGTTGGGAAAATTCTTGTCCAAGCAATTGACATTCTATAAACTTTAAATCCCATTTCAGCAAAGAGTTTAATATCCTCTTCATATTTATGGTAAAAATCTATTCCTTTCAGTTTTAAATTATCTTCCGTAGGTCCGTCTGAAATGGGTCCTAAAACACCTTTAGGCATAATATCTTGAACGGATAAACCTTTGCCATCAATATTATAAGCACCTTCTAATTGATTAGCAGCTGTAGCACCGCCCCACAAAAAATCTTCTGGAAACTGACTCATTTTCTTCCTCCTTATTTGACGACTGTCATAATTTTATTTAAATTAGAAACGTTTATTTCTTCAGATTCGATAACATCAAGATATTCATTTGTATTCGTTACAATAACAGGCGTAGTCAAATCAAAACCTGCATCTAAAATAGCCTCTCTGTCAAATTTCATCAATAAATCACCTTTAACAAAAGAGTCTCCATCATGGATTTTTGCTAAGAAATGCTTACCTTCTAACTTCACAGTATCAATACCAATGTGAATCAATAGTTCTACACCTGTGTGACTTCTTAATCCAATGGCATGTTTAGTCTTAAATATCATAGCTACTTGACCGTCGAATGGTGCATATATGCTTCCATTCGATGGAATGATCGCAACACCCTTGCCCATGGCTTCAGTTGCAAAAGCGTCGTCATCAACTTCTGTCAGCGAAATCATTTCCCCATCTAATGGACTAAAAATTTCATTTTTTTCACCTAAATTAGATCCCAACGAAACTGAATCATTACTTAAGTTTGTCGTGTTTTCTTTCTTTTTATGATCAATTGAAGATGTATCAGACTCCATATTTTCTTTGTATAAAAATAGACAAGCAGTAAATCCTACTGTGGCACCTATGATTACAGTAATGATTGCATGATAAAAATTCCACATTGAATCCCCACCCATATAAATTGGGGTAGAAAAAATATTTGATGTTCCAGAAGACCATGCTTTCAATCCTACAATACCTGCATAAAGACCAGCACTCGCCCCACCTAGTACAGTAGATATTAGGACACGCTTATTTTGTAGTGTAACACCGTACAGTGCTGGTTCAGTAACTCCCATAAAACAAGAAATACCCGTTGAAGTTGCTAGTGATTTCACTTTTTTATTTTTAGTTCTAAAAGCTACAGCCATGACTGCTCCACCTTGTGCCATATTAGCTGACAGTAGCCCTGGAGTAAGAATACTACCATAACCAGTTATAGACCTTTGAACTGCCTGAGCTGCTCCTAAACTGTAGTGCATACCCGTCATAACCAAGAATGGTGCAAGACCACCTACTAGTAACGGAACAACAAAACTAGCTTCATCTTCTAAGAATGTAAAGAATACTGCTAAATATTCTCCAACGATAGATCCTAATGGTCCTAGGACGATTAAACCAATAGGTGCTACGATTAATATTGTAACCATTGGTACGACAAAGACTTTGACAACATCAGGAGTATACTTTCTCGCAAACTTCTCTATATAAGATTGTAATAATACAATCAAAATAATCGGAATTACGGACGAAGAGTAAGTTGCTAATCTAATTGGAATACCCAAGAAAGCTGCCTCAACACCTTCGGTTCTCATCATTGTCAAGTCAGGATGTAATAAAATACCTGCAAATACTAATGCTAAAAATTGACTTGTTTTGAATTTCTTAGCCGCAGTAGTAGCAATAAGGAACGGTAAGAAGTAAAATACTGCATCTCCCATTATATTAAGTATACTATAAGTCTGAGATTCCGTAGATAACCATCCCATTGCAGTGGACAAAGCTAGAATCGCTTTAACCATACCCGATCCTGCTAAAGCTCCAACAATTGGGGTGAAAATACCTGCAATTGTATCAAAAAATAGTGCAAATCCTTTTGGTTTTTCTTCTGATTCTGACTGCTTTCCATTTGTTTCTCCACCTACCATTTGAATGGCTTCATCGTAGACACTTTGAACATGAGGGCCAATAATGACCTGATACTGACCACCTTTGTATACCGCACCGACTATGCCATCCATTTCTTTTATAGCATCTGTATCAGCTAGGTCTGCATTTCTAAGATTAAATCTTAACCTAGTTATGCAATGGGTTAAGTCACTGACGTTATCAGCTCCACCGACTTTCTCAACAATTACTTTAGCTAATTCTTTGTTGTTCATATTATTACCTCCAATTTATAAGTACAAAAAAACACCTAAAAGTCTACACAAAAAATCACAGATACTTTGTGTAGATCAATTCAGGTGTTGCCTGCCAATACAGTTACAATCCATTAATTTGATCGAATTTGATTTTCTCTATTTGTTAATCGATTAATGTGTAAAATAAAGTATAATTGCTCATCAACCGTCATTTCAGTATCTAATTTTTTAATTAGATAACTGTTTATTTTCAAAACACATTGATATGCTTTCTTATACTTTATACTTACCTGATCGAAGAGTTGATTCTCACCCGATCCGTATCTTTCCTTACGTGTTATTCGTTGTAGAAAGTACCTTAGATGCGTAACAAACCGACTATAATTTAAAGTATCTTCCTCTATATCAATTGAATAATGAAATTTTATAATATTGAAAATATCTTGAATGATAATCGTCTCATTGATCCCTTTAAGATTGACATCATAATCCATATTTTGACCATTGACAAAATGAAGCGCAATAAAACTGGCTTCATCTTCTGAAAGTTTTACTTTTTCATAATAGTAAATCGTTTCGAGCATATCTAAAGCTACTTGATACTCTCTAGGGTAAAATTTCTTGATTTCCCATAAAAATGCATTTTGAATTTGTTCACCTTTTTTAAAGCGGAATAAAGCATAATTTATATGATCAGCTAAACCAATATAAATACTATCACTAAATTTCACTTCAAGACGCTCTTCAGCTTCCTTGACTATTTTGTCCGTAAGCTCTAAATGATTTGTTGGTATCTCACCAACTAAATGTACAAATTTATCTACTAACTCTTGAGATTCAAGAATAAAAATCTTATCGATTTTAGATTCATCAACTTCATCATTTTCTTTTTTCCCGAAGGCAATTCCTCTACCGAGTAAAACGCGTTCAGACATTTTCTCATCCTGAGCAAGAATAATATTATTGTTGAATATCTTTTTAATCCACACAGACAACCTCCTCCCATAAAAAAAAATACACCTTAATAACTTTTAGAAACAGAATAAAATTATCCTGTCAAAAGTAATTAGGTGTTGCCTGCCAATACAGTTACAATCCTTTTGCTATTCAATTAACTGTTCTACTATATTGTAAGCACTATCAATATAAATGTCAATGAATTTTTTAAAAAAAGTAACCTCGAGTAAAGCTACCCGAGGTTACTTATTATTACTTAATTCTATCTGACATCATAGCTTTCATAAACATCCAGACACCGCTATTTAATTTCAATTCTTCTCGTTCTTCTTCTGTAACGTTTAATCTTATTTGTTCATCTCTTCCACTTAAAGCCTTGCTTGCCCAATGTGGATCAGATAACAATACTCTACCTAATGCGACAAATTCACTATGCTCCAAAGCTTCTTTAGCGTCAGCGCTGTTTCGAATATCTCCTACACTAATTAGAGGCACTCTTCCAGCGATTTTGTCATGCATTTGTTGTAAAATTGTTTTTTCTCTAGCTTCGTCAAATTTAGAAAATTGTCTGAAGTCACCGAGTGAGATGTGAAGATAATCCAATTTTTTATCAGCTAAATGATCCACCAAATACAATGTATCTTCAATACGAATACCAGGATTTTCATATTCTTCCGGAGAAAATCTATATCCGACAATAAACGGTTCAGTTGTTTCGTTATCAACCGTTTCAATAATCTCATCTACAAGTCTATCTACAAAGTGAAATCTATTCTCAAGACTTCCGCCCCATTTATCATCACGTCTATTTGAATGCGGAGAAAAGAATTGTTGAATCAAATAAGTATTCGCTCCGTGAATCTCGATTCCGTCAAATCCGGCTCTAATTGCTCTAATAGCAGCTGCTTTGAAGTCTTCAATAACTTGAACAACCTCTTCGTCAGACAGTGATCTTGGTTCAATAGCCTCGGGTCTTTCTGCTTTAACAGCACTTGCAGAAACGGGCTGTTCTCCTCTTAATGCAGAACTAGGAGACATTCTACCCCCGTGGAAAATTTGCAAGATAGCTTTTGTACCAGATTTCTTTATAGAAGAAGCTAATTTGGCTAGTCCAGGTATGTGCTGATCATCATGAACACCCAATTCGCCTTCCCAACCTTTTCCAATAGCTTGAACATTTGCTGCCGCTGTAATTACAGCACCTAATTCTCCACTTCGAAGTGCATAATAAGCTAGTTCATTATCCGTTATTGTACCGTCAAAGAAGCTCATCATATTTGTCATAGGAGCCATGATTGCTCTATTTTTCAATGTAACTCCACGCTTAAGTTGTACTGAATCGCCTAAATTATTCATCAAAACTTCCTCTCACTTTTTATTCTACTTACTTATTGTAACTGCTTGTACAAGTAAACACAATAGTAGCGACTCATTAAACTATTTTCATCAAAAAAAGTTTGCTCCAAATTTCCAGAACAAACTTTTTGTTTAATATATATTTGTAGTTAAACTTTTTCAGGATAGACTTCTTGTACAGTCTTTTCAGGGTCGATAACGATGTATAAGTGATCATTACTAGATACTAGACTGGACTGATATTCGTTATCGTGTCCATCACTATCAATCGCTTTGTACGGGAAGTAGATACGATCTTTTTCAGTACACAGTTCCTTTTGTCCATTGTTATTGTCTCTATATAGAATATCCATCATTTCAATATCTTGATATTGTTTAACACGATCAAACATCCCTGCTTCTAGTCCTCCTAAATTAATATCGGAAGAATTTACCGCATCAGCTTCTCTGTCAATTTCTATTTTAAGAGATTCACAAGGGTGAATTTCTTGAAAATCGTCTTCGCCTATTCTTCCAAAACTTGTTGTGACTTGCTTAATCCATAGATCGCCAATGTGTTTTCTTTCAATTGTCCAAGTTTCACCATTTCTAAATACAAATTTCAACGCTGACATCATTTTTTTCATTTTATTTCCTCCTCTTCTACTTGTGAATAGTTTAACAAATATAAAAAGAAAAATAAAGCCTAATTTACAATTAATTTATAAATAATTATGAATATTAAGGATATATTGTATTTTCGTTCACAATTAGAGCGAAATAAAAAGACTGAAAACCGTTTCAGCCTTTTCTGTCTGTATTTTTAACGCCCAACATTCCATCCACCGTCTATAACTAACGATGTACCTTGCATGTAATTTGACTCATCTGAGGCTAGGAAAGCAGCTGCAGACGCAATTTCTTCTGGCTTACCCGCTCTTTGGTCAGGAATATCTTTGAGTCTTTCGTCATCGATACCTTCTGTCATTGGTGTCACAACAAATCCTGGTGCTAACAAGTTAATTTTAACACCTTTGCGACCAAAGTCATAGGCCAACTGTTTAGTAAATCCTTCTAAAGCATGTTTAGATGTTACGTATGTTGATCCCCCAGGGCCTGCTACAAAGGTTGCTTGTGAGCCTACATTGATAATGGTACCTTGCCCTTTTTCAATAAAGATTGGTAGAACGGCTTTTGAAGCTAAATAAGGTCCTTTAACATTCACATCCATGATTTTATCATAATCAGATTCATCAGTATCCAGAATAGTTTTGTAGCTATCGTGGATTCCAGCGCCATTATAAAGAACATCAATTGTTCCGTAAACATCTAAAATTTCTTGAACAACTTTATTAATTTCGTCAAAATCTGTTGTATCTGTATGCTTGTAGATCGCTTCATTGTTCTGTTCTTTTATTTCATTTACGATACGGTTTCCTTCATCCTCGTTTCTACCTCCGACGACTACTTTAGCCCCTTCTTTAGCAAATTTCTTTGCTGTGGCTTCACCGATTCCAGAAGTTCCTCCGATTACAAAAGCTACTTTATTTTCTAATTTCATTTTTTAGGTCTCCTTTGTTTTATTCTGAAATTAGCTTAACGATAATATTCTATAAAATCAAAGAAAACACTCTGCATGAAAAAGCACATACCTATAGTGATATGTGCTTTTTCCTATTCATTTATTTCTGAATATTTCAATAATCTATTGATATGAACAGCAAGATACGTTAGTTCATCTTTTGGGATTGGTTTATGATGGACTTCTTGCATATATTCTTTGATTTTAAAAGAAATATTCATAGATTCCGGATACAACGTCGAAATTTGCTCAAATAACTCTTCATCTGTCTCTTCCATCAATTTATCTGACAAATAGCGTTCTACGAAGAATTTTACGTGCGTGATAAATCGATTATAATGAATGGAATCTGTCTGAAGATTGGCTTTTAGATTGTAGCGAACTAGATTCACAATGCTTCCTAGCATTTTAGCCACTTTCATACTATCTGCATTTTCATTATCAGAACTTTGTGCATTAATAAGATGGAAAGCAATATTGGCTGATTCTTCTTTAGGCAAATCAACTTCAAGTTTTTCATTAATCAGTTTTCTAGCGTATTCACCAACCAGAAATTCTTTAGGATAGTAACTTTTAACTTCCCAATAAACACGATTTGATATATTCATACCTTTTTGAGCACGTTCCACTGCAAAATGCATATGATCCATTAATGTAAAGTAAATACTTTGTTGTAATTCTGTATCTAAGTGAATTTTGGAATACTCAATGATCTCTTGAACCATATTCAAATAAATTTCAGGAATATTACTGAGCAATTCAAGCACTTGCTGCATACGAATATTTTCGGCTGAAAAGAATACTTGATCTACTTTTGATTGATCAACAGAGTCTCCCGGCTTCGCTCCAAATCCAATGCCTTTTCCAAATACAACAATTTCTTTTCCATCTTTTTCAATGAGTACGACACTCGTGTTCAACACCTTTTTTATTAATGCCAATCTAATCCCCCTTCCTCAGACAACTTCATTTTATATTATAGTTGGCTACCATTTGTTTCGATAATATCTTTATACCAGTAGAAAGAATCTTTTTTAATTCTATCATACGTCCCATTTCCTTCATCATCTGCATCAACATAAATGAAACCGTAACGTTTAGACATTTGAGAAGTACTTGCACTTACAATGTCGATTGCACCCCAACTTGTATAGGCAATAAGGTCAACACCTTCATTAATAGCATCTTTCATTGCTTTGAAGTGACTTTCAAAGTAAGCGATTCTATATGGATCATGGATTTCTCCATCTACTAATTCATCTTTTGCGCCCATACCGTTTTCTACAATCATCAATGGAACGTTGTAGCGATCATATAATTCTAGTAATGAAATTTTCAGTCCTTGTGGATCAATTTGCCATCCCCAGTCAGTTGCCTCTAGGTATGGATTTTTAACTCCAAGAATGGTATTTCCTGGCGTACGTTCTGCGTTTTCGTCGTGGGATTCTGTTAATGACATGTAATAGCTGAACGATACAAAATCAACAGTGTGATTTTTCATTACTTCTAAATCGCCATCTTCAAAGTGTAATTCGATCCCTCTTAATTCAAGATCTCTCAAAATCAACTTAGGATATTCTCCGAAAACATGTACGTCAGCGTAAAAATTATTTTCAAGGTTCTTTTTCAAGGTTAACTCAACATCTGTTGGATGACAAGTTCTTGGATATGTCGTTAGTTTCGTGATCATACATCCCACTTGGCTACCTTCAATAATTTCATGACAATCCTTTGTTACCATTGCGGAAGCTACGAACTGGTGGTGTAAAGCTTGATACGTTTCTTGCTCTGCTTTTCCGGGAGCACATTGGTCCACTAGAATTCCAGCTGTAGTGAATGGGTGTCTGTGGATACTGTCCACTTCGTTAAAGGTTAACCAGTATTTTACTAGATTTTTAAATCTTTTGAAACAAACTTTTGAAAATCTAACGAAATCATCGACTACACGTCTATCAACCCAACCATTATACTTCAAGCTTAATGATAAAGGCATCTCATAGTGAGACAATGTGACGATTGGTTCGATATTCATTCTCTTCATTTCAGTAAATAAATCTTCATAGAATTGTAAACCTTTTTCGTTTGGCTCCAATTCTTCTCCTGTTGGGAAAATTCTTGACCACGCGATTGAAACTCTTAAAGTTTTGAAGCCCATTTCTGCAAACAACGCTAAGTCCTCTTTATAGCGGTGATAAAAATCGATTCCTCTTCTTTTAGGATAAATATCATCCGATTTATCTGCAGCAGCTTTCTCTACTGTTTCAAGATTAATACTCATGTGTGTTGCGTAATCTTTAACGTCTACTTTAGGTTTATAAGTAGCAATATCCGCTACAGATAATCCTTTACCATCCACGTTCCAAGCACCTTCAGCTTGATTGGCTGCAATTGCGCCACCCCACATAAATCCTTCTGGAAATCCTTTATTCATTATCATTATCCTCCTATTGGTGATACTGTCATTACTGATTGTTGTGTTGATACTGATTCATTCGTAACATCTTGCGATACAGAAAAATCATCTTGATTTGTTACAACAGAGATAACCGTTGTATCGAATCCTGCTGCTTCTATAGCTTGAATATCAAAAGTAACTAGCAAGTCTCCTGCTGATACATTATCTCCTTTATTAACATGCGCTTCGAAATGGTTTCCTTCTAGCTGAACTGTATCAATACCGATATGGAATAAGACTTCTGCACCATTAGTCATTTCCATTCCAACTGCATGTTTTGTTTCAAAGACCATACTAATTATGCCATCTGCTGGTGCTCTTAGCTCACCGATCAATGGTTTAACACCAAAACCTGCTCCGACCATTCCTTTAGAAAATACTTCATCCTTAACTTCTGATAACGGAATAATTGTACCTTCTACAGGACTATTCATCGTTTCTGGTTTACGTTGACCTGAGTTAAATGTTTCTTTTTCTTCTTCAACTTGTATAACTTCGTCTTTCCATAAAATCAATACTGATACAAATGAAAGACATAGTGATAATCCAAAAGTTACAAATGCCCAGGTAAGATTCATTGGATTATCTGGACTAGCAAACATTGTAATACTTGCTAAACCAGGTCCCACTAATGCGAATGCCTCAACGGCCATGATTCCGATAAACGAACCACTGATCAAACTACTAATGATGACACTATATAAGACGCGTTTATGAAGGATCGTTACACCGTATAATGCCGGTTCAGTAATTCCGAAGAACGCTGAAATCCCAGCAGAGATCGCAGTCGCTCTCAACTTTTCGTCTTTTGTTTTAATTGCTACTGCAAAGCAAGCGCCTGATTCTGAGATGTTATGAGCTAGAGAAGCTGGTAAATATAAGACTTCTCGCCCAATCCCACTCATTGAAGATACCGCATAAGGAATCATAGCTTTGTGCATTCCTGTAACAACCATGAAAGGTAATACTGCAGCTAATATACCTGTTGCTACCCAACCTACATTACCGTAAATAAACAGAATTAAAGCTGATAATTGTTCACCAACTAAGTAACCTATCGGTCCTAGGAATAATAGCGTTACACTTACTGAAATCGCTAAAGACATTAATGGAACAAAGAAGATTCGAATCGCTTTAGGTGAGATTTTTGTAAAGAATTTTTCTAGAACTGCATAGAATAGTACTAGTAAAAGTGCTGGAAATACTTGAGAAGAATACGCAATTTCTTGAATTGGTAATCCAAACAAACTTGTACCTTCACTAAGTAAGGTTGTCATACCTGGTAATAATAACGCCCCTACCGCAGAAGCAGCGACTACTGGGTTAACTTTCAGCTTATTTGCTGCAGTTATCGCAACGATAACTGGTAAAAAGTAAAGAGGTGCTGAGCCGATTAAATCTAGTACTTGATAGGTTTGTGATTCTGGGTTCATCCAGCCAAACATGTTAAATAAAAGTAATAATGACTTGAGAACGCCCCCTCCGGCTACGGCTGGTATAGTTGGCTGAAAAACTCCAATAATAAAATCAAGAACTATTGCACTCCATTTTTGTTTTGGACCACCTTGCTTTTCTCCAGAGCTCGCTAAATCTCCAACAATTTCTTTAACCTTGTCGTAAACTTCTACTACTTCGTTACCAATAATGACTTGCATTTGAACATTTTTACGAACACCCATTACACCGTCAATCAATTCAAGTTTGTCCATATTCGCTTTACTGTCATCTTTCAAAGTAAATCTCAATCTTGTCGAACAATGCTCTAAGTGAGCTATATTGTCTTTCCCACCAATATTCTCAACAATTTCACTAGCGGTTTTTTGATAATCCATGCTGACATCTCCCTTATTTGTTTTTTTGATCACCTGGCCTAGATAATCAAAAAGGCAGGACATAATGATAGAATCCCCCTAAAGATAAACTTTGGGTATCTAGATCATTAGGTCCTGCCTGCATTACCAGTCACATGCCTGTTATTTAAACTTACTATATCATCAACTTTTGGAAACGTCAACATTAATTTCAAATTTTATTTTAAGTGGACACTTCATATATTCCTAATTACTTATTTGCTTAAAGCATCGACTGCTAATATAGCGTTAGCTACTTGTTCCGCAGTGATTTGTGGATCAAGGTTTTCCATCGTTTCACCATCGGCTGTTGCTAGCTTTCCAACCTCAATCAAATCTTCAAATGATGCATCCGTTAGATGCATGTTTTCTAGTGTCGTTGGCATATCAATCTGATTATAAAAATCAATGTACTTTTTAATTTCCGTTTCTGTTTTTCTTTCAAGAACGAGTTGAACAAGTGTGCCATAAGCAATTTTTTCACCATGTGTCAAATCATGAATGTCTCCATGCAAGGCAGTAAAACCATTATGAATAGCATGGGCTCCTGCTAATCCACCATTTTCAAATCCTAGACCCGAAAGAAGTGTGTTTGCTTCTACAATTGCTTCTACTGCTGGCGTAACAATACCTTCTTTAGCAGCTTTGTAAGCACTCAACCCATGCTCGAACAAGGTTTTTTCTGCCATTTCCGCAATCGCTTGAGAAGCTAATGTCGGTTTTCCACCGGCCATCGTATCTCCATTTCGTTTAAGTGTTGCTTTAACTTCTACTAGTGTTGCCATTGCGTCACAAATTCCTGAAGCAAATAGACGGATGGGTGCATTGACAACAATGGCCGTATCAACAAGTACGAGTTCAGGGTTTTTGTCGTAAAATTTATACCCTTCAAACACGCCGTCATCAGAATAAATAACTGAAAGTGCACTTGTCGGTGCATCTGTTGAGGCGGTTGTAGGTACAATAACTACAGGTACCCCTAGTTGATCTGAAACAGCTTTAGCTGTATCAAGTGTCTTACCGCCACCTACTCCAATGACAACATCCGCAGATTGTTCTTTACCTTTATCAGAGATTCGGTCAATTTCTTTTGTAGAAGCTTCTCCGTTAAATTGCTCAAAGTGATATTCAGACTTAGAACCTTCAAAACTAGCTTCTATTGCTTCTTTCGTAATATCCCAGACGACTTCGTCTGCGATCAATAAGGGTTGTTGACCAATTGCTTCTGTTTCCTTAGCCAGTTCTTCTATAACGCCAGCGCCTTGGATATATCTGCTTGGTGATCTAAATACATATTTTGTCATATGATTACCCCTTTCAATTTTTACTGCAGTTTCACTTTAACAGAACAGAAATCGTATTCAAAGTAATAGCCCTACGATCTTTTATCTTTAAATATTACGAACATGAACATGTATATTTACAAAAAAGACTTACCTCAATTTAACTAAAGGTAAGTCTTTCATAGTCAATCTACTGCTGTAATTTCAACCATTTTACTTTGATAATCCCCATGTAAATCGTGATTAATATAGATCCCTCTATACATTAACTCATCACCATAATAGGTTTCTCCGTTATGACTCAGAAGGTATTTCTGGTCCGGTTTCAAACCCACTACTCTAATCTGATCAAATGAATCATTTGCTCTAGCCATCGTTTGATAGAAAAACAAAACTGCTTGTGTCTGTTCTTCATTTGTAAACATCCATGCAGCTTTATGATTTTTATCAAATGGACTAATCAGTCTAGAAAAGCGACCATACTGAATCAATTTTCTATGTTTCTTGTACCACTCAATCTGATCTTTTACTTCAGATTTTTCATCAGAAGAAAGCTCTGTAAGGTCCAATTCATAACCTAAATTTCCAGCCATAGCAGCATGCCCTCTCATTTCCATCGAGATTGAGCGACCTACTTGATGATTTGGTGTAGCAGAAACGTGAGCACCCATACTACTGATTGGCATGACTAAGCTTGTACCATATTGAATATCCAGTCTAGAAGCAGCATCGGTGTTATCGCTCGTCCAAGTTTGTGGCATATAGTAAAGCATGCCTGGATCGTATCTTCCACCGCCTCCAGAACAACTTTCCCATAAAATGTCAGGATACTCAGTGGTTAAAATTTCAAGAACCTCGTACAATCCTAGGATGTAGCGATGTAGAATCTCACCATCTCTTACAGAAGAATTTCTAGAACCAATCTCTGACATATTTCGATTGAAATCCCATTTAATATAATCGATCGGTACGTCATTTAATACGGCTCTAATCTGATTCAGTATATTTTCTCTGACTTCTGGTCGACTATAATCAAGTACGTACTGATTTCTACTAACAGAAGATCTTCTGTTTTTAGCGCCGAGTATCCAATCAGGATGTTCTCGGTATAAGTCACTATCTTCAGAAACCATTTCCGGTTCAAACCAGAGTCCAAATTTCAGCCCTTTATCATGAGTGTAATCAGATAAACCTTTCAGGCCATTTGGAAGTTTTTTTCCATACTCTTTCCAGTCACCAAGCGATGTTGTATCGTCGTCTCTTTTACCGAACCAACCATCATCTAATACAAATAATTCAACTCCTGATAAGGCAGCTTCATCAATTAAAGCATGTAACTTTTCTTCATTGAAATCAAAATAAGTGGCTTCCCAGTTGTTAATAAGTACGGGTCTTTCTTCTTTATTGTACTTTGAGCGAATCAGTTGATTCTGATAAAAGCGGTGATACTCTTGACTCATTCCATTTAACCCATCTGCGCTATAAACCATTACTGTTTCAGGCGTTTGAAAAGCTTCTCCTGCCTTCACTTCCCAGTTAAAATGCTCAGGGTTAATGCCCATTTGAACACGAGTCTGGTTGTACTCATCTACTTCAACATTACTGACGAATTCTCCAGTGTAAACGAGATGAACGCCGAATACTTCCCCAGTATGTTCCGTAGTATCCGGATCCACTAACGCCACAAATGGTTGATAATTATGGCTGGTCGTTCCTCTCTTAGAGTCTACCTTTGTTACGCCTCTATTTAGTTTGTGACGAATTAATTCTCTTTCTCTAGCCCAAGATCCAGATAACTGAATTAAATCAAACTTTGAATGTGAAAAGTCCATCGACATACTGAGTGCTTTATCTAAGAATATGCTTTCTTTATTTAGATTAACGAATTCAGTTGATCTGACAATAACGCCATAATTAGAGAAAATCGTATAAATCAAAATAATCTGAACTTTATTAGCAGCATCTTCTAATGTGATTTTGAGTGTTTGAGCTTGATCATCAGTCTCTGTGAAAGATTGTGGTAGTCCATTCAAGTCTGGTTTACCATCGATAATTTCATGTCCTTTATAGTTAAATTGACTGACATAAGAACCATCCGAAAAGTTTATCTGATAACTAGATTCTCTGAAGTCTCCATTATCATTTCCAGAGTATTCTAGTAATTGATGATTCAAAGAAAATGCACGCTGCTCTGCATCTATCGGATTTGTACCAAAAGCTCGAGCGATGATTGGGTAATCTCCTTTAAATGAATCCCCTCTTAGTTTCTTCCCAAAATAACGATGAGCCAAAAATCTCTGTTCTTCGATTGATATTTGATAACTAATATTTGCATTCGATAAATTAAATACTCGAGTTTTCTCATTAAATTGAATCATTAATTATATCGCTCCTTTACTTGATAGATCCAATCATTCCAGCTACAAAGTATTTCTGTAGTAAGAAGAAGATCAGAGCCGTTGGGATAGTTGTAATTAAAATCGCTAGCATGATTGCGCCATAATCTGGCGTATATCCTGATCCAAGAGCCGAAATAACTAAAGGAACCGTATAGTTTTTAGGATTCTGTAAGATGACCAGTGGCCACAGGTAATTGTTCCAAGAGTTCATAAAGGTAACAATACCAGCAGCTGCATAAGTGGTTTTCATTGTTGGCATAAAGACTCTAAGGAAAAGTCCTAGTTCAGATAGTCCATCAATTCTTCCCGCTTCTAAAAGCTCTTTTGAAAACATCTTTGCGTTTTGTCTAAAGAAGAAAATTAGAAAAGCTGTTGAGAAGTACGGGAGCATAACCCCAGCCAGTGTATCGATACCGATACTTGGTGCTACGCTAGAAATCATTCCAAAAAGTCTAAATAACGGAACCATCAAAGCTGCAAAAGGAATCATCATAGATCCCAAAATCAACGTATAGACAATTTCTTTCCCTTTAGATGGGTGCACTTCAAATCCATAACCTGCTAGTGAAGATATGAAGATTGCGATAAAAGTTTGACCAATAGCTACGAGAGAAGAATTCCCGATCGCATTCACAATATCCGTTGTTTCAAATACTGTTCTTAAGTTCTCCATAAAATGTGTTCCTGGGAGCAACTGACCTCTTGTTACATCAATAGAAGGATTGGTAACACTGACTATTAGGAAGTAGAATGGAAAGAAAAACATAATACATGTGACGATAATAAATGCATACATTAGAATTTTTTTCATTAAGATTTGATTTTTCATTTTTTCTCTCTCCCCAATCTGAATTGAATAATCGTTAAGACAATAACGAAGAATACGATACTATATGAAACAGCTGCTGCGTATCCAAAGTTTGGAGTGTATTGGAAAGACAGATTATAAATGTATTGAGAAATCGTTGTTGTGGCATTACCTGGTCCACCGCCGGTTAAGTTCATTGGCTCATCGAACAATTGTAATGTACCAATTGTTGACGTAATAGAAGTAAACAGGATAACTGGACGTAACATTGGGATAGTGATTTTGAAGAACTGTTGGAATGAAGACGCACCATCGATTCTTGCTGCTTCATAAATACTAGGGTCTACATTCTGTAAAGCAGATAAGTAGAAAATCATATTATATCCAGTCCATCTCCAAGTAATCGCAATGACAATCAAAACTTTTGCCCAGAACGGATCTCCTAACCATAAAATCGGATCATTCGTTAGGTTCAAAAACATCAACACTTGATTGACAATACCATTGTTTGCGAATAGATATTTGAAAATCAATGAATAAGCAACAAGAGAAGTGATTGAAGGCAAGAAGACCAGTGTTCTAAATAGCCCTTTGAATCGCAACGCCTTATTGTTCAATACAACTGAGAAGATTAACGCCAAGAAAATCATTACTGGAATTTGGAAAATAAAGAAGATAAAGGTATTCTTCACTGCTGTTAGGAAGGCTTGATCGTTAAATAATCTCTTATAGTTCTCTATACCAACAAACTCTAGACCAATACCCGCACCAGAATGAAGAGATAACCAGAGTGATTGTATCATTGGGTAGAAATAAAATACGACAATAAAAAAAGTAGGGATAATTACAAATGCCCAACTCATGATTTTACGTTTCTTTTCTAATTTACCTAATTTTTTCTTTTTAACTGTTGGTTGTTTCGTCATCGTTGTTCCTCCTCTAAAAAGATTCAGACCCCTTTCGTATCATGCATTGAAAGGAGTCTGTCTCTTAATAATCCTTGTACTACAGTGAAGATTCAGCTTGTTGCTGCGCACTCTCCAACACGTCGTTCAGATCTGCTCCATTAAGATAATCTTGTAACGCAACTGCTAGAATATCTTCAATCGCATAAGTGTTTTCACCAAATTCTACTTCTGGAATTTCTTGAGTCCATTCAGCAAAGTTACTATTAACCATTTGTCCACCGAAAAATTCGCTTTCCACTTGATAAGCTTCACCTTCAGCAGCTGGTTCGTATGCACCAATAGCATTGATTTGAGTAGCCAATTCTTGATAGAAATCTACGTCTGATCCAAATGTAGAACCAAGGAATTCTCCCGCTAGTTCGTTGTTGTCAATATTCAATACATAAATGGATGATCCACCTAAGTTTGAAGCATTAACTGAACCTTCGATTGTTTGACGAGGAATTGGTGCAATCGCCCAGTCTCCTGATTGAGAGTCTTCAGCCGTGATAGAAGGTGTAATCCAGTTACCTGTTGGAACTGTTGCAACTTCACCATTGTTGAAAGCTTGTAAAAACTGATCCCAGTCATTGTGTACATTCATAGCCCCTGAGTCGAAGAGCTCTTTATAAGTTTCAAATCCTAATCTCAATGATTCATTTTCAGTAATGTATGGCGTTTGTCCATCTTCTTCTGTTAACCATACGCCACTAGATTGCATCATGACACGAATGATTCCTAAGTCATTGTGGTCGTTTGTCATCCATTTGATTCCGGTTTTTTCTGTGACATCTTTACCGATTTCAACATATTCATCCCACGTAATGTCTGTGACATCTTCTAATGTGTATCCTGCTTCTTCTAAGATATCTGTTCTAACGTATAAGCCAGTTACACCACTGTCAAAAGGAACGTTATATACTTCATCTTCATACGTACCAGCTTTTGTTTTGTAATCCGCAAAATCTTCTACGTTATAATATTCTTCTAGAGGTACAAATGAACCTGGATAAGAATTAAGGAAACTTTGTGCACGATAATCTTCTATAAATACAATATTCGGTAAGCCAGTTTCAACGCCAGAACTCAAGCTTGTATTCAAACGTTGAATAACGTCATCTTGTGAATTCTCAACGATATTTAACTCAAATTCCGGATTGTCTTCTTTATAAGTCTCTTCAGCGATTTCAAGTGCACGAACGTTAAAGTTCGGATCCCAGGTCCATACAGTTAATTGGTCTGGTTCTCCAGTAGCGCCTTCTAATCCTTCGCCTTCTTCTGTATCATTTCCGCCACCACAAGCTGTCAAGACAAGTAATGCTGAAGCACTTAATGTCAAAGCTGTTTTTTTATTAAACATGTGTATTCCTCCATTATTCTATTTTTTAAATTGGACTAATCCTATAATTATATTGGTAAGACTGATTGAATAATTGATATTGGCTTAGGACTCCTGGACCACAACTTGCAGATCCAATTCCATTTAGCTGATGATCAATATTGAATTCCAATAGGGATTCTTTTTCAAGTTCTACGTTATGGCGTTTTTCATCCAATTGTTCAGTTGAATAATTTCTCAAACTGAAATTGAATCGTTCTCCAGTAACTTTGATTCCATTTCCTCTATTATTTTTAATTTCTACCCATCTAGTTTCTGATCGGTTTCCATTTTCTTGAGGCATGATATAAGGAGTGAATAATTCATCTACTGATTTTTTGTAGATGCCAACTTTTGAAGCCAACTGCGCGTCTGGATAAGATTCACATGGTCCATTCCCAAGCCATTTCACCTTGTCAAATTGATTTGAAAGCTTCATTTGCATGCCGACTTTAGGCAATGTTTCACTTCCCTCACCATATTTTGTAGACTGGACTGAAACTTCAAAAGAACCATCATTGAAAATACTGTACGTCGTTAACACATTGAAACCCCAGTTATAAACAGCTGGTGCTATATTAGACTGAACTTCTATGATTACTGGTAACTGATTTTCATCACTAACCACTTTCACTTTAGTAACCCGTTCTTGAATCAAGTCCACGCCAGCTTCTTTCCAAGTGTCAGCAACTGGAGATGTTCCAAATTCTTCGAGACCTAAACGATCATTATCTGTAAGTGCTCTCCAATAATTATGTTTCGGTCCATCTTGGATAATGACTTCTCCAGAAACTTCATATTGACTGATTCTCCCCGTATATCTATTGAGGATCCACGAGAATTGATTTCCAGTCACTGAAATTTTGTTTTCTTCATCGGATAAAGTGACTGATTCTGTGTTATTAAAAGTTATCTCTTTCACTTCACGATTGCCAACTTCAAATTGCTCCCAAGCGATTTCGTGTCCTGCTTCAGCCCAATTCGTCGGATGTTTTTGTAGAAACCTTATTGTGAGGTGGCTATCTTTATCAATTTCTTCTATAGAGAAAGGAATGTCTACTGTTCTACTTGAAGATGCAGTAATAGTAGAAATATCCAGTTCTCCTTTTATAATAGTTTCACCTTGCGTTTGAATTTCCCAAACTCCACTAACTGCGGAAAGATCAATAAAATCGTATCGATTCTCAATTTCGAATTGGCCTTTTTCAAGATCAATAGCTCGAACATGAATGGGTTCAATAGCCTTTTTATAGTCTAAGAGCGCTGGTGATGGTGTTCTATTCGGCATGACTAATCCGTCGATCACAAAATTCGAATCGTGTGGCTTTTCGCCAAAGTCTCCACCATATGCATAAGCTTCTTTCCCATCAGGTCTATCAATCTTAATTCCGTGATCAATCCACTCCCATACAAATCCACCTTGAAGTCTTGGATACTTGTAAAACAGCTCAACATATTCTTTGAATGCTCCCGGACCATTTCCCATCGCGTGTGCATATTCGCATAGAATGTGCGGTTGAGCTAAGTCAGTCCGCTTCCCTAATTTCTCCATCGTATCTACATCGGTATACATTGTGGAAAACATATCTGCAGTTCTGTTCACTTCCTGAGGTTCATTGTTCGTTCGTTCAAGTAGGTCCCTTGTTTCCCCCTCATAGTGTAATAATCTGGTAGGGTCATTTTCTCTAACCCAGTCAGCCATCGCTTGATGATTGGGGCCGAATCCTGACTCATTACCTAATGACCAAATCACTACGGAAGCATGATTCTTGTCTCTTTCAACCATTCTTCTAATTCTATCTACATAAGCTGCCTCCCAAGAAGCATCTTTACTTAACTGACTCCAGTCATCTATAAAAACAAAGCCATGCGTTTCGATATCGGTCTCATCAATTACATAAAATCCATATTGATCACAGAGATCATAAAAAACTGGATGGCTGGGATAATGAGATGTGCGAATAGCATTAATATTATGCGCTTTCATCATATTTAAATCTTCAATCATCGTTTCAACTGAAACAACTCTTCCATGCTCAGGATGAAACTCATGACGATTAACACCTTTAAAAATAATGTGCTGTCCATTGATTAAAATCAAACCATCTTTTAGCTCTATTTTTCTAAAGCCTACTCGATTGGGAATCAAATCAATTACATTTCCCTGATTGTCTATTAACTCAATGAGCAAGTTATACAAGTAAGGATCTTCAGCTGACCACTTAGAGGGTTCTTTAATTTGTAAACTCTTTTTAAATTCTTTGGTAGCTTTCTCACTATCTGAAACGATTACATTATTTTGTTGATCAAGCAATGTGTAACGAATTGTATAGTTTTTAGGTGAACTCGTTAATTGAATATCGATTGATAAGGTTGAGTCTTTATATTTGTCATCAAAATCTGTTTGAATTTTGATGTCTTCTATAGAAAGAACTGGTTTGCGAATTAAAACCACATCACGGAAAATTCCGCTTAACCACCACATATCCTGATCTTCAAGATACGTTTGAGCACTATATTTGTAAACTTTAACCGCTAAAGTATTTTGACCTTCTACAAGATAACGTGAAATATCGAATTCAGAAGCCGTTCTACTTCCAGTTCCGTATCCTATAAATTCCCCGTTTACCCATACATGAAAAGCACTTTCCACTCCTTCGAAGCGAAGGATCGTTCTTTCACTAAGTTCATCCTTTGAAAGGGTAAACATTTTTCTGTAAGCGCCTGTTGGATTTATTGAAGGTATCTCTGGTGGTGCTACAGGAAACGGATACTGTACATTTGTGTAGTGTGGATGACCATAACCTTCCATTTGCCAATGTGACGGAACCGTAATACGATCCCAGTTTGAATCATCAAAGTTTTTTTCGTGAAAGGATGATTGAATCCCATCTGGATATTCTGAATAACTGAACTTCCATTTTCCATTCAGCATTTTGACTTTTGATGTATACTTCTTCTGGTAAGTTAGTGCAGATTCAGTATTGTCATATGAGAAAAAATAAGCATGTTCCGGTTCCCGATTGATTTCAATCGTTTCTTGACTCTTAAAATGTTCATATTTATTCATTCATTACGCCTCAATTCTTTACTAAAATTTACTACTAGCACTCAAGGTGTACGATTGCTGATAAATAAAGATTTTGCACAACTTCTTAAGAACACTTTATAACAATCAAAGAATAATTGCAAGCGCTTTAGGAAAACTTTTTACTTATTTACTAAAAATTTACTTCACCATTAATATGTTTATTCATGAAAACGATTGTCTATCAAGGGCTTTTACATTATGATAACAGTATTCTCAGTTGTACTAAACTAAGTGTGTAAAGGGGTAATTAATATGAACTTCATGGAAAAAACTTTTTCTAGATTGAGCGTTCTTAATCGTTCGATTTTGCGTTATCCAGTATCCTTTTTATTTTTTCTTCTTTCAACCATTTTTATCATTAGAATGAATCATTTAAATTTCTCCGAGTTGAATCAAAATCCAATTTTAGCATGTGCAATTGGAGGACTGCTCGCAGCAGTTAGCCAATCTTTTTATGAACGATTTTTCAGCGGAAAGCCATTTATCCGAATAGGGTTATATATCATTTCTATCATCGTCACAACGATTTATTATATTTTCTTTCTTCGAAGCTATCCATATTACAGCGCTATCGTAGCCATAAGGTCTAGCGCGCTTGTAGCAGCTGCCTTAACAGCTTATGTATGGGCACCTACATTAAAGTCTACAGTCCCTTTTGACTTAGCCTTCACAGTGGCATTCAAAGCCTTTTTCACCAGTTTCCTCTATTCTATCGTCTTGGTCATTGGCTCGTTTGCCATCGTTGGAACTTATGGGTTTTTAATATCTGAAGTGAATTTCGAGATATTTGCGGACTTAGCTGCAATCATATTTGCTCTGTTTGCGCCGATGTGTTTCCTATCCTATATCCCTAATTATCATCTTGTGAATGGCTTGGAGTCAGATAAAGATCAAACTTTCTTATCTATTCCAAAGCTATTGAGTTTCTTAATTTCGTACATGATAATCCCTTTACTTACTGCTTATACATTGATTTTAGTGTTATACATTGTTCCTAACCTTGCTGGTGAATTCTGGTTTGATAATTTATTAGAGCCTTTATTAATCAGTTATGCAATCATTGGATTTATCACTTTGTTTATCTCACACACTATAGATAACAATAGTACACATTACTTTAAATTAATTTTCCCTAAAGTGCTTTTAATCATAGTAATTTTTCAAACAGCCGCTTCATTAATCAAAGTTCAGCAACTTGGATTAACTCACGGACGATATTACGTCATATTATTCGGCGTGTTTTCGATTATTTCCAGTATTCTTTATAGTTTTTCTAAAAGCAAAAGGCACTATGTACCTGCATTGTTCATCATTTTGACGACCTTATCAATTGTTCCACCAGTAGATGCTATGACTTTTGGGATTAATGCACAGATATCAAAATTAAAGTCATTATTGGAAAAGAACAATATGTTGGAAGATAACCGTATCATTAGCAATGCCGAAGTAAGTCTTGAAGACCGTGAAATCATTGTAGGTAGTCTTCAATATTTATATGATTACGATGCTTTAGATCGCATTGAATGGTTACCTAATAACTTCGAATTTTATGGAGAAAACTTCGAAACTGTTTTCGGTTTTGACCAGTATCCATCTGAATATGATGCTGACCCGACGATTGATGAAGTTTACGATCCTGCCTATACGAGCTTACAATTAGATAAAAATCGACCTGTATCTTTAAATACAATTGATAACGATCAATTATTAATCGTTCCGTTTTCATATGATCAATATGTACAGCCAAGTGCTCAAGAAACATCGTTTCAAATTGAAAGCGATGAGTACAATTTGGTCGTAACTTCAGAAGAGGATGCTTTCGAACTTAACTTGAACACCTCAGATAATGAAACAATGTTGAACTTTGACTTATCTTTTTTGTTAGAAGATGAGTTTGAATTTTATGATACGATTCAAGATCTTTCAGTATCAGAATTAACTTTTAGTGAAGAAAATGACCTGGTTACTTTGACTGTTATTTTGGATAACCTTGAGCATTTAGACAATGAGTCCTATTCCGGTAGTCTGTATCTATTAGTGAATTTAAAGGATTAAAAAACAGCCTGTTACAGTAAGAGTTGTTTCTACTGTAACAGGCTTATTTTTATTGTGTTTCATGTTTTAATTTTATTCTTGTTTTAATGATATAAACGAGCATGATACTGACTACAACAAACAATCCAACAATTATAAAGTATAGTGGCATCATATTAGATGGGTTTTGATTTGAAGTATTTTCCACTATCACAACTGCTTGTTCGTTCACTTCTTCTTCCTCTTCTTCAGTAATCGTGAAATCTTCACTGAATGTCCATTCACCTTGCTCACTTGAGGCCGTTAGTTCAACTCTATAGTCACCAGCTTCAATCGCATAATTCTCCCAATTGATTACGAAATCCATTGAAGATTCAGGCGCAAGCCTTACTTCTTCCATTGAAGCTGTTCTTACTAGCGTATCCCCTTCATAAACATCAGCAGTAATCGCAAGGTTTCTCATTATCATAGGCTGCATATTTTGTAACGTTGCGATAACTGCAGTTCTACTATTAGATAAACCCGGTTCAACATCAGTTAAATCAATCAGCGGTTCCAGCTCTGAGTCATTTTGAGAAAGCTGTAAGCCAATAACATAGGCATATTCATTTAGAATAGCTACGCCTTCACTTTCTTCATCATTAACACTTTTTCTTTCCTGAAAACGGAGCCCTCCAATAACGACTCCGTCAAACGTTTCTTCGGGTACTGATATAGTCGCAAACACTGACTCTGTTTCTCCAGGCTGAACCGTCACTTCAGTTTGTTCCAACATTGTGAAATCGGTTAATGCGTCTTCACGATGAACAACTGCTTCTGGGTTATCGTATACAATGACGCCGTTTCTATTTGTTGATGCATCGTTTAGTGCGACATCAACAATGATTTCTTTATCGCTCCTATTCAATATCATCGTTTCTACTTCTTGAACTTGTCCTGGTTCTACTCGTAAATCAAAGTAAGATTGATTCAAATCGTGCTGGTTTTCGGGTATCACTGCTTTTACAGAAAAAGCAACGCCATCTTCTGCATGAGCTATACTTGGAGGCCAAAATAGCAACATAAGCCCAAGTACAAATACCCATTTGAATCTTCTTACAAGGTTTATATTTTTAAGACGGTGTATCATCTAATGACCAAGTTATTGTTGCAGTGTGAGTACCAGCTTCTCCAGCACCAGCAGGTACAAATAGCTCTACGTCCCCTTCAGTCGTCCAATCGTAGAATGAACGTCCCATACCTGTTCCAGCTAACGCATTAATTGGTATAGCAGTAGCATCTGCACTGATAGTCATCCCACTTAATACTGGCGCAGTATCAGCAATTGTACTTGTAGTATCAAAGTCTGGCGTATCAAAAGTAAGAGTACTTCCTGGTAGTGAAGGTTCTCCGTCCTGTGTGAAACCTGTCATAGAAGCGATGATATGCCATCCTTCTTGATTTCCTCTTGAATCAGCTACTTCGAGTAATCCATTGTCATCCGCTGTAGCAACACTAGCACCTAGATATGTTTCTTCGTCAGCTGATAAATCAACTGTACCGAAAGTGATTGCCGTTGGAGCATCAACCAAGTCCAAAGCTCCACCTTCGAATGTTACAGTTGCCTCAGTCGTATCCGTGTCTACAACCGCAGCTTGAGCTACGATTGGTGAGATAGCTCCTAGTAATAATCCTAATCCTAATCCGCCAATAATTTTTTTCTTTAAATTCATTATTTTTCCTCCTTAAGGAATGTAGTTTTTTTATAGTTGAATCACAAGTTAAGGGACATCTGATAGTGTCCAGGTAATAGTTGTACTGTAAGTGTCTGCCATAGCTTCCGGTACTATTTGAAGCATCGGCCCTCTATTTGTAGTCCATGATATATTCACTGGCTCCCTAGAAGTGGTTGTTCCTGAAAAAACCGTTAATGCAGAACTTGATAATGGAGTCATTTGATTGTTTTGATCAACGAAGACTAACGCTTCAGGTAATTCACTCCGCATCGTTCTTGCTCTTAAGGGATGCGCTAATGTAGCATCCAAACGCCAACGACTGCCTGTTGCACGGGTGTCTTGAACGCGAATGGCCCAATTAGAATCAGCCAACGGCATTAACGAATCAACATTTTCTAAACTATGAGTACCAAAAGGCATTGTTTCAGGGACAGATACTAAAGATAGTCCACTTCCGAGTACAACTGTTTCTCCAGGTAAACTAGTATGTTGCTGAGCGTTAATCGTTACAGCAGAGATTTGAGTACCTTCTGCTCGAGCGGATTGAATATTGATGGCAAAACTTCCATCGTTACCAACAGGACCTGAATAAGTTTGCGTTCCAATAGTGAGTCGAACTGTAGTATTAGGTGGCGCTGTCCCTCTGACCACTGTATCTTGATAATAAATCTCTAGCAGATTGGGAGGATTTGGTCTTTGAATGACTGTAGTAGTGATTTCTGAACTCAACAAAACATTTTCTCTTACTTGCACTCCTCGGATAATCGTACCTGCGGTTCGAGCTCCAATATTTACTGCGAATGTTCCATTGCTAGCTACTACTGAAGTGAAGCTCTGTCCTCCAACAGTTATTCTAGCAGTGTATCCCGGTACTCCAGTTCCCCGAATCGTACTCTCCGTCGAAAATACTGGTGTAGTAAAGGTTAGAGGGGGTACCGTCGGATTCGTTTCTTGTAAAGTTGTAGTAGCTCTATTTTGATTGATCAAATCAAGGTCTAGAAGGGAGCCTCCTGTAATTAAAGCTGCACTAAAGTTATAAGTTCCATTACTAACAAATGGTAATCTATCATAGAATAGATTAACTGAATAAGTGTAATTCCCTCCTAAACTAAGATTAAGCAATGAAGTAGACATCGTTATAAAGACCTGATCGTTAGCTGTATCTAAGCCAATTTGGTTCGCATTATAATTCGTAATCTGTGATCCTAAATTAAGAAGTCTAGGAATCTCTGTTCTACCTGTTCTATTTACAATACCATTCATAAGTTCTGGTGGAAGATTAAAAATGACTGTAGATGTTCTTAAAAGCGCAAGATCTACTACACCCGTACCTCTTAAAGTGAGCGTAATTCTATCTTGATTGTTCACTCTAGTATTCGTCACTGATAGTATAGAATTATTTAATATTCCAGCGTCAACCGCTGCTGCCCGGAATAGTGAAATATTTTCTTCAATAGCTTCTTGCTCCGATTCCGGATCTGGTTTTTGCTCTGGTTCTGGTTCTGGTTCTAGTTCTTGCTCTGGTTCTTGCTCTGGTTCTTGTTCTTGTTCCGGTTCTTGCTCTGGTTCTTGTTCTTGTTCTTGTTCTTGTTCCGGTTCTTGCTCTGGTTCTTGCTCTTGCTCTGGTTCTTGTTCTGGTTCTTGTTCTTGTTCTGGTTCTTGCTCTGGTTCTTGTTCTGGTTCTTGTTCTTGTTCTTGTTCTTGTTCTTGTTCTTGTTCTTGTTCCGGTTCTTGCTCTGGTTCTTGCTCTTGCTCTGGTTCTTGTTCTGGTTCTTGTTCTTGTTCTGGTTCTTGCTCTGGTTCTTGTTCTGGTTCTTGTTCTTGTTCTTGTTCTTGTTCTTGTTCTTGTTCTTGTTCCGGTTCTTGCTCTGGTTCTTGCTCTTGCTCTGGTTCTTGTTCTGGTTCTTGTTCTTGTTCTGGTTCTTGCTCTGGTTCTTGTTCTGGTTCTTGTTCTTGTTCTTGTTCTTGTTCTTGTTCTTGTTCTTGTTCCGGTTCTTGCTCTGGTTCTTGTTCTGCGATCTCATTATTCAACTGTTCAATTTCTTCTACTTCGCTGTCAACGTCTTTGTTTGCATCTTCTAATCCCTCAGACTCCATTAAAAGTTCCAATTCATCATCCTGAATTTCTTCCGTTTCAGCATCACTTCGATTAAGCGTCTCCGCAATAACAGGAGAAACATATTGGATAAGTAGTGCCAAAATAATTATGAAATTAAAAATAATAATGATTTTTTTAAATTTAACTATTCTAACCACCCCCTGACTATCAGTATGTTTTAGTTTAATTAAATAGGACAATAAAGTTTTGTAGGAAAAAGCCCTAGTCAAATCTATTTATTATTTCCATCATACTATCACTAATATAACTATTCAAACAACTTAACTTGTGGACATTTCGTGACATCTATTGATTAAATAGATATAAAAACTTATTTTAAAAGCTTTTTACCTATATATAACATTCTAAATTTTTATTTATTCAAATAAAAAATGTTAAATATGTACTGTTAAAATCGTTTGACTTTTAATGATTGATTACAATTTCACTAACAATTGTAAATGTCATATTTAGAATACCAATCTACTATTAATCGCTTTTATAGGCTATTTAAATTGATTTTGTCATAAATAGATAATTTTGATTTTTAATGTATGTTTAACCCATTTGTTAGATTAGTTATAAACACTCCCAATTCTATTTATATTATTTTATATTTAGTACTTGAGCGTTTCATTTGGAGACTATGCCCCCTGGGTTTATGATAGGTACATATTAAATTTAAGGGAGAGATTTTTAGAATGAGTAATGAACAAAATGTCAATCCATTAGATCAATATTTCAACGGAGAATTTCCTAAGCAACCTCAGACACCTCCAGGTCTTCAAAAAGATATGAATCCAGTGCCTGACTGTGGAGAAACATCTTATGTAGGAAATGGACAATTAAAAGGCAAGCGTGTTTTAGTTACCGGAGGAGATTCTGGTATCGGTCGTGCCGCAGCAATTGCCTATGCACGTGAAGGTGCTGACGTCGCTATCAACTATCTTCCAGAAGAACAACCAGATGCAGACGATGTTAAACAATTAATTGAAGCTGAAGGTAAAAAAGCTGTTCTTATCCCAGGAGATTTAAGAAGCGAAGAATTTTCTAAAGGAATGGTTGAAAAAGCTGTTTCCGAATTAGGTGGACTTGATGTACTAGCTTTAGTTGCTGGTAAACAGCAAGCTGTCTCAAATATTGAGGATATTACAACAGAACAATTAACAAGCACTTTTGAAACAAATATTTACTCTATGTTCTGGTCAATTCAAGCGGCTATTCCTCACCTTTCTGCAGGAGCTTCTATTATTACAACTTCTTCTGTACAAGGATACGATCCATCTGAAAACTTATTAGATTATGCTTCTACTAAGTATGCTATTAGAGGATTCACAATTGGTTTAGGAAAACAACTTGCACCAAAAGGTATCCGCGTGAACTCAATTGCTCCAGGTCCAGTATGGACTGCATTGCAAGTATCTGGTGGGCAACCAGAAGATGCTATCCCAGAATTTGGTAAACAAGTTCCACTTAAAAGAGCGGGACAACCAGCTGAATTAGCTGACATGTATGTTTATCTTGCTTCTGAAAAAGCAAATTATGTTACTGGTCAGATTTTCGGTATTACAGGTGGTACACCACTTTCATAAGCTAATTTAAAGTATTGCTTCAAGAATAATAAAAGTCCGCTAGTATCTAAATCAGATGCTAGCGGACTTTTATTTAGCTTTCTATTTACTTGCCATTATTTTTATTCAAGATCCATGCCACTAAAGGTTGAAAACAGAGAATGACTATCATACCTGCTAGACTCCAGAAAAAAAGATTATTCGTCCCAGTAAACAGATTAATCAACGCTGTCCAACTCAATAGTATAAATAAAACTGTACTGGAGACAATCAGAACTCTTAAACGTTTGTGTAGCAACCCTGTACTTTCCGAATAACTTCTCACTACATACTGATTCACTGCGTATATCCTAACTATTCTATTATTTATGCGTCCTTTTAAGATCAATATCATTGCATAGAGAATTAAACTCGATCCAATCGTAAAGCATGCAAACGCAAACCATTCCATTGTACTTTCTCCTTTTTAGTAAATATTTTGCTGACTGAGTTAAATGTAAAGACTTACATTTAATTTTACTGTAAAATAATAACCGTAGTCAAAAATTGTAATGGAGGATTGTTTAATTTATGAATAATGCAAACTTTAAGTTCCATAATGATGTTGAAATACCAAAAATCGGTTTCGGTACTTGGCAAATCCCGAATGACGAAGCTTACGATTCAGTCACGATGGCATTGAAAAATGGCTATACACACATCGATACTGCACTAGCTTACCAAAATGAGAAAAATGTTGGAAAAGCAATCAAGGACTTCGATCTACCAAGAGAAGAAGTGTTTATTACAAGTAAACTACCAGCTCAAATCAAAGGATTCGAAGAAACTTTAAAAGCATTTGATGAAACTATTACAAATCTTGATGTTGATTATTTAGACTTATATTTAATCCATGCCCCATGGCCTTGGGATGAAATCGGAAAAGACTGTACTGAAGGTAATATTCAATCTTGGAAAGCAATGGAACAGTTATACAATGAAGGTAAAATTAAAGCAATCGGCGTTTCAAACTTTGAGATCAAGGATATCCAAGCATTATTAGACAATTGTGATATTGTGCCGATGGCAAATCAAATTCCTTTTTATGTAGGACGAGACCAAGAAGATCTACTAGCATTTTGTAAAGAGCACAATATTGTAGTTGAGGCTTATTCTCCACTAGCAACTGGCGAGCTTTTGAAAAATGATGACATCAAAGCATTAGCTGATAAATATGATGTTACTCCAGCTCAATTATTGATTAGATACTGTCTAGAAAGAGATACGTTACCTTTACCAAAATCTACTCACGAAGAACGTATCGTTCAAAACAAGGAAGTCGACTTTGAAATTTCAGAAGAAGATATGAAACAACTAATGCAAATGGACGACGTAAGAAAATAAAATGAATGATGAATGCTTTAAGGAGTTGCCTAATAATGGGTAACTCCTTTTTTGATGAGTCGTTTCAAGATATAACATTTTGAAGAATGGCTAAACTTTACTATACTGATAGTAAAGGAGGTCTCTTTTTGAGTAAGCAAACAAAAGACTGCCTAAAGTCTTATTCTAAAAATCAAGATTTCATTATAGCAATTCCCTCGTTAAATCCAGACGAAAAATTAATTAAGCTTGTTCAGGACCTTCGAAATGAGGTTAGTGAGTGCTCACCAATCATATTAGTAAATGACGGAAGTGACGCTAATACTTTAGCTATCTTTAATCAGCTAGCAGTTGATCCAAATATTCATTTACTTACTCATGACGAAAATCTAGGAAAAGGTCAGGCATTGAGAACAGCCTTTGACTATGTAAGAAAAGAATTTCCTGAAATGTCAGCTGTTGTTACAGTTGACGGAGACGGTCAACATACACCATTAGATATTTCGAATTGCCTTCAAGAATACTATTCGACTAGTTATTCTGTCATACTGGGTTGCAGAAATTTTGACAAAGAATCTGTCCCATTTAGAAGTCGTTTTGGAAACCTATTTTCAAGAGGAACACTTAGACTCTTTCATGGGATCAACATAAGTGATACCCAAACTGGCTTGAGAGTTATACCATTAAGAGTTCTTGGAGATCTATTAAAAGTTGAAGGAAATAGATACGAATATGAAATGAATATGCTTTTATTTTTCAAAGATCAGGACATTTCAATCGTAGAAACACCAATCTCTACCGTGTATTTAGACAACAACGAATCTTCTCATTTTAATCCCCTGATCGATTCAATAAAAATCTATAAAACATTTTTTAAGTACAGTCTTTCAGCAATCTTTTCTTTTTTAATTGATATACTTTTATTTGCTATATTTGTTTTCTTATTATCTAATTGGATACAGAACTACTATATTATTGCAGCCACCATTTTTGCTCGTTTTGGATCCGCTTGTTTTAATTTTCTGGCAAACAAATATTTAGTCTTCAAAAATAAGCAATCCTCTCGTTCAGTATATCGTTACACAGTTTTATTTGTTGCTGAGATGATGACTTCAGCATTTCTGGTTCAAACAATGGTGTCTGTTCTTTCTTTTGATTTAGAGTGGGTTATCAAAATTCCTGTAGATGCGCTAATATTTTGTATAGGATTTTATATTCAAAAGAACTGGGTGTTCAAAAAACGCTCTTCGCAAAGACCGAACTATTTAAAAAACTCCTAGTATTGATTATGAATTTTATCTCTCGCAAACACATATATTAAATTCACTACACTCTTAGGTTTTCAGCTTAAGAGGCCAATTGTTTATCCACTTCACTTTATTATTTAATACACTCTTTGATTTAAAACTTGTTAACTCTTCTCTAAATTAAACAGATCTAAAAAAGAAAGCCGTCAAAATAAGGATGCTAAATCCATTATTTGAAGGCTTTCTTCTTTTAAATTTTAAATATTGTTAATTAAGACTTATTCCAGTCTTTTTGCTATTCAGTTAATCCATTATTCTTAATCACTTCTTGATAGAAATAGAAACTATCTTTTTTGATTCTTGCTAGATCTTTTAAGTCATGATCTTCTCTATTTACATAAACGAAACCATAACGTTTTTTGAAACCTTGATGAGAACTGAGGATATCGATTGCTGCCCACGGACAATAACCGATCAATTCTACCCCATCAGCTATTGCATCGTTACAAGCAGCGATATGTTCTCTGATGTAATCGATTCTATAATCATCATGTATTTTTCCATCTTCAGTCAATGTGTCCGGTGTTCCTAATCCATTCTCCGTAATGATCAAAGGCAGTCTGTAGCGATCATAATAATCATTTAAGACTAATCTCAAGCCCATAGGATCTATTTGAGCGCCATATTGACTGGATTCCAAATGAGGGTTCTTCTCAATTTTGAAATATCCGTATAGATCATAATCTATCTCATTAAATTTAGTTCCAAAAGGATTATCTTCTGTTTCTGGTAAATAAGAAGCCACCAATGTACGGTAATAATTCAAAGCAATCAAATCTGGTTTGGCAGCTTTTAAAATCGCATCATCTTCTGGCTGTCTTAAAGGCTCAATACCAGTTTTTGTAAGGTATTCTTTGTAATAACCAGGATAATCTCCATAGCAATACATATCTAAAGCATAGTTTGTTTTGAAGTTGTCATTCATTTTTGCTGCCCAAATATCCATTGGCTTGTTTGAAGCTGGATAAGTGACTGTTGAAGAAACTGCTGGCCCAATTTTCCCACCTTCAATTAACTCATGGCAAGCATTTGTTGATAAGGCATGTGCTACAAACATATGATAATCCATTTGGGCACGAACACGTTCTGCATCTTCAGGAGCGACATCATACATATTCATTCTCTCATTGACTCGAATCATCAAATTCTGTTCATTATTCACTTGCCAGTTTTTAACTCTATCTCCAAATTCTGTGAAACAAATTTTAGAGAATTTTTCAAAAGCATAGATACTTTTTCTATCTTCCCAGCCATTATATTTTTCTACTAATGCATATGGTAGGTCAAAATGATAAAGTGTGATAAAGGGCATAATATCTTGTGCAAGAAGAAAATTAATGACATCGTTATAAAAATCGATTCCTTTTTGATTGATCTCTCCATCTCCATCAGGCAATATTCTAGCCCATGAGATAGAAAAACGATAGGTCTTTAAACCTAATTCTTTCATCAAAAGGATATCTTCTTTGTAGTGATGATAAAAGTCACTTGCTACTCTAGTATCTGCTTGCTTATCTGATTTTTTGAATGAATTGAAATCAGCAACGGTCATTCCTTTGCCGTCTTCATCCCAAGCACCTTCTATTTGAAACGCTGAAGATGAGGCACCCCACCAGAAATCTTTTTGAAAATGATTACGCATAACTTGTCTCCTTGTCTTTAATCAATAAAATGTCTTCCAGTATTGAAATGTTGGTCTTCGATACACTCTGAATCTCTTTGTATTCAGTTGTATTCGTTACAACAATTGGAGTAATCGTGTCATAACCTTTGGCTCTTATAGCGTCCAAGTCAAAAGAAAGCACCTTGTCTCCTTTTTTCAATCTATCTCCTATTGTAACAAAACTTTCGAAAAACTGACCATTTAATTTTACTGTATCTATTCCAACATGAATCAAGACTTCTAGTCCATTATCAAGTGTTAATCCAATAGCATGTAAAGTGGGAGCTAAAGCCGTAACCGTACAATTATCTGGTGCTACAACCTCTCCAGTCTCAGGAAGGATTGCAAATCCTTTCCCCATTGCTCCAGAGGCAAAAACTTCATCATTAACTTTACTTAAAGAAACCAACGTACCTTTAACTGGCGTAGCAAGTACCTTATCTGCTTGTGAAGCCATAATAGTTGGACTATTTTCTACGCTTGTAGAAGTCTTGAAATGATCGGTTACTGTTGCTACTTCCTCATTATCATTGGGTATGTCTTTAAATCCTATGAATACGGTCATGGCACACGCCCCGAAGAACGCTACAGATATACCAACAAGATACGCTAGAAAAGCGGTCGTTCCTGCTTCTGCATAAACTGGGATCGTCAATATACCCTGATTAGCGAATGCATTCCCATAAGAACCACCCCAGCCCATAATAGCTCCACCTAAAGCACCACTGATAACCGCGTAAATCATCGGTGTTTTAAGTCTTAAGTTGGTTCCATAAATAGCTGGCTCTGTGATGCCGAATAGCGCAGTTACACATGCAGACAACGCCACTGTTTTAAGGGCTTTATTTTTCGTTCTAAAAAATACGCCTAGCGCAGCGCCTGCTTGAGAAAAGTTCGCCGCTCCTGCAAAGGCTAATAAGTTCTGGCGTCCATTTTGAGCCACGTCTTGTATCCCTATTGGGATAATGGCTCTATGTGCACCAAAAACAACTAACACACACCACATACCACCAATAAAGGCTCCCAGTAATATTGAACTAAAGTCCATAATATAGTAATATAACCAGTTCACTGCGTTCCCCATATAAATTCCGATTGGACCAAAAAGCAATAAGGTCGCCGGAATCATTACAAGTAAAGAAAAGGTAGGTACTACAATAATCTTGAGTACTTCCGGTATGATACGTTCAAAGAATCTCTGAACGTAGGACAAAATAAAGACAGCAATAATAATTGGGATAACAGAAGAAGCGTAATTTGCTTGCGTTACTCCCACTCCAAAGAACGTTACGGACAGATCTCCTGTCATTAATTCAATCAAAGTTGGATATACTAATGTCCCACCAATAACCATGGCAATAAACTCATTAGCTTTAAACACTTTTGCAGATGTATAGGCTAAAATAAGTGGCATAAAATAAAAGATAGCATCCGAAGCAGCACTCAAAATAACATACGTATTGAATTCTTTAATATCTAAATCATAGAAACGCATAGCGAACATAACCGCAATTGCAAGCAATCCTTTAATCATTCCAGAAGCTGCAATTGCTGGTATGATTGGTGTGAAAATGGCTGCGACTGTATTCAAAATCTTATTTCCTAAAGATTCATTTTTATCTAGCTCTACATTATGATCTTTTTGATTATGATCAAGTAGCGGTTCTATTTGTTCATAAACTTTAGCCACTTCATTCCCAATAACCACTTGCGTCTGCCCACCATTAAATACCACAGACAAAATTTCATCCATATTATCTAGAGTAGCTTTATCTACTTTATTTTCATCTTTAAGCACAAATCTTAATCTTGTAAAACAATGTGTCAATTCTTTAACGTTTGATTCTCCACCGACATTTTCAAGAATTTTTTTTGCAATTTTATCATGATTCATCTTTTTCCCTCGCTTAAATTACCCATCGATTTCATATATTACTAAAACGAGGGATACTTATTTAAAATTAGTGTTATTTTAAGTCAGAACTTAATAATAGACAAATCCCTAAAAAATATCAATTGGTTTGACCGTACTTTTAGAAAAAATTATGATGAATTGAACAATATAAGCTTTTTATCCATTAAAAAAGACAGTTTGCTGCTAACAGCAAACTGTCTGTAAATTTAAATTCTATCCAAATTCTTCATATTTATTCGGATGCTGTCCTTCTACACGGCCAGGCTCTCCTTTATCCAATCCATCAATAGTGTCAATATCTTCTTGTGACAATTCAAAATCGAATACATTAAGATTTGCTTTTTGATGCTTGTACGAAGAAGATTTCACAATAGGCATAACACCATTTTGTAAATTCCATCTTAAAATCACTTGAGTAGGTGATTTATCGTATTTTTTAGCAATCTCAGCAATCGTTTCGTGCTCGATTACATCGTTAATTTCTCTACCAAATGGACTCCAAGCTTCAGTTAAGATACCAAGCTTTTTGTTCGTTTCAACCAGTTCATTGTTATTGAAGTAAGGATGTCTCTCGATTTGGTTCGTAGCTGGTTTAACACCTGTTTTATCGATAATAGAATTTAGGTGTTCTTCTAAGAAGTTTGAAACACCAATGGTTTTAATCAAACCAAATTTCTGTGCATCAACTAATGCTTGCCAAGCTTGATCATACTTACCTTGTTTTGGAAGTGGCCAGTGGATAAGGTATTTATCAAAATAATCAATCCCTAGTCTATATAGGGATTCTTGAATCATTTTGATGGCTTTGTCGTAGTCATGTGCCATTCCAGGAAGTTTAGAGCTAATAATCAATTCTTCTCTAGGTACAGAAGAACGTCGAATCGCTTCCCCAACCATCCCTTCGTTCATATAGTTAGTTGAAGTATCAATAACTCGGTAGCCTGCTTCAATAGCCGTTAAAATACTGTTCACTCCAGTTGCACCTTGAATATTTACTGTACCTAATCCAATTTTCGGAATACTTGATCCGTCGTTCAATTCGTACGCTTCAATTTTCTTCATCTTAGAACATCCTTTCAATACTTTTGACAAAATTATTGTAACGCACATACTTTTGTCGTTTCTAACGATACGCTCAAAGAAGATACTTTATACTCTAACAGTCACTAAATAAACCTTAGTAAGTATTTCTCATGGTAACACTTCCGTTAGAGTTTTTATAGAAACTGGTAGAGGTCAAAATGTTTAATGACAACCTAATCTATGTTAACCGTCACCTTTTTCAAATGATGGATACAAAGTCATACCGCCATCAACATGAAGTGTAGTACCAGTGACGTAACTAGATTCACTAGATGCCAACCAAGCCGCTGCGGCCGCTACTTCTTCTGGTTTACCAATATAATTCATTGGAATCATACTGATTGTTTTCTGTTTCGCTTCTTCATCTTCAAACTTCTCTGCGTTGATATCTGTATTGATAGCACCTGGAGAAAGATTATTCACTCTAATCCCTTTATGTGCATACTCTAAAGCGATGGTTTCGGTAAACATCTTCACACCGCCTTTGCTTGCAGCGTAGTGTGCAAAAGTCGGCCATGGAATTTTATCATGTACAGAAGACATATTGATGATGGAACCTTTGATATTGTTTTTTACAAAATAATTCAAAGCCGCTTTTGAACCTAGAAATACGCCATCAAGATTCACACTCATGACTTTAGACCAATCATCAAAACTTAATTCGTGTGTTGGCGATTGATTCTCCATACCCGCGTTATTGACCCATAGATCAAGTTTTCCAAAATGGTCAACTGCTGTGTCCAATAACGTTTGTATACCTTCTTCAGATCCAACATCAGCTTGAACAGCGACTGCCTCTCCACCATGACTTTCAATCGCTTCAACAGACTCATTGGCACCTTCTTCATCGCTATGGTAGTTAATCACAACCGCCATTTTTTCCTTGCCAAATCGAATGGCTACTTCTTGACCAATTCCTTTTGATCCTCCGGTTACGACTGCCACTTTACCTTCTAAATCTTTATACATCATAAGCTCCTCCTCAGACTATTTAGTAAAAGATTACTTTTCTTTTTAAATGTACCGTAGCCATAATTTTTTCTCAAAAGATTCAACTTAAAAGCTAAGGATATTTAGAAAACAAAAAGTCGATAGAATTTTCTACCGACTTTAAGATCTACAAATTAATTTTATTTACAAATTGTTCAGTAATCAATTGCGGACGTGTAATGGCACTCCCAACGACTACAGCGTGTACGCCTAATTCCAGACATCTTTTTGCTTTTTCCGGTGTATCAATATGTCCTTCAGCTATAACGGGCGTATTAACAGCTTCTAAAATTATTTTTAATTTCTCAAAATCTTGATCCGCAATATTTAATCCTTTTGACTTTTCTGTATACCCCATTAAAGTAGTCGAAAGAAGATCAAACCCTAGTTTCTCTGCGCTCAAGACTTCTTCGATAGTTGAACTATCGGCCATCAAAAGAACATTAGGATACTTTTCTCGAATTTGTTTTACAAAGTCCTCAAGTGACTGTCCTTCTGGTCTTTTTTGATCAGTGGCATCGAGTGCAATAATCTCACAGCCTACTTCCATAAGCTCATCAATTTCTTTCATCGTTGCCGTAATATAGACAGAAGAATCATCGTAATCTCTTTTGACTATCCCAATCAGAGGAAGTTTTGTTTGTTTCTTGATTTCCGCGATATCTTCTTTTGAATTGGCTCTAATACCTATAGCACCACCTTGTTCTGCTGCAATCGCCATTCTCCCCATAATGAAAGAACTATGAAGAGGCTCATCTGGTAAGGCTTGGCAAGATACAATGAGTCCACCTTTAATTTTCTCAAGAACTGACATCTGTTCATCTCCTTTACAATTATTTTAAGCTATTTTGAAATCGTCACTGCTTGTTCTTTATCTAATAAAAAGGGTCTTAAGTAAGGCATCGCATTTCCTAAAGGCAATATATCTTCGTGAAGATCAATCCCCAGTTGATTGATGATAAATGCTCTCCTTTTGACCATTCTATCCCACATTTCTGAGTAATTAAGCTTGATTTGTTCTTTAAGCATCTCATCTGCAAGGACAACGCCACCTTCTGCACTCGTTCCAGAGAATCCTGCAACTGATGGAATAATGTCAACTTGAAACAACATACCACTTTTCAGTTTAACAGAAGAATCCTTGTATATAGGAGAAGCCATCCATTCTTCGTCTGCAACATAATGGCCTGGATTCAAGTGCCATCCATACTGTTTCTTAGGAAGAGCGGTTTCAATTAAACCATAAACATCTTTTCCTTCCATACCTATGTGAACGTTCTCCAACCAAGTAGATATCGCTTTGAAATAAGGATAAACAACTTTCTCTAAATATTGCTCTTGTCCTTCAGGTAATTCTGTTGCGTCGTGAATTGCAAATGCACTTCTGCTTTGAAGGCCACCTTTATATCCAACGGTTAAAGATACAGGATCTCCTAAAGTGATTTTCTTATTGCCTGGGTACAATCGAGCATTTTCAAATCGCTGACCGGTCGCAGCAATTGTGACCACGCTATTGGGTTGTCCGTTAGCATTCAAAACTTGTCCTAATTCCATTTCAGTTTTTCCTATTTCAACCGTATCCAATGTTTTAAGTATACTGGCTGACGCTAATGCAGCTCCAAATTCATAATGCGCAATCTCATTGGCATTATTTGTAGTTCTTACTCCGTGGTCTCCAATAAATAAATCTGTAGCGTTGAATAGTTTTTCTGAATCTATCTGTTTTGTGATTGTCTCTACAATATAATGAGGAAGATCAAAAATCTTTTTAGATTCCGCATGAGTTCCTGTAAATAGTTTCCAACCAACTAAACCAACTTGACCATCCACTTTAAATAAAGATTGATCTAAGATTTCAGTAAGTGGCTTATCTTCAAATCTAGGCTGATTCGGTAGTGAGAATTGAGGCGCATGTATTACTTTCCCTTGTAAACGAGCATGTTTTTCAAGTTTCAAATTTTCATTTCCTAATACATAATAGACTGTTCCATCATCATGTACGATTAATAGTGCTTCTTCGAATCTTGTCAAAAAACCGGTAAGATATTCAAAATTTGAGCCATGTTCTAAATCTTCGTAGATAACTAGCGTGGAATAGCCTTCTGCTTTCATTTTCTCTAGCACTTGTTCAAATCGAACTTTCATGGTCTCTTCTGTTAGTGTAACTGGTACTAGATTGGACTCGGGTAAAGGGGTCTCAACTTTTGCAAGCTGAATGTTTTTAAGTTGTAAGGGCATATCTATTCTCCTAACGTATACGTTCTTACCTTTATTGTATCATATCTTTAAACTATGGGTGAGCCACTCATGTGTAAAGTCTATACAACAAAAAACGACCTTAGGAGAATTTATCCACTAAGGTCATTTGTTTTTTATACGACTTCATACCAGAATCCATGGAAACCTTTTTCTAGCCTAAGCAGTGCTTCCAAATAAAAATAGTCTCCCCAGATAACATAATCGTCTGGTGACTTACCTTCTCGAACACTGTACGATCCGTGATCTAATAATCCTTGTGATTCAAAGTCAGTAGTATATTCATTAATTAAGTGATCCATCGTTTGTTCCAAAACTGTTTTTATCTTCTTGTATTCCTCAGATTCTTGCTCAATCAACTGCAGCAATTCATGCAGCCCACAAACTAAAATAGCGGAAGCCGAACTATCCGGTTTGATATCTTTATCCTGAGGTGCGTCGAAATCCCAATCTACAATAACCTTTTCAGGTAAGTGCTTAATAAAGTAATTCGCTGTCCTTAATGCTGTTTCTAAATAGTTTTCATCCTTTGTATATCTATAAGCTAAAGCAAATCCGTATACTGCCCAGGCTTGACCGCGAGTCCATGTAGAACCATCCGAATAGCCTTGTTGAGTAGCACCTCTGATAGGCTGCCCAGATTTCTGATCAAAATAAAATGTATGGTAGGTTGAATCATCTCCCCTAACAAGATATCTTCTTGCCATATCTACAAAATTGGTGGCAGCTTCTTTATATTTTATATCACCTGTCACTTCACTTGCCCAAAACAATAAAGGCATATTCATCATACAATCAATAATGATTCGCCCACCCTGTTCTGGATCATTTGGCGGTCCCCAAGCTTGAAAAACGCCGATAGTTTCACGGTATCGCTCCATCAATCGATCTGCAGCTTTTACGGTATCTTCTCTAGCTGTTTCATCTTTCTCTATCTGCCATTTAGCGCCTGTTGAGGGTGTGTATAAAAAACCGATATCATGCGTGTCTAAATTTGCATTGTTTGATAATCTTTCTTGCATCTGGCTCGTTTTTTCTCGAGCAGCTGATAAGAATTGTTCATCTTTATCATATTGATAAGCTTGCCATAGCATTCCTACCCAAAATCCACTTGTCCAATTGTCATTATCGTTTAATTCATAGACTTCCTGATCACTTGTATGTGGAAATTGAGCTCCAAATCGATCGATATTTTTTTTAATTTTATTTAAAGACGCTTCTATAGCTTCCTTGTATTGGTTAGACATTGACTGTTCTCCTATTCTGATAAAGTTAAGGGTATTTTTTGTCCATTGATTTGTATCGTGTGCGTATTTTCATCGTACTGAATATTCATAGAATTTTTTAAAGAACAATCCAATTGGTTGGATCCAAAGAAACCATGAATAAGTGTATGATCTCCTGGCTCCAGCATTTGACGAATAGACGGAATGACCGTATTCGAATAGATTAAATTGGTATTACTATTTGGATGAACGACTTCTATCATTCCATTTCCAGACAAATCTATAGCTCCAACCGTTCCGTTTAAGTTCTTTATGAGCGCGGCATCAGCTCGCTCCACTTTTTCCAACTGATCTGCCGGCTCAACACCTAAAGCAAATCCTCCATCTGCTGTCATGAGAGGTCTTTGTGTCTGAATTTTATGAACTCTTACGTGCCAAGGCAAACCCGGTATAATCCATGATTTGATCGTTACGTCTTGCCATGGCATCCATTCCATGAAGAGGTATTCGTCGGTATAAACTTTGCGTACGACTTGTCTTTTGACTCTGTAATCTTCGCCATCTTCACTGATTGCAAGCATGGAATCGAAAGCACCTTCTGATAGTGTCAGGTTAGACCTTGGAATACTGAACCCAAAATGCGTAGAATAAGCAAATTTTTCATATTTGGCAGCTGTATGATTATGAGCATCTCTATGTCTGTATCCATTAGGAAACAAAACAACATGCCCTTTATCTCGTAATATGGTTTGCTCTACTTGAGAATCGTGATAACTGGCCTCGACTTGCGGAAAAGGCTCTTCTTCAACTTTCCAAAAAGCGTGATCTTCAGGAAAGGCTAAGATTAGGAAGCTTTTTAATGACCAGTAAGGTGAACCTGGCGCATTATAATTTTCACTCATGTGCAGGTTAGGATAAGTGTATCCAACTGACAGAGTTCCGTCTCCATTGAATATAGATTGCTTGAACCAATATCTGAAATGTCTCAGAATCATTCCTTTCATCCAACCTGTATCCTTAACGTCCACATCAGCATAAAGATATGCACAGAAGAATGCGATTTGACTGAAACGATACGTCATACTTCTTCCATAAGGAATACCTTGCCCTTCCTCAGAAAACCAGTGAACAAACTTCTTAGAGAATAGATGGGCTCTTTCTTTGTAAACACTACATCGTTTTGGATCCTTATCTTTCATAGCGACAGAATAAATAAGACTGTAAAAATGAATTGCAAAAGGCACATAGTAATCAGCATGTGCGTCTAAACCGTCTTTATACCACCCATTACCGACATAATAAGTTTCGATTCTCTCAAGATTACGATTGATCACATCTGCATTAAACGTTTCACCAACATTTTGAAGTCCCAGATTCACTAATACTGCAAAGAATAACCAGTTACAGTCATGTGCATCAACAGTATTTACTTGAAGGAGATACTGAACGAGATGTTTTCTTTCTTGTTCATTCAATGGGTCCCAAAATTTTTCTGGGGCTAGTAGCAACATATATCCAATCGCAGACATTTCTACAATAAGCTGGTCATAATGGTGAATAGGTCCCCAATATCCTTCATGCTCTGGATCTGTTCCATTTATAATTCCCTTTAAGACTTTTTCAGATAGCGGATGACTAGTTCCTCCGGCTTCTAAAGGTACAAGACCCCAAAGGAGCCTTAGTAAAGACTCAACGCTAGCCGTCTTTCTACCATACCCCACTCCAGTAGTACTCAGCTCGAGTCCTGATGAATCTTCTTCAAAGTACTTATCAAGCGGACCTAGTAGATGATTGAATGAGTCAATTACAGCTTCTCGATTGTTGAATAAGTCTGCTTCTTTATTGTTATACATCTGCTTCCTCCTCTTTTCTAAAACAACGGAATTCAATATCAACCAACTCTTCAAGTTCTTTTGAATCAAAAGAGATATCCAATACTATAGCTTTCTGCTTTTGACCAAAATGATCTCTGTATATCAAAGGTTCCGTATAAAATGTGCCTTTTCCACTTAAAATAGTTGCTTTAAAATAAAATGAATCTTTTTCAAAGATAAGTTCGAAGCCATTTGTAGTTAGAAACTTCATATCTGAAAGTATAAATCGTTGTTTGACTAAATTTTGAGTTGCATTAAACTTAAAGTAATCTCTAATTCTTAGAGCATTTTTTTTTGGATGAACCTTTATCTCTCTGTGATAGGTTAATAGATGTTCATCACTATAAGCACGTGTCAAATCATAAACCACTTTTAAATCATTTGGATTGATATCTTTAACGAGACTAATTTGCACTTTCCCGCTTTCTTGTATGTGCCCATTAATGATTGGTACTGAGTGTCCTAACGAAGAAGCCTGTATCGTTTCGTAACGTTTATCCTCAAAATAATCTTTAGTATACTCTGGAGCACCTAAATCGATACAAAAAGGAGTTTCCTTGTAAAATAGTATAAAGTGCCCAAGATCGTTATGGTTGTGGGGTTCGTCATTGTGCCCCCCTTTAGTCACGACTTGAAACTCTTGATTTTTGTAAATAAACATCTGAGCATCGTTCAACCACTCGATTCTTTGACTCTCCTCTGTTTTTGGTTCCTCAACTTCAGACCATTGCAGCGTTCTGATCATGGGTGCCCATCGTCCACAGTGATCAACTAATTTGTCTACTTCTAGTGGTGTATCTGGAATCTTTATATCATCAGGAAATAGAGACCTATAATATCTGGCTAGATCGTGTGCTGGTTCTATCTCTAGTGGAGAATCTGAAACATTAATTACTGTGCGGTCAAAAAGATACATTTTCTGCTGATACATGGCAATATTTTTGATTTTTTCCTGATTTAACGTTTCAAAGTAAGGATTCGTTGTCTCCCTGTTCAAGCAGTCAATATAATATGTAAAGTACCTGAAGCCATACTGCCAGTAATTTAGCCCTTCAAGGCAAGCCCCATCATCACCAAACCCTTTTAGAAATACGTCCATTGTTGCATTTACTCTAGTTAAAATTTCTTCTAAATTTGAATCGTCTTCTTCTAATAAATAGAGTGCGGCGATTCCAATCGAGCCAGTACAGACTGCAGACCAGTTATTCTCCAAATTTTCAAAGTTCCAATTTTTATTTAGAAATGGTGATAGAATTCTTACTTGAATAGAGTGTTCAATAAGAAGTTCTAAATCTTCTGGCAGTAACCCTTTCAATAAGAAACTTAATTCTGCCAAAGTAAAAGCTGTCTCGCAGGCAAATAAATCTAATGTATACTGTTTAAATTGAGGATCGAACTCTCGCTGTTTATCAAGATGAGCTGGTAAGCACCAAGTAAATTCATTACAAATTGAGTAAATCAATTTTTCTAATTTGTTTTTGTATAGAGCATTTTCAGGTTGATTTTTAACGAGTATACCTAAATAAGTTAGTTGTTTTCTTCTCTCAAAATAGAGTTTTTCGTAAACTGAACGATTTCCATTTTCCCAAAACAAATTAAATAGTTCATAAGAAGGCACTTCTGGGAAGTCATTGTAGACTCTGTTTTCGAAATAATGGATGGCTTTACTGTAATCTTTATGCTTCTTTATTTTTGAAAAATCTATCATCTTCATCAACCTCCAATAAAAAGAGATGCACAACTGATGTTGTACATCCCAATTTTCAAAAACCTGAACTTTACAACTTTATCTCATTATTTTATTTAAGGTAAAAGAATCGTTTTACCATAGACACTCATTTGGGTTAATGCAGGAAATGGTGAAGATAGTGTTGAGTCTTTAAGTAAATCTTTTAATACAATCCAATTCGCTTTAACTGAATCCATTTGAAACGATTGGATTTTACCCGTCTTTTTTAGTTGAATCGTTTTTTCGGTACCATCAGAAAAAACAAGTGTGCCTTGAGTCCAATAATTGTCATGAGGGAAATCAGCTCGCAGAGTCAGTTCCACCTCACTAATCAAAACTTCCCTCCCAAAATCAATCTTTAACTCAGCATCTTTTTTCTGATTGATTCCCCAAGACTGATAAGGATAAGATCCATGACTGTTATTAGCGTATACTCCATCAATTGCATTTAGTGCAAAAAATGTTGCATCATTTCTTGTTTCAACGTTTGCACTTGCGTGAGGATAGGCTCCCGTAAAGTAATTTAAATCGTGAGTATTGATCGATAGATCTTGATACTGATCCATTTCAAACTGTTTAGCTACTCTAACAGAACAATAAGTTCTTTTCACATTAAAAACAGACTCATGTGTAGCTTCTCTCCACTCATCCCCTAATCTAATATCGTACCGCCATTTTTTATTAGGAATGTAAATCAAAGATGGTGCTAATGAAGGATCTAATTGAACAACTAGGTATTGGTGATTTTCAGAAAGCTCAATTTCAAAATAATCTCCTTCATGTAACCTTACCGTTTGAGTTGAAAGATAAACAAAGTCTTCATCTTTTTTAGTTAGTAGCTGCTTTTCTTCTTCGTAATCATTTTTTCCGAACTTGATCGTTCCGTTCTGATTATAAAGTGTGCATTTAATCTCCATAAAATTGTCCTTCCTTACTAAAAGCTAAGCTCGTTATAGAATTGCAAAAATATTAGTTTAATCTTTATAAACTTACTTTATATCAATGAATCATCAATTTTATCTAAATCAAATGGCTCAAAGTCTACTTCTATAGCTTCCTCTTTTTGTTCGGTATGTTCATTTTCTTTTACAACTTCTTCATCTATAAATCCTTTTTTCACTTCATCTGGAACATCACCCGCTGGTATGTCGACTCTTTGAGGGTGTGCATTTGGAAATCCTTGAGAAGGTTGATTAGGATTATTTGGTCCGTTTTGCATGTTTTCTCCTTTCTATTCTGCTTGATATTTGATCATCTCAGTAGCAGCCATTAGGCTAGCCCCAACACCAAAATCTTGCGTATTCTCTATGTCAGCGGCTTTTCCGGCTTCGCCTCCAACAGGTTGAACGTATCCAATTTTCCCTGATTCATGCAAAGCTATTTTAGAAAGATATTTCCAGCTGCTGTTTATAGCATTTTCAACACTCGATTTTTTAATAAATCCTTCGTTAACGCCTACTAGTAATCCAAATAGAAAAAATGCTGTTCCACTTGTCTCGTATCCTTCAGGATTTAGGTCATTCGAGCTATACTTATGTGCTAGCATAGATTGTGTCCAAAACCCATTTCCATTTTGGTCTAATTTTTGAGAACGAGTAATCGCGACAGCCATATCTCTATAAATTTTCAGGTAAAATTCATAATGTTCCCAACTAGAAGGGAGTTCTTTAAGTATCCTAGCTAATGAAGCAAAAACCCATCCGTTTGCCCTAGCCCAGAAATTCTTCACTCCACTTAATTCATCTGGTAAAGGTTTTGCAGGATATACATAACTAGCATCTCTGTAAAATAAGTGACTGTAATTTTCTGGATTACTAAATTCTGATTTTACAGAAGATTTACCTCCATAAGGTCCTCCAGAATAAGCAGTAGACTTGTACTGAGAAATAGATACAGGAATTCCATGTTCTCCATCGTACATTAACTCCATTGAAAATTTGAAATATTGATGTAGTTTATCTAAATAAATTTTATCTCCTGTAAGATTGTATAGTTTTACCATAACCGGCATACCCATGAATAACCCATCAGCCCACCACCAGAAACTATCTTCATCTTTACTCATTTGATAATCTATAATTTTTTTAGCATACTCAATGTATTTAGGATTATTTTTATTTTTTAAAAAATAGATATCTAGATAAACCTGAAAACAGGTATGCCAATCCGCAAAAAGTACGCTCCTACTCTCTTCTTCGCCATATCCCCATGTCCACGAATCAGGATCAGCTTCATAAGGATGACTTTTCCAGTTATTTGCTTCGCACCATTCAAGCGTAAAATTAAGGTATTCATCATTACCAGTACTTTTGTAAGCTTCCATATTCCCTACATGATAGGCTGATCTTTCCCAAAAAGCTCTCTCATGATCTTCTTTAATTAAAGAAATCCAAAATTTATTTACCTTACGAATAAATTCTTCAGCTGATAAATTTTCCATTTGATCTCCTATCTATGATTCAGTATATTGATTAAAAACTTTCAATGTAATCGTTGCGTTGAGTAAACTTGAAAATGAAAATCCTATAAAGAAAAAGAAAAAGGATATTAAACTTGCCCAAAATATATTAAGTGATCCTAAAGAGATAACCGTCAAAATAACCAGTATCATAGTAAAACTTTCTTTAAGGTGTGACATGGACAATTGAAAAGCAACCTTTAAACTTCCCTTGAAACTATTTTCATATCTGGCTGAATATGAAAAAATATATAGACACAAGAATGAGTAGATAATGACACCTAGTATCAATCCTGTTCCAACCAAAACGAATGATATAGTTGGAAGGATAAAGAGCAATCTTGAAGATGAAAATAAAATAATCAAAATACTCATGAGGAAAAATTGAATTAAAATTCCTCGTGTCAAATTATGTTTAAAGTGACTGATATAAGATTTAGAAGGCGAGTTCACTCTTCCTTCAATCATTTCTATCGAAACACTTGATAAACTAATCAGCCCTGATCCAATAGTCATAATAGGTAGAGAAGTAATAATGAACAACATATTCAATAGAAATAAATCCATTAAAAGATTAGCATATCGATTTAACTTACTATTCACATCCGTAAAAGCTTTCATCGCTATCCTCCTAATCCTATCCTTTAATAGATCCAATCATGATTCCTTTAACAAAATACTTTTGTAAAAATGGATAGATGCATAATATTGGTATCGTTGAAATACAGATAGCAGCATATTTAATTGTTTCTGCATACTGATTAACTAAATCAGCGCTTCCTGCACCTTGATTCAATGTTTGATTATTCGCCAACAATACTCCACGTAATATATTTTGAATAGGAAGCAATTCATTGTCTTGAATAAAGATCGCAGCATTGAACCAGTTATTCCATAGCCCAACCCCATAATATAAGAGTAATACAGCAAGAGTTGGTTTAATTACAGGTACGATGATTTTTGCTAATATTGTAATGTCTCCAGCTCCATCCATATGAGCGGATTCAGTTAAACTATCAGGTATGACCTCTATAGCAGTTTTGCAGATAATCGCATTGAAAAGACTTAGTGCTCCAGGAATAACTAATGCCCAGATGTTGTTGTATAAACCCAATTGTCTTTGGTTCATGTACATTGGAATCAATCCACCACTGAAGAACATCGTAAACATAAAAAATGAAACAATTATATTTTTGAACATGACATTTTTTGCGGCCATAAAATATCCACAAAGAATGGTCATGAACATTTGTAAAGGTAAAGACAAGACTAAAATCAGAAATATGTTTCTAAACCCTGAAAGAATCAACGGATGTCTTAAAGCCATTGAGTACGCACCTAAACTGAAATCTTGTGGCCATAATAACTTACCTAAATTTGCATTTATGGCACCAGTGCTAGAAAAAGATGCCACTAGCACATACCATATCGGATAAAGACACGCTAAAGAAATTAAAAACATAAATATACCGTTAAAGTAAGAAAATATCTGATCACCGCGTGATTCTTTTACTTTCTTTTTTAAAATATTTGATTGAAACATATAAACCCTTCCCTTCTTTGATTTAGAATAATCCTGAACCTGCGACTTTTTTGGATATATGATTTGTGATCAATAATAAAGTGAGATTCACTAAGGTATTGAGTAAACCAATCGCAGCAGCATAACTATAATCAGCATTCAACAATCCCATTCTGTATACATATGTTGAGATAACATCCGCAACTGAAAATGTAGACGGTGAATAAAGAAGTAAGATTTTTTCGAAACCAACACTTAGTAAAGAACCCATTCTAAGAATCAATAAGATAATGATTGTCGGTTTTAGGCCAGGAATTGTAATATTCCACATCTGTTGAAATTTATTGGCTCCATCAATTTTTGCTGCTTCATATTGTTCCTGATCAATACCTGACAACGCTGCTAAATAGATAATCGAATCCCACCCAACAGTTTGCCATATTCCTGAAATAACATAAATAGGAACAAAGTATCTGGGGTTGGCTAAAATATTTTGTCTTTGTAAACCAAAGAAATCCATTATACTAGGAATCAATCCGTTTGATTGAGTGAAGAAAATTATCAAACTACAGACAACTACAATGGAAACAAAATAGGGCATATACGATACTGTTTGAACAATTCTCTTAACATATTTATTTTTTATTTCATTAATAAGTAACGCTAAAATTATTGGCGCTGGAAATCCAAATAATAAACTCCAGATACTGATATTGAATGTATTTCTTATAATTCTAAATGCGTTTGGATCATTAAAAAATCTTTGAAAATGATAAAGTCCGACCCACTCGCTACCTTCAATACCTAAACGAGGACTGAAATTTTGAAAAACCATTAGTAACCCGTACATTGGTCGATAAGCAAATACTAGAAAAAATATAATCACAGGTAAAGCCATTAGGTATTTGATTTTATTGTGGTGAAAATCTTTTTTTACTCTATCAAGATAAGATGGATTATTTTTTACTGTTCTGTCGTATTTTCTATCTATTGAACTATCTTCCATTTTAAGACTCCTTTCAGATGTAGAAGTTCATTTGTTGAAAGATTATAAAGAGATAGTTTTTTTACTACCCATTTATAGTCTGATTAACTTATCTAGATAAGTATCTTTGATAAGCGTCATTTCGAATTTCTAACATTCTATCTAATCCCATATCATTTAACTCCTGTACAAAAGTATCAAACTCATCTAAACTTCTACCACCAGTAGTGAATTTAATCGATTCTTCTAAGACATAGGTATTGAGAGTATTTAAAAGATTGGCATCTTCTCTACTTTCTTCAGCAGTCATAGTGACAGAAGCAGGTATGTTTGCCATAATTGCATCTTCTTGATCTTCTGACCAGTTAAACGCCGCTTCATATGAGGCTTCGTCCGTTCTAAGTTCAATAAATCTCGCTGCTTGTACCCCTAATCCATATCCAATATTTCCAGTGTATAAAGCAAGTGCAGCGTCTTTATCTAGATCATGCTCCTCAATAACATCGGTAAAAGTAGGCTCTCCGTCAACCATTTCCCACGTTTCTCCTTCAGTGCCAAAGTTCCAGTAGTTGTATCCTTCTTCAGAAAATGCCCAATCCAAATATTCGTATGCATTATCCAACCTTTCTTCATCTATACTAGTAGATATAGCGTATCCCTGAGATACATACATATCCTCCGCAAAAATAGCCGCTGATTTAGATCCGTCTGCTTGATCAGGGTAAGGAATACCAATCCATTCAGCACCAGTATCATTAGCTCGTGCATCGTTATTGAATGTAAGTAATGAACCTCCATTCATAAATGTAATACCAAATTGATCTTGCGCAGCCTTAGTCTGCATATTCTGATCATCAAGTGTGACAAAGTCTGGATCTAATAACCCTCTTGAATTTAAATCGTTCAACCATGCCATATAATCTTTCCATTCGGTTTGAGACTGTGCAAATTTGATCTCATCGTTGTCTAAATAAAATCTTGGTTCAAATGACCCATATGCACCAAAGGCACCCGCTAGTCCTGGACTCATTCTCCAGTTAGTCAAGAAAGAAAATTGCGCACCATAATTCTCATTGAAATTTTCAATAACATTTGTCCAGTCTTCGATATTTTCTGGGACTTCCAAGTTCTGTTCATCGAGCCAATCTTGTCTAACTAGCGGTCCTTGATAGACTGACTGAAATGGTTCTTCTCGGTAAAAACTAAACATGTAATAGCTACCGTCATCCGTTCTCATTGCTCTGTCAATCTCAGGGTTATCTTGAAGGTATTGCCAATAATTTGGAGCTTTTTCTTGTAAATCATCTGTTAAATCTCTAATAATACCTTCATCTATTGCTCTACTTGCTTCGCCCATCCAGTTATGCCAAATCAAGTCTGGTAATACATCTTGAGTAATCATCAAGTTATATGCCTGATTTCCATCCGTACCTTCAGGGGCAAATTGCCATTCAATATCAAGTCCTGTATTTTCAATTAACCCTTGATGGAAAGGCGAATCTTCAACAGTTCCTACTGAAGAATGAGGTGCTACGCCTCCCCAAATCCATAAAGAATCATTATCTAGTTCTGGAATCTCTGTTGCGGAGTTCCCATTCTCTTGAGATGCATTTCCGCAACCTGCAATAAATAGTGAGCTAGCAATTGATAGGAAAGTAATACTATTTAATCTTTTTTTGAACATTTTATTTCCTCCTCAAATTTTAAATTTATTGTGTATCATCTGTTAAAATAATGATACAATAACGTTGTAAGCGCTACAATTTCTTTTTGGATTTTATTCTAACCTTTTTGACTATCGATCAATTCAATCTTGCAATGGAGGTTTTCAAATGTCAGAGAACTTTACATATTTAACTGGTGGTTTAAATGTCAAACATACTCCAGAATTTAAGATGCATCGCCCCAACGGTGTCCCTAATTATGTTTTGTTATATACGAAAACATCTGCTTCTTTTACCATAAAAGATGAAACTACTCTCGTTGAGTCAAATTCCATAGTCATTATTGAGCCTGATTCTCCTTACAGTTATCACAATGCTTCGGGACAATATATCGATGACTGGTTTCACTTTGAATGTGAAACTTTTATATTTGATAAATCAGGATTACCTTGTAATACTTTTATACCTGTTGTTGAATCAACCAATATCAATTTATTATTGCAAGAATTAATTTGGGAATATAATTATGCACCTGAAATTGTTAGAGATCAGAACCTCTCAATGTTAATTCAACTAATTTTGAATAACGTTTACGTATCCTATTCGGTTGAGCCGACTAAATATGCGTATAGTCCATTTAACCGTAAATTAAAAAAGTTGAGGTTAGATATTCAATCTAGTATTACACTTAACTATGATCCTACAGAAATAGCTGCTAGTATGGATATCAGCACTTCTTATTTTCAGCACTTATACAAACAATTGTTCGGTATATCATTTCGTAAAGATATAATCCAGATAAAAATCGTTCATGCCAAACATCTTATGTCGACCACTAAATTATCCATAAGTCAAATAGCAAACCAATGTGGATATGCAACCGAGGTACACTTCTATCGACAATTTAAAAAAGTTACTGGAATGACTCCATCGACCTATAAAAAAATAAATAAAAGAAACACGTCATTCTTAAATTGAGTTTAAGAATGAAGTGTTTTTCTTTTATGCTTTATCGTCGTAATCTATATAGGCTACCGTTGTTGCAAGGAATTCTTCTAGTCCGTGACGGCCATCAGCTCCACCGATACCGGATTTCTTCCATCCTGCATGGAATCCTTGGATGGATTCAAAACTTTCTCTGTTGACGTATACTTCTCCAGCATCCATGTTATTGATGAATTTCATCATCACATTTGTATCATTTGTGAAAATCGCTGAAGTCAATCCGAATTCAGAATCGTTCGCCAGTTCAAGCGCTTCGTCTAAGGTACTGAATGTTCCGATTGGTAGCACAGGTCCAAAGACTTCTTCTTGCATAATTTGCATATCATTTTTAGTATCCACGATAACAGTCGGTTCAAAGAAAAATCCATCTTTGCTAGTATCTCTATTTCCACCTGTTAATACACGTGCGCCATCTTTTTTCGCTTGTTCTACTTTGTCTGCTACAGATTGTAAGCCAGATTCAGTGATTAGTGGTCCCATACCCACTGAACGATCTTCGATAGGATCACCGAACGTGACAGCGCTCATTGCTTCAGTAATTTTTTCATAGAAGGCTTCTTTAATATCTTCATGAACATAAACACGTTCCGTACAGTTACATACTTGACCGGTGTTAATCACTCTAGAATCCACGATTGATTCAACCGTTAAATCCAAATCAGCATCTTTCCATACAACCGAAGGCGCTTTTCCACCTAGTTCCAGACTTACTTTAGTAATGTTTTTAGCTGCAGCTTCCATAACGGATTGGCCTGCACCTACAGAACCTGTGATGGAAACAAGATCTACTTTTGGACTTTCTGCCAGTTTACTTCCTAAGCTGCGGTCTCCCGTCAAAATGTTGACGACCCCTTTAGGAAGATCAATTTGCTCTAATAACTGAGCAAAAATCAAAGCATTGTTTGGTGAACTAGTTGAAGGCTTAATAACTGTTGTGTTCCCAGTTAACAATGCCGGTGCAACTTTACGTGCAATTAGGAAGAATGGATAATTCCATGGAAGAATACCTGCAACGACACCTAATGGTTTTTTGAAAATCAGGATATTCTCATTCGGACGATCACTTGGAATGATTTCTCCTTCATATTTTCTAGCCCATCCAGCATAGTATTTAAAGTATTCAGCTGTTGCTTCAACTTCTCCAATTGCTTGAGCATTCACTTTACCGACTTCAGCGGAAATAATCTTTGCAAAGGTTTCTTTGTTTTCTAAGATCAAATCAGAGATTTTAAATAAGTATTCTGCTCTTTCTGCAGAAGGAACATGCTTCCATTCTTTTTGAGCACAATTCGCTGCATCTAAAGCACGTTCCAGATCTTCTTCTGTGGCTTTCGGTATCTGGTTCAGCACTTTTGCAGTTGAAGGATTGATGTTATCAAAAGTCTCTCCACTGCTCGCGTCTACGAATGCTCCGTCTATATACATTTTGTACTGTTCTAATTTTAAGCTCATTTGATTCTCTCCTTTTAGGTCATCCTGGATGGATGTTAGATGTTAAATACATTGTTAAGCGAAAGCGTTACTGGTGAATCATCCTCATTCGTTTCCATAACGTCTTTCATATACATCCACCACTTTTGATTAATGGCTGTTTTTGAAAGTTGGCCCCATCGATCTTCATCTTCAATTTCTAGATAAGCAAACAATAGATTGTTCTCTTCATCTAGCCAGATACTGTAACTTTTGCAACCATGTTCTTTGATTGATTGCTCTAATTCTGGCCATATTTCATCATGTCTCTTTTTATACTCTTCGTGTTTATCGGCATACACTTTCATGCGAATGGCTTTTTTGATCAATCAGACACCTCCTTTCAGTTAGCGTTTTTTAATCCAAATACCCAGGTCTAGGTTCAACACCAAATCTATCGGCCAATTGCTGGAGTTGTTCGTCTGAAATCTCAGCCTTCATTCCACCTTGTGCTTGGACGTGAGTGTAGACTTCCGCAGCTTTTTCAACGGTTTCGATCAATCCAAATGTCTCATCCATTGTTTGACCAGCACCGTATATACCGTGATATGGCCATACAACAAGTCTGGTTTCTTTCATTTTCTCTGAAGTTGCTTCTCCAATTTCATTCGTACCGGGTACGATCCAAGGAATAGTAGAAACACCTTCTGGGAATACGACGATACATTCTGTACACAATTTCCATAACTTACGCGTGAGTTCTTTTTCATCTAGAGAGTGTGTGAACGTCATCGCTAAAAGGTGTGTTGCATGACAATGCATAATCACTCTATTTTCTGGATCAACGCTTAGACGTGCAATATGACTTTGAAAATGACTTGGTAGTTCACTTGTAGGAACGGAACCATCTGCTAACCCCCACAAGAGTTCAACACCATTTCCTTGTTCTGATACACGAATCAATCCAAGATTATGCTCAGGATCTTTTTCAACGTTCTTGAAATATTTACCAGAACCCGTAACTAAGAAATATTTACCCGCAAGTGCTTTTGCGTCGAAATCAACCGGGATCGTTCTTTTGATATCAGTTAGATCAGTGTAGGGAGCAACCTCTTTTTCGGTTAACAAAAGTGTAATATTCCCACCATTTCTCTCGTCCCAATTTCTTCTGTACATAACTTGTGTGATTTCGCACATTTCTTTAACAAACTGACTTTCAACGATGTTTTGCATACTCATTATTCCTGCTCCTTCAATTCACTCATTTTTATCGGTTCATCAAAACGTTTCTTTCATATTCTTTCACTTCTTCATACCATTCGATTCCAACAGGCACATCGTTGATCAGGCAGAAGTAATTCCAAATATCACTATAAGGTAAGTCTTTCATTTCTTCCGTGTAGACTAGTCTTTTCGTGAAATCAAAGTTAGATTCTGCTTCTTTTAATTCTGAAACTGGATCCAGTAAGGCTTTGAGTAACGCTTTTTGAGTATTTCTAACCCCTACAACCCATGCAGCGATTCGGTTGATTGTCGCATCAAAGAAATCTAATCCAATAGCTGTACGATTTAACAAATCATTTCGAACAATTTCTCTCATAATTTCTTGTAATTCATCATCCATAATAACAACATGATCACTATCCCAACGAACTGGTCTGCTAACGTGTAGCATCAAGTGTTCACTAAACAAAGCTAAAGCTGATATTTTGTTTGAAATGACTTCAGTAGGATGATAGTGTCCTGCATCCATCAGAATCGTTTTATTTCTTGACAAGCCATATCCCATGTAAAATTCATGCGAGCCCACTGTATACGCCTCTGCACCAATACCGAAGAGTTTAGACTCAACCGTATCAATAGTGTATTCCGGATTCACTTCTTCTTCAAATATCTCGTCATAGGCTTCCATTAATCTTTTTCTAGGAGAAAGTCGATCGATTGGATTATCTTTCATGCCATCAGGTACCCAAAAATTATTGAAACTAACTTCGCCTAGTTCTTTACCTATATACTCCGCAATTTTTCTTGAACGTTTACCGTGTTCTATCCAAAAATCTCTGACCTCTTTATCTGGATGTGCTAATGTAAATCCATCTTTGAACATATCATGATTAAAGAACGAAGGATTGAAATCTAATCCGATTTGATTCTCTTTAGCCCAATCCACCCATTTTTCAAAGTGCTTTGGTTCGATTTCATTTAAATCTATTTTTTCTTCTGTGTCCGCGTACATGGCATGTAAGTTCAATTTATGCTTACCTGGTATCAATGAGAAGGCTTTGTCTATATCTTGTCTTAATTCTTTAGGGTTCCGCGCTCTTCCTGGATAGTCTCCAGTAGACATGATTCCTCCTGATAATGCTCCGCCTTCGTTCATAAATCCAAGAACATCATCTCCTTGCCAGCAGTGCATAGAGATTTTGGTTTGTGATAATTTTTCTAAAGCTTGTTCTACGTCAACGCCCATTTCTTCGTAGCGCCTACTCGCTTCTTGATAACGACTTTTGACTTTTTCAGTATCCATATCTATACTCCTTTAGTTTTATTCGAATGGAATCGCTCAATTTCAAAAGAGTCTCTAATGACTTTCCTAGCTTCTGTAATATCTGCTAATTCCTTCGCGGCTATCATCTGAACGACAATATTGCCAATCGCTGTTGCTTCACTTGGACCGGCATACACTTCCTTACCTGTTAAATCTGCGGTAAGCTGATTCAGTTTCCTTACATTTGATCCTCCACCTACAATGTGTAACTGCTGGAAGTTATTTCCTGTAATTTGTTCTAGATTTTTCAATTCCAGATCATAATTTTTAGCCAAACTAGAATACACGCAGTTGACCAGCTCTCCTGTAGTTTCAGGAATCGGCTGTTTGCTTTCCGTGCATGCGAGTTGAATTTCTTCAATCATATTATCTGGATTGGTGAACCTTGAATCATTCACATCAATAATAGATTGAAAGTCAGGTACTTGATCAGCTAGCTCCGCCATTTCCTTGAAACTTAAATCCTCTTCACTTAATCTTTTAACTTCTTGAACGATCCAAAGCCCCATAATGTTTTTCAAAAAACGATACGTTCCATAAGCTCCCCATTCATTCGTGAAGTTGTGCTCGAAAGCTTCATGAGAGTTGATTGGAACGGGTGACTCTATTCCAATCAAGGACCAGGTACCACTTGAAAGATAAGCCCAGTTTTTATCGGTAACTGCAGGAACACCAACAACTGCGCTGGCTGTATCGTGCGAAGCAACAGTCACCACCGTAATTTCAGGTAAATCAAACTGATCTTTCCATCTTTCCTGGATAAGGCCAAGCACTTGACCTGGATCTGTTAGAGGTGCAAACAGGTCGTTTGTCACCTCAACAATTTCCATCAACTCATCATCAAACAAAGCACTTCTCAAATTCAGCATCTGCGTAGTAGAGGCATTCGTGATCTCAGTAACTTGTTTTCCAGTGAGCACAAAACCTATATAATCTGGTATAAATAATAATTTATCTGCTTTTTTGAGTAGTTTCTTGTTTTCCGCAAATAATTGATAGAGTGTATTCAATTCTAAAAACTGAATACCTGTCTTCTCATAAATAGATTCTTTGGAAACTTTACTAGTTAATTGATCGATACTATTTTGAGTCCGTTGATCTCTGTAACTAATTGGGTCCGCAATTTTTTGTCTCTCTTTATTCACCATGACATAATCAACAGCCCATGTGTCCACGCCAAGATACGCTTTATCAATCCCCATTGCTTTAACTTTTTCAAGACCGATAAAAATTTCACGAATCAAAGCATCAATGTTCCATCGATCATGGTGATTAATTTTTTGAAATCCATTTTCAAATCGGTGGACTTCTTCTATATTTAGTTTTCCTTTTTCTATATGACTTAAGATTAAACGCCCACTACTTGCGCCAATATCTACCGCAATATACTGATTCACTTTCATCACCTCTTTTACAACTTGGATTTCAAGATTTCGACTATTCTATCCTAATAAATTCGGGAACCACATTATTAGATCTGGGAAATAAGTGATGGCTAATAGTAATCCTAAAATCCCAATATAGAATGGAATGAGCGGTTTAATGACTTTCTCAAATTTCACTTGAGCGACACTTGCTCCGACATATAAGCCTGTTCCTACTGGTGGTGTAATGGAACCTACCGAAAAATTCATAATGGCAAACAATCCGAAATGCACTGGATCGATTCCAATTTCTTGTACAATTGGTAAGAATATTGGTGTAAAAATCAAGATAGCTGGTCCAACATCCATGAAACATCCAACTAACAAGAAGATCACATTGATAATCAATAGTGTGAAGAATGCATTAGCAGAAACGCCAAGTACAAGTTCACTAACAGCTGCTGGAATACCATTTAACGCCATACCAAATGACATTAATGAAGATGTTGCAAGGAGTAACATAATCGTTCCAGATGTTTCAATGGTTTGTCTGAATAAATTTGGGAAATCTTTAATACTAATTGTTCTATAAATCATAGACAATAGTAATGAATACGCCACACATACTGCAGATGCTTCAATGGCTGTGAAAAATCCAGTTAGAATTCCGCCAATGACAATAAAGATCAGGAGTAAACTAGGTATAGCATCCATAATGATTTTTAATTTACTTTCGGTTACTTCGATTTCAACGATTGGGTACTTGTTTTTCTTCGCTATGATGTAGCAGATCAGTGAAACAATTAAAATCCAAAGAGCACCAACAATGTAACCCCCTAAAAACAGCGCAGAGATTGAAGCTCCACTTACAAGAGAGTACATGATGAAAGCTGTACTTGGCGGAATGATCATACCTGATGGTGCAGAAGCGATATTCGCTGCAGCTGCAAAGCCTCGATCATAACCTGAATCAATCTGTTGAGGAACCAGTACCCCACCAATGGCTGTAGAGGCAGCAATGGCTGAACTCGACATTGAACCAAATAGTCCATTACCAATCGTATTCGTAATGGCAAGAGCCCCTGGAATACGTCCTACCAATAACATGGAGAATTTGATTAGCCGCTTCGCGATTCCCCCATTGTTCATGATAATCCCCGACATAATAAACAACGGGATAGAAATGAGGGTAAAACTATTTAAACTTGTAACGATTTTCTGTGCTGCTGTAAACATCGTAATATCTAGTGGTAAATTGAGTACAATGATTGAAATAGAAGATACGGCTATTGCGATTGCAATTGGAACACCGATGATTAGTAAAGCCATAAATATTACGATTAGAATTAGCCCTGCTTCAAACGCCACGATTGTTCACATCCTTTTCAAGTTCATTTCGTGTATTTTCATCTACCAATTCTCCTACGCTTCTCAAGTCAATTAGATTGATTAGACTATAAAGAAAGAAGAAAACACCCGATACCGGTACTGCCAAAAATACAACGGCCATAGAAAGGCCTAGAGAAGGTGATGTTTGTGCTACAGAAATCATGACACCTCTTATTCCTCCGTAAATTAAAACAGATGCAGAAAACAACATGAAAAACACATGGATTCCTTGAGCAATCCAAAATCGAAATTTTCGACTAAATTTATCTTGAATAAAGGTAACGACCACGTGTGCGTTTCTACCAACAGAATACGCACCAGCTAGCATGGATAACCAAACAAGTGAAAATCGAACGATTTCTTCTGTTACGGTACTTGGATTGTTCAAAACTGTTCTCGTAAAAACTTGCCATAGTACGAGTAACAACATGACAGAAAGTAGAACACTACATATTGTTTCTAGAAATTTATTTAAGTACTTTTTAAAGGTCTGCATACTTTATCTCCTTAAGTTATTGTTGAGCATCAATGATAGCTTGATAGAGCTCAGAAAAGTTTTCGTCATTCGCAAAATCTTCTGCGATTGGTTTGACCAATTCTCTGAACGGCTCATTATCTACTTCATTGAATTCCACGTTATATTGTGCTTGAGCTTCTTGCTTTTCATTTTCAATCGCTTCATTGAAAACTTCTTTTTGGTACTCAGTTGATTCTTTTGCGGATTCTAAAATGATATCTTGCTCTTCTTGCGTAAGACTATCCATCTTTTCATCATTCATGATAATAATGTCTGGAATACGTGTATGTTGATCATAGCTATAATAGTTCGCTACATTCCCATGACCTGCCGTAACCAGTACAAATTCATTATTTTCAGAACCATCGATCAAACCTGACTGAAGTGAAGCATAAACTTCATCACTACCCATAGGAACAGCTGATCCACCTAATAAACTCATCATTCTAACAGCTGTTTCACTTTCCATTGTACGAATTCTTTTTCCAACCAAATCATCTGGTGATTCTACAGGGCCACCTGCCATATAAAAGCTTCGTTGTCCCCCATCATAATAAGTGATGCCTCTAAATCCTAAATCACTTGTTGATTCATAAATTTCTTGAGTAATGGTCTCATCTTCCATAACTTTAAAGAAACTTTCTTCATCATCAAACAAATAAGGAATACCAAAAATCGAATAAGTCTCTGAAAAACCTTCCAGTGCTGCACCACTGACTTTCGTGAAATCAATTGCGCCTGTTTGTGTTAATTGAATGAGGTCGGTTTCTCCTCCTAACTGACTATCTGGATAGTACTCTACACGCATGCCACCGTTAGACTTTTCTTCTACCATCTCTCCGAAACGAGCCATAGAATCTTTGACCGGTTGACTATTACTTGCGTACGCAAATCTGAATACGGTTACATCTTCAGCGGAACTTGTTGTTCCACATCCAGTTAAAACTGGAACCATTAAAAATAAAACACTTAATCCAATTTTCTTTAACACTGTTTTCCCTCCATTTGATGATCACTCCATTTTTTAGTAGTAGAGTGATCTCGTTCAGTTTTAAATTACAATATAAATAAAGCGCTTTTATATAATTCAATCTTATCGATATAACCCCGTATCATAAATGACGAATTCTATGTAAAACAGTAACCATTTCTCCGATGAAGGTGAAATTTAAAGAAGGTAGATTAGAATTAGGTTACAAAAGTTGAAATCGGATTCATTTAAGCTATAATTTTAACTAGAGGAGGTTAAACATATGCAGGAAATTGTTTATCAATACTTATATAATTATAATTCGATTGAAAAGAGACAACGATTAAATGGTGATTTTATCATTGATTTACCCGAGGAATCTTTCGATTACTCTGATGGTAAGATGGTGTTAACAGACCAATACTTTCTTAAGAATGACCGAATCTACATAAGCAAACATAATAGATTTGCAAGATATCCCGAACATACCCACCAGTTCTTAGAATTAAATTATATGCTGAAAGGAGAATGTCACCAGACAATTAATGGAGAAAAAAAGACTTTAAAAGAAGGCGAATTATTGCTTCTGGATCATGGATCAACCCACTCTATTGAACCATTGAGGAATGAAGATATTTTAATTAATATTATCTTCCCTCAGACTAAATTTGATCATAAACTTTTAAGTCAAGTTAATACTCAAGACAATAGTCTTTTCCAATTTCTAGTTCGAACGGTATCAGAGAAATCTAAAGGTCAGTACATCATTTTTGAAAGCAGTCAGAATCAGTCAATCAAATCAATTTTGATACAAATGTTGAATAAATACTTCACTGAATCGACTTTTTCCAATGAGATACTAAGTTATTACCTTCCTATCTTGTTTATGGAACTCGTTGGTAATACAAAGTATAAATTAGATACGAATCCAAAAGACTCCCATACGAATAAGATTATTATCCAAGTTTTAAAAGAAATTGAAGCAAAATATCAGACCATTAGCTTAGAACATCTTTCAAAACAATTAAGCTACAGTACAAACTACTTATCTGAAATCATTAAAGAAAAAACCGGTAAAACATTTGTGACGCTGGTTACTGAAGAACGCTTAAAAAGAGCCAAGTTTTTAATTGAAAGTACAAGTATCCCCATAGAAGAAGTTTGTAGAGCAATCGGTTTACAGAATAAGTCTTACTTTTATAAAAAATTCAGAGAAATGTACAAGTTAAACCCAGGCGCATATAGAAAATTAAAAGCACAAGACCAATAAACCGGTCTTGTGCTTTTCTATGGGTTGACCCATTCATAAATAATGCGTCAGATAAAACGAATATGTTAGTATTTTTTATAAACTCTTAAAGTAATGGTTTTATCCTTTTACAGAACCAATCATAATACCTTTCGCAAAGTGTTTTTGTAGGAATGGATAAATACACATAATCGGAAACGTTGCGATAACGATAATCGCTAACTTTAATCCTTCTTCAGGTGGGACAAAATCTGGGTCCATCTGTCCAAGTGCGTTAGGGTCTGAAGAGATCGTTACTTGACGCAAGAGTAACTGCAAAGTCCATTTTGAAGTATCATGCATATAGAGCAATGGCCCCATAAAGTCATTCCAGATCGCTACTGCGTAGAACAAGGCAAAAGTTGCAATAATGGGCTTAGAAAGCGGTAGTACGATTCTCCAGAATATTTGTAATTCTGTGGCTCCATCAATTTTTGCAGATTCTTCTAGTTCTGCAGAAAAATGCTGGAAAAAGTTTTTAATGATAATCAAGTTAAATGGATTGATGGCTCCTGGCAGAATAAGTGCCCAGTAAGAATTAATCAATCCTAGTTGTTCTACAATCAGATAAGTTGGGATCATTCCCCCACTGAATAGCATTGCGAATATAACAATATTCATCAGTAATTTGTTTCCTTTTAAATTTCTCTTAGACAATGGATACGCCATTGTAAAGGTGAAAAACAATTGAGTTAATGTACCAACGACTGTAACCCCAATCGTAATGATAATACTTCTGATGAATGCTTGTGATGTAAAGATATGTCTATAGGCATTCAAAGTGAATGTTTCTGGCCAGATGAAAAAGGCTCTTCGAGCAATTTCAGCTTCTGTAGCAAAAGATCCTGCTACTACATATAAAAACGGTAAGACTGTGGTTAATGCAAAGATTAGTAAAAATATAATATTGAATTTATCAAAAATTCTACCACCTTTTGTATTATGCAGTTCGTGTAATGAAGCATTTGTACTCATACTCATCTCTCTCCTTTCTAGAATAGTCCACTGTCTGGATCTACTTTTTTAGCAATAAAGTCCGTTGATACAATCAATATGATTCCGACAACTGACTTGAATAGCCCCACAGCTGCACTATAAGAATAAGCCGCTTGAGTGATTCCCATCTGATACACATAAGTATCAAATACATCTGCCACGGATCGATTCAGTGAGTTCGTCATCAAGAATAACTGATCAAATCCAGTACTTAACACAGACCCCATTGTTAAAATCAACATAATAACGATTGTCGGTCTGATTGCTGGCAATGTAACATGCCAAATTCTTCTAAACCGGCCGGCTCCATCTACAATCGCGGCTTCATATTGTTCAGGAGAGACTCTAGATAACGCAGCTAAGAATATAATGGTTCCCCATCCCGCCCCTTTCCAAACTTGTTGAAGAATAATCATCGGTCTAAACCAGTTTGGATTGGCTAGAAAATCAACCCTTTCACCAAATATTGATGCTAAAATTTCAGTGACTGCTCCTCCATTAATGGAGAAAAGTACATGAGTCAATCCAACAACGATTGTCCATGATAAGAAATGTGGAATATAAATAAAGGTTTGTATCAACTTTTTATAAACCGCGTGTCTTAATTCATTTAATAGTATCGCCAATAATACTGGGATTGGAAAAGATACTGCTACACTTAAGAACGAAATAAACAACGTATTAAACATAATCCTTCCAAAATCTGGACTAGTAAAGAACTGTCTGAATTGCTCCAATCCAACCCACTCACTACCATGCATTCCTAAGAATGGTACATAATTTCTGAAAGCAATTTGAATGCCATACATAGGTGCGTATCTAAATACTGCAAAATAAATTAAGCCAGGTAATAACATTAAATAAAGGTATTTGTATTGCCAAAAATATTTCTGCTTACTTTTCTTTTTCACGTTTTTAGAAGAGATTGGTTTCTCTAAGACTTCTGTTGATACTTCCTGTCCCATATTTACACCCTTTCTATGAGAAAGATAAAGGAGACTGATCAATCTAGTCTCCTTTAACTCCATCAAAGTCTTATTCTTGAGTTTCCATTAATTCTTGATATTTTTCAGTCAATTCATCAATAACACTTTGTCCACCACTTGAATACCATCTTTCGATTTCAGCATCGAATTCTTCTCTCGAAATTTGACCAGCAATGTAACGGACACGTGCATCTTCAATAATGTCATCTAATTGAGATCCTTGACGAGCATAAATGTCAGATACTAATGGGGCAGCTGCATTGTATACCACATTTTCTTCATTTTCTTCCATCAGACGGTAACGCGTTTCAGCTAACTCTCCTTCAGGTCTCATCGAATAAACTTCTCCGTACATGCCTAATTGTTCCAAGCTATAAGGTGTTAAATCATTTTCAATTGGTAAAACATATCCGTCTTCGTCCAAATCATATGTGACGCCTTCGATTCCGTGATTCAGTAAGTTAGCGCCTTCAGTTGAAGCCAGTTTATCTAGAAACGTCAATACTTCTTCTAGTTGTTCTTCTGTTGTAACGGTTTGTTTAGAGATAGCTAAGAACCCAGAGTATCCATCAGTTGATTGTCCATACTCATTGCCATCTGGAGCAGTCAATGTTCCAGTAATATCGACATACGTTTCACTCTCAGTTCCATTTTCATCATTGAATAGATTGTTAATTCTCATAGCTCTAGAGTAAACATCAATGATGACACCACCGTCGCCATTAAACATTGCTGAATCCCAGTCATCTGGACTTAAAGTAGTGAAATCAGTATTAATCAGTCCCTCATCTACCATTTTTCTTACCATTTCAAGTGAGTCAATATATCCTTCAGTAGCAAAGGTTGGCACAATTTCTCCGTCCTCAAATCCCCAAATATTTGGAGCACCTGTCCAGACTGATAAAGTATCTAAAGACCCGTACCATGTAGGAATAATCATTCCTACCGTATCATCCGCACCAGATTGATTTGGATCATCGTTCTTAAAGGCTTTTAAAACATCGTATAACTCATCTACTGAAGTCGGTACTTCTAATCCAAGATTTTCAAGCCAGTCTCGTCTGATCATAGCAGTGGATCTCATAATATCTCTTTCTCTAGGTATACCAAATACTTGCCCATTTATAGAAGAATTTAACAAAATGTCTTCATTATATTGACTGAGGTTTTCGTAATCATCTAAGTAATCTGTCAATTCCCAAAAAGCACCAGCTTCAGCAGAATTTAAAAATCCAGGATCTTTACCTTGGACAACCATGACGTGAGGAATATTACTTGAAGCTAAGGTAACATTCATTCTATCTGTATAATTTACATTGGGAACCCAATCAATATTAACGTCTTGATCTGTAAATTCTACCAGCGCTTCTTCCCATTCATTTCCAGATGGTGGAGCAGTTGTTTCAAAAGTCGGCGCCATGATATTGAGGGTTTCAATTCCAGCACTTTCTCCATCAGCTGACCCTCCTTCGGCATTTCCTCCGTCTCCACAAGCTACTAACAACGTAGCTGATAGAAGTGATGCGGACAACGTTAAGTTCTTTTTCCAAGAATTCATCTTTTCAATCCCCTTTTCTATTTTTTGTAAATGAATAATTTCCTTTGCCACTTAATGATAAAACGCTTACATATTTTCTACAATATCTTCTTCTTGTAATACTGTTATCTATATAGTCCTATATAAATCAAGGTTCTTTTGCCCTCTACCTTTACAAATTTAACTATCTTGCACAAATATCACTTTGTTGTAAACGCTTTATACCGTAACTTTTATATCACTGTCCTCTGAATTACACGAAAAAGAGCAACAAGAGAAGTATGCTTCCTGTTGCTCCATCAGTTTAATCATTAAGACCTATATTTCAAATACATCAAAACATTCAAGCTCCATTGGGCTGCGACATTTGTCGTTATCCAAGGGATTTCTTTCAGCTCTTTCCATGTGTCGACCATTTCAATCTGAATCGGTAATAAAACGCCCGAGATCTCTTCATCAAATAAATAACGTTCAGAGGTTTTCAATAATTCAGGATTTTTTAATCGTTTTGCAGCATACGCAACAAGTCCCGCTGAAAACATAGGCCAGGCAAATTTCTGATGTCTAATCTCTGAATCAACTTGCTCGATCATCTGCTGGTCTTCCATCGCGTAAACGTTCCCGAATTCAGCAATCATATCTTTAAATTGATCGTCTTCCAACAATTCAGCTAGTTCTATCCATACTTGTGGAGCACCAAAGGCTATTTCCATATGATACGCGCCTTCTTCCGGCGTTCCAATATAAATTAATTCTTTTGTACTTGTATCATACTCAAAAGTTGGTCCTGAAAGTAATCGATGTGGACTGGATTTTATAGCATCGAGTCCAGTCTGTATACTTTTAAGTGCCGTGGGATCCTTATCTCTTTCCCATTTTGACAACCAGTTTGATGTAAAGGCAGCCCAATCTGGTCCAAGTCTAGCATGTGTAACACCTTTTTTCTCTGGTTCCTCATAAAACTCTCTCATCGGATCAAGCATTTCAAGCGTCTCATCTGCATGATTCGTTTCCTCGAGCAGGTCTTTCATTCTTTCATCACCTGTCAGATAATAAAAATATTTATATAAACAAGCCATGCTGATTCTCGCTTCTTTGCAGCCACATCCCCAGTGACTGACATTATGTCTGGAGCCAAGTCCAGCATATTCTCCAAAATGGTAACGATCGACTTCACTGTTATGTCTGGACATCGCTTCAACCATCCGAAAAATATCTGCACTTCCTGTTCGGAAGAAACTGTACCACAACCAAAGATTAGGCACTAGTTCAGTATTCTGCCAAGCATAACCGCCTGTATCGTAAAACCACTGGTGTCTGTCTTTATCATAGGAATGCATAATATCTCCAAAGTTCCAGTAGCCCTTCCAGCTTCTTTGTTCAATTTCTTGAATGTAGAAATCTAGTAATAACTGCAATTGTTCTTCGATAAATTGATCTGCTTCGGAAACTTTACTTACTGGACTCCATTCTCCAGTTGCTTTAGTTCCGAAATAATACTCCGGCTGAGCGATAAGTAAAGGTGGTTGATTTAACTGACTAGCATATTCTATTAACTCTGCATCCTTTGGAACATGATCAAATAGCACAATCACCGCTTCGTCTGTATTTGAGATTCCAACCGGTGTTGCTCTCATCTCAGGAAACCCTTCGTAAGCAGCGTCAACATGCGTTTTTTTGTCATAATGTCTCAAGTCCATCGGTTCATGTTCAGCAGACCAGAACCAAATTGTTGCTTTAGAAACGTCTTCATTCAAATGATTAATAGACAGTTGACTTGGAAACTTTTCAGCCAGACTTCTTAAACCAATGGCCAAACCGCCTGCTTCTCCACCTGAATAAAGTAAACCATCTGACTGTTCAATGGCCGGTACCGTTAACCAGGCATTTTCTTGATGGGTCCTCTTTCGATAAACTCCACTTGTCGCCGTATTCTGATAGAAGGTGTAATCATTCCAGATTGCATTACTTTCGGCTTCAGAAAGAATCGCCTCAGTCTCCGCATTTTTCTGGATCATTTGTCCGTCTAATTGTTCTCTATAAGGCGAAGATGAACGGTAACGCCTAGTCGCAAGGTTTTGTGCAGCTTCATTATAAACTTTTTGACCGCTCGCTAACCTTACTTGCCGATTATAAGCTTCTCCTTTAGGTACTGTCTCAAGCTCAAAACCCAAGCTACTAACAAAATCTTTATCTGAGTCTCCATTGTAAAAGTGAGTGGAAACAATCGATAAAACAGGAGAATCTTTATAAAGTTTCACTCTGAATTCAAAAGGTAACAGTCGATTTTCTCCCATGTAACCACTTATCTTTATTGTTGCTTGAAGAGATCCGATTCTTTCAAGTAAGACAGATACTATTGTCGTTTCCTGAACGTGATCCTTGCGAATGGTTGCTTGTTCTGTTTGCTCAATTGTCTGGACTGTACTGATTAAGCGTCCATTTTTGGCAATCGTCTCCGACTCCCGGTTCGTGATCTCATTGATTAAAATCGTGCCTGTTTTATTGAATGTCACACTCATTAAACCGTTGTTTATCTTTAGTTGCTTATCATCTTCTTCAAAATAAAGATCCGGAATTGTTTGATTTTGCTCTTTACATACAGATAATTCAAGGTTTTGATCGTCTACGCTGATAATAACAGAATGAGCGGTCCATTTGATTGTTCCATCTGGCCAATAAGCTGTCGGCCAACTTTGTATGGGCTCTTGGTTCAATTCAAATCCTTTCAACAATTGATCTTCTGTTATTTTCCCCTTAACCCAAGGTAGTCCAAAAGTTATGCCAGTAGGAATCTTAGGCGCTTTATCTAACCAGGATAGTTTCATTTCTTTTCTCCTTTATAATCAGAATAATAGTGCGTACTTTTTTGTTTTTCTTTATCTTCAAGTAAAAACTCATTTCTCATAAAAGATGAATAACAAATACCCATTAAACCGTAGGCAAGTCCACTCATACTAACTAGTAGAGAAAAGGGAAATAGACGCCATGTCAAAAAAGCAACAAGAGCTAACCAGGCAATGATGAGTATGGTTGGCAAAGGTTGGATAAAAGACAGAACTAAAGCTTTAGTCAAATAATCGCTCCACTTTAACCGATAATGAACATACAACGGGATAAGGTAAGCTAATAAAACACATAACACTCCGGCCATCACAATCGTCCCGGCATTTATAAAAGCAAAAACTGAACCTGGTCTGAGATTCGTAAATCGATAATTCACAAGAAGCATATAAAAGACAATTAGTGTGCTCCAACCGATGATATTACCTGCTATAAATTCTTTTTTAAATGTAGTCCAGTAAGTCAGAAAGATATCTTTATCCGTCCCAATCTCTTTCTGTATCCATTTTCTTGTAACAGCATATAGCGCAACTGTACTCGGACCAAATCCTAGAACGATCCCCCCTAATAAAGTGAACGCAAGCCAGAGTACATTTAAAAAAAGCAAATGATAGAGAAACTCTACTCCTTGATATAATTTCCCCATAAATCCATTTGGGTTATTCATTTTGTTCACCTCGATTCTTTTTATGGATCAAATGCGCTTCACTGATTATCAATTGACTGTATGCTGCCTTCATTGGTGCCATCTGTCTAAAACCTATTTTCCCTTCTTGAAGTACTGGTCCCATTGAAGAATCTGTATCTTTCCATTCTAGAACCACAAGGTCGTTAATTGAGAATTGAGCAATCCCTTTAAAATAGATCAATTTCATCTGATAGTTCTGATTTACATCTGCAACCGAAGGAATAGGATCCGCTCCTTGAGCAACCAAATGGAATCCAGCGCTTTTCCTCAAGTTACATGTATGAAACCTTCTCTCTTCTGACCATTTTCTTCTAAAGTAAGATAAGTGTAGTGCATTGATTTCTCCAGAATGATACTCTGGGTACTCACCGGTTCTAACAGGTAGGCTTGCATCGAACAAGTCTTTTTGTCCTTTTCCACTTGCCGCAAAAAATAGCATACATAAACCTGGCTCAGCTAATGGTCTAAAGTTCCACTCGATAACAATGTTGTCAGAAAATTGGTTTTTGTTCCAATAAACAAAGTGTGCATCATCAGGCTTCTGTTCGTGTTCCAATAGGAGTTCATCGTTTTTTATTGAAGCAATAACGGTTCCTTCAGAAACGAAGTCTTTTAAGTCGTTTTCTGTTTTTAATTCGTTTTTATAAAGAGGTTTTCCTATTTTAAATAAATATTCTGGTTCCACTTACCATCGCCCTCTCTTTTAAGATTTGAATCGAGTTTCAAGCTGGTCTGGTTTTTGATGCTGTTTTCTATATTGACCTGGTGTCATGGAAAACAATTTCTTGAACGATCGGTTGAAATAACTATTTTGATAGCCAACACTTTCGGCTATTTCTCCAATCTTTTTATCCGTATCGGCTAAGAGCCTTTTGGCTTTTTCCATACGGAAATGGGTAACGTATTCTGAAAAGTTTTCTTTTACAGCGTGTTTAAACCATCTGCTTAAATTATAAGTATTGACTTCGAGTTCTTCAGCACATTCTTCTAGTGAAAGGTCATACATATAATTAGCTTGAATATATCTAATGGCTTCTTTTACGATATATTCCTGCGTGGTTAAGTCTTCCGATTTTTTGGCCGTGATGTAAGGTTGAATCACGCGTTCGATAAGCAATTGTTTTAAATCCATTACATCATAGTTGTGCATGATTTCTTTCATAATGTTCCTACCTTCAAACACTTTATAAGGACTCAACCCGTCTCTAAGAATTTGAGACTGAATACCGCTATACAATTGAATGAAGCCATACTGAATACTTCTCTCATCTTGTTCAACAAGTAATAAGATAAATTGATCCAATAACTGAACTGCTCGGTCAAAATTAAGAAAATCGATTGCCTGTATCATGTCGCTTTCAATGGAAAAAGGATAATCTAAAGGAATATGTTTCTTTTGACCTTCTTCAAGATCAGATAACCAGATTAAAACTGTATGTTCATAGCTATTTCCTTTGTATTTTCTTTGATAAACTTGTTCCACAGCTTGATAGATATCCGATAACTGCTCTACTGAATGACTGAGCAGCATGACCACTTTATCCATACCTGCATCTGCACTAATGGATTGATAAAGCTCTTCTACTTGTGGCTTCAACTCGTCTTCGTTTTCTACAATCCACACGATTCCCATAAACCGATCGTTGAATTGTATTGGATAGTAGATACTTTCGATACACTCTTCCATCTTTTTTTGAAGTAATCCTTTTTTCTTCTTACCTGTCAGTTCAATGTCCATAAAATAATAGTGTTTGTTTAAGACATCGATATGATACTTTTCTGCACGTTCGCGAAGGTTCTCTTCTGAGTAACTTGTTAATTGCCCTCTTACCAACTGTGTCATGAAGTGTTCAATCAGCTTTTGATTTAACTGCTCTACTTCTACCTCTAAAAATTCTTTCTCTTGATTGATTGCTTTCCAATTTCGATTTAATGAGTCAATCGTATTTTCAGAATCGTCACCTTCTGTCTTGATAGCATCCATAAACTTGGAAAATGGCTGATAGACAGATTTCAATGCAAAATTCCCAATAATGTAAGAAATAACCATACCCATGATACTTGTGAGTATCAGTATCTGTGATAACCGTTCGATTGGTGCTGTAATGTAAGAGATTGGGACAACGGACATATAAGTCCAATCTGTGTTTACTCGGTTGATAGAACCTGAGGAAACCGAATAACTTTGTCCATCCCAGCTCGTTGTAAAAGAAGGCTCAGCGTGTTCTTCATTAAGTAAATTCTCTATGAGGAAACGAGATCGATTATGATTAGAGGAGACAATCATCCCGGTTTTCTCGTCAATTAGAAATGCTGTACCCTCGCTATTCATACTTAATCCATCAATCATCTGTAGCATCGCTTCTTGGTTCAGTTCAACGACAAACGATACAGAAGCATGATCGTTAAATGTCTGATAGGAAGAAAGATTTCTTACGAGTACGAGCGGGAATTTATGAGTATCCTCTTCCGCTTGTATAAAATTCCTTTCCCAAAAAAAGGATTCTTCATTTCCAAGGTATCTTTGATATTCTGATGTAATCTGTTCATTTGTCCAGTGAAACTGCGGATTGAATACGGAAGGTCTATCAGAATTAATGAAAAGATGTACCTGTTCTATTAGAGTATTGCTATTTTGCATTGAAAATAACGTACTGGAAAGTTGCTCTGTCATTTCAAAATCCTCTTGAAAATTAACATCTGCTAACGATCTTCTAAAGGGGCGTTCATGACTGAGGTAATTCAAATTCACTTCAAGACTTCTAATTTGCGCATCCATGTACTCGACTTGATTCTCAATCTGTTCTTCATGATTCTCAATTAATTCTGCTTTGAGATGCGCAATCCCAAAAACATACATCATTAAACCAATCAACAGACTAGGTATGCTGATGGTCAGTAAGATCAATATCCATTTTTTCTTTTCAATATGTTTTGAATAAGTAGCCGCTTTTACGAAGCGTCTCCAGTTTAATTTGATTGATGGTTTCAAATCATTATCCCTCCCGATGTCATACCTTTTAAACTGAGTCTGAGAGTAAGGATGTCTTTATTCAACACCTAAGTAAATTAGAAAAGATGAACAAGACGCTTCTTGTCAGCAATCTGTTCATCTTTTCTAACGATTTAATCAAACTTATAGGGTACGTCATTTCATGAAAATGACGATCTATTGGTCTTTCTTCACTAGATGAACCTCTGGTAAAGGTATTTGAATCTCTTCTTCATCATATCCAATATAAAAACTCGGATGTGGTGGCTGGTTGTAAGCAACATTTTGCCAAGCGATTGCTACGCGGTACATAGAGTCATGCATTAAAGTGTATAATCTATGCGGACTGTAATAAGGAGTAGTGTAGACTCTAAGAAACGTTGAATCATCTGATCTCCAAATCACTTCTTCACGCCAGTCGCCAAACAAATCGGCCTGAATATTTGGATTCCCTTTTGTTCCGTTGTTTGATTTTGTACCTTCTGCTTTCAATAATAATTCTGTTTCGCCTTTTTCCCAGTTCCACTTCATGATTGTTCCGATACCCTCTTCTGTATCTGGATCAAAATCATGATCTAATATCTCCCTACCTAAATCTCCTGTCCACCAAATCACGAAATTAGCTGGTAAAACCGGACCGTCAATCACTTCTCCTTTAACGGTATAGTAACTTTCCGTTCCTTTAACTCTAAGTGGTCCTTCAGGTGCATACCCCCACAGTTGAACCCCTTTGTATCTTGGGTCGATGTCTGCAGCGATACCCCGTCCGATATCTTCATCAGGAGAAGGAATACTGAATAAGATTTCTCCTGTTTTACCATCGTGAATTTCAAACCCATGCTCATTTGGTGTCTCTTCATGCGTCATAAATATTTGAAGGCCATCTCGGTCCAAATCAAATTTTCCGACATGAAGTGCATCTCCATGTCCAATACCTGTGGAATAAAGTAGAGAACCATCATGATCAATCACGGCCGCGCCATAGATAACTTCATCAAAACCGTCTCCATCGACATCAGCAACACTCAGCGAATGAGCCCCCTGACCCATCAGTTCTGGGACTCCATCATCAGAATCCATCGTCCAACGTTCAACCAGCTTTTTATCTTTCACATCATAAGCGACTATGACTGCTCTAGTGTAATACCCTCTACAAACAAGTGCACTCGGTGTTTTTCCGTTCAAATAAGCCACTCCGCCCAAGAAGCGGTCCTCGCGATTCCATTCGTGATCCCCCCAACTTCCAGGAATTCCTCGGTCTGGTTTATAAGGTATCGTATCCAGAGCCTTTCCGGTCTCACCATCAAATAGTGTCAAAAATTCCGCGCCTTCTCCTACAAATCCTTGTTCATTTCTATGGTCTAAAGTCTCATTTCCAATGACCGTGCCTTCTCCATCAATTGTTCCATCAGCCGTTTTGCATAGGAGTTCGGCGATTCCATCCCCGTCATAGTCAAAGACTAGAAATTGTGTATAATGTGCGCCTGATCTAATATTTACACCTAGATCGATCCGCCACAGTTGTTCTCCTTCAAGCGTATAGCAATCCAGATAAGTATTTCCGGTAAATCCTTCATGAGCATTATCTTTTGCATTGCTCGGATACCATTTCACGAAGATTTCATAACGGCCGTCTCCGTTTACATCTCCAACGGAAAGATCATTCGCTGAATACGTATAGTTTTTTCCATCGGGCGTTACGCCGTCTTTAGGTTTTTGCATGGGAATATCGAAATATGGATGTTCATGGACACTTACCGTTTCTGACCAAATAGCTTCTTTTCCCGGTATAAGCGTCTTAACGCTGTACTTAGAATCTAATCGACCTTCTGTATCTAAGACATTACTGTTTTCAGACTCTTTAATCTCGGCAATCTTTTCTTCATTTCGATACAGTTCAAAACGTGCTTGTTTGTATTCTGTGATTTGAATCCGCCACCGAACTAAAATCCCTTTATCCGTTTGTACTGCAATTAATCCTCTATCAAGGTATTCTAACTGCTTACCAACTTTTTCTATCATTTGCGTCACTTTACGTCTCCTCCAATGGATTAGCTGATCAGATTTTTTATAAACGTTACTTTATCCGTTACTTTACCTTCTGTTTCAAAAATAATAACTTCGTTTTCTCCTTCTTGTAATAAAGGGCTAGGTATATAATAGCTTTCTTGAGGTCCTTTTTCCCAGAACCGACCAATATTGAAACCGTTTATAAAAATGACACCTTTACCCCAACCAGGTAAGGTGATGTAGGTATCCGCTACATCCTCTATCAACAAACTAGATTTGTAAAAGGCTGGAACCTGCTCTTTATAGTCCTTCTTGAAATCTACTTTTTCAATTTCTTTTAATGAGAGCGTATAATGATACCAACCTGTATGTTGATATTCATCAAGCATCACGGCTTTAGTGATTCCCTTACGCTGATCATCTAAATAAGGACCAAAGTTCACTCGTCCCATATTTTCAACGAGAATATCTAGTGTATTTTCTGTGCCTTTTTCCAGTTGAATCGATTGTTTTTTATAAAAAGTTTTCAAATAGGCTGAGAATTGTAATTGATCGTTCAAAAATACCTGGGCTCTATCTTTCGTACCAAGCAATTTAATTGTCTGGGACCAATCTTTATCTCCAAGTTTGCTTCTGTACAAAACGTAACCAAAATCTTGATCCAACTCTTCCATTGTCATTGGATAATGTGAAAATACGGGATTTGCTAAATCTTCTAGCGTTTCAGATAGTGCTACTTTTTCTTGAACTTGAAGATCTCCATAAGCCATTTTTTTTGTTTTTTTCAATTCTTCAGGTAAAACGGTCTCTACACCTGTAATATTTTGTATCGTTTGTTTATAGGTCCAGTATCGATCTTTTAACTCTCCGTTTTCTGATATTGGTGCACCGTAATCATAAGAAGTCGTCGCAGGAGCATACTCTTCAACAAAGTTTCCTTCTTCGTCTACTTTTTCATAATAATTTGCACCATTCATAAAGCCAAAATTTGTGCCTCCATGAGCCATGTATAAATTGACATGACCAATTTCCAACATTTCTTTGAGATCTTTATTGATCTGATTCACATCTCTTCCTTCTTGAGAAGGACTACCCCAAATATTGAACCAGCCTGACCAGAACTCCATTGCAATTCTTGGTTTACCTGGATTCACTTTATCTAGTATCTGAGAGCGCTCCTTAAGATCGAACCCACAATTGATCGTTGGCATCGCTACATCAGAAATTTCCCCAGACATCATAATGCTTTCCCTCGTACTATCAGAAGTTACAAGAGGCACTTCAATCCCGTACCGCTTGTAAATATCCGCTAACTTTCTTGTATAGGTTTTTTCGTTACTGAAATACCCATATTCATTTTCTACTTGAACCAAAATAATGGGTCCACCTTTATGAATCTGGTATTCTGAAACTTTAGGGATCAGTACTTCGAAAAATGCTTCAAGATGATTCATGTAGGGCTGATACAAACTACGTACTCTCATATTGCGGTCTTTCAAGAGCCAGTAAGGCAATCCACCAAATTCCCATTCAGCACATATGTATGGAGAAGCTCTTAAAATCAAATACAAATCTAGCTCATGAATTAATTCAATAAATCGAATCAAATCGTACTGTCCTTCAAACTGAAAGGTACCTTTTTCTGGTTCATGAATATTCCAGGGAACGTAAGTCTCAATGGTATTGCAACCCATCGCTTTAATTTTCTCTAGTCTATCTCTCCAATAACTAGGATGAATCCGCCCGTAATGTACAGCCCCAGAAATAATTTTAACGGGTTCGTTTCCAATTGTAATTTGATCATCGATACGAATATGTCTTTGAGCCATTTTTTCATCTCCTTTAATATTAACCGCTTACAAATTGAACGGTAGCTAATAGTCCTTTGTTTGTTCTAGTGTTTCTTTTCTTTCAATCTGAGCATTTATCAGACTAATCATTGCAGCAGGCAAACTTACCGAAAGCCCAATCAATAAATAAGAAAAGAAGAAAAAAAGAGAAGTCATTGCAATCAAAGACGCTATGACGCTGACTGAATATGGGATAAAACGTAATCCTTTATCCAGACTAATTTTGATGACTTCAGTGTACCCATTCTTCTCTTCTAATAAGACAGGAATACAAAATAAAGCTGCAACTACAATCAAACTCATTAAAGCACCAAGTATTAATGCAATAATGAAAAACAGTGCTTCATTCAATTGAGAACTCTTGGAAAGGATATACCAGCAGCTACTAAAGCTGATAAGAAATAGATAGCCTATCAAGTTACTTTTGATGAAGTACGTTTTATAATTGTTCAGAAAAATTTTGAATACAGGTAAATAAAAAGTTTGTTTTTCGAGCAATTTTTTTAATACCCCAAACACTGAAACCAATGCGGGTGCCCACCCTAGAATACCTAGTCCTGCGACAGTAAATCCTATCCACAACAGGTTTAACCAAATGAGAATCTTCAGCCAGTTGAGTAACTTATAGAGTTTATCCAAAAAAACAGCACTTGTCATGGTACACCTACCTTAATTGGAATGGAGATATGTAATGAAAATGGAAGACAGTCAAAGTAACTTCTCCTGCCTTCCATCTATCAATGTCATTCTAAATAACTGATTTTTTCAATCTTTATGCGTATGTGTATAGATATTCTGAGAAAGCTAAGATTGCCAGAGATTGTCCATAAGGCATGGTCGTAATTTTGACATTGCGGTAATAATCCAATTCTCCTCTAAGCGCTGTTCCGATAGAAACTTTTTCAAGTTCTCCTTCTTCATTGATATTATTTAATAAGCCTTTGATCGCTTTTTCAGCCATTGGTAAGTGTTCTTTTGATAAATAGCGTTTACGGATACCTTTCAAAATACCGAAAACAAATCCGGCAGTAGCTGACGCTTCTAGGTATGAGTCTGATTCATTGATCAATGTTGGCCATAAGCCACTTTCATCCTGATACTCACCTAGTGCTTCTACTTGTCTTTTAAGCGTTTCTACTAAAAATTCATAAAAATTGTCGCCTTCTTTTAAGTTCAAAATGTCTATGATCTCTGGAATGGCAATGGTGGCCCAGCAGTTTCCACGACCCCATAGTGCATCAGCGAAATGGTGATGTCCTTCAAAGGTCCAACCGTGGTACCAAAGTCCTGTTTTGCGGTCAGACAAGTATTTGATGTGTAGTAAAAATTGTCTTTTAGCTTCTTCTACATATTCCGGTTTGTCTAGTAAAAGACCAATTTTCGCTAACGGTAATACGGTCATCATTAAAGTATCCGCCCATAATTGATTGGTATTTGGCGGACCATATGTCATATGTTGTAGTCCATTTTCGTCCGTTCTAGGCATATCGTGCATAACCCATTCGGCCCATTGTTCTAAATAAGGTTTGAACTCTGTCTTATTTTCTTCCTCGTAGATAAAAGCCATCGTAAGTAGCGGCGCCATCGTGTTGACGTTTTTAGGCGGAGAACCTTCTAGTAAACGCTGCTCGAACCATTCGTCTAGGATTCTTTTAGCTTCGACATTTTTCGTCAGTTTATAATAAGAGTGTAGTCCATAAAGCCCAACTCCTTGTGGCCAGTTCCATACATGCCAGCTTTTATCATCAATCATCATGCCATCAAGTTCGAACAAGAATTCACCATTCACATCATTGATGTTTGAAAGATTTTCAGCTAGTAAATCTATTTTCTCAACAATTAACTCTTTGTTTAATTCAGTGCTTACTGTTGTGCTCATTTTTTACCCATCCTTTGTTTATTCATAATTGAGTTGATTTAAAAATTCTATACTTTTTCCAATATGTGGTTCTTGTGTTTCTTCTAGAAGAATTGGAATCCAAGGTTTTGTTTGACTGATTTTATCTATCAGATAGGCATAATCCATATCTCCTGTCCCCACTGGAACAATTTCTAATGCTCCCTCTTTCACTTTGAAATCTTTAGCATGGATGACTGTAATTCGATCACCGAAGCGTTCAAAGGCTTGTTCAATCACTTCGTGTTGGGCTTTTATACTCGTATCTTCAGGATACAAGTAATTTACAGGGTCAAGTATGACCTGAAGATTGTTAGAATCAACATCGTTTAATAACCGTTCCATCATCTCAGGTGAATAGATTGGATGATTAATTCCACCCTCCACTGTCATAATTACTCCAAATTTTTCAGCTTCGCCTACCAGCTCTTTCATGCTTTTCAGTACTTCTTGATAGGCTTCTTCTGTGTAATTATCTCTAGTGAACTGGATTTCAGGATATACACCGCCCGTTTCAGAAGCAACTGTTGCTGCTTTAAAATCACTCGCATAACGAATATGCGTTTTGAAGAAATCGAGTGCTTTTTTTCGTTCGTCTGCATCTGGATGAATCATATTAATGTAACATCCAAGTACAATAATATCGATTTGATTCTGATCGAATAGTCTTCCAACCTTTCTCGCAAGACCGACATTAAAATTCTCATTGGTCAAAGAGACTTCCTTGACAGATTTTAATAGGGCAAGTTGAATCGAATGAATCGATTTTTCTCGAAGTTTCTGGACCAAATCTTCAAGTGTTGTATTTACAATATCATGTGCTCTTATTCCTATATTCAAATTCATTTCTAACAGCATCCTTTAATTTAATTTGATAAATGTAAGCCTTACCACAATTATATAGAACTTCCTCTTACGTTTCTACCTAGACAATAGAATTTCCATATAAGCAATCATGTTGTATCCTAATATCTATTCGTTAACCTATTGTGCCTATGACTGACGTTTGATATAATGATAAAAATTTCTTATAAGGAAAACAACTTTATAATAAAGAAATAAATTGTCTAGAAAGGATTATTAAATTATGGTACAAAAACAGGCTTATGGTAGTGTTTTATTGAAAGCTGATGATATCTTGGAATTTCTGTCCAGCGACGATAGTCAGCACAGACTTAGTGAAATCGCAAGACACACAGGCTTAACCCCACCGACAGCCTCAAAAATTCTCAATACATTACTCTTGATTGGTTATGTTCAAAAAGATCCAGATACAAAATTATTTAGTCTAGGACCAAGACTTTTAAAATATGCCAACAAAAGTTTGCATCAATTAAGCATCAAACGTATTGCACAACCCTTTTTAGAGGATTTACAGAAAGCAACTGACGAGACCGTTCATTTAGGTATTCACGAATTTGGTTACATCAAATATATTACTAAGATTGCTAGCAAAAAGCCGGTTTCCCTTTATAGTGAAATTGGGAAGTCAATCCCTCTTTATTGTTCTGCGATGGGAAAGGCCGTGCTTGCCGATTTAGAGGACGATGATATCGCTTATTATATCGAGAAAAATGAACTGATTGGTAAAACCAAAAACACCATCGTAACTCCTGAACGATTATTTGATGAAGTCAATCAAGCTAGAACAGATGGATTTGCATTCGATAATGGTGAGCATGATCTTGATGTGTTTTGTATCGGTTCAAGTATTACAGTTGGGAAAACAAATTATGGTGCAATCAGTATCAGTTTGCCAAAATATCGACTATCAGACGAGGTGCTCGAGTCACTCCAAAGCAATATTCTCTTATACAGAAAAAAACTAATTAAAGCTTTAAGTTAAGTAAGTGTAGCTACCCAATCAAATGACTGGGTAGCTACTTTTATTTACGCTAATTATCTTGTTAACCATCCACCATCGACAGCTAGAACATGTCCATTTACATAATCTGAAGCCGGACTAGCTAAGAACACGACAGTTCCCATAAGTTCTGATGGATCTCCCCATCTCGCTGCTGGAATACGGTCAACGATTTCTTTGTTACGTTTCTCATCTGCTCGAATAGGTGCAGTATTTGCAGAAATGAAGTAACCTGGAGCAATTGCATTGACGGTTACATTGTGTTCAGCTAGCTCATTGGCGAAGGCTCTTGTTAATCCTTGTACAGCATGTTTACTTGCAGTGTACGAAGGAACAAATTTCCCACCTTGGAAAGAAAGCATTGAAGCAATGTTGATAATTTTACCGTAACCCTGTGCAACCATATGTTTAGCTACACGCTGACTTAAGTAATAAACAGAGTTTTGATTAATATCAACGACAGCTTGCCAGTCTTCGTCTTTGTATTCAAGTAATGGCGCACGTCTAATGGCCCCTGCATTGTTTACTAGGATATCAATTTTGCCGAAAAGTTCTACAGTTTTTTCGACCATTGCTTCCATCTGATCGATTTTAGTTAAGTCTGCTTGATAAAATTCCAGTCTGACTCCAGTGGGTTCTACTAGAGAAGTTACTTCTTCAACATTATTGTCGAAAGTTGCAACCATTACATCTGCTCCAGCTTTAGCCAGTGCAACGACGTATGCCATTCCTAAACCTGTATTTCCACCTGTAACTAATGCTGTTTTACCTTTTAATGAAAACATATCTAGTGAAAAATCTTTTAATTGATCTGACATTTGTTTTTCCTCCTGTAATTTGAAATTATTTTAAGTCGCCCATATCTACATGATCCATATCGTCATAAGTGATGTTTTCTCCACACATTGCCCAGATAAATGTATAATCTGCTGTAGCAACACCACAGTGAATAGACCAGCTTGGTGAAATGGCCGCTTGTTCATTCGCCATAACTAAGTGACGTGTTTCATCCGGTTCGCCCATAAAGTGGAAAGCTCGTGTATTTTGTTCCATATTGAAGTATAGATAAACCTCCATACGACGGTCATGGGTATGTGCTGGCATTGTGTTCCAAGTACTACCAGGTTCTAAAATGGTGTATCCCATCTGTAATTGGCAACTCTCGCAATTATTTGGATGGATATATTGATAAATTTTACGCTCATTTAATGTACTTTGCTCCCCTTTTTCTAGCGGATTCATTTTGTTGATATCCAATTTAACGGTTGGATATTTTTTGTGTGCAGGTGTAGAAACCACATAGAATTTTGCTGGTTTATTTGGATCAACTGAATCAAAGATCAGTTCTTTTGTTTCTTTACCAACGTAGAATCCATCACGGTTATTCACTTCATGCTTTTCACCATCTAATACAATGGTTCCGTCTCCACCAATATTGATTAAGCCAAGTTCACGACGTTCCAGGAAATAGTCAACACCTAGTTCTTTATCTAATTTGATTGAAAGTTCTTTTCCAGTAGGAACAACGCCACCAAAAATCATACGATCGTGATGAGTATACGTTAATGTAATTTCACCCGGTACGAAGATTTTCTCTACCATAAACTGCTTACGCAATTCATCAGTTGTGAGTCTCTTAACGTCATTCGGTCCTGTAGCATATCTTGTTTCCATGAATAATTCCTCCTGATTAATTTAATTATTTCTTATTTGGAAATATTATTATCGTATAAGAAACTATATACATAGTATAGTAAAGCGATTTCTTTTATGCAAGTGATTTCTAGCATTTAAAATAGTTTCCATATAGGAAACTATTTCGCTAAAAAAGCGTAGACCTGTCAGAACATTCTCTGATCAGTCTACGCTTTTCAATTATCATGATTTAATTTGTATGCTTGCTTTTAAAATTATAAACAGCCCCAATTAAATTGGCATCATTTTTATACGCACAAACATCTAGAACTGGCCTAAAAATGTCTAGTTCCAGTTCTTTCATTAAGATTTCGATTTCTGCATTCAGTTTTTCTAATAAGTCCGGTCTACTGGATACGCCGCCACCGATTAAGATCACTTCTGGATCAAACGCATAAGTGAGATTAAATAGTCCCATCGACAGATACCTATAGAATTTTTCAACTTCTTCTGCGGCGGCTTCATCCCCTCGTTCAGCTAAGTCAAAAACCGTTCTCCCGTCGACTGGCATAGCGGTCATATCCATTCTTTCGTTATATCTTCTAGCCAACGCTACCGTCGTGCCTAATTGGCTGAACGTTTCTTTTTCGTTCAGTAGCATGATTCCAAACTCACCACCAAATAAATGCGCGCCATGTTGAACTTCTTTGTCTACTATCACAGAACCCCCGATACCTGTTCCGATCACAACAAACAATACATTTTTATTGTCTTTTGCTGCGCCTTTCCAGACTTCAGCTAATGCTGCACAATTCGCATCATTTTCCAAAGCTACAGGTAAACCAAAAAGTTCTTCAAGCTCATCATAAATTGGAAAATGGTGAATGTAAGGTATTGCACTGATCCCTTCAATTCTTCTATCAATCTGATTTACAGCTCCCGGAGCTGAAAGAGCAACCCCTTCTAAATCAAATTGATTCTCAAACTGACTTTTCACTTTATTCAGTTCCGCTTTCATCTCATCCCAATTATCAGGGACAGGAAAAGACTGTTTTTCAGATAACTGATCGTCAGACCAGATGCCATACTTCACAGAGGTTCCTCCAATATCAAACGTTAGTAGACTCATGTTTTCCTCCTCTTAGGCCTTCTCGGGTAAATAACTGAAGAAGCATCTAGTCAAATTTTCACCTTAATAAGGTGCTTGATCTGTCAGTTCAATGGACTCTTTAACCGTACCTTCTGTCTCAAACACAACCATTTCATTGGTACCTTGTTTTAGTAGTGGACCAGGTATATAGAGTTTGAACTGTGGTCCCACTTCCCAGAATCTACCTAGGTTGAATCCATTGATAAAGACAACGCCTTTACCCCAGCCGGTCATATCTACGAATGTATCTTGTGCTTCATCAACAGTGAATTCAAATTGACTAAAAGAAGGCTCTCCTTCAATAGCTGGTTGATCATAGTCGACTTGCTCGATATTATCCAGCGGCAAACTAAAGTGTGTCCACCCATTTCGGAAGGCTCCATTAACTAATACGCCATCAGCAATGCCTTTTTGTTGGTGAATCATATTTTTACCATAATTTACACGACCCATATTCTCAACTAAGATACTCATTTCATTTTCTTCCTCTTTTAAATCAAAGGAAACTTTCTGACCAAGTTCTCTATCGTATTGAGTCAGTTCGTGTTGACGATTAATAAAGACTTTTGCTCTATCATTCGCTTTGACGAGTTCGAACTCTTCGATTTTACGCTTTTTACCCAAATTATTTTGATACAAAACATATCCAAAATTCTGATTTAAGTCTTCCATTGATAATGTCGACATGTCTTCAATCGGTTCAGATAAGTTATTCAAATTTTCAAATAAAGACGTTCTAGCTTTCAGAGAAACTTCTCCGTATGCTTTCTTCTCTACCGGTTCAGGCATTTCTGGAAGCTCATAATCAACGTGTTTTTCGATTACTGCTCTAAAAGCTTTGAACTTTTCAGTAATATCTCCCCATTCGGTGATTGGTGCATCATAGTCATATGACGTAATGTCTGGCGTCAACTGATCGTAATAATTCGATCCATTTGTGAACCCGAAATTCGTTCCCCCATGAATCATGTAGAAATTAATGTGTCCTTCTGAAAGAATAGCATCGATTTCATCTACTTGTTCCTCATAAGAAGTATGCTTATAGGCTACATCACCCCAGGCAGTGAACCAACCGTTCCAGAATTCCATAACCATCAAGGGAGAGTCACTCTTGTGGAACGCTTTCAATTTATCGAAATGTTCTTTGCTTCCAGATCCGAAGTTTGCAGTTGGTAAAGCTGTTTCAGGAATTGTTCCATTTTCTAGCATATCCATCCATGTCCCGTCACTTGTTACCAAAGGTACTTCTACTCCATATTTTTTCATCATATCGACTAGTGCATTCAAATATTTTTTATCGTTACCGTAACTACCATACTCATTTTCAACTTGCATCATGATGATCGGTCCAGATTTAGTCGCTTGTAGTGAGTCAATTTCTTTAAGTAGATGACTATAATAACGGTCTACTTTCTCAATAAACGGTTTATAATAAGTTCTGAATTTCATATTGCGGTCTTTTAAGAGCCACGCGGGTAATCCACCAAATTCCCATTCAGCACAAATATAAGGAGCTGGTCTGACAATCACATATAAGTCCAGTGATTGCGCAATTTCTATATACTTTTTGATATTGTATTGGCCTTCAAAGTTATACTGTCCTTCTTTAGGTTCGTGCATATTCCAAGGGACATACGTTTCAACAGTGTTGCATCCCATGGCTTTAAGTTTAGACAAACGATCTTCCCAATATTCTGGTACGATCCTAAAATAATGTAACGCTCCGGATACAATTTTTATCGGACTTCCATTCATATAAAAGGTTTCTTTAATTTCAAACATTTATCCACCGCCTCAATAATTAAGTAAAAGAAAGGCCTTTCAAGCCTTTCTTAAATTATGTCATGACTGAGTGAATAAGGCAAATGTTCTTTAGTAAATTTCCTAATATTTGGTAAAATCCCTAATTGAATTTTCATATTTCCACCTTCTAATATAGTTTTATGGCTGATATGAAAGGCATCGTGCTGAATATTATTTACTAAAACTTTCTGAACAAAAGAATTTTGAGGATAATTACCATCTACTGATATCTTTAACTCTTTACCTTCTTGGAGTTTAATTATCATTTCGTCAAACTGAGGGATTCCCAAAACATATTCGGCTCTGCCTGGAGTAACTGGATAAAATCCTAAATGGCTAAAAATATACCAACCGCTCATACTTCCATTGTCTTCATCTCCTGGGAAGCCTTCGAAACCATCAGAAAAAGCATGCATACAGAGTTGTTTAACCAGATGCTGTGTATACTCAGGTTTGCCAGCGTAACTGTATAGATAAGGAATATGAAAACTTGGCTGATTGGAGATGGCTATCTGACCAAAATTATTTGTAGCTAATTCACTAATTTCGTGTATTTCCATACCATAATTACCAATTTCAAATATGGGTTTGGTATTCGCCAAATTAGTAAGATGTTTTAGAAATTGTTCATTCCCACCTAGTAGATCGATATACCCTTGGTTGTCATGATAAAAAGCTAATGCGTTCTGCCATGCGCTTCCCTCAGTATAGTTGAATCCCCAATCTTCTGGAATGAACGCCTTTGAAAAGTTTCCTGAAGTATTTTTGCCTCTTAAAAACCCAGTCTCAGAATCAAATAAATTTCTATAATTTAAAGCTTCCTTTTTAAACTCTTCAGCGATTTTGTGATTTCCAATGTTCTCAGCTACCTGAAAAATGCAAAAATCACTATAAGCATTATCTTGCGTTTGATTGACATTTTCAATCTCGTCATCGGTTACATAGCCAAATTGTTTCATATCTGTAACGCCTGCTCTTCCAAACCTAGGGTCATTCGAGGAAACCGTTGCTTCTTTTACCATAGCTTCTAAAAAAAACTTGGATGTTTCCTCATCCAATAAATGCTTCGAGCTAGCATCCGCAATAACTGCATTGATCAATGTGCCTGGCATCAGCCCACGTTCATCAGGGCTAAGCCACTTCGGTAAATGGCCCGATTCATTATAAAAATGTCTAATTCCTTCCAAAATCTCTTTATATTTCTCCGGTGCAATAAGAGAATAAAGAGGATAAACGGTTCTGTAAGTATCCCAGAACCCGTTATTCGTAAAGAATTTTCCTTTTTTTATAGTCTCGCTATAGGAATCGAAGTGAACAGACTCTCCCAGATGATTTCTTTCATAATAGGTTTGTGGGAATAAAAACATTCGATACATATAAAGATCAAAATTACGCTCTTTTGCTTTATTTCTATCTTTAACTTTTATCCGATCGAGATATTGAGACCACTCATTAGATGATTGCTCAATTAATTGAGCAGTCGAATATTGTGCGGCTTCTCTATCTAAATTTAAAATCGCTTGTTCTTCACTAATAAAGGAGGTGCCAATTGAGCATTCAACTGTTTCCTTCTCAGTAGCTATTGACAGCCATATAGTTTTTGAATTTGCAGTTGTTTCAGTATTCCATTGATTGCTTTTGAAAATGTTTATAGATAAGTCTGTATGATTGATATTTTCAAACTCTATTGCAAAGAATAATTGGAGGTTGTTTTGACCATTGTTTACTTTTTGGGGCAATATTCCTATGACCCTGTTTGATTTCTGATCAATTTTATACTGAACTTCTTCTCCTGATGAGAGAACTAGCCCAAGAGTTTTATCCGAACCTCTTTCTATTTTAAACCGAGCGCCTCTTTTGGTAGGCACTACAGTTGTTTTCAGTCGATATCTTAAACTTTCAATTTCCATTTTATGGGGTTGAAAAACTGCTTCGTCTAATTTATAAGAAGATTGTAAATGAGTCAATTCAGTGTCTCTAGGTTCTCCAGAAATAGGAGAAAAAACCATCCAACTATAATCCCCCATCCACGGGCTAGGCTGATGAGTTAGTCTGAATCCTTGAATGAGTGGATAAGTCGGGTCAAAGAACCAATTAGAGTCATTTTGACTTTGTAGGACAAAATAGTTCATTCCAAAAGGGGTTCCGGTGTACGGCAGCGTGTTGCCATTTGAATATCCGACTTTATTTAATGTTCCATGCCTTGTATCAATTGAATCTAAGCGCATAGTTTCACTCCTTTTTCCATTTGAGTGTAATAATTTCTTTTGGTAAAGCAGTCATCAAATCTTTCTTAACTTCATCTTCTTCTAAAATATTTGACTTAATCGCTTTATAACCTTTAATCCCTAGATGGTATTCGATTGGTTCGTCTGATAAATTATAATGTCTAGTGATGATTTCGTCTGTACTTTTTTGTCTCTTGACAGCAGTGACGGCTATTTCACTTCCATTTACAGATAGGAACTGTCCGGAAGAAGAACGTAGTCCTGTATGTTGATTGGTTTGGATGGCTAAAAGTGAAACATGATCATATATTGCTGATTGAATGGTTTTTTCATCTTGGCTACCATGAGTGAATAGTGAAAATTCAAATTTAAAAGTTCTATCCAAACATTGTGCTCCAGGTGTAGGGAAATAGCCCCAATCCCCCATTTCACCGACTGCACGGAACAATGTCAATGCCATAGTTAATTGGTTATCTTGATCAAGTATTTCATATTCATTTAATCCTTCTGGTGCTAGTATTACACCATGATTTTGATCTTTCACTTGTACAAAATGATGGGTTCTTTGAGGGTTCTCTGGGTTTGTCCATGACTGACTGACTTGATTTGGCCTTTTAACTGTTTCAAAAATCGCATCCGCAAAGTGGTGCTCAGATGAAAGTCCAGTCGGAAAAAGAACACGTAACCTATGATCTTTCATTTTATTCACTAACTCGATTTTAAAACGTAAACTTTTCGCATTTTTAATTAATGTAATTGTTGAAATGATTTTTAGTTTTTCTGTTTCTTCACTTCTCTGTGCTTTACGGTTTCTAAATTCAACTACTTTTTTCTGTTCTATAAGTAATTGTTCATCTGCAGAAATAGGTACATTCAGTTCATGGAAAAGACGAATTGTTTTTTTAATATCTGTATCTTCAATTACTTCTGCTTTCACTAATCTATTTTGTGAAAAGATAGGTGATTCGTTTTCAGGAGATTTATATACATACTCATTCCCAATGTCTCCAGTATCTTCGAAAACAAAGAGTTGATCGTAATTTTTTTGGTTTGTTTTGTCGATTAGTTTCAGCGTTCCATTTTCATTGATTGTCAGTTTCAAGTATTGATTTTCTAATGATAAATCTTTAGCTTCGAGCTTTACTTCCCGATTAATGTTATGTTTGCTTTCAACCAAAAATAAGGTTCTCCAGGAGAATGATTCCATACTTTCTAAAAAGAGCTCTACTTCTACTTTGCGAGTCATGTAAGGCTTTCTAAACCCATTTTTAGGTAGTTCATAATTAAATTCAGGTTCAAGCTCCCTAATAACTGAGGTTACCTCTTCACCATCTTCTGTCAACACTTTGTAGTTAGTCACGTTTTGAGAGTCCAACAATTCCTCATAGCTTTGGGTCGGAAATTTTTCCGAAAAGTAAATTTTTTCTGTTTCAAGTTCGATTTTACAAAGCTCTGACTTAACATGACCTGAGCTATTGAATACAATTAACGGTATAGCATCTCCATCACCTGAGTACAAGGTTTCGGTCGCGTCCGCTAAAGCGTTCAATGAAGAATCAATTACATAATCTGCTACATTTTCAGCTTTTTGAAATCTAGTCATCATCTCTTCGTGAACTTCATCTACACTACACCCACATATACTATCATGAGGATGATTTTGCATATACGTTTTCCAGGCATAATCCAAAATATCATGGGGATAGCTCCCTGTTTCTTCAAAAGCCATCGAAGCTAACGGTTCAGCGACTTTTTCTAGTAATCTGCTAATACGAGCATTCTCTTGCTTAAGATAAACACGAGAAGAAGCAGTATTTGTCAAGGTATACCAACCTTCTGTTTCTTGTGACGTCAACTCCCCCTTTACAGTGTCAAGGTCAGTTGGCAAGGTCGGAAGCACTTCGCTGATATAATTTGGAAAATCAGAATGGATAAATTGATAATCTGGATATAACTCATTGGCTAATTCAATCGCCTTTGATAAATCTTTTTGAACTGGCTGGTGATCACAACCATTCATGAAAAGTAATTGATCTGTAGATGCATACTTTTCAGCATCTTCTAGTTTTTGGTCCCAATAGACTTTAGCCAATTTTTTATCTGTAGGGACTTCATTGCCATTGCTGTACCAGTTAGCAAAGAGTAGCCCAGTAATAACGGAGTCATCCACGCCCTGCCAATTCATTTCTGAATAGGATGAGATGAAATTATCCTGTTCACTAGACTGATTAGCAAATCCGGTTGGTTTAACCCCCCTACCGTAGGCTGCTAAGTCAAAGCCTAATTGTTTCATTAATTGAGGCGTTTGACCAACATTACCGAATGTATCAGGGTAGTAACCAATGTCTGTTTTCTCTCCCCACTTTTTACTTTCCTGATGACCAATTAGCATATTTCTCACATTTGATTCACTTGAAGTCAAAAAGGCGTCCTGAAGAATATAAAATGGTCCAATTTTTAATTTACCCTCGTTAATATACTTCCTAACAAGTGATTCTTTTTCTGGACGAACTTCTAAATAATCGTCTAAAATGATGGTTTGACCATCAAGATAAAAACTCTTGAACTCTGGGTCTGTTTCAAAAAGTTCAAGTACATCATCTAATAGTTCAACTAGAAGCATATGATGACGCTCATAAGGCATATACCATTCTCTATCCCAGTGACTATGCGAAATAATATGGACTGTTTTCATATTACTCTCCTTTATCGTACTGATTTAATTTAATCAATTGGTTCTGTTGAATGACATCTTTGATCCAAAACGCACTTTTCTTTGGAATTCTTTCTCCAGTTTCTAAGATAAGTCGATAAAATCCGTAACGATTTCGATACCCATTTAGCCAAGACCAGCAATCTATAAATGTCCAAAGGTGATATCCAAAACAGTTTGCGCCAGCATCAATCGCTTTTTGGACATTGGCAAGATGATCGTAAATAAATTCAATGCGGTAATCGTCTTGTATTATCCCCTTATCATCAGCAAACCTTTCTTCTTCAGATACACCCATTCCATTTTCTGAAATGTAGAACGGAATATTTCCATAGTCTTCTTTTATCATCATAGCTATATCATAAATACCTTCTGGGTAAATCTCCCATCCTCTATAAGGATTCATTTTCTTTTCTGGCCAATTATAATGTCTTGAAAAATCCCCCAGTGACGTAGCAGGGTGGTTAACTTCATCAGTTGGCACGGCTTCCACTCGTATTGGCTGATAATAATTTACTCCAAGAAAATCCACTTTTCCTTTACTAATCAACTCTTTATCTCCATCTAAAGTATGTGGGAGTAAATCGTTATCTTTTAATAGAGTAATGAGGTGTTCCGGGTACTCACCATTCACAGTAGGCTCCAAAAAGCTTTTAACATGTAAGGTTTCAGCATTCAACTTAGCTTGAAGATCTTCTGCTTGATTAGATTTTGCATATACAGGCGATAAATTCAAGATATTCCCAATCTTTCCTTCAATACCTAACTTTCTGAATTCAACTACAGCTGCAGCGTGTGCCAGATTCGTATGATGCGCAACTTGAACCGCTCGCTTGAGATTATTCACTTTTGGCCAATGATACTCTCCTAAATAACCACAAGTTACATGAACGATTGGCTCATTGAATGTTGTCCAGTAGTGAACAAGATCACCAAACTGCTCGAAAGCTATCCTTGCATAAAATGCAAAATGGTCAATTGATTCGCGATTTTCCCATCCGCCTTTTTCCATTAGCCACCAGGGCATATCAAAATGAAAGAGATTTATAATTGGCTCAACACCTTGATCTCTTAAGCGTTTAAAATAATCTCTATAATATTGAACAGCTTGTGGATTCAGTGTCTTTCCATCCGGCAAAAGCCTATTCCAAGAAATGGAAGTTCTGTACGAATTTAGGTTAATATCGCTCATTAGTTTTGTATCTTCTTTGTAGCGGTCAAATACGTTTGTCGTATTTTTTGGACCTTGATTCGAGTTGAAGTTTTCAGGTTCTAGCTCAAACCACTTGTCCCAAGTGCTAGCAGAACGGCCCCCCTCATATTGTCCACCTTCAGATTGAGGGGCACTCGTTGCTGCACCCCAAAAAAAATGTTCAGGAAATGGATTCGCCATTAAATTTCAGCTCCTTTTAACTTAAAATCAAAGTAATCAAGCATCAATTCGCAAAAAAGCATGTTTGGCCATGAAAACCATTCTCGAGTATATTCTTCTGGATTGTCTTTATGAAATCCTTCGTGAAGAGTCTTCTTATTTGCATCTGTTTCAACCATTAGGTCAAGCATTTGTGCTTTTTCTTCTTTTGTCTTACTTGTCAGTCCAATCATAGCTAAACTCATGTGCCAAATATACTCTTCAGGTGTATGTGAACTTCCTACTCCTGATGCATATTCTCCTTCATAATAATAGGGATTTTCTGAACTAAGAATCGTTTTCCTGGTCGTTTGATAGATATCGTCTTTAATATTTCCATAACCTAAATAAGGGGCAGATAGTAAATTAGGAATATTGGCATCATCCATGATCAATGCATTGCCTTTTCCATCTACTTCATAAGCGAAAACTGATTCTCCTTGTTTGTTTTCAATAATCGCATGTTCTTTGAGCGCTTGATCTATTTGAGATTTCAATAACTTTATATTATGACTCTTTGAATCATCTTCCAGATAAGATTCGTAAATTTCTTCTAGATATCCCAATACTACGACAGCAAACATGTTGGAAGGAACCAAATAATGGTAGATACAACGGTCGTCACTTGGACGGAAGCCAGACCAAGTTAAACCAGTCTCTTTTATTGGACTTCCTTTTCCATCATTTACCAGAGTGTCTTCTTCTCTCCAAGTATCTCTTTGGAAATGATAAGAAGAATGTTCATGATTTTGCTCTGTTTTCCAGACTTTAAGAATCTGTTCAACTCCTTCGTCGAATGTTTTATTGAAAATTGAATGATCGCCTGTTTCTTTAAAATACAAATAAGCAAGCTGAACGGCATAACACAAAGAATCAATTTCATATTTACGTTCCCATATTATAGCTTGCATCTCAGTATCATCATCTTGATGTCCTGCTCCATTAGCACTTTCATTAAATGCATTTGCATATGGATCTAGCTTAATTAGCAGAAAATGTCTTTCAATTAATCCTTTTATCAGTTGTTTGATTTCAGGACTTTTATTGGCTAGAAATAAATAAGGTCTGATTTGTGCAGTCGAATCTCTTAACCACATAGCCGGTATATCACCTGTAAGTACGAATGTTGTATTATCGGTTAAGGGTTTGACCGTATTTTGTAATGTATCTAAAAAACTATTATTAAAAATTTCGAGCCACTCCGGTTTCTCTTCAGCTAGTTCATTTATTTCTTCCATAAAATCTACTATAGTCCGCGGTAATGTTTCATTAAACATATTAATTGCTCCTTTGATAGTTAAAATAAAAGCAGCTCGCATCCATCCCCTGTTGAACAGAGAGGATACGAGCATGCGTTAAAAATCATTTATAAAGTTAACTCTTTTATTCTGCTGCTTGTTGGTTACGATCATATGCTGCTTGATAAATTTCAACATAGCGTTCAATTCCCATGTTTTCTAATGTAGACAGATAGTTGTCCCATACAGCGTCATCTGAAACATCCATTTGTCCAGTAATAAACTGTGCTTCTTGTTCTTCAATATAAGTAGCTACGTCACCTTGAATAGATTGTAATTCATCAATTTCATCTTGCTCTAGATAAACGAGTGGGAAAGCAACTTCAGCGTACGGTTCTAAATTATTTTGAGTAGATTCTCTTATAAATACAGTAAAGTCAGACTCTTCCCCACCAATCGGAGGTAATTGTGCACCTAGACCTGGTGTATTGATACCATAAAATGGTGTGATTGTTCCTCGGTAATCTTCACCCTCAGCTTCAGCCTCTTCTGTATAAATTTTTGTACTACCTTCTCCATCTTCCCACTCCCAATAATACCCTTCAGGTCCGCGGTCAAAGTATTCCGCTCCTTCTTCAGAGTACATTTGGTCTACCCAACGCATTGTAGCTTCAGGATATTGATTGGCAGATGTAATGGCAAAAGTTCCTCTAGCTATTCTTGGGCTACCCGCAACTGAACGCTCTGGTGACCATTCACTTGTAAGTGGCATAAACATAGGATCATTCAAAGCTTCATCTTCACTACGACCCGTGGTAAAGAATGAGAAATAATCTGTAAAGAGTCCAATTACATTTTGTTGTCCTTTGGCTTTTTTCATTTCATCAGATTGAGAGAAGATTTCTTGATCTACTATTCCTTCTGAGTATAATTTAGTGAAGTATTCATAGTAAGCTCTAGCATTATCTGTAGTTGGATTATAGCGAACTTCTCCATCCACTGCTTCTACGTCCCAAGAATTTAAATCGAATGCAGATAAGAACCAAATTCTAGCATTTTCTAAACCGCCGTTACTAATTGGAATCGTATCATTTTGACCAGTTCCATTAGGATCGTCATCTCTGAATCTAACCATCAAATCATAGAACTCATCTAGTGTCTCTGGAACATCCTCGTCTAGTGCATCTAACCATGAACCGTTATACCAAAGTGGTCCGATAGGCCAAATCGCTGTATCTCCTTCGTTCACTCTTGGCAAGGCATAGATGTTTCCATCGGGGGTAGTAATTGAACTTCTTAGTTCTGGATTTTCATCTAACAAAGCATTAAGATTTGGCGCATAATCTTCTATTAAGTCATTTAAAGGCACCAATAACCCCTGTTGACCGTAATCAACTTCTAATGCTGGAGTCAATACATCTGAACCCGGTGCAAAGATGATATCTGGTAAATCACCACTTGCAAAAGTTAAATTGAACCTTGTACCAAAATCATCCATAGGTGGCGTTGTATATTCAAGGTTAATGCCAGTTAATTCTTCATATTCTGTCATTGTAGGCATGGACTCCCATTGATTTCCCGTACCTGGAGCCATAAGATTTAAGGTGATTTCTTCATCAACAATCGGGAACCCTTCAGTGGCAACTTCAACATCTTGAGCATCATCTGATCCAGAATTTCCATTTCCTCCACCGCAAGCACTCAATACCAATACTGAGCTGAGTACTAAACTTTTAACAATTGTTTTCTTTTGCATCTTTATTCCTCCTATTACTTTTTTATATTTTTATCCCTTAATTGAACCGATCATAACGCCTTTAACAAAATATTTTTGCAAGAACGGATAAACAAGAATGATTGGTAAAGTTGCTACAATCATGACGCCGTATCTCAAAATAGCAGACAATTGTTGTTGAGAATGTAGAAACTCTGCCTGTCCTTGCGATAATGAGCCAATACTTGGTGTACTGGACATATCTTGTTGAACCAAAATCTCTCTTAAAAACATCTGTAAAGGATATTTTGATCGATCATCAATGTATAGTAATGCTGAAAAGAAATTATTCCAGTGATTAACGCCATAGAACAAAGCCATTACAGCTATAATGGGTTTTGATAGTGGTAAAACTACTTTGAAGAAAATCTTAAAGTCGTTAGCACCGTCTATTACAGCTGCTTCCGTTAATTCATCAGGAACAGTTGATTCAAAGAATACTCTAGTTACAACAATATTGTAAACGGAAGCTGCACTAGGTAAAATCAATGCCCACATAGAATTTCCTAAACCAAGATCCGTTACAAGCAAGTAAGTAGGTATCAACCCACCTGAGACAAACATTGTGAAGACCATTAATTTGGTTACGAAACCTCTAAATTGGAAATCTTTTCTTGATAATACGTAACCAGCCGGAAGTGTGAATGCTAGATTAACAAGAGTCCCAACCGTCGTATATAGAATCGTATTATAGTATCCTTGCCAGATATCGGAGTTTGCAAAAATCAATCTGTAACCTTCCCAAGTTACATCTATTGGAAATAAAAACATCTCACCTGAATTTACAGTATCCGGATTGCTAATTGAAGCACTTACAATATAAATCAAAGGATAAAGGGTTACGAGTAAAGCTAATGTAAGTAGTATATAGATTGATATCAAAAATATTCGATCCGCAAAAGACTCTTTAATCAGATTATTCTTCTTTCTAGAAGCTCCAATGTTCGTTGCCACATGCTTTCCTCCTCTCTATATTTTTAAATAAGTGATGTCTCACTATATTTACGTGCAATCCAGTTAACTGTCAACAACATGACTGAATTTATCAATGAATTAAATAGCCCGATTGCAGCGGCATAACTGTACTGCCCTTCTAGTAAACCAGTTCGATAAGTGAAGGTAGCAATGACGTCAGAAGTTCCCATATTTAAAGAATTCTGCATTAGAAAAACTTTTTCAAAGCCTACAGCCATAATACCGCCAAAGTTCATGATTAATAAGATGATCATGGTAGGCACCAATACTGGAACATTGATATACCATAATCTTTGAAGTCTAGTCGCTCCGTCAATCGTAGCTGCCTCATGCAATTGAGTATCAACACCAGATAAGGCTGCTAAATAAATGACTGTTCCCCATCCCGTTGTTTGCCAGATACCTGAAAGGACATAAATATGTCTAAACCATCTAGGATTTTGCATAAAATGTTGTCTTTCCATTCCTAGAAAATCTAGTAGATGATTAATTACTCCAGTCGAAGGGGATAAGAATGTGATAATCATCCCAACAATAACAACGACAGAGATAAAATTAGGCGCGTAAGTTACAGTCTGAATAAACTTTTTGAATCGACCATCTTTAATTTCGTTTATGGCTAGTGCTAATAATATCGGCATTGGAAAACCTGCAGCAAGCGAGTATAAACTCAGACTCAACGTGTTCCAGATCAATCTGCCTGCGTAATGCATATTAAAGAATCTTGTGAAATGATCTAACCCTACCCAAGGGCTTCCCCAAATACCGTGTACAGGCATAAATCTTCTGAAAGCAATCTGAACGCCATACATAGGCACATAATGAAACACAATGAAGAAAATAATAACTGGCATAATCATGATAAGTAGTTGCCAATTTTTACCTGCTAGTCTAAATCGATCCATTAGTGATAGCCGTTTAGTCTTAGGTTTAGATTTTAAAGACTCATTTGACTGATTGATCGATCGATTCATTTCCGATACATCTTGCGAATGCTTTTCCATAAATTTTCCTCCTTAATATTAGGACTTAGATACAACATGACGAAAGTTAAGCGTTTACAACATTATCGTACTGGCCTTCTATGCATTTATATTACTCTACAAAAACAGTCGAGACAATATGTCATATTTTAGCGCTTACATTTATTGTTTTCCCTTTAATATCAATGTTTATCAGATTATAAATAGATGGTAAATATTTTAAACACATTTATTCTTTTAATAATTATCTATTCATAAAGTTGAACGGATCTGATTAGAGGCTCTTCTCTACTCTCAAGAATAGATAATCGAAAGGATTGACCAGTTACTTTTTCAAATCTACATATCGTTTTATAACCTATAACGGATCCTTGGTATATTGACTCATAATTGCCCTCTTTGAATACTTCGAATTTAAATGATTCTACTCTCTGGCCTTTTGATATTTCTTCTTGTAAAATTAACCGACTAATCGATTGTTCTCTATCAAAATGAATCAAGAATTCATTTTGACAATTCAGGTATTTTACTGTTGTACTTTGACTATTAAGATTCTTAGCTTCCTTTAACAGATCGAATTGGAAATCAGTCCTTAATTCTTTGCCCAATTTAGTTAAGACAGCTTTATCATTCTCGTGTATTCGACCACGTTTATCTGGGGGAATATTTAATAGCAACGTTGTATTTCCTCCAACAGTTCGATAGTACAACTCTAATAATTCATGAACTGATTTCACTTGATTGTCTTCAGCTTTCGAGTAAAACCAACTTGGTCTAATCGATAAATTGACTTCACAAGGGTACCATACCCAATTCTCGAATCTTTTCAGCGTTTTTCGATCTCCAAGTAATTCAGATGAACTTGTTTCTTTATGAATAAAATCGGCGTGTTGATCGTTTGTTTGAGACTGTTCCATTGTTTTTTCAGCATCCCTCAATATTTCAGGCACTATACTCCACTCTTGATCTCTAGTAGCGCCCGATTCGTTTCCGCACCATCTTACGTCAGGACCACAGACTGAAATACAGGCATTAGGCTGGTTTAGTCGAATAATATCGTAATATCTCTCCCAATCATATCTCTGAACCCTGCCATTCTCTCCTTCTCCACATGCACCGTCAAACCATATTGAAAACAATTCTCCATATTGAGTGACTAACTCTGTTAACTGGGAACAAAAGTAATCATTATAAGACTGTCCTTGTCCGTATCGTTTATCGTGTCTGTCCCACGGAGACAAGTAAACGCCAAATTTTATGCCATGTTTCAAGCAAGCTTCTGAGACTTCTTTAACAATATCTCCCGAACCATTTAAGTAGGGACTGTTTTTCACCGAATATTCAGTAAATAAACTCGGCCACAGACAAAAGCCGTCATGGTGTTTGCATGTCAGAATTAGCCCTTTCATACCTGCGCTTTTAATGACCTTTATCCATTCTTCTACATCTAAATCTGATGGATCAAAAAGGAGTGGCGATTCTCTGCCATCTCCCCATTGTTTTTCTGTAAAGGTATTGATTGAAAAATGAATAAACCCATAAAATTCTGTTTCTTGCCAGAGCAACTGTCTTTTTGAAGGTCGGATGTTTATCGCTTTTTCCTCAAAAGAACTGTAGGTTTTTCCCATCTTACTGAGACACCGTTGTTAAGTTTTTTGTTAGTCTATAGCCTTTTATTTCTTTAGAATGGTGAATCAAGTGATCATCTTCAACTTTTGCTTTTTCTCCTGTACTTAAATCAATGATTTCTTCTTCAAACTGAGTATCTAATTTAGTTAAATCTAATGTGTACTGTTCTTGATCACGTTCAGGTATACAAAATGCATATACCGATTGGTCCTTTTCAGTCAGATACCATTGATTTATACTATTTTGTTTAAAAGGTCGGGTATGATAAATCCCTTCACCATAAGTTTTAGTCCAATGAGCGAGTGTTTTCAATAAATAAACAGATTTTTCAGGAAGTGTTCCGTCCGGTTTAGGTCCAATTCCAATGATTAAGTTTCCACCCTTTGCTACAACTTGGATAATAGAAGCTATCATTTCTTTATCGCTTTTGTATATATCATTTGGGACATAGCCCCAGTTTTTTGCATGTGGTATATTACTTTCCCAAACTTTGACTGGAGGTGTATCAGGTATTTTCCGCTCAGGTGTAACATAATTTTCGTGGTCCCCTCCTACTGAACGATCAACAATCAGCATTTCAGGATTATAAACCCTCATATCTTTAGCAAGTCCGTCCATATCCAAGTCTTCATGGGTTCTTTCTTTTCTGACCCACCCAGCATCCAACCAAGTAATATCTAATGGTCCATAATTTTTAGCCAATTCAATCAGTTGATCATGCACGAATCCTTTGAATTTTTTCCACATTTCAGGTTGTTCTAAAGGATCATAACTAGCGGTTCTACCTTTTGCGTGTTGTCCTGGAACCCAATAGTAAGGAGAATACCAGTCTGCTTTAGAATAATATGCTCCAATTCCTAACCCTTTGCTTCTGAAAGCATCTACAACTTCTTTAAAAACATCCGCTTTAGGATTATCATAAAAGGCACTATCAGAAGAGGTGATTTTATAATCAGAGTACTGTGTGTCATACATATTGAAACCATCATGGTGTTTCGTTGTAAAAATCATATATTTAAATCCCGCATCCTTACATAAATCAGCCCAAGTAATGGGATCGAAATGTTTTGGATTAAAAGTTTTGTTCAGTTTCCAGTAATCTTCACGAAGTTTACTGACTGAGTTTCGCCAAGGTTTCTTAGCTCTTGCCCATTCATCCTCTTCTGATAGTTGCCAAGATTCTACGATACCGGCTTCAGCGTATAATCCCCAATGGAAAATCACCCCTAATTTCTGATCTTGAAACCACTCTAACTTATCTTTTATTTCTTTTGGTAAATTGGTGTACGCTTCTGTTTCAGATGCTTCTCTAGTTTCTATATCCAATCTATTTGTCATAAACTCACTCCCTTAATTTTAAGTTAAATGAATCATACTTGATTCTGAACCTATTTGAATCTGAATATCACAAGGAAAAATTTTCGGTTTATAGTGCTGATCTAGTTGTAACAAATCAGCATAATCTAATTCCATTTCCAGAGTAATCTTTTGATTTTTGTTAATTGTAACTTTCCGTATACGTTTCAGCTCTTTTTTTCTAGATAAAAGAGGAGTATTTAATTTTGCTATAAAGCATAAAACAGATTCTTTCTGGTCATATTCTCCATGATTACTAATCGTCAAACTCATTTCGATTTTCTCTCCGGCTTTTAATGATTGAACTGAATAACGAGATTTTTCAACTTTCAAATTTGAATATTTAATTTTCGAATAATTCAAACCTTCTCCAAATGAGTAAAGAGGTTTCCCTGTCATGTCAAAGTAATCCTCTTTTTTTCCTGACCGTTTTTGGTTGTAATAAACTGGAAGTTGTCCACTGGATCTAGGAATTGATACATTAAGTTTACCGCTTGGGCTATAGTCGCCTGCCAGTAGACTTGCAATAGCCTCCCCACCTCGTTGACCCGGGTACCAGCCAATCAATACTGCATCTGATAACGATACAACCCTTTCAATTGAATGGGGTCTTCCCTGTATTATAATTGTGATAATTGGTTTCTTGTACTCATGTGCTATCTTCAAGATTTCTAGTTGATTGCCGCCCAAGCTCAAATCTGAAACATCAATATTTTCACCAGAATCCATATTCTCTTCTGGCGTATTGACTGCCCCATTTGCCAGAAAATCCGTACCAAAGTTCCGAGCACTTGAACCACCTAAAGCTAGAATAATCACCTCTGAATTTTCGCAAGCTTTTCTGATTTGTTCTATCTCAATTTCTGAGCTTCTCACGGCACATCCCTTTGTATAAACAATTTTACTACTTTTAAATCTATTCCTAATTCCTTCAAAAATGGTTGTAGCATATTCTCCTGCCTGTGGACTTGTATAATCTCCCAATTGATTATAGAGACTGTTCGCATTCGGTCCTATGACTGCGATTGTTTTAGGTTTTTGTAATGGTAAAATATTATGATCATTTTTTAAAAGGGTTAAAGTTTCCTTTGCTGCTTCCAGATTAGTCTGTTGCCAGTCTTTTTTGCTTACGTCCCAGTCGATTTCTATGCTTTCTTTTGTTTTATCAAATAGTCCTAATAAAAACTTAATAGATAATACTTTATATACACTTCTATCCAAGGTTTCCATCTCAATCGACTGATTTTCTATACCCTCTTCAATAGCTAAATATGAGTGATCCCACAAACTTAAGTTTACGCCAGCTTCTAACGCTTGTTTAGCATTCAAGCTTTTATCTTGCATGGCATTTTGGAGCCTATCTATTGCGCCCCCGTCTGCCATTACAATACCTTGAAAATTAAGAGTATCCCTTAGTTGTTTCGTTAGAAGATCTGCATTAGCATGGCAAGGTATTCCATCGATATCATTGTAAGCCGCCATCACACCTACTGCATTTACTGTACTTTTCATTATGGGATCATAAATATCAAATAACTCTCTTTCTCCAATAGAGACATCTCCAGAATTATGTCCGCCTAACGCGTCTCCTTGTGCGATTAGATGCTTGAGCACCACACCAATCCTGCTATCAGATTTTTCAAGTTGCTTTGTTGTTTTTTTAGTAAAGTCTTCACCTGTCTTAATCAAGTCCCCTTGAAATCCTCGAACCACTCTTCGAGTGTATTCAGCTGCTAAATAAGGATCTTCACCAAAACACTCTTCCGTTCTTCCCCATCTAGGATCTCTAACTAAATCTAAAGTAGAAACAAGCGCTAGGTGGACACCTTTTGCAGAAAGTTCCTCGGACATTTTTCGAGACATCTTTTCAATCAATTCTGGATTAAACATTGCTCCTCTACCAATATTCGTTGGATAAGATATACTGTCTAGAGCTTGATGACCATGTGGGCATTCTTCTACAATCAGTGCAGGAATGCCTAAATGAGTATGTTCTTTTATATATCTCTGGACTAAACTCACGACTTGACGACTATCTTCTAAAGGAATACCATTTTCTTCTGTTACATTTGACCATGGATCTGCCCGGAACAATCCATATAAGGCGCCTATCCCCCCGCCCCATTTAACATGTTCTTTAAACTTTTCAGTTAATTCAATATCTCCAGTTGACGTTTTTCGATAAACTTCCCAACCGTATAAGTGCTGGTTCACTTGACCTACTTTTTCTTTTGTTGATAATCTGCTTAGCAAGTCAACGACACGTTCATGTATGGTTAATTCTTCGTTTTCAAATGGTCTCAATACAGAACACCTCGCTTTATTTTAATAAAATAGTTTTGATTTCAAAAGGATCTAAAGTCATCTCAATTGTGCCACCTTGAATATCCTCTAAATCACCTTCGTAGGCTTCTAGCAGATTTGTTTCTATCCACTTCTTCACTTTTGAAGTTATTTTGAGTTTGAAATTTCTTCGACCACCAGTATGATCATGGAATCGAACCACATATCCTGATCCATTTTGAGCTTTTTTGATAGCATCTACAAACACCGTCTCTTCACTTTCAACCTCTATAATGGGTTCTATCCCTGTTAGTACACCTTGGTAAACTCTAGAAGCATGATTTATTTCCCAAGCTTTTTCTGCTGTTTGGGCTTCAAGGAAGCTACCTTTATGTGGTAACAAGCTATAAGTGAATTGATGTTTGCCCAAATCAGCCTGAGGGTCTGGATCTATCGTTCCTGTTACAAGTGTTAATCTAATTGTTGAATTTTTAATATCATGTCCATATTTGGAGTCATTCAATAAACTAACACCGTACCCTGTTTCTGATAAATCTACCCATTGGTGACCAATGCTTTCAAATCTTGCCTTATCCCAAGAAGTGTTCCAATGCGTCGGTCGTTTAACATTTCCAAATTGAATATCATACGTTGCTTCGACTGATCGAACATCCACATCAAAACCTGCTTTTAATACTTGTTGTCTTTCTTGCCAGTCTAAATTCGTTACAAAATCAATTCTTCGATCATCTCTGTACAAAATCATATCTTGCTGCATAGAAGATTTGCCGAAATTGTAAGTAAATCTTATTTTAGAAAACAGGTTATTCTGATCAATAATTTCAACTGTATCTGCAACCACTTCAGTAGCCTTTTCCTGATAAAAGATATCTATATCCCATGCGTCATAAGATAGAGGCTTATCTTCAAATAATTCGATTTTATTTCCCAAATCTTTCAATACTTCTCTTGACTGTTTTTTATCAAAAATACTAATTAATTGTCCTTTTTCGTTCCATAAAATACTATAAAATGGCGTTTCAACACCATGGTCTTTAAAATTGAAAGATCGGCTGTTATCACTACTCAAACTTTCTTTTTTCAAAGAAAGTTTAACCGATCCAAAAGCTGGAATATCATTCACTAAAACACTTGTTCGTCCATTAATAGCGATTGATTCTAAACTTTCTCCTCTTTGATTTATAACAGACATATCTTCAGTTAACAGGATAGGTAAATCAATGATTTCAGACCTTTCCCAACTTGCGGTATTATAGACAGTCCATTCAGATTCGGATTCCTTTACCGAGGATAATCGGTTGATAATCGAATTTGAAATGTCAAAAGCTCTTTTATACTCAACAAGATTATCTTGATAAACCTCATTGATTGAACAGCCTGGTAGAATGTCGTGGAACTGATTTTTAAGAATAAGCTTCCAGCCTTCATCAAGAATCCCAGCAGGATACTCTATATTCTGATTCATTTCCAATGTAGAAGCGATCAATTCACTATCACGATAATCTAATTCTAGTTTTCTGTTATCTTTTTTAACTCTTCCCTGAGAGGTATAGGTTCCTCTATGATATTCCAGATAAAGTTCTCCATCCCAAGTACTCACTTCGTTTGGTGAAGCAGAATCAATTGTTTCTTTTAGCGTGTTGAAATATTCTTTTGCCGTTCCTGTTTCAACCTTTGGTAAAGTTGGAATAGTATACTGCTTCATACGTGTCATCATCTCAACCATTTCACGATCGGTTCCACCACCACCATCGCCATGACCATATGCTAACAGTAAGTCTTTGTTTAAAGATTTATTTTGATAGTTCCTATAAATCCCTTTCACTGTTGCTGGTTCCATTAGTCCGCTGTAAACTGCCCCAATGGTTTCATCTGCGCTATTTGGGTTGGGAGTTGTGATGAAATGCGTATAAATTTCACTACCGTCTATGCCTCTCCAGATAAACGTATCATTTGGCATTCTGTTATATTGATTCCAACTTAATTTGGTAGTCATTAAGACTTCAATACCTGATTTTTTTAGTATTTGGGGCAGTGCCCATGAATATCCAAATACATCCGGTAGCCAAAGATAATGAATGTCTTTATTGAATTCATTTTTAAAAAAAGATGCTCCATAAATGAGTTGGCGAACAAGAGATTCTCCTGAAGGAACATTACAGTCGGGTTCGATCCACATTGCACCATCAGCTTCCCAACGACCTTCTTTAATTCTTTCTTTCATCTGCTCATAAAGTTCTGGATAATCTTCTTTTATAAACTCATAAAGTTGAGGTTGAGATTGCAAGAAAGTATATTCTGGATACTGTTCCATCAATCTTAATACGGTTGAAAAGGATCTTGCTGACTTCTCTCGGGTGTGCTTCAGTTGCCATAACCAAGCCACATCTATATGCGTATGGCCTATACCAGTTACTTTAGTGATGGGATTGGATTCAAAACTTTCTAGATGATCTGTTATAATTTTATTTGCTCGCTCGACACTACTATAAAATCCACTACTACCAGGTTCGGTCCAATCTATTACTAAAAAAGTTTCATCTAAGATTTGTAGGAAAAGTTCTCTTTCTGGTGATTTCTTATCTAAGTCCATTGCAGCTTTATACAAAAGCTTAACGTTGAAGTACAAATCATCTGTAACATAGGACAACACAGCTGTACTAAAATCGTTTAGCCGATGTTCGATTTTTTGTACAGGTCCGCCTGCTTCCAAACCTGTCCAAAGCATAAATGAAAACTCGATAGTTTTATCCGAGTACGATTCATCCAAGAACAATTCTTTGTGATTTTGATCCATTCCCTGAAAGGGACGACCGTTTATAAAGGTAAACGCTTCAAACCCTTCTAACTCCCGAATACGTCCAGCGATAAATTTTGTGAAATCTAAAAGAACAACAAATTTTTCACCGCTATTTAATGTTGGAATAGTTAGTGACGCTTTAAACCAGTAATAAGTATCTCTTCCGATTAAAAGCTCATTTGGAGTTAAAGCGTTCCAATCTTCTTCAACAGTAGGCGGGTATTTTTTATCTTTATTCAGATCGTTATAAACTTCAATATCATTAACAGCTTGTCGCCCAGTATAACGATATCCTGATAACTCCATCATTCTTCTTAGTAATTTTGGCTCTCTAAAATCCATACTATCTTCTCCTTAAGATCTTTTTTTCAGATTATGCTACTTATAAAGCTTAAGCAAGCGCATTCAAAAATTACATATACGTAAATTTGTTACATAGATAGAAACTTTATAATGTTTCAAATAAAAAGACTATAGAAAAAGGCTATTCGCCTTATCTATAGTCTAATTTTTCTAATGTGTAGTTGAAGAAACAGCAGTGTTTTTATACTGTTTTCGGTACTGTCCTGGAGTCAACTCATTTTCTTTTCTAAATTTCCGTGTGAAATTAGAAACGTCGTAGTATCCAACTTGAATCACCAATTCCTTTATAGGCATAGACGTACTCACTAATAGTTCTTTAAAGCGGTTCATTCTAAGTGACTGGACAATATTCGAGAAAGAATCTTCAGTTTCTTCTTTAATTAATTTACTAGCATATGATATCGATATATTATAATCTGAAGCAATCTGTTCCAATGAAATCTCTGGGGAACTATACGAATTGAAAATATATTGAACAATTTTTTTTCCAATCTCAGTACTTTCTTTTTCCAATTGTTTATTGATATCTGAACAAATATGGCTACAAATATCTATGACATGCTTCTCAATTGTCAAAGTGTTTGAGAAGTCTGTCAAATCATTTAATACCTTACTATATCGAGAAAGCCCTAGACTATTACCTGTCCTAACCACTACATTAACAATATACGCATTAACTGCTTGAACAACAATTGGATTATGAGTTGTGTTTTTAATTCCAGTAAATATATCATTGATCGTTTCAGTCGCGATTTCTATATTTCCTTGTTTTAAACTTTGCTGTAGTAACATTGAGCCTTCTTCTGGATAATCAAAATTGCCAGAAGCATTGGTTGCATTTCGTTCTTCTTTAATATCCTTAAAGAATAAAACGTTCTCTTCATCTTCTTTTCGATTATAGAGTACTTCCAAAGCTGAACTCGCTTCTATATACGAATTTTTTATTTTATCCCATGTGTTGTAAGTAGATCCAATACCAATTTGAATCTGACTATGATTGACAATATTACTCTGCTCGATATGTTTTTGAATCTTACAAATTGCTTTTTTCCATGTTTCCATTGAATTTTCTTTGAGATTAACAATCAAGAATATTTGATTGTTTCTAAGATGTGGAATGGTCGCTTCGAAATTGTATTGATTATGGTCCAGCAACGTATTCAGTTCTTCACTTAGAATTTCAATCGATTTTATATCATTCACATTGAAAGACTGATTGTTCAATTCAATAATCATTAGGGCAAAATAAGAAAATGGGAATATAATATCTTGTTTTGTTAACTGTTTTTCAAAGTTGTCTATGCTACCATAACCACCTTCAATTAAGTTTAACAGTGTAGCATTTCTAATAATTGGAGCCTGTTCATCCATTCTAGTATTTAAGATTTTAATCTCAGAATAAGTACGATTGATATTAGACTGTATTAAATCCCATTCGTTTCCATTTTGATCAGTAGAATCTTCAAAAGCATTAACAAGTTTTTTGATCGGCTGATAGTTAACTTTAGCAAAATGATAAGAAATAAAAATCCCTAAACTAGTTAGTAAGATGACTCCTACTACAAATAAAAACATGATAACATATAGAGGTCTGTAGAAATGGTTGTTTTCAATAAGTGATACAAAAGACCAACCTGTTACTTCATTCGTTACAGAATTAGACAAATATTTTGATCCGTCTATTCTGACTGTGTCTGATTCTATTATCTCAGGAACAGAATCGGTTAGTATATCTTGAGAAATATCAGGAAATATTGAACTACTAAGCACAACTTGATTTTGACCGTTGACTAGGAATGACATACCTTCATTTCGTTCGTTCAATAAATCTAAATGATTCTTTATTGGTAACGTATTGATTACAAATAAAATACTTCCGTAGTTATAACCGTTATTACCCAATGGCATAGTATAATACATTTGATTTTCAATAATTGATAGTGATTCTTCTCCATTTCTAACGACAGACTCCATTTGTTCTCTATCAATTAGATTCGAAAAATGTATAGCATGCTCGAACATTGCAGTAGTATCCATGTTCCCTCTAGAAGAAAGAACAAAATCAGTTTCTGTGATCACGACATACATTGCTTCAATAGAATTGGTTGAATGCTCATACTGTTTGATTGTCTCTCTATGGCCTTCAAGTCGGTTTCTATTGTTAGATGCAAATTGGCTAAAACTACTAGCCTGATTGACATAATTACCTAAAGAGCGAACGTCAGCCATTAATTCATTTAGAGCAATATTGGACTGTTCTAAATAGCTCTCGTTCGTACTTTTCAAGTCTTCTCTAATACTTGAGATATAGACGCTGTTTACAACAACTATCAGTAGTAATAAAGGCAATGAAAAAACTAGAATATAAGATAGAACGTACTTTTTGAATAAAGATGATTTAGGAATATATTTCAAATCATTACGCCTCTCTTTCAATTATTCTAAATCCGAAACGATTCTATCCGTTTTTTTGTTCCTCTTGTTTGAGTTCGTCAATTTTTTTCAAACCATTAAACGTAAACCAAATAATTGGTAGAATAAGCAAGGGTGTTCCAAAGAAAATACCTAAGAATGGCAAGAACTTAATGATTTCATATGAAAGCATGAGTCCCAAGAGTGCAGCTATTGTAAACACAGGGGTAGATAAAGAAACATAAAAAGCTTGTTTTATGGTCTGTTCATAAGACAAATTGTGACCCACCATAACAGTAAAAGTATAGACAGTAATAAAGCCTAATAGGAAAATACAGACCAATAACAACGTGTGTAATAAAGATGATCTTATGACAGATTCGTTAACACGTAAGTCAAAATATAAAAATCCAAATCCAGCTAGAAGTGTGTAGCCGACCTTATTAGAAACAGCAAATTTTGAGTTCCAAGTTTCTATGAAAATTTTTCTGATAGAAATGACTGTCCCTTGATCTGTGAATAGTTTAATGAAATATTTATAGATAGCAGCGATAGAAGGGAAAATTCCAAGTATAATCCCGCCTTTTAAAGTATATAAAATGAAAAACAACTGTAGGACAAAAGTATTGCCGATGTGTTCTCCAAAATTAAATACCGTCTTTAAAAATCCCTTTTTCTTTTTTTTCATAACATCTGCCATATGTCTCATTCCTTTCGTTCGTAAAGTTCTTAATTCACAACCAAATTGTAAACGCTATCTTTATTCATTGTACTATATTACATGAATGTTTTCATCTTCTATTTCAATCAATCACTTTTAGTGTTAATTGTTACCGATATATAGTGAAAAACGCCTATCAAAATAGGCGTTTTCTTTATTATTCAATGAAAAAAGTTTCTGTCATGACCGTTTCAGCTATTTTCCACTGTTCGTTTTCTTTGGTTATCGTATGATTGGCTAATGATACATGATCTCTATAAGGTTCTGCCTCTTCAGCTGTATGAACTGCTACACTCTGCTGCTCTACTTGTATCAGCATTTCATTAGCATCTTGTTCGAGAATTCTAATGCCTAATATGGTGTGCTCCATATCGTAAAGATCAAAAAATTCACTTAGTTCAGTTTTTGTACTTACTTGCGCAGAATTAACGATTGTAGTAATATACTGTTCGATATTCTCATTTTGAGCATATTCTAGATTTCTTTTTATCACTGCTATTCCTTCTTGAATAGCAGTTGGGTCTGAGATATCAGTATCTTCTTCGATTTCGTATGCGACTGAAGACGGTTCAACATAGTCTCTTGTATTTGTAGCTGAGCATCCAGTCAGGAATGCTATGAAAAATGACAGCCCTAAAAGTCTTATAGTCCTCATATTGACACTCCAATTCTTAAACACCTGATAATTTACCGGTACTTGCAATATCTTTGTATAGTCCTCTACCAATCATGCCTTCATCAGAAGAAAGTAACAGCTTATCTTCTTCTAATTCTTCTATTATAGAAAGCGTACCTTTCAAATAGTCTTGTAATCGATCAGCTGTTGTCTGCATCCTAGCTCTAATTCCACCATATCTGATATCCAAAACTTCCCATCCAAATGGCTTGTTGTATAGCATCCAGACTTTCCTATGCGCTTTTCTTAATCCTTCAAGTTCTAACACAAGGTTTTCAGCGATCATGTATAATTCGTTTAATTTTTTGATATCATTTCGATCATAGGCTGACTTGATCTGTAGACCAAATTCTGCTCTGGTTGATAGTACTTGAGATAACTGAGTGTAAAAGTCAAAAAGCTCTATATATTGATGGTCTTTAGGTAACGCAGAAAGTTTTTCCGCAAGGTTTCTATAGTGTGTGTTTAACGCAATATTTTCAATAGCTTTATCAAATTTACCAAGTAAAGGATCCTGCCATAACAGTATCTTGGATCCAGCTGATATACTAAGATTATTCTTCATAACCCCTGGTGTTTCATCAAGTTCATTTAAAAGTAAAAACTGATCGAAAGAAAGTCCAGTATTAAAAATACTTTCTTCGTTCAACATATCTTTATCTAACTTTTCATTATAAGACAGATGCGCGAATACTTGGAGACCAGGTAAGGCAGCCATAGTTGGTGTTTCACCGCCATCATCTCCCCACATGGTTGCAAATACTTCTTTTACCCCAAGTTCTTTACAAGCTTCGAGTGCTACTTTTGTGGTTTCAATCGATTTACCATAATTTGGAGAAATACCATTCCAAGTCCATACTCCACCAGCAAAAATTACTTTTTTATTCATTTCTAAATGATTCGATAAAAGTTTTTTGTAAGCCTGAGGATCTTCATGATAATAATCCCAAAAAACCATATCAACTTCGGGAATGTGTTCAACTATCTCCTTAGGTACGACACTTTTTAAATCGTAATAGTCTCCAGTCTTTGATCCAGTTCTGAAGTACATGTCGCTCCACATCATGGGCTCTAACGCAAGTTTGTTAGTGATTTCAACCACTTTTTGAACATGTTCATTCATAATTTCGAATGTATTTTTAATCCCATTCAATTGTTTATATCTACCTGTACCTACTCCAAACGCTTCATCCATTCCTATATGAATTTTATTCGATTGAAATGGCGCAGTAGCCGCCTCAATTATTTTTTCAAGAAAAGTATAAGTATCTGGTTCCCCGACTAGCAAAACATCCGAGGTATCTTGTATATTGCGGTGGGTTCCATATTGAAGTACTTGGAACAAGTGTCCAAGCGTTTGAATACAAGGAACCATTTCTATCCCTAAAGCAGAGGCATATTGATCCAGTTCTTTCAATTCTTCTTGGCTGTATTTTCCTCGGAGATAACCAAAATAAGGAAGTCCCTCTACTTCATAAGTATCTTCTGTATAAAGCATTGCTTGATTAAGTCCCATTTTAGCCATTTTCCTCAAAAACTCTTTGATTCCTTTTATATTCATGACGGCATTTCTAGAAGAATCAATCATAGCCCCAGTTTTGTCAAAATAGGCAATTTCCTTAGTATCGAAATCTTTCCCCATATGATAGGCGATTATCCATTTGTTTAATTGTCTAAAAAAGTTGTTAGTTGTAGTATAAGTGATTTTGCCTTCTTCGTTCTTAAAAGTATGATCGATTATATTGGTTTCTTTGTTCTGTACTACCTGTATTGGTATCCCTTGAGAATCAATTGTAATTTCAAGCTCTTTTTTTAAAATTTCAAGTCCCTTTTCTAACCCATTTAAATCACCTTGTAAATTTAACTGAATCATGATTTACCTCCTATTTTTTGGCGCCATTTTTAAATCGCTTACATTTTCGTTGTACAATCAGTTCTAATAAATTGAGATTACCACGACAGCCTTCAACTAACAATGTGTAATCTTTAGTGCAGACTTACATATTGCTCGAAATAGTAAGCGTATACATTTTCGTGGTATGATAAATAAAATAAGAAAGGAGTATCTATATGGACAATCAACCAGGAAACACAGGTCAGCCAGGTGCACTAAATAGTGATCCGGTAAATCAGTCAGAAAGATTTGCTGATGGAAGAAGTATTAGTGACTTAACGAAAAATAAGGGTAAGGATGATGATCATGCTGCTTATGCAGATGATCAAAGCAATCAGGTGAAAGAATCGGATAAAGAAGTGATTCCAGAAGATTTCGAACCATTTGATTTAGACAAAATTGAAGAATAAGCAAAAGGGCAGAGCTCATTAAGAGTTTCTGCCCTTTACTTTGTATTTTTACCGTTCGTTTGATCCTGCTATTCTAGCAATCGTATGCCTGTCTCCTCGAATCGTTCGAGACATTTCTAAAAGATTTTGATAAGGGACTACTCCACCATAGCCTGCATCACCAATATGCTGAATATCTACTCCCGCCATCTTATTCTGTAAAGAAATTTCTCTAATCGTAGCTGGATCTGCACTTTCTTGGCTTGTTCCAATAGCTGACATAGTCAATACATCAAATTGCTTGGCATGCTTAACAGCTTCTTTAACTTCTATTAAAGATACTCCAGGTACTGTACCTACAGCTGGCAACAAGATAATATCCGCTCCATTCTTCGCAAATTGCTCTATTGCTTCAAGATCAATAACGGATTCAGTTACACCTGCACCATGCATCTTCCCTGCAATAATAAGGCCATTGAAAATCTTCTTTGCTAATTTCACCGCCGCTATAATTTCTTTATTACTGACTCCTGTACCAGGATTTCCCGTCAAGCAAATAAAATCGAAACCCATTTCATTTGCTTTTTCAAACGTTTCTTTAAGCGCTTTTCTTCCTTTTGAGATTGTCAACACGTCTTCTGACATATTCGCTCCAGTATCTACCGGTTCTAAATTGACACCGATAGGACGTCCCGTTAACTTGTTTATCCTCTTAATAGGTTCAACTGTTTCATCTAGTCCATTAATTTGAGGATCGAATAAATCTAATACATTCAGTAGAATTAAGTCCGCTCCGAAAGCTCTCGCAACTTCACTATTCGTTAATCCTCCAGAAACAGTAGTAGTAACTACATTCTCTGATAAAATCGTTCTTCCTTCACTCGCTTTGATTGATTGTTTCAGATCACTACTAGACATGCTCTTAAAATCACTTGCATAACAGTTCAATAATCTTTTGACCATTCTATGCCCTCCTAATTTCTGTATACGTTTACTTTACACTTTTTTGAAGTATTTGTATGAAGAAATGTAATGATACATAGTTGAAATAAGGATACACATGTAGGGTCTTTTTCGTATTTCATCAGTCCAATTAGTTTTTTCTATTATTTCGTAAATTTCTTAAATAACGTTTTTGATAAAAATCCCTCCTACTTCAAAGAAACAGGAGGGATAAATCCATAGAAATTATACTTAATTAATTCAACACTTCAATATGGCTAATCGATAGATAAAGATTTTCTGACTCGCTCATTGACTTAACGATTTCTTCTTTTTCAGGACCCACTGGTATCAGCAAAAGAATAGAGGCATTTTCAGGTAAAGTGTTCATGTCAGATTCTCTGTAATTGATGACTTGATTTTCAACTACTGGTTGTCCTTCGTATGCCCAGCTGAATCGGAAATCCATGTCGTTGATAACCATTCCTGTTCGGTTCGTCAATAAAAATACACCATTCAACTGATCTTCTTCTTCGTACCAATTTCCAGTATAAATGACATTTAACAGCCCTTCTTCACCGACGTTCGGATTTGAGGCAAGGAAGTCTTCTGCTAACTGTACTAATGGATTGCTTTCGGCGGTTGCGTTGGCTTCTTCGTAAGGTCTTGAAAGTACTAATTCCCCTGTAACGCTTTCTCCAGTTTCTTCATCCATTTCGTTCGTGTCAGTGACCGAATCATCAGTTTCAGTAGTATCTGTCCCTTCTAAATCTGTTTCATCCGTTTCGGAACCTGATTCGGTTGTTTCTGTATCTGTTTCTTCCACTGCGTTCACTTCTACTTGGCTTGATTCTTCATTATCACTTTCAGAACATCCTACTAACAAACCTAATAATACGACTGTTGACATCATCCATTTCCAACGTTTCACTATTTTCCCCTCTCTCATTTATCGTTAACTGTTTTTTATAATAATTATTTGTTTTCAATAGTATACTTTATAAATATAAGAACCAGTATCTAAAATGACTCCAAAAAAACTTGCGCTCGTGATTAACGATGCGCAAGTTTCTGAACTACTTTATTATCTAATGACATTCATACGGTTTCCTTCTAGATAACTATCTACCATTGATTTGTCAATAATAAAACTGTCACCAAACATCGTATGCGCCAAGACTGAACTTGCAATAGCAAAGTCAATTAGTTTCTCATTAGACCATCGTTCAATTATACCTGTTAATAGTCCAGTGACGAATGCATCTCCTGTGCCAATTCGATCATATACGTTGAGCGAGTGTTCTCTGGTCATAACATAATTTTCTTTATGAGCCATAAAACCGGCTATCGTTTGACCTTGATCGTTGTTTCCTCTTTTTGTTCCAGCAAAATAGTCCAAATTAAAATCTTTTACAAATTGAAGTGCTAGATTTTGGAAGAGATCTACAGGGTAGTCCAATAATTCTACTAAGTCTCGTTCACCACCGATGACTATGGAACAATAAGGAAGGATTTTTTTGTACGCCTCTTTTATTTCTTCTTTATCTAGTGCTTTATTTAAACTTGGTCGATAATTGAAATCGAAACAAATCATCTTTCCTTTTTCCTTACCGACTTGAGCCAACCTTATAGCCACCTCTTTTACACTTTTAGATAAAGAAAGGGTGATACCACAAATATGAATAATATCATATTCATCTACTATTTTTTCAATGTCGTAATCTGATAGTGTACTTTTGCCAAATGCACTATTGATACGATCCATATAAGTTACTTCTGAAGGCCTAACACCATAGCCCATTTCCAAGAAATAAGCACCCATGTGCTGATCACCATATTGAATATGAACATCTTGTACGCCTAATTTTCTGATCTGACCGGCAGCAACTTTTCCAATGTGATTATCTGGTAGTTTGGTCAGTAAGCTGGTGTAGTATCCAAAATGAGACAAACCACTTAGAATATTTAACCCAGTACCCGTAAAACTCATATCTAACTGGCTAGATTGTTCAAGTAATTTATACTCTGGTGGTGTTAGCCTCATCATAACTTCTCCAAAAGCTACTATCTTCATTATGGACCTCCTATTGATTCTTGTATTTCTCAACCAGTCTTTTCATTATATCATATAGCTTAGCTACATCTTCAGGTCTAGTATTTCCTGAACTAGGATCAATAATAGAACTGTAAACATGAGGAATAACTTTTTCTACGCCTACACTTAGCGCTATCTCAACGATCTCTCCAAAATTCTCTAAATCGATTCCACCTGTCGGTTCAAGTAGAAAATCATTTTCTGCACAGGCTTTCGCTACGGCTCTATATTCTTCTTTGTGAGTAAGTCCTTTCATCGGAAAATATTTAATTGAGCTTCCACCCATATCTTTTAATAGCGTTATTGCTGCTTCAATCGTGATTTCAACACTTGCCTTTTTACTACTTAAAGGACCCGTTGCGATATTCACATAACCGACTTTACCAGTAGGAGAGACAAGACCATTCACGATGGTCTGATCTTGTGCAAGCTTCCCTCTACTCGTCCCGACCCCAGTAAACACTTGATTGACGTGTTGTGGCTGTAGTCCTCCGGCAAGTCTACTAACCATTTGGCTCTGATTAGGATCTCCCGCTCCAAGTCCGATTGAAAGTGCGTTGTCTGTAGCTTCAATGTACTTTTTCATATCTTCGATTGCTGCTTCGTCTGTATCATATTCTTTTGACAATACACCCAAAAGAATATTTCCTTCAGCAGCTTCGTAGCATGCTTTTGCATTTTCAATAGAATTTGCTAGTACATTCAGTGACAGTCGATTCCCTAAATAATTTGGTTCTTTTTTCATACTGATTCTCCTATCGTTTACTTCATCAACGCTTTCATTCTAACCATGATGTCTTGCATATCTTCACTACTTACGGCTCTTACATCGAATTCGACGATTCCATTATTCTTCTGGTAATCTCTTGTATAAATAGCTGGGTCTCCTTGCTTCAACTCTTCGACGAGTTGAGCGGCCGATAGTCCCTGGTTACCATCCACTGTCATTTGTGCTCTATAAATATCACGACCGGCAGTGTCTTGTATGATCTTGGCTTGAATTCCTATTAGCTCATTGAGCTCTTTTACAAAGCTATCTAATCTATTTTTCATACCTTCTCCGCTTTCAGCCCCGTTTACTAAATAAGCTTCAATGGCTTCAGATAATCCAAGAATATTTTCTTTTCCAATCTTCATTGCTCTTCCAATACCATCTGATTGCATTTTAATCTTTTCAATCCAATTGGACTTTCCTAAGACAACCCCAGAACTCGGGCCTTCAATCGCCTTTGCACCACTATAAATTGTAATGTCAGCACCCAACTCGTAGTACTTTTTCAAATCCTCTTCAGCTGCTGCATCCACTATTAACGGTAAATTATATTTATGTGCAACTTCAACGGCTTCAGTGATTGAAAGCATACTTTTTTGTACAGTATGATGGCTTTTAACGTAAAGAATCGCAGCTGTCTGGTCGGTGATCTTATTTTCGATATGATCTACACTGCACATATTGGCATATCCAGCTTCAACGACTTTCCCTCCACCTATTTGAACCATAACTTCTACAGGTGTCCCGTAGTCGACGTTATGTCCTTTGGGTATAACGATTTCTCTATTGGTCAGACTTGGATTATAAGGATCATAAACATGGGCTTTAGAACCCTTTCCAATGACTCCAGCTACTGATTGCGCAATTCCAGCAGACGCTGAGGAAACAATATAAGCACTCTCGACACCTAAAAGTTTCGCTATATGGTTACCAGTATGCTCAACTAACTGTTTCATTTCAAAAAAATGTTTTGATCCAAAGGCCTGTGCAGAAGTGGTTTCTTCCGAATAGATGGAAACGCCTAGAATACTCATTTTTCCACTAGCATTGATGACCTTTTTAAGGTTGTATTTCTTGTAATAATCCAAAGTTACCCTCCTAATGTATAAACTGAACCGTCAATAATCGTATGCGTTGGTTTAATGACTGTATCTGTAGTTCTTGTATTTCCGTTAGAGTCTGTTAATACTTTTGTCTCGCTCTCGACATTAAATATTGTAAAATCCGCATCGAACTGTTCTTTTATATGGCCTTTTTTGTTTAAATGATACATTTCAGCTGGTTTGGTTGTGATCATCGGTATAATTTCTTGAAGAGAATACCCTACAACAATTAATTTTTCGATTGTTGTCGAAAAATCAACGACCGGACCATTTTCTCGGTTTCGGTGGTATATATCAGTACTGAGCGTATGAGGCGTTAGACCTTCCTTAAAAGCTACCTCAGCCACATCAAAATTAAAACTATCCGTGCCGTGACCAATATCAAAAACCACACCTCTATTATAAGCTTCCCATACACTTCTCTTAATTCGCTGATGATTATCCATAATGTTGTTTTCTTTTCCATTAAAACAATGTGTTAGTATGTCTCCATCTTCCAACAACTCAAGAATATCTTCTAATAATGGCGGCGCGGATCCAATATGCACCATAAGAGGCAACTTTTTGGACTTCTTTTGAATAGATTTTGCTGACTTTAAAGGTAAAATACCATTTTCTCCAACAACGGTTTTACTCATTCTAGCTTTAAAGCCGACTATAAAGTCCTCATATTTTTCAATACTTTCTAGAACAAGTTTTTCATCAATATCATTCATATCCGCTAACTCACTTTGTTTTACGATACCGGTTTTAGAAATATTCAGTAATGCTTTAACATTGGTGATACTATCTTTACTAGCTCGATAGAAATCACCAATATTTTCTGCTCCAGTAGTGCCGGCATCTACAACAGTCGTAACCCCTTTAGTATATCCAATTTCATCAGGACTATCATGATAGAGCGGTAAATCCTCGTAACAGTGTGTGTGCGCATCTATCCATCCAGCCGATATATATGACCGCTTGTTTAAGTTAATCGTTTGTGTTGCTTCGTACTCTAACTTAGAGGCAACATCTATGATCTGACCATCCTTTATCGCAATCTCTACTGGTTCATCATTGACTGTTTTTCCGTTTATAATCAATACATCCATCATATGACCCACTCATTTCTCAACAAATCTGAACTTTTTCCATGGAGTGATATATTCTAATAGAAATAATTCGTCAGTCGAAATTTTCCCTACTTTATTTTTACGAATGTCAGAGTGCGGTTCTAAAACGATTTGTAACTCATTTTGGTACTTCCCAAATAAAGCATTTCCTATAACCACATCACCTCTGACAAAAGATTCCTCGTTGTCATGGGGAAGGTTTTCATTCGTATACAACTTTCTAACTTCTGTTGACCGAACCATTCTTTCCGTAATATCACCACGTCTATAGTGTAAATTTTCAAGCACGATGGCCTTTTCATCTTCAGACGTATCTGATCCAAAATCGATTTCAAATTCAATTCTGTAAGGATCAATTTTAGATAATGCTTTTAATTCTGCTTCCGAAGCATAGGCATTACCGATGATGATATCGTCTACCAAACCTGTTGCGAAAAGATGCTTCGCCTGAATTTCTACTGGTAAATGTCTATGCATTTCAAGTGTTGGTAATCCATCATTGATGTCCCAAGGCCCTATCTCGCCTACTTGAGAAGTAATGAAAGCAGCTGTTCGCAATCCTTCTTTTCTGAATCGCTCACTACAACTGACGAAGAAATCGTAAGGTAAGGCCGTTCCTTCTTGTGGGTAAAAATTATGACAACCTGATAAAAATGGCTTATTGGGCTCATATGTCAAAATATTATTCAAATAAGCTACGTCATTACTCATATTCAGTTCAATCATCAGTGCATAAGGATTAAATGAAATTATAGATTCCTTATTACCATCAAAGCCAACATCTAAACGAATTCCGTCAGCTCCAAGCTGATTGAAAAATGATAAATCATCATAGGAAATATTTAGATCTTGAAAAATATTGGGTGCAATGTCCAAAACAATTTCAAACCCTTTGTTTTTTGCGTAATCAATCGTTTTTTTAAATTTTTGAGCTACTTTTTCTTTTCCTTCGGTAACTTCAAGCATACTCATAAATATACGCTTGAAGTGATACTGACTTGTCAGATCTATATATGCTTTATCATTTTCGAAATCACTGTGATCCGGGTAAAGCGACATTCCCAGTCTTCTTTTCATCAGATAAACCTCTTTTCATTATGTTCAAATAAGATAAAGTATCTTTTGTAAATTAAGCTGAAGATAAAAATCGTTCCAAAGGGAATCATGAGACCTAAAAATGGTAATAAAGAACCAATTGCTAACAAGGACACTAAGCCCAGCAAACAACAAGAGACTACAAAAAGTGTTTTCTTCTGTAAAAATTCTTGAATTCGTTGATTCTTTTTAATAACCACCTGACTTAAGATGAAAACCAGTACATATAATGCCAACTCTTCAATTCTCATATACGCTTCCTTTCTAAATGACTAAACCTTTAAGCTTCAGTTTCTTCTTGTTCTTTTAATAGTTGTTGTTTCTCAAATACTTTAAAGAACGGATAATAAATGGCAATCGTAATGATGAAGTTAATGATAACGAGTAATCCAGCCATAACACTCCAGTTAGTACTGATCCAAGCGGCTATAGGAGATAAAACTGTGAAAGGCAATCGTGCCATCATCATGGGAACAACTTCTGTAACCGTTAGAATATAAGAAAGGGTTGTTGTCACTAAAGGTGCTACGATAAATGGAATCCCTAAAATTGGATTCATAACGATTGGTGCACCGAATATGATAGGCTCATTGATATTGAATAACCCAGGTAAGAATGATAATCTTCCTAAACTCTTCAAGTATTTAGATTTTGAAAATAAAAATAGTACAACGAGAGCCAACGTTCCACCGGCGCCCCCAATCCATACAAACCACTGTAGAAACTGTTCTGTAAAGATATTAGGTAAGGCATTTACACCCGCACCTTCTTGAAAAGCGGTCATATTTTCAGCAATAGAAATATCCCAGAATGGTCTAATAACTGGTCCCATAATCGCTGGTCCATGAATTCCTAGTACCCAGAAAAATGTAATCAAGAAGACTGTTAGTAGTCCACCTAGCAGGCTATTTCCAGCTAGTATATCTTTGAATGGTAATAATAGAACACTTAGGAATCCACTGATATCAAATCCAAATATGTGGCGAACAATCCAGAAGAACAGTAATATTACGGCGGTTGGTAGTAAAGCAATAAAAGAGTTTGCTACTTCAGGTGGTACACCGTCCGGCATTTTAATTGTGAAATTCTTTTCTTTCATAAATCTATAAATTTCAACAGATATAATAGCGGTTACAATTGCACCAAATAAAGATGCTGAACTTAAAGAACCGACACTCATATAACGTCCAGCATCAATGATGCCTTCTGCACCATCAACGACTTGAATTGGTACTACAGTTGCCATAAGAAATCCCATAACAGCTAATATACCACTCGTCATTTCATCTAGTTTGTAACTTCTTGCCAATGAAGATGCAATACCAAAAGTAGCATATAGCGATAAGATACCGACGGTAAATCTAAACGGTATATCCAGGACGGCTTTAAATGGTTCTACCAGTGCCGCGATTGATTCGATCGGTATATTTAATAGAATAGTGAAAAATGATCCGATAATTGTTAATGGTAATGTTGCAATAATTCCTTTCCTTATTGCTGCCATATGCCTTTGCGAACTTATCATTGAAGCCACAGGTAAAATCTTGTCGTTCAAAAACTCAACTAACTTGTCCATGTTATCCTCCTAATAAATATATAATGATTGCACAAACAATATAACATTATAATGTTTAAATGTAAACGTATACTTCAAATTTTTGAACTACACGTCATAATCTATTTTATAAGGATATTTTTCAGTATCATAAAAAGCGTATGATAACTCAATCGTTTCTCCTGTCTTCGCAAGGGTCCTTCTAATTCTTTTCAATATATACTGATTTTCTGTCTCTAGTAACTGCTGTGTGGCGAAGTCTATTTTTTCAACCGCAAAACTATCTTCAAACCTCTCAACTTGTTTTCCAAATTGATCCAGCCATTTATAAAGCGAACTTTCAAGGGTCTTTAAATGTGCTTCATTCCCTAAAACAGGAAGGTAGTGCTTGAAATAAATATAAGCTTGATTATTCAGATAATATAAGCGAGTCAATTCGTAAGCCTTATTACCAAAGTAGTCGTATAGTTCTTCATTTTCAAGAGTCAGTTCAACTTTTTTTATGTCCAATATTTTCTTTTCTAAAGTTTGCCCGCTTGCCTCTACTATAGAAGAAAATGATCTAGCTTTGGACAAATTATTGAACAGCCGATCACTAATGACTGTAGTTCCTTTACCACTTCTTTTTTCTAAATAACCGTCAGCTACAAGTAGTTCCACTGCTTTACGAATCGTGATCTTACTGACATCAAATGTGCGTTCCAACTCAACTTCGGAAGGTATCAATGAACTTACAGGATACTCACCACTTAAAATCTTTTTGCGTAAAGTTTCCGCAATTTCTATATATAATAATTTTGTTCTTTTCATACATATTCGATCCTTTACTGTAGTGTCTTTTGTTTAGTATATCATAAGACTACACCAAACCATCAGATACTTCTATTTAAATCGTACACTTAATAACAAGATACGTCTTAAGAATGATGCCTTTTCCTAAGACAACGAGTACACTCATTTTATAGACAACATCTTAAGAAAAGAGGAATCAACAATGGTTAAATATTTATATGAAACGACTGGAAATTTTAATGCTTTTGTTAGCGTTGTGCATGAGTTGGCGCAAGATATTAGTTCAACCACAATTTACGAAGATGGTTACCGATTCGGCGAACAAAGTGCGATGATGGTCTATGAGCGCTATAGTATCGTCGGTTCAAGCAGAGTATCCTTAAGTGTTATGATTACGACGTTTGAAGGGAAGATCCAACTCGTTGCTATTCCTTCCGGTGGTAGTCAAGCGATTGTGCTCAAAATTAATAATTGGGGCGAAGGCGCGTTTTTAGAGGAATTCAAGCAATCACTCGAAGATACAAATAAAACCTGGTAAAAACAAAAATGAAGTCTACCACTCAAAAATTGAGTGGTAGACTTCATTTATGCTATGACTGATTTTCCACATCTAAATCCAGTATTACCTGAAGAACTATCGGGCGTATTAGAAGTTCTTGCCGATACTCTATAACGGTTGCAATAAGAGTCATGACAAAGATACGACCCTCCTCGTGTGACTCTTGGCGCATCTGCTTGGCCAGTTAATGTAGAATCAAAATGCTCAGCTCCCCATTCCCAAACATTTCCTGAAATGCTATACAAACCAAAACCATTTGGAGGAAAAGCTTTAACTGGTGAGGTTCCAACATATCCATCATCTTGAGTATTTGTATAAGGAAATTCACCTTGCCAGATATTGCACATATGCTTTCCATCTGGTGTTAATTCATTTCCCCAAGGATATCTATTTTGAACGAGGCCACCTCTTGCAGCAAATTCCCATTCCTTTTCAGTTAACAATCTTTTACCTGCCCACTCGCAGTAAGCATTCGCGTCATTCCAAGATACATGAACAACCGGATGATCTAATCGTTCTTGAATAGAAGAATGAACTCCTTCTGGGTGAGCCCAATCTGCACCTTCCACTGCGAGCCACCATGGTGTCTGTGCCGGAGTCCCTTTAACTTCTTTTCTTTTTCCTTCAAACAATAAATGAAACACAAAAGACCAGCCGTAACGCTCTGCTTCTGTTCGGTAACCAGTCTGTTCTACAAACTTTTGGAACTCTTGATTCGTTACTGGAGTAGGATCAATATAAAAGGCGTCTATTTCAACAAGTCGCACTGGATCTTCCCGGTCTCCAATATTGATATCAGCATCCTCTGAACCCATTAAAAATTGACCCTTCTCAATATAAATCATATCTTGTAAGTTGGCTTCAGACTTTTTATAAACCTTGCCCTCATAGAGCTTTTCATCCAGTAAACTCTTTGGTGATTCCAGGTCTATTTTCGGATTACAGCATCCACTACCAAGTTCTCTCTCAACTTTGTCAAAATTTGTTTCAACTACCGTTACTTTTTCTTTTTTTGAACGATCTGGTTGGCAACAACCCATTCTACCCACTCCATAAAATTAGTGTTCTTATTTTAATCCTAGTCGAATATACTCTTCTTCAGGTGCCTCAATCTGGTCCAACATCCCAATAAGTTTCTCAATCATATCGTCTTCAACTTTTTCATCTTGTAAAGGCTCATTTTGCTCTGGATCTTCTTTCAAATCAAATAACAAGTGACCAAAAGCAAATGAATTACTGTAGTTGTCCATCTTGATTCTCAACATCGGAACATCATTACTGAATTTATTTCCTGAAACAAGTTCCGCTTCTCTTAATTGATCTTTTGACATAAATCCTCTAATTTGAGTTGGCATCATCGTATAGTTAACCAAAGGTTGGTTACTTTCATCTGCAGAAGCACGCATATAGACATATCTTCCGTCAAAAATACAAACTTGCCCACCATTCGTGCCAAACAAAATCGATTCATGATTCACAACTTTTTGATCCAGTAGACTGAGTAAAGACTTACCTTCCATATTTTCAGGAATATCTAATCCATAATAGTCTAGGAGTGTCGGCGCAATATCGATGGTCTGAGCAATACCGTCGCATCTTTCTCCACCTTTATAACCTGGGACATGCATGTAAAACGGGATATGAATGATCTCTTCGTACATTGGTGAACTGTTTTTTCCCATCCAATCATGCTCTCCAAGTAAAAATCCGTGATCCGTATTAATAATAACCATTGTATCTTCCCACATATTCGCTTCATCCAGATAGTCCAGCACTTTCCCTAAGTGGTGATCGCACATTCTCACCAACGCTTTATACTCTTCTCTCGCTTCTTGAATTCCGTCTGCCTGTTTTTCTCCATCCACTTTTTGATATTTAGGCCAGTAAACAAAGTCTTCATCTTTGGAAACTGATTCTCTATAACGATCTGGCACATAGAAAGGTTCATGTGGATCGAAACATTCTACTTGCAAGAACCAGTCATCTTTATCCTGGTGATGCTTTAAAAAGTCGATTCCAGCATGAATCGTTTTAACAGTCGACATCTCTTCTTCTGATTGTTGTTTCGTGCGGTTCGCAAAATGCTGTGTAACAGATAAGCCCTGTTTATTCATTGGATGCTTGTTTTCATTAGGTAGTGCTTCACTTCTAGCGATCCATCGATCCCCTTCTTGCCCTCTAAAGCCTTCCCAGCTACTATAGCGGTTGTGGTAGGTTGCACCGCCATCTTCCCAGTAATGAGAATGGTCTGTAATCAGGTGAGTATAAACACCTTGTTGATTCAACGTTTCAAAGACAGAAAAATCAAAAGGCTCTAATGGTCCCCAAGAACGGTGCAAGAAGTTGTATTTACCTGTGTGCAATTCTCTTCTAGCTGGCATACATGGCATGCTGCCTCCGTAAAATTTATCAAAGATAATACAGTGCTCTTGCAGTCTCTTGAAATTCGGAACTGCAATATCGATATCGCTGTAATTGGGTAAATAGTTTCTAGAAAGTGTATCAAACATAATCATAATCGTTTTCATGTCATTCTCCTTAAATCTAACCTGCTTATTTTTATAATCTATATAATCATAATTTCACCTATAGTTTTATTATACGGGATTGATTGATTGTTTTGAATGCCAATATACGCAAGAAAACCTAGCCCATCTACGGGACTAAGTTTTCTTTTCGTTTATTCGCTCAGTTAATAACCGTTAATAAAGTGAAGTCTTTTTTTGCAAGCTCTGTTTCAGCTTCTACTACATCCAAGTATTGATCACTGTTTGTGATAATTACAGGTGTCTCAATAGAGTACCCTTCACTCTTAATGCCTTCAATATCAAAAGTTAACAGTAATTGTCCTTTTTTAACGGTATCCCCTTGCGCTACTTTTGAGTCAAAATACTTCCCATTGAGGTTAACGGTATCCATACCAACATGTATTAGCAATTCAATACCATTATCTAACGTTAAGCCAATTGCATGTTTTGATGGGAATAATGTTGTTACAACACCATCACCAATCGCAATGACTTCTCCTTTTGTTGGATAAATCGCAACACCTTTTCCAAGTAACCCTGTTGCGAAAGCCGTATCAGAAATCGATTCTAAAGGCATGACTTCTCCTTCAATTGGACTTGCTATTTCAACATTATCAATGATCGTTTCTGGTTTCAAATTATCTTCTTGTTCTTCTTCGGAATCAATTTTAGGGTTATACGCAATCGTTAAGGTTAAGACCAGCCCTAGAACAAAGGCTGTTGCGATACCGATAACCGCACCATAAAATCCAGCATCGATACCCGTTTCAGGATTAATATAAGCTGGGAAAGCGAACAGACCTAGTCCACCAATAATATAACTTTTTGTACCCGCTAGTCCCATGATCAAACCACCGACTGCTGAAGCAAACAACGTTGCAAAAAACGTCTTCTTACGCGGTAGAGTAATTCCATATAATGATGGTTCTGATATACCAAACATACTTGAAATAAAAGCTGGAATTGCCAAAGCACGAACCTTAGTATTTCTTGTTTTGATAATAACGCCCAACACTACACCCGCTGTTGCAAAAGGCGTAGCTTGTCCTAAAACCAGTAATGTATCATTTCCAAGTACAGTAAGATTATTTATTGCAATTGGGATTAATCCCCAGTGTAGACCGAACATTACGAACACTTGCCATAGCCCACCTATTAAAATACCCGCTAAGGCTGGACTAAGATTGTAAGCTGCAGTCGTAACGGCTCCTAATATACTACCAATCCATGTTGCGATCGGTCCAATTAATAGGAAGGTTACAGGTACAACGATTAAAATTGTAAAGAAAGGAACTAAAAATGTTTTTACAACATCTGGAATGAACTTTTCTAAGGGTCTTTCTACTTTAGAAGCAAAATACACAGCGATAATAACTGGTATTACACTAGAAGCATAGCTCATTAAGATAACAGGTATACCCATAAATTCCAAGTGAATAGCTGATTCAAATAGCGATCCTTGAAAAACAGAATAAAGGGGTTCAACAGTACCCGCACCGGTAACAGCGGCGGGTGCTAGACTTGGATAAACGAGTGCTCCACCAAGAACCATACCAACAAACGGTTTAACTCCAAACTTCTTCGCTGCTGTATATCCTAGGAAAATAGGGAAAAAATAGAACAATGTATCGCCAGCTGCTTGTAAAATCAGATAAGTTCCTGAAGTATTATCAATAATGCCCGTTGACATCAAAACTGCGTTTAGTCCCTTGATCATCCCCGTCGCAGCCAACACGCTTAGAATTGGCGTGAAAATACTTGAAACGGTATCAATGAACGCATTAAAGATATTTTTGTCTTTAGGAGATTGGTCTTCATTTACTTCTGAATTAGTCGTAATGCCTGTTTGCTCAGTCAGTTCTTTATAGACATCCGGTACATGGTTACCAATAACAACTTGATATTGTCCCCCACTTTGCATAACCGTGATAACGCCATCCGTTTTCTTCAGCGTATCTGTATTTGCTTTAGCTTCATCTTTCAGCTTAAATCTTAAACGTGTCACACAGTGTGTCACGCTATTAATGTTTTCTTTTCCTCCAACATTATTCACAATTGTTTTGACTAGTTCTTGGTATTTCATCTTTTTTCTTCCTCTCTATTTTGAAGTAAAACAAAAAACAGGCACGACTGAATACAGTGAGTCCATTATGACTCACCCATTCGGTCTTGCCTGCTTTACCAGTAACACTCCAATGTGGGTTATTCTATTAGTTTTTGAATGTGTAATGTAAGATACAGTTGCTCGTCTTCATCTAGCCTAACTTCTAAATATTGTTCTACTTTTTTCATCGTGGTGAAAGCCGCTGGATATCTTTCTTTGATTTGATCCAACAATGGATTCTTGGCCGTTGTTTCGGACCGTATATCCAGTCGTTTAAAGAAGAATCTCAAATGTGTAACAAAGCGGTCATAAGCAATCGAAGTTTCATCTAGTTCGATCTTATTTTGAAAACGAATCAGAGATAATATATCTCGAATTTTTTTAGGTGAATTTTGACTAGCAGATAAATCACTGATACCAGCAGATAATTGAGAATTAATAAAATGTAGGGCTAAATTTCCTGCTTCTGACTCTGGGATATCTTTACCTGTTTTGTCGCTGATCATCTTGACCGACTTCTGTCCAATCTCAAATTCCTTCGGATAAAATTTCTTAATCTCCCAAAACAGAGCATTTTGCACTTCAACACCTTCATCATGCAACTTCAGTAAATTGGCTATATGATCGGTTAAAGATATATAAATCGTATCGCTTAAATCTTGTTGCAGCTCTTCCTTAGCGTAGCTAATGACATCATCCGCAATTGAGACGTACTCTACGGGAATATTTTCAACTAGTTCTGAAAAGCGATTCGTTAAATTCTTCTGTTGTAAAACGAAAATCTTTTCAATTTTACTTTCATCAGGCTGATCGCCTGGCTTTTTCCTAAATCCAATTCCTCCGCCGACCCAGATGAAGTCTTTCACTTCTTTACCATCATCATCACGAACTAGGATCGCACTGTTGTTCAAAACTTTTTTTACATGCATGCATTCACCTCCAATAGAAAGAAAAATACCTTAATATACCTAGAGATACTTCTCTAAGAGTATACTAAGGTATAGCCTGATCAGTTCGCTGTCAGTAACCATCCATTTGATTGTACCAAAATAATATCATGCTTTGAAATCGATTGCAAGCGTTCTCTGGAATTAATTTTATTTATCCTCATCTGTTTTTCGGTACTTATCTTCAATAACATCATAATTATTATGCTTTATCTGATTCCACTCAGTTTTCTTGTAAGCAATTTTTTTAACATCCTATTAATTTGCTTAGGATCATATTCTTTGAATCTTTGTGAAGTAGCCCAAGCCTGTAGTTCTTGGTGATCTGGATGAGAAGGATTATGATACGCTTCTAGAAATTGATAGAATCCAGTCATTCCTCCAACATCTTCAGGAGGCGCTGTTTCTGATCCATCCAGTAATGTGGGATATCCAAAATAATAATCCTCTACCGTTTCTTCAAGCGTGACTGTGATTCGCCAGCTATCCCCGTAATCATAAAGGTAATCGATAGATCCGAACTTTTCTAGATAAGCATCGATTTTTATACCTGAAGGTTTACGGACTTCCCTTTTCAATCGATCTTGATAACGTTGTTCGGATTCCATCATATCCGGATCCGTTGTTTTTAACCGATTTTCGAAAAAACTTTTATTCTGTTTGTAATATTGATGCTCTTCATAAGCTTCATCATTATTGGTCACAATTCTATTTTCTTCATTCAATTGAAATTCATATAGATGACCCTCAAACGTGATATCATTTTGGTTAAAATTAGTTACAGCTTGAATCACTTCATTTAGTCTTTTGAACGTGACGTCTGCTGGCATGATCACTTTTCTCCAGATCAGTGGATTGGAATCATCAAATTCGACACGAACGATATAAGCTTTCATTATAAGCTCCTTTTCAACTACTTAAGTTCTCGGTTATTTTATAAAAAAATATGTGCTAATTTTGAGCACGAATCTTTGATAGCTTTTTAAACAAACTCCAAAACAACAAACATTATGTAAAACGGTATTGCAAATAGCAAAATAAATTTAGAATACTTCAATGTACTTAGAGAACTGCTGCCTGCACGACTATTATTGTTCGCGCGCATTCTATCTCCACTCACTGCTGTCCCAGATAAGATGATTGCCAATGCGGTTAAGCCAAAAGCTGTGTAGTTGACTAAAACATTAAACTCAAACTGCGTAGTCATAGCAACCACATAGCTAAACAAAAGCATTGAAGCTCCAGCAACGATCCACTTTATACTTGCCGGTATTGATTTGATTAAGTTCATAAAACTCACCTCCTCTATACGAGGAGGATATCAGAACGTGTTTAATTAATCCTATTTTTAATCAGTCACTCGTTCCAGTTCAATCAACTCCACCACAGACTCATCGTCTCCAACATCCAAACTGACCAGTTCAGTCTCATCAATTAAGTCTTGAGTATAAACACTAATCCCATCGACGACTTCTACTTCAGACATCGTTGATTCCCAACGGTAAGGAACCTTATAAACATTGATTGTGCCGTTTCCATTACTTGAATATGTCACAGATCCATCCACTAATCGACTCCCAGATAACTGCACAACATCGTCTGGGGAGACTGCACTATTTTCGTCTTTTGGGTTTAATGGTGTTCCAGCTGGAAAGTGCTGCACGTTCAACTCACTGATTTCCTGATTCGGTCCGAGCTGCAACCAGATACGAGCGTATTCAATTTCTTCGTTAGAATACTCTGCTAAAATGTCTTTTGACTCTTCTGGTTCTTCCTGATCCTCCTCAAACTCTGAGTATGTTTTCCCATCTGTTGTATCGGAATCATTTGATTCTGATTGTTCTGAATCCTCATCTATGTCTTCTGTTGTTTGTGTTTGTTCCGCTTCATTTTCAACGATCATTTCATCTTTCATTTCTTTTGAACAACCATATGTCATCATTAACCCTAAAAATATATAAAATATCGTCATCGATTTCTTTTTAATCATCATTTATTTGTATACTCTTCTGTAGGCAAATATAAAAAATAAACCCCATTACCAGATAGCTATTATCTGTATCTGGGGTCTAATTTTACATATCTTTTTTCATGAAATATCTTGTTTCACCTGGCAAAGGCGAATTATCAATTTTACCAACAATCTCATAACCGTTTTTTTGGTAAAAAGCTGGAGCATTGAAACTCATCGTTTCTAGAAAGATATATTGACAATTTTCTGTCTTAGCCAATTTTTCAACGTGTGCCAGTAACTTTGATCCAATACCTTTACCTTGTGTATTTTTCGAGACAAAGAATAGCTCGATTTTCAAATGATCCCACTGAATATGCCCAACAATACTTCCAAGAACTTCATCTGCTTCTTTATATACAAAACTAATTTCTTTGGAAACCATTTTTAGTTTAGGAACTTTTTCCAATGTGTAAGCATCTAATCCTGTTATTGTAGCTTTTTTATTTTCTTCGTAAGGTACCTCTTCGATTGGCATATCCCCACTCCTTTAACTTAAGCCATTATATTACTTACTAGTTTAACATTTTGTTAAATAGATTTCACATAAAATTTCAACTATCATTTTTGGATGACGTATCTTGAAGAAATCACTTCTAAATAGGTCTGGAAGTAGCTGAAGATGCTGCAAATCAGCCAGTAAATGAGGGCGACCATAATGTACATGGTCATGTAATCAAATTCCCTGCCGCCGACGATTCTAGCGTTCTGAAAAATCTCATTAACGGTGATCATCGCCGCTAAAGAGGTTCCTTTTATTACATCGATCAATACGTTACCAAGCGGTGGCAAAGCGATTCGAGTCGCTTGCGGGATAATGATTGCTCGAAAGGTGACCCCTTTGCTTAAACCAAGCGCTTTTGCGGCTTCCCATTGTCCGTGATCAACGGATGATACGGCGGATCTCAAAATCTCAGAGATATAGGCCGCTGAATTCAGACTGAAACAGATGATTGCGGCTGTCAAAGCTGGAAATTGAATATTGACGAATGGTAATCCGAAATAGATCAGGAAAAGAAAAACAAGCGCTGGGGTTCCACGCATAAATGAAACGTACACCTTAGCCAAAAAGTTTAACAGTTTCATCTCCGACAGACGCATAACCGTCAACCCTAAACCGATAATCAGCCCCAAAAACGTACTGATCATCGCGATAATTAAAGTATTTGGGATGCCACTGATCAAGAAAGGTAAGCTTTCCCATGCTAACTCAGGATCAAAGATGTATTGCCATTCGATGTTTCCCATACTTACTCCTCAATCTCATACGTTGGTATATCCATATCGACTTCTACAGATACATCTTCCCCTTGATAAAATTCTTTAGACAATGCACTTAGAGTCCCATCAGAATGCATTTCTGCCAAAGCTTTATCAACTTCTTCGGTTAACGTATCGCTCCCAAGTTTCATTGAAAAATTGGTGTAGCTTGGGTTAAAGAATAAATTTTCTTGGATTTTGATTGGAATTTCAGGAAAAGCTGTCAATGCCATAGTCTGACCATAATAATCGTTGATGATCAAATCGGTCCGCCCATTTGCGACATCTTGGAGGTATTGATCGTTTGTGGCATTGTCGTAAATGACCAGTTCTGCACCATACTGTTCAGCAATCTGCATATAAGAAGTTGTAGCCGCTCCAGCTGCACGTTTCCCCTCAAGATCTTCCATCGTTTCAATCTCAGAATTGTCTTCTTCTCTAACAATCATCGACATATACGTATATTTATAGGGTTCCGAGTAATTGAATTTATCCGCATTTTCTCCCGCGTGGCTGATACTCAAAGCTGCAATATCGATTTGTTCACTGTTCAGTGATGTCAGCATACCGTCAACGTTCATTTCAGTGAATTCTACCTCAACATCTAAACGCTCACCGATTTCTCGTAAGATTTCTACTTCAAAACCAGTTAAGACATTCGTACCTTCTTCATGATAGGAATTCGGAAAATACGTTCCAGAAGTCGCTGCTTTTAAAACGCCAGCTTCTTGGATATCACTCCAGGAAGTATCTTCCGCTGTCGTAGATGCGGTTTCTTCAGATGAATCATTCGAACAAGCTGCAAGTAATAGTGTGCTTCCAAGTGATAGGGTTAGTAGTGATTGAATTGTTCTTTTCATTTTTATTCTTCCTCTCGAGTTAATCCTTATAGAGTTTAACAAGGTTTTGTATGTATAGTCAAAGTTTGTAATAAATTCTATTGATTTTTCAATCATCAGTATTTCAGATCCCTATTGTGTTACATTTTATAACATACAATATTGTTTTTATCACTTTAAATGATATAGTTTGAAGAAGCTCCTAGTTTTAACATACTTCTCTATAATACAACCAATTTATATTTCATCAATATTTTAAAACTTGAATAGTTCGATACAGAGATATATTAATACTATATGTATTTTATTACGAATTCGTATCAAAAAGGTAAATTTTGTAAATTTCATATTATTTTTAACTGCCCTAATGTATACTAAATGTATTAAATTTAAAAAAGACTCATTCATACGTTCCATAAAATGATAGCGGTCTCAAAAGAAAGGATTTGTGTCAATGCACCAAAAAGAAAAAGCTTTTGAAAAGTTAAGAAAAGTATTTAATAATGATTTTAGTCAATTCCAACATATGGTTCACGAGGATTTTACATATTATCAGACTACATATTTGCCCCCTTCCGTAAGCAAAGAAACGCTCCCGAAATACATAGATGAAGCTATCATGAGAAAGAAAATATGGATTGATGATGATAGCTATTACTTATATGATCTTTCCAAAAATGTAGAAACACCCTATAATAGCATGATTTTTCAAAATAGCGGTCTGGTCTTCAAATCAGAAGAAACCACCACAAAGATCATCAATCGTTTTTTTAGAATCAATACGTCCTATGATGTGATTAGTATTCTAGGAAAAATGATTGGGATAAAAAAGAAAGTTCCTTATGTACTAGGCAACATTCAGTTTGGACCTGAGAAAGGTCCATCCAAAGATCATGTCAGCTGGATTGGGCTACATCATATTCGTAATATGGAAACTGTTGGAGATCAAACGTTTATCCATATTCATCCAGATCATGAATTAATTATCGATATGAAAGTGGGTCCCATTAAAAGTATGATGGATAATGCAGCGGCGATGGTTTACATACAGCAACAACTCACTTTAGATATGCAGCGCATTTTTGGATCATCCACTAATCTTAATCCAGATAGCTTGATCTCAAGAATCGTTGAATCCAACGTTAAAAAATATGAAAATATCTATCCCCTTCCTTGGTTCATAAAGATGATTCATACATTAGCCTTTAATATCGTTTCGAAGTCCTTAGGAGTTGAAGGTTCGGTTCGCGAGGATTATGAACTTGATTATATGCTCAATGAAGAAGATAATGAAGAGACTGAAGAAGACGAATAATTAAATAGCCAGCACTCACTACTGAACGGTGTGAGTGCTGGCTTTATTTTTAAGTTATTTTTACATACTTAGGGTGCGCTGTGATATAGAAGGTTTCTCCTTTGGAATTTTCTACTTTGAATTGTTCCCCTTTACCAACCGTTAGTTTTTCAATGATTTTAGGAAAACCTTGACCAATCTTAAGATATCCAAATACATCTGCATCTTTCCAACTAGGCCGATTATAAAACCGAAGCTTTCCGTCATAAATGCTTTCTAGTTTCAATTGCACTGAACTGTTTTTTGACTCTTTTAAAGATTCTTCGTCTGGATTTTTGTATGCGATACCTATTTTCCGACAGACGCCTTCAATAACTGCTTCCGCTGCCGTATAGAATTGCTTTTGATTTTTGTAGTAAGCATGATCCATTGGATGATCGATAAAGCCGTATTCAATAATCACCGTCTCCGTTCTACCAGTCAGTCTATGCAGAAAATAGTAATCCTCACCAGGACTGATGGCCCTATTAAAGACTCTTCTGAGTGGTAACTGGGTGCACTGAGCTAAGCGATCAGCCAAGTCTTTCGCAAACGTTGGTTTCGCCCTGACCGAATGAATGGTTTCAATTCCTCTTGCGCTACTATCAAACGCGTTCCAGTGGTTTGATAGGCAAATGTCATACTGATTTTTGATTCTTGCAACACGCTCCGTTGGTGTCAAAGTGGTATCTTCTTTTCTCGTCAGCGCTACTTTTGCTCCTAAGGCATTTAACCGACGGAACTGGTAGCGACTGATTTCTAGTGCCCAATCTTTTTCCTTTTCGCCAAATCCCATGGCTCCTGGGTCTTTTCCTCCGTGTCCTGCGTCAATAATGATCGATTTGCTCATATTCATTCTCCTCATCTATTTTTTAATACTGTCTCGTAGTGAGCCAGTTTTTTTGCGACTTGTTTTTTCCATACATAGACTGTTTTTCTGCTTACACCATATTTTGCGGCAATCTCTGTGATCGATAGTTGCTCGAAAACGAGGTCCTTTAAGTAGCGCTGTTCTTTCTTTGTTAGGCAGTTCAACATAGAATAAAACAACTGCCAGATTACTACATCTTGATCAAGAAGCTGGTGTTCGTCCGTTCCCCATTCTTCAAAGGATTCGGGCAGCCCGTCTTCTCTTTCGATAATCCGCTGATCTTTTCTGATTTGATCCATCAGTCCCCAGTAAACTTTTCGGTAGGCATAGCCTGTGAATTGATAAAAATAGGCTTCTTCATGTAAGTCTTCTGGGAATTCCTGATAAGCATCCACTAGCTTTAACCGACCAATCTGCACAAAATCATCATAGTTAGTGTGGTCATAGCGAATGCCGATTTTCTTTATCGCTCCGAACACAATTGAGTCATGTACAAAGAAAAAATCGTGTTCTAACGTTTCTTCTAGCACTCGTTTCATCTTTTCTCCATTTTCCGAAGATCTTCTTTTGAACTATACAAGGCCTTGTATGACCTTACTTTACTAAGTTACGGACTCTCATTCAAAGGTGCATAAATGAGTTAAATCCTGCCAAAATAATGGCATCTTTGATAATAGACTCGTTTTTCTGGGAATCGTTAAGTTATTTGGCTGAAATTCATTGAATTCTTATTTAAAAGACGCCATATTTTTCCATTTTAGGTCTACTAATGGTTTGATTTATGATTAACGCTCTGATCTTTCCCTTATTACGAAGACTCACCGGTTTATTTGATGCCAGTTACGACAATATTGTGCTTATTTTGGGAACTCATTAACTCACTTGTATTGAGTTGCGACAATATCGGTTTTATTCTAATAACTCGTTAACTCACTCGACTTAAGTTACAACAATATCGGTCTTATTCTATTAACTCGTTAACTCATTTGACTTGAGTTACAACAATACGAGTCTGATTTTGTGAACTCGGTCAATATACCACTTTATTCGTACTATCCCGGTTAAATGATGCTTTTGAGCGTCATTATTCTATATTAGAAGCTGAATTAGAACCTCCCCTTAAGCGGTAAAGGCATTTGAAGAAGTATTCGTATTTCCCTTGAATTTACTATTTGTTCTCTTAATGTTCTACAAAAGAATCCGATGGTAAGAAGTAGTTATTGATTGGAGGCGAAAGTATGTACGAACAATTGACAAATGAAGAAAAAATGGTAGTAAATTCCGAAGTAGCGAATCATAAAAAAGGTACGGGTATGGCTTATCTACTCTGGTTTTTTCTAGGTGTTTTCGGGATACATAGATTTTATTTGAACAGAAAAGGTTCCGCTATTGCTTTATTGGCATTATTTATTACTGGATGGATTACTTCTGTTATTTTAATTGGATTTTTGTTCTTGTTTATAGGTGGAATTTGGTTATTCGTAGATCTATTCTTGGTGGCGGGAATGGTTCGAGTTGAAAATGAAAGACTAACAACATCATTTGCTCAGAATATGTATAACGGACGAAACGACTTAGAATTTTAACGATACCGATTTAATACTAGACTAGAAAAGGTAGCAGACTGATGAGTGTATTCATTAGTCTACTACCTTTTTCTTGTCAGAAACAGTTATTACAAAACGAAAAAACCCGATAAGCAGATTCGCTTTATCGGGTCTTGTTGTTCTATTAAAGTTCTTTGAAGATGTTCACGATATTTTCTGCAGTAAAGCCGTAAGATTCCACAACTTTTGTACCTTCTCCACTTTGACCGAATTGATCTATGGTTAAGCTTGTTCCTTGTGGACCGGTGTATCGATCCCATCCAAATGGTGAGCCCATTTCAATTGCTACTCTTTTAGTGACAGGGGCTGGAAGAACGGATTCTTTGTACGCTTGATCTTGTTTCTCAAATAGATCCATACTTGGCATCGAGACAACTGATACATCCACACCTGAATCCTTTAATTGCTTCTGTGCCTTAATAGCAAGCGATACTTCAGAACCAGTCGCAATCAAGATCCCTTCTGGCGTTTCGTCAACGGATGGTGAAATCACATACGCACCTTTGCGCACATTCTCTCTAGCATGCGTTTCTGTTCCAGGTAAGACGGGTAAGTCTTGTCGTGTTAATACCAGCATCGTTGGTGTTTTAGTAGACTCAACGGCCAATTCCCAAGCTGCAACGACTTCATTCCCATCAGCTGGACGAATAACAGATAAATTATGCATACCGCGGAAACTCGATAGTTGTTCCACTGGTTCATGCGTTGGTCCATCTTCTCCAACTGCAATCGAATCATGCGTCATTACATAGATTGCTGGGATTTCTGATAGTGCAGCTAGACGAACGGCTGGGCGCAAATAATCTGAGAATACAAAGAATGTACTAACATAAGACTGCGTTCCTCCGTGTAGTAAAATGCCATTCAAGGCAGCAGCCATGGCGAACTCTCTCACGCCATACCAGATATTGCGGCCATCATACTGATCCGCTGAAAAGTCCTGTTGACCATCAATCATGGATTTATTGGATCCAGACAAGTCGGCAGAACCACCCCAGAAAGTCGGTACGGCTCCGGCGATTGCGTTCAGCACTTCTCCACTAGATACGCGCGTTGCTTTTGTACCATTTTCTTCTGTATAAACTGGCAAAGCGTCTTGCCAACCCTCTGGTAGTTGTCCATCCATCATAGCTTGGAAATCTTCCGCCAGATCCGGATAGGTGTTTTTGTAGTCTTCTACCAACTGCTTCCAGTCAGATTCTGCTTTTTGACCCTCTTCAATCATTGTTTCATTGAATCGTTCTTGAACCGGTTCAGGAACATAAAAGTCTTCGCCTTCCCACAAGTAGGCTTTCTTAGAGGCAAGTATACCTTCAGCTCCAAGTGGTGCTCCGTGAACAGCGGATGTTCCAGCATTTGGTGCACCAAATCCAATTGTTGTTTTCACTTCAATTAAAGTTGGTTGATCAAGATTTGTTTTTGCTTTTTCAATCGCTTCATTAATATTACTTAGGTCATTTCCATCTTCTACGCGAATATGCTCCCAGCCATAAGCTTCAAAGCGTTTCCCAACGTTCTCTGTGAAAGCTTTCTCGATGGGTCCATCTAATTGGATATCATTTGAATCATACAAAACCACAAGCTTTCCAAGTTTCAAATGTCCTGCTAAGGAAGCCGCTTCTTGAGAAATCCCTTCTTGTAAATCACCATCCCCACATAAGGCATAGGTATAATGATCCACCACATTGAATTGATCTCTATTAAAACGTGCTGCCAAATGCGCTTCAGCCATTGCAAAGCCAACTGCATTCGCGATTCCTTGTCCTAATGGACCGGTTGTTGCTTCGACACCATCTGTCATATGCACTTCTGGATGTCCAGGTGTTCTGCTTCCAATTTGACGGAAGTTTTTCACATCTTCAATCGAAACGTCATATCCTGAGACATGTAATAAACTATACAGTAAGGCTGAGCCATGTCCCGCGGAAAGAATAAAGCGGTCACGGTCAAACCATTTCGAATGTTTCGGGTTCACTTTCATTTGTTTAGTCCATAAGGTATAGGCCATTGGTGCAGCCCCCATCGGCAAACCTGGGTGACCAGAGTTTGCTTTTTGGACGGCATCAATACTGAGTGTTCTTAATGTGTTTACGGCTAATTCATCTATTTTGTCAAACAATTATTTTACCTCCAAGAACTTATTTACTAAATGACTTCTCTGTGGTTTCTTCGTAATCTTTAACCATCGTTTCCCACGACGAATCAATCTCTTCTGTTAGGCCGAATAAGCCGCTTCTTCCAACAATATAAATATCGGGTCCAGCTGCATCGATTTTCTTGAATGTCTTACGATTTGATGATCCATCCATTTCAATCAAGTAGTTGTAGCCTTTTTCTTCTCGTAATGCTCTTAGAGCAACAATTTTATCTAATGTGTTATCGATGAATCGTTGTCCGGCAAATCCTGGATCGACTGTCATGATGGTGATTTTGTCTAGTAAATCGATATAGGGGAAAATCGTTTCGATTGGTGTTTCTGGATTTAAGACAATCCCAGCTTTCAGTCCGGCGTTATGGATATCATCGATTAATCTGAACGCTAAGCCATCTAAGACTTCCGCGTGCATACAAATCCACTCGCATTTCAAGTCGATCAATTGCGGTACCCAGAAACTTGGCTCTGTAACCATTAAGTGAACAGACATGGGCAAATCACTAATTTTACGGACTTCTTCAATAAACCACGGTGACAAAGTAATGTTTGGCACATAGTGTCCATCCATAATATCAATGTGATAAGAATCAGCGTGATCGTTTAAAAATGTGATTTGTTCTTTGAACTTATCTAAATCCATCGTCATCAGTGAGGGTGAAATTTCTACATTATTCATTTTAAAACCATCCTTCTTCAATCTTTTTTAGCTAATTTGAATATCGCCTAAGTCGATATCTTCTTCTTCAGCGTCTAATTGCGCATTGATTGATTCTTCTGTCACATTTTTCTTAACAAGTGCAAGAACAACGGCAGTTACAACAATATTTGCCAGTAAGGCTAAAATGCCGGCCATTGGTCTGGACATCGTAGGAATCATTAAGACGCCACCAAATGGTACAGTCGCATCTGCGCCAAGAGCCATAGAGACCGCTCCCCCAACAGCGCCACCGACTGCTGTTGCAAATACGCCACGGAAAATATCATTCATGACGATTGGGATAACGCCTTCGACGATATTAACGACACCCATCGGTACAGCCGTTTTCAATGTTTCAATCTCTACTGGAGAATAGATTGTTTTACCAAATAGTTTTGCCACAAAGAAGGCAAGTCCAAAACCAATTGGTGTTGCCGTATTAACGAGTTGTAGTGCCGTGATAGGTCCGTTTAAACCTTCTGCTTGAAGGGTTAAAACAAAAGCGAACACCGTTTTATTAATGGGACCACCATAGTCGACCCCACTTAAGAGTCCAACCACTCCTCCGAAAAGTAGTAAAGAAGAAGAACCTAAACCGTTCAGTAAGTTTGTTAAAGTATCTGTGAACAAAGCAATTGGCGTACCGATCACGTAGATCATAATCAAGCCACCAAGGAAGGTAGATACTAATGGAATGATTAATGTTGGCATTAACCCTTTAGCCCAAGCAGGTACTTTCAAGAATCTTAAAATACCAATCACTAAGTATCCGGCTACGAAACCACCTAAGATACCGCCAATAAATCCTGCTTCAATCGATCTTGCTAGTAACCCAACGATGAAACCTGGTGCAATACCTGGTTTTTCAGCGATGGAGTACGCGATCCCTGTTGAAATGACGACCGGTAACATACCTAGTCCCAGTCCTCCGATAACCGCTAGTACATCCCAGATCGAATAACTACCTGCTAGTAAATCTGTGCCTGGTTCTCCACCAAACGCCATCCCAATAGCAATCATAAACCCTGCCCCACAGACAATTGGGATCAGATATGAAATTGCGGTCAATAAATGACCTTTTAAATTTAACTGTTTAATCTTTTGCATGATAAACCCCCATTTTTAAATGTTTATTCTTTTTTACGAAAAAGCTTGAACAACTTCCTCTGGACTCGTTGATTTCAACAATTCTTCTACCACTTCATCGTTTCCAAGTTTACGTGCGAACAGTGATAAGAGTTTCAAATGCTGATTCGCATCTTCATTATCATTTCCAACAGCGAAAAGAATAATCCCTTTAACCCCGCGGTCATCTAGTGACTCCCAAGGAATCTCCGTTTCATTAATCCCAATGGCTACACCAATATTATCCACGTGTGCACTTTTCCCATGAGGAATGGCAATAAAGTTTCCAATACCGGTCTTTCCTTCTTTTTCACGGGCGTAGACATCTTCTTTGAATCCTTCAATATCTGAAATATAGCCATTATCTAGTAACTCTTGGCATAATACGTTCAATGCTTCCTCTTTTGAATCAACCTTCATATCTGACTTGATCAGGTTTACATCTAAAATCTCTTTTACTTCCATCTGCTGCATACTCCTTCAATTAGTTATTTGGCTTCAACGACTTCTGTGACTTTTTGGATCAATTTGTTTGGCGATTTGACCGCTACTTCTGTTGGAACTTGGATCACTTTTTTACCTTCAAAGCGTTCACGACCGGAAATTTTAACATCAACGGCTAAGATAACCGCATCTGCAGCATCAATTTGTTCTTGAGATAATCTATTTTCAATACCAATAGTCCCTTGTGTTTCAACGTGAATTTCGTGGCCGGCTTTTTTTGCGGCATTCTCTAGTTTTTCCTGTGCGATATATGTGTGTGCGATTCCTACTGTACAAGCTGCTACTCCGACGATTTTCATGATTGTTTTCTCCTTTTAATTGTTAGTTTTTTAAATTTCTGGTTGATCTGTTTCCATTAAATACTCTAAGAATGCTTCATCCGCCAGTTTTCTTGTGAACTGACTGATCTCTCTTTTTACGTCATCCGTCTCTTCTTTACGAAGGAGAATCATAATGACAAGTCTGACTTGCTTGATCTGTTCGTCCCAAGTGATTTTCTTTTCTGGTCGAACGATAAAAACTTGGCTTTTATCTAACACACCACTTTCAACATGCGGTAAAACAATTTCTTCAGCGATTTCTACACTCCCATTTTCTTCACGCTCGGCCATTAAGCCTGCCAAGTCGAGTTGTTCTGCATCCATTAATGTATCTGATACATACTGAAACAACTCAGCCCGTGAATGAATCGGTACGTCCAACTTCACGATAAATCGGTTAGCGTCCATTGTAGATCTCCTTTATTTTGTTCTGAAGTCTGTTCTTGTCATCTTCTGTAAACATGGCGCTGACCAGTAAGCTTTTTATCGGTACGTCTTCTTCAATTCGAATCGTTGTCACGATCAATTCCGTACCCGGATAGTTCCGAGAAATTTCTCTCAAATCTCGGTAAGCAATCACATCAACGATTTCTAGTTCTGGAAATTTCTTGTCGATTTTCACTTTCAATAATTCCGAAGTCCCCACGCCAGTCGTACACATAATAATTGTTCGAATGGGTAATTGATTTGTTTCAATAATGCGCGCAAAGTACAAGGTCAAAAAACCATTCTCATCTTCATTAATAGCCGGTAAAGAAAAGGTTTCACTCACTTCATCTGAAACTTCAACGACCTGGTCATAGATAGACTGGTAAGTCATCTGTATCTGGTCTAGCAGACTATTCTTAACCCTTATACCATGTCTCAAACGATTCAACATCGGCTTGATATGATTCGCCAAATCTAGAAAAATCGATTCACTTTGAATGGTAATATTTAGCCGCTTACTCATCTCATTCAAGTACAGCTGCGTAAGTTCTGTAACGGTATTTGAAAAAGTTGCGATGGTTGTTGAACTACCCATTCTTGAAGACATCAGATACTGATAAAGATAAATCATTTCTGATTTTGGTAACTCCACCGTCAAATAATTCGATAGGTTTTGAATCGTTGACTCTGCCGCTTGATAGAGTGCTTGGTCGTTTTGTTGAATCTTGTCTTCAATGAACTCGGTTTCTAATTCTCTACCAGTAATATGCTTTAAACCAACTTTTCTGATTCGACTGATCAAAATATATAAATGAGAAAAGATATTGATGTCATAAGGATAATGAATCGTGATATCCAACTTCTTTTCGATCGTTTTAATTTGATCTAAAATATAAAGCACATCGTAGTGGTTGAAGTTTAAGTCTTTATTGTTTTTCAAATCATTTACATTCACGATATTCATTCGTTGAATTCGGTCCGTAATGGCTCTGCGGATATCTTCTTCCTCACCAGTTATCGAAACCGTTCTACTTTTTCTTACAAGATTCAAGTTATATTGTTTCAACGAATCTGCGATCAGTTGTTCATCATTGAATATCACTGTCTCACTAATAAAATAGTCAGCGTATAATTCGCTTACATTTCGGGCTTTAGGAGAATAAAGTAGTAATTCTTCCATAATTCGGCCGCGACGTTCTGCTGGGGTAAAATCACTCGTTTTTCGAGAAACTTCTTTATTTGATTGAATATACTTCTCGTAATCTAACGCGTATCCTCTCCCTTTCTCGGATAAAATCAAGTCACCTTCTGATGACCCCTCATTGATGTCTTTAATCATTCGGTATACAGTTTTTCTAGAAATCGCTAATTGACTAGCTAACTCTTCTGAAGTACTATATCCGGGGTTTTCTGAGAGAAATAGCAACAGTTTTTGTTCACGTATTTGCTTTGAACTCACCGTTATCTCCTCCTTTGTTATCTATAGTGTACCGAACATCTAAGAAAACGCTTTACACATAATTGTCCACTGCAATGGACAATTTTATGAGAAGGCTTTCTTTTCATGCAACCGACCTAACTCTCTCTTAAAATGTTTCTTCTATATAAAGGATCTACTTAATCACAATCTTCTTGTGGAACTGAAAGATCCCTATTTGCATTAGACAGAGAGTGTATCTGATTATATACCTCTAGGCAATCGTATATTTCCATTCCAATTTGTACTTTAGTAAAAAAAGAATCAGTTGTCGAAATAAAAAGGGACTTTCGTTGATATCTGTTACAAAATAGTGTATAAATAAAGTATAGATAGTAAACGCTTTCAATATAGATGATAACTATCTTGATACACCTAACTCATTTAACTCAAAGGGGAGAGATGTCCAATGAAAACGATTATGTTAGTTTGTACAGCTGGTGTCAGCACAAGTATGTTAGTATCGAATATGCAGAAAGCCGCAGAAGAAAAAGGAGTAGAAGCTGATATTTTTGCAGTATCACCTAACGAAGCAGATGGTTACCTGTCCACTAAAGAGATCGATGTACTATTACTCGGACCTCAAGTTAAATTCTTAAAAGACCAATTACAAGAAAAAGTTGCAAGCAAAAATATTCCTGTAGAAATCATTGATATGCGTGACTTTGAACATATGGATGGAGAAGCTATACTGGATACAGCATTAGGGTTAGTGAAATAAGCGTTTTAATTAAAAAAATAAAAAAGGATTCAATCACCCGATATGGATGATTGAATCCTTTTAAATTTAAGTTTAATTATATTTTACCTATTTTCACACAATTACGCTCTTTTTCCCAACGTAAAAGCATTTCTTTTTCCATGAGGTTTCTAGGTCGTTTGCGCCTAGAATCAGTAGAAATTTTCGGATTAATTCTTTTCGCAAGTACAGATATTTTCAGTTTGCTGATACTACTTTTAACTGTTTTGTTACTCGTTTCAATCTTAATTTTCTTCATTTACTAGGCCTCCTTTTAGTGATCATATTAAAAATAAAATCTAACGTCAGTTTCTTTCTACCTACTTCAAAGAGGTTCAAATCATACAATAAATTCTAAGCAAAATTTTTTACCAATCTTTTATATTCTTCGTCAGATATTCTAATAACACCGCCATGCCTTTTTCGAGTTTCTCCCATATCATACTCACTAGGGTTCAGCACTATCATTTCAGGACGTTCTAAATCTGGGATAATAATAGGTAAATATCCAAGGCCTTTGCTGAACTGATCTGCAATCAAGCACCATTCCCCACTCGGTAACTGGTAACACTCAGGTCCTTCTAGTCCATATAATTGATCCAATACTGGTGTGTCTAATTTTTGAAAAGATTCTTTATCTAGCGATAAGCCACGCTCCATCATAATCGTTTTCGTTGTTTCATCTTTTGAGAAGCGATAGTAGATACCGTTATGTTCAATGATATTGGTATCAATAATATGATTTTCTCTTTCTATGTATTTCACTGTTGTTTCCACAGTTGTGAAATCTTTTGTATACGTAGCATAGATTTTTTGTTTAGGAGCTGGGTCAGCCGCTTCTTTTACCATTGAAGCAAAAAACAAAAGAAATGCTTCTCTCTCAGAATCATAAATGGCTTCTGGTGCCCAAACACATCCTACTGAGTCTGTTCCTACTTTAACCGCTCTTTCTTCGGACCAGTTCACTAAGTCTTCACTTTCCCAAACAATGATCTCTTTACTACCTTCATATTGAGCTTTTTTCCAGTCTTTTTTAGATTCCATTTTCAAATCCGTCGCAATCAAATAATACTTTTCCTGATTGTCATCTTTAATGATAAAAGGATCTCGCACCCCTTTTTCGCCAATATTTGACTCTAAAACAGCTTGGCCTCCATTTAAATCTTTCCAGTGTAAGCCGTCTTCACTCACACTAAAGAACACTTGCTCTTGATTGTTTTGTTCCCCGACAAAGTGAACAAATAAGTAACAGTCCATATTACTCCCCTTTTCTTTTTGAGATTTCAAATACATGATACCCCTTTCAAAAACACTTCTCAAGTAAATAAAAGAACACACAAGCATACTCTATAAGTATACTCATGCGTTCATAAGAAAAATGTATTACTAGAATAATCCGAAAAATTTCTTCTTTGCTACACTCGTAGGTGTTGCTGGGATAATGACATCTCCATTAATCAGATCTTTTGTTGTCTGGTGGAACTCGTGCCATTTGCGGCGACCATAATCTTTGATGATTAGGTCATGTGCTTCTTTCATATGGAAAGCTCTGTTACCTGTGTTATGCGCGTCAGAAGCAATAAAATGAACAAGATTGGCGTCAATCAATTGCTTACTCAGCTTCTTGATTTCTTTTCCAAATCCACCAGTATAACTAGCAGCTGTTAATTGTGCTAATGCTCCGTGTTCAACCAATTCTTTCAATTTATCTGGGTCTTCTAAAATCATACGGTTACGCTCTGGGTGAACGATGACTGGTGTTTTCCCATTTGACTGCAAATCATAAAACAAACGCTCTGTGTAGGTTGGAATAGAAGAAGTTGGAAATTCGATCAGCATATATTGCTGCAGTTCATCGGTGAATAATAGCTGATCCTTTTTGATATCTTCTAAAATATCCCCATAGATACGAATTTCTTGACCAGGAAACAACGTTAACGGAATCCCTTCACGGTCAATTTCTTCTTGTAATTCTTTCACCATCGTCAAAACTTTGCTTTTTTCATTCATCCAGTCGCGGTTCATATGATGTGGCGTTGCTAGTAAGTGAGTGATTCCCTCTTCAACAGCTAAACGGGCCATATCCAGAGATTCTTCTAAGTTTTTAGCTCCATCATCTACTCCTGGTAAAATGTGGCTGTGTAAATCAATCATCTGATCACTCCTTCTAAAGTTAGCTTACCATTAAGTAAACGATACTTATTTAAGTATAGCTTACTATACACTAGTCTCATTAAGAAAAGATTAATCCCTAGATTTAATCCAATTGCCTTTAAATTTGTTCGTCGTGAATCTCTTTCATAACGGCTTCAACTTCTTCTAACCGATCGACAGTTTTCAATTTGATATTGGTTTTCTCACAAAAATCTTCAATAATCCACTCAATACTGTTTTTTCTAACGAGAACTTCTTTTGGTTTCCCTTTAGAACAGATATCCATTAAACATTTCTGTACGATCTGCTTCATTTCACTTGCATTAGAAAAAGGTTTGACGTCCAAGACCATCCCATTACCTCTTTCAATCCCAAGAACTAACATCGGATAAAAAGGTCTTTCATGAGGATGTTCTTGAATCACTGATTTTGTGTAAGCAACATCAAGCACGACCGTATTTTTAGCTTTTGGCGCTCGTTTGATTTGGTGAACGGCGATATCATTTTTAAAGCGTTCTTTTTCTTTGGTTTCAGCGATTTGGTTCTGCTCCGGTAAAACGTGTTCTTCGGTAATCCACTGGTTCTCAACTAGACAACGGCCCATTATGTGGCCACCCATAACACCTGGTAGTGTCTGTCCCTCAGACTCTTTGAGTACGATTAACATCTGCTCAATGACTTGAGTTGACCACTCTACTTCTTCATCTGAAAGAATTGCCCAAGGTATAAATCCCGGGGTATGTTTCATAACCTCAGGCTTTAGTGAACCGTTTGATTGCAGTCGATCCATTTTCGCTAGTCGGTCTGCATTATCTTGATCTAAATCTTCTTCCTGATCCAAATATGAGATAATGATCCCATCTTGTTTTGTATGCGATAGATAATCTGGAAGATTGTTCTCTTGATCATAAATCGTATACAAGCTATTTAATCCGTCTCGACCGGTAAATAAGCCGATACCTTTAAAGCTACCATCATTTCCCATAATTGTGCAGTAAGTCCATTCTTTTGTTTCTGGATGCTGCACTGCAATCCATTCGTTATCGGAAAAGTTTTCCCATGGTTTCATTGCAGAAACTTGATCAATTTGATCATAAAGCTTACTCCAGTGTTCCTGTGAAGGATCGTTCAGTGCCGGAATCCATTGCTCATCGAACTTCTCACTGAAATCACTAAAAGTTTGATCATCAGAGCGTTCTACCCATGCATCAAACCAGTTTTCTATTGGCATTGAAACTTCACCATCTTTGATTCGTGGTACTTCACTTAGTTCTTCAGATAATAAAGACGTATCAATAGTATTCGAACCCAGCTCTTTGATACGCGCGTTGGTATCACTCGTAACGGCACTTAATGGTCCAAGCTTCGCACGACTAATGGATTTTGTTACTGTAGGGTTGTCGACACTTTCTAAATACGTTTGAATCTCTGAATCTCCGAAATGTTGTTTTTGCATCATCGTTTGTAGTTGTTTTTTAAACAGTTCAAAACTATCCGAAACGTCTTCTAAAGACAATGGTCCAATGATTACCGGCAATTGCGTAAGATCATTGACGAAGGTTACAATATAGTCTTCGTCTACTTCAATCATTGAAGCATGCCAGTCAAAAAGTTCGTCCAGATCTTTTGTATCTGTTTCAACAGGTTCAATAGAAAAGGCATCCTTGCCGCTTAATTTTGTACTCTTTTTGAGTGTTGCTAATAATTTGTTTGTTCCGTGAAATCTCATGTACTGCCATCCTTTTCCAATTAAATCGGTATGTTCGCATTCATATTAAACTGCGATTCAATTCTTTACATACCGAACGATTTATCGATTTTCTTTGATATCTTTCTATAGTACAGTTTACACTAGTCTAAAGCTCGTTACAAAGCTAATTCAATCTCTGTTATCAATATTTAATTGACTGAAATACTGATGTACGTAAAATAGAGAACCATCCTCAATTGGATGATTCTCCACTAAGTTAAAACATCTTATTCATTCGCTTCAAAAGACAGCTCCGGACTTACACTCACAATGACTTGCTGACCTTCTTCTAGTTCCACAGTCACTGATTCTGGACCCAGTTCACCTTGAGGATCTATTGGTTGATCTACTAAAGGTAACTCCCCAATCCCTTCGTATATCATAATCTTACCACTCTTAGATCCAGTGGTGGTTACTTCATAGCTACCGGGTTCAATATCTGTTCCAACGTCCCACGTCCCTGTCGTTAATACATCAGACCTTGTTCGTTCTTTGACTGGTGTGAAAGTTGTTAACTCCATTCCCATTAATTCCATCTCATCGCCTTCTGTCAAATCGACTGTTACACTTGGAACACCCATATCGGCATCTTCATCATTTAATGTTTCCATAATACTCGTATTTCTATTCTCGTTATTTTCAATCATTAGATTCCCTGGCTCTTGCCCAGTAATCACGTATCTCCCAGCAGGTATATCTTCTCCGACAACATGTTGACCATCTTCAAGATTTTTCACACCACTTAAGGTATCTGACATTGCACCTTGAGCACCTGACGACTCTTCAGATTCTTCTTCTGCATCCACTACCGATTCTGTTGACTCAGCATTAGTTGCATCTTCTTCAACAGCTCCATCGTCTATACTACAAGCCGCCAACATCAATCCACTTGCTAATACGAGCCCCATGAGCTTTGTTTTGTATGTATTGCTACTCTTTTTAACTTTGATACCTATCCCTCCCAAATGAAATTAGTAAGCTTATTTTAACATTTTGAACTCTCAATGCAAAAATTTCGATTTAAATGCTATAAGAATAATCAAATGCTTTTTAAAGAGAATAAATTTAGTTGTTTAAGAGACCGTTCCTCTTATTTCATTTACACTATAAACCTGAGTAGTTAGAGTTTAAAAAAATAATCCTTTAATTATGTAGAAAATAATAGAATGTGCTCTTTTAATGTTATAATTTTTTTATAAATAGAAAAAATCAACTATTTGGTTGTACAGTTTAATTCATCTAATCTTTAAAGAAAATTCTATTACTCTTTCATTAAAGTATCATGATATAAGCTTTTAATGTTTGTGCAGGTTTAATTAGTGAATCATTAGTTTTTCAATTTTTTAAATAAGATAACAATTATATTGTTTACTATTGAGCAATGAAATTGTAGTATATAAACGTTGAAAAAATGGATCATTAGTTTGGAGGAATGAATCATGCATTTACAATTTAGTGATGAAGAAAAGCGCGACATCGAATCTCTTGTTAAGCAGCTCAATGTAACCAAAGAAACTTACGTTATGAGTCTTCATAAGAAAAACGAGATGACCAAAGAAGCTTTGAAAGATTATGAACAGTTTAGAATTTTCGTTGATGATTACCACCGAATGTTGGACAATCTATATGACTATAATAGTGCCTTAAAAGACATAATTGAAAGTAATAACGATACCAAAGTCGTTGATGCTATTCTCTACTTTTTAGATACGACTATCAAAGATCCGATGGTTTTAACGCAACTTTACGGGATTTATAAGAAGCAGAATGGTTAGATGGATTGACAATTAGAACTAATTTTAAATCGCTTGTATTTTTTATCCCGTTATTAAGTAAAACAGTAATAATTTAAAATTGGTCTTAAAAGATAATCCTTTATCTCAATATTTTTATACACGTAGTTTCTTTACCAAAACAAATAACTGTATTTTGATATGCTAAATTCTAAAAAAGTGTTGGAAAGAATGTACAATCCATTCTTCCCAACACTTTTTTAGATGATTAATATATTTTAGTAAACGACAATAAAATTTATAGTCAAGCACTCTTTCAATTTAACTTTTTTGAATGTTTGCTATCCAGCCTCGCCTTTAAACTGATATTATAAAATCTACTTAAAGAAAGAAGTAGTCCTATAAATAAGCCTTTAGCCATCGAAATAGCTTACCCTTCGAGCTGTATTTGATACTTATATCTATCAGCACGATAATAAATTTCAGCTAATTCAATCCCCTTTTTTTCGTCAAAAGCTATTCTTTCTATATACAATAAGGGCGAAGCAGGTTCAAGACTTAAGTGTGCTTCAAGAAATGGCGTAACTAACATCGCTTCAATCGTTTCATTGGCAGTAGTCAGCTTAATGTCATTTTCTTTAAAGATTTTATAGAGTGAAGCATCAGAAGCAGATAAATCTTCTTGGTCTATCTTTACTTCACTAGTGGGAATATAAGATCTTTGAAAGCCTACCTTTTCTCCATTTGTATACCTTAAACGTTCGATTTTATAAACGCTAGTACCTTTGTTCAAAAATAATTTCGACTGAACATTCGTCGGCGCATCAATGATTTCAAATGATACCAACTTTGATAGCGTACTTCTATTTAAATTATCCTCACTGAAACTAGAGATTTTTTTTAATTGAAGCGCGTGCTTGTTGTTTATCACGACTGTTCCAATTCCTGAACTCTTTTTTACGTATCCATTATTTTGAAGAATTTCCATTGCTCTTCTAATGGTTACTCGACTTACGCTATATAAATCTTGAAATTCTTTTTCGGAGGGAAGAATATCTCCTTCTTTATATTCCTTATTTGTTATTTGTTGCAATATTTCTTTATATACTTGTTTGTACAAAGGTTCTTGAGTATCTGAAAAATCGCGCATACAAATCCTCTTTCTATGATTAATCTTTTTGAATAGATATTTCTTTTGCCAATCTAGTTATTTCGAACTGATTAGCTTCTTCTATAAATTTAATCATATCATAAAAATCAGAATTTTTCTCCGCCATGGAACCAACTATCGATCCGACAATAGTTGCGATAGTATCCGTATCATATCCTATATTAACTGCATCCAATACTGCCTGTTTAGGATTATTCATATTCAATTTGATGATCCCAAAGGCACAAGGAACGGCTTCGGCAACATGGAGTCCTGTACCAATCAATTGGTAGAATTTGAGTAGTTTTTCTTCTTTTGTTCCTTTTCCATCAGCAATATCAAATGCTAGCTTAATTCTTTCGACTACACTAGGACCTGCAACTGTTCTAGAAAGTTCTTTCCCTAAACGTTCGCCTTCTAGTGCTCCATACACTCCAGCATCTAAAATTGCACTAAAGTCAACATTCTCTTTAAGTGACTCGCTAACCGCTGCAGCAACAGCCGATGCTCCTGATATCGCTAAATGGTTGTCGTGTGTCACACGAGTAATAACAATTGCATCACGGATAGCTTTATCCTTGTCCCCAGGGTTTAATAAACCTGCGGGTGCTATTTTCATTGCTGCGCCATTTGTGGCTTTTGAAGCATAATCAACTGTCACCGCACCTTCTAGTGGTTTCATCTCTTTTGATTCACCTTTATACATCGCAATTGCGCTTCTTGTTGTCGGACCAGCAAAACGATTAAAGTAGACTGGCATATCCGACCACTTTATAATTGCCTGCTTGATATTGTCGGTTGAAATACTTTTTTTATCTGAGGCTAGTACTTCTTTTAAAATGAGATAAATTTGCGAAAAATCATCCGTTACTTGCCCTGGTTCGTTTCCTAAAGCGAAGGCTGTATCACTTGGCTTTTCAAAAGTCGTTACTCCACCATCATATCTCTTTCTTATTTGCTCAAATGTTAAATTTTCTGTTACTGCTGCCATGGCATCTCCCATGGCAGCATAGGCCAAACTTCCTAAAATACGTTTTTCCATCCTAATCTTCTCCTTCTAATTGTTCTTCTATTGGATCTTTAAAACCAATTAATAATGTAATGATTAGTGCTGTTACAAAGGAAATAATTAACCCAGTGACATAAGCCCATAACGTTGGCCCAGCAAAAGCAGGAATAGTTGTGATTCCACCGAATACGAAAGCGTAACCAACAACATTAAACAGTCCAATAAAAGCTCCTCCTATTGCTGCACCAGCACACCCTGCAATTAACGGTGTCTTCAATTTAACTCCGAGTCCATATATTGCGGGTTCAACAATACCAGATAGGAAGACAGTAGTTATAGATGTTATTGAAAAGTTTCTTAGACTCTTGTTTTTACTTCTAATAAATACTGCTAAAGCAGCACCTGCCATACCGAAATTGGCGTTCGCAGCATATGCAATGATACTAGATTCCCCAGTCAAAGCTATATTTGGTATAACAACAGTTGTGTTCGGTGCCCAATGAACGCCTAATAGAATTAAAATATTCCATATGCCACCTATAATAGCACCAGAAATAACACTATTCAGTGAAAGAATATAATTTACACCATTTGCTGCCCATATACTGATGTAGTTTCCTACTGGACCGATAACAACTGCAACTAAAGGAACCAGTAGCAATAATAACACCGTAGGAATAATGACCATGTGTAAGCTAGAAGGCAATTTAGCTTTCATGAAATGTTCCATTTTAGATTGAATCCAGATTGTTGCAATCGCAGGAATAACTTGGCCTGTATAATCAAATAGCGGTGCTTGCAACCCTAAAAAGGTTATAGAGCTCGTTCCAGACTCACCTACTAATGACAAGAAGTCAGGCATGATCAAAGCACCCATTATAGCAACAGCCAAATAAGGACTCGTTTTAAACTTTTTAGCAGTAGTAATGGCTACTAATATAGGAAGAAAATAAAAAACTGCTGTTCCTGCTAGAGTTAGGATTAAGTTAGTAGAACTATCTGGGTCTAATATACCAATTTGGGTAGCAAGAATTGTAAACCCTCTAAGCAATCCTGAACCAGCAAATAAAGGTAATAATGGAGAAAAAATACTAACTACAACTTCAATAAATCGATTGAAATAGTTTCGAAGTTTACTCGTATTATTTTTATCCTCTTTAACATCTTCTCGGTGAACTTTATCTACTGCTTTCTCTCTGTTCAAGTCTGTATTGTTTAAAATATCCTCGTAAATTTCCCCTACATTGGTACCAATAATAATTTGAACACTTGAATCTGTACTTACTACACCCATAACACCAGATAAATCATCTAGCTTTTTTGAATCAACTAGGCTATGGTCTTTTAATTCCGGTCTTAGTCTTGTTGCACAGTGCGTTATAGATACTATATTTTCTTCTCCGCCAAGCAATTTAACAATCTTTAATCCTAAAGATTCCAAAATGCACTCCTCCTTGATCTGTTAATGTCACCGTCGCGAACAATGACTATAACGTAGTAACGTTATAACGTTACTACGTTACTACGTTATATTAATAATAAAGCGTTACCATAAATAAGTCAAGAATATTTTAAATTCTTATATGTAAAGGTTTGTAAACAATTCCAAAGAAAATATGTATTCAAAATTAAAAATAGAGACCCAACGTAGATAGATCAATCTACATCAGGACTCCCATCTTAACTAAACCAGACTGCTTAAGGCTTGTTTTCAACATTTATTCAATTGACCATTTCTTCTAATGACATTTCGTCTTCTGATATAGTCTTAATTACAGATTTTTGATTGATAACTTCCATCTCAAATACACGTTAATCGTCAATTCCCAACTGGTCAGAAATCTGATTAGGTTCAGGTATAAACAATTTGTTCTACTTTTGTTTTAGCCTAACTCTTGCAGAATCATTTTTCATTAAATACTACTCCTTCAATAGGTTATCAATTATACTTCCCAGTTGTTGCCCTTAAACTTATATCAGTCTCTGAAAATTTTCAAGAATAGAATGTGTAAATACCGCCTCGTTATCTTTAGATTCAAAATAATTTAGCTGTCTCACTTTGATTCAGATTCGTTTTGCTCTAGCATTAACTGTTTCTTTTCCGCAACTTTAAAAAATGGAAGATATATATAATAAGATGCTATAACAGAAAGAGCTGAGAATATGGCTGCAGGTATATTTCCGTTTGTAGCTAGATATGCTCCTATAATAGGGGGGGTAGTCCAAGGTACGAGAAAAACTATGTTTCCTATTATCCCTAAATTGGTGAGAATATATGCAGCAGATCCCAATATAATAGGTGTTACGATAAATGGGATCATTATAATAGGATTGAGTACTATTGGGAAACCAAAAATGACCGGTTCATTTATAGCGAACAGCGCAGAAGGTAAAGACAATTTACCTAAAGATTTGTAACCCTTAGTTTTTGATCTTAACATATTTAAAACTAAACCTATCGTTGATCCTGTACCACCTAAGCACATGAATACAATCCAGAATCCATCCACCACGACATGTGGCAATGGTGTACCCGCCTGAAATGCGACAGTATTGGCTGCCAAATTACTCAAGAAAATAGGAGTAGCAATTCCAGCGAGTGCATGATCCCCGTGAATCCCTGCTGTCCAGAGTAAACAAACCAACAAAGAATAAATTACTAGACCAGGGAGACTGTCCAATCCAAATACTAATGGTTGGAAAATAATCTGGATAATTTCGTTCAAATCAATTCCAATAATCACTCTTACAATCCATATAGCTACTATGACAACGAATGCTGGAATTAGACTTACAAAAGATTGTGCGACTGCTGGCGGAACCCCCTCAGGCATTCTAATAGTAATACGGTGCCTAATGAAGAATCTATAGATTTCCACGGTAAACAAAGCCACCATAATTGCTGTAAACATTCCAACAGCACCCATAGCTTCAATATCCAAAGTGTTTTCAACAGATAATGTCGCTAATAAAAAGGCCACTAAAGTGATAATAGCATTGGAAATTGGCTCTACATTTAATTCTTTACCCAAGAAATAACCAATACCAATAGCAGATATTAAGCCTAGCATTCCAAAGGTTTCATTTACTGGTGCATTGATAATCTCAGAGTACGGCGAAATGAAGTTCATCCAAGCTTGAATAGGCAAATTGCCTATAATTAAGAAAAAACTACCTATAATTGTAAAAGGTATCGTTATGGATAGTCCATTTCTAATGGCAATTAAACGCTTATTCTGACCAACTTTAAATAATATCGGAACAATTTTATTCTCAAATAAATCTAACATGTTATTCATCTCCTCACTATTATCAAAATATTTTAACCAACATCATTTACAATTACTGTACAATTCTTGTGGAGTCTTAAAGTTGTTACAGGCCAATTTAGCGTAACCTTGTCTTCCATCAATTTTTGAATTGCAGCTTTTTTTGTTTTTCCATTTGCCTCTAAAATAAGATATTTTGAATTTAATAGTTGCTTAAGTCCTACTGTGAGTCCCTGACTAACATTCGCTTCTTTAGAAAAGTATTTTACAGCAACCTCTTTAGTTATGTCGCTCAGCTCTACGATATGTACCAAACTCTCAAGATTAGAACCAGGTTCGTTGAATCCTAAGTGACCATTTACTCCCACTCCTAGTAAAGAAAGTGTTATCCCACCATGTGAGTGAATGAATGCATCAGCCAGTTTACATTCTTCATCAAGATTACTATCCTTTGCATTAAAAAAATGAATATGGTCTTCGGGAATGTTAGCAGGTTCAAACAAGTTTCTTTTCATATAATCTATACAACTACCCTCATCAGACTCATCAAGACCAACCCATTCGTCTAGTCCAATGTAATAAGCTTTTTTTAAGTCAATTCTTTTTTCATTATGCGCTGAAACGAGTAACTCTAAAGTACCAACGGGCGTATCCCCTCCTGCAAAACAATAGAGAGCATTAGGATATAATTTCATTGTAGAGATAATCTTTTCACTAGCTATACTACTCATTTCTTTATAATTTGGAACGATTATATACTCAAATGGATTCATATACATTCTCCTTTAAAATCTAATTTTTAAATTGTGGTAAATACTCTTTGTGCGCCTCAATAAGTTCATCCAACATTTTTTTTGCATCACTATCGCTAGAAACTAAAGGGTTAATGACCATTGCAAGCAGCGCCGTTTCATAATCCCCAGTCACTGCTGCCTCTATAGCTGTTTTTTCAAAAGATTTGATTTGCTGTACTAGACCCTTTATTGGAACAGGTAGAGCGCCAGTAGTTAAAGGAATTGGACCATGCTTTGTTATAACACAATTCACTTCTACAACTGAATCCACATCAATATCTAGGACTGAACCATTGTTCTTTGTATTAACCGTCTGAATATCTCTCTTATCGTTATAAAAAGAACTAATTAAATTACAAGCTGCTTCACTGTAGTAAGCTCCACCTCTTTTTTCTAATGCTTTAGGTTTTTCATTAAGTTCGGTATCACGGTACAAATCAAATAGTTCTGCTTCCACATCTTTTACTACTTTCGCTCTAACACCTTCTTGCTTATAAGCAGATTGTTGTTTTTCTAGCATCTTAGAAGTCTGATAATAATATCTTAGATAACCAATCGGAATCATACCAAGTTTTTTAATAAACCCAGGTTCCCATGCAATTTCTTCTATATTTTTTAGCCCTACTAAAGACTCTTGTTCAACAAATTTTTCCATTACTTCTTTAGTTTTATTTAGACCGCGTAGATAAACATTTTTAGCAAATACCATATGGTTTAATCCCGCAAATTCAACATAAATCTCTTCTCGAGGTTTCTCTAATAAATCAGCTATCCCTCTTTCAATGCCTATTGGTCCATTACACAAGCCCACTACCTGTCGTATATTGCTATATCTAAATACAGCTTCTGTAACCATTCCTGCTGGATTAGTAAAGTTGATCAGCCATGCGTTAGGACAAAGTCTTTCCATCTCAGAACAGATTTCTAAAATCACCGGAATAGTTCTTAACCCTTTTAATAATCCTCCAGGACCGTTTGTTTCTTGTCCAATTGTATGGTATTTCAAAGGAATACTCTCATCTTTTTCTCTTGCTTCTAATTGACCCACTCTAAACTGAGTCGTCACAAAGTCAGCATCTTTCAAAGCTTCTTCTCTATTAAAAGACAAATGAATATTAATCGGGACACCTGCTTTATTAATCATCCTTTTTGAAAGCTCTCCGATAATTTCTAGCTTTTCACGTCCTTCTTCAATATCTACGAGCCAGATTTCTTCAACGGGTAGTTCTTGATAACGATTAATGAATCCTTCAATCAATTCTGGTGTATAACTAGAACCTCCACCAATTGTAACGATTTTTAGCCCTCTCATTATGCTTCCTCCTAAAATTAAATCGTTTTCATTTACTACCTGTATTATAGTATAGAAATTAGTTTACGAACTGGATTGGAGCTATTTAGGAGCTTGAATCTAATCTTGGAAGCAGTTACAATTGAGGAACAAGTTGTTCCATCATATTCAAGCTAAATAGAGAGGAATGTACTCAATGTTATTTTTAAATTACACGCCCGAATTAACTTCTCTTGATAGAGAAATATACAGATTCGTATCTGCTCATCTTGAGCAAGTAGTTTATATGCGTATCAGAGAACTGGCTGATAGTACACACACTAGCCCTACAAGCGTGTTACGCTTTTGTAGAAAGTTCGAATGTGAAGGATATTCAGAGTTTCGAATTAAACTGAATATGTACTTAAAAACAAAAAAAGAGAATCCTATCAATGATATAGATGAAATGGCTATGATTGATTTTATCAATAGGACCACGCAACCTCATTATAGAGACAAAATTATCGAAGCAGTTGAACTTCTTAAAGACAAAGAATTAATCTTATTTTTAGGATCAGGATCTTCAAATCTTATTGCCTCATACGGATCACTATACTTTTCTTCTATTTTCAAAATAGCATTAAGAATAGAAGACCCTGTAAATTTACCGCTTGATTATCTTTCAAAGGGATTATCTGAAAAAATTTGTATTGTGGTTTTGTCTGTCTCTGGAGAAACGACTGAAATCATAAACTGTCTAAATCACTTGAATTTTACTAGTAGCTCTATTATCTCTATTACCAATAGTTCAAAGTCCACAATAGCTCAACTCTCTGATATCAATATTCCATATTATATTTCTAAGGAATATAATCATCATGCTGACATTACTTCTCAGCTACCCGCGTTGTATACAATAGAGTTATTAGCTAAAGAAGTTAAAAAATCTCAAATTATTGATGAGTAGTTACTTTCTGTAGTATTCAATAGCTAATAAAATACCCTCGAATTAAAAGAACAATTCGAGGGTATCATCTTACACATATTATTTTTGAAAACAGAATACGATTTAGCAAGTAAACTTATTCAAACACACTATCTTAATATAATTGTTAAAGGTTATCGACGAGCGTCAATACCGCTATAATACCGACTCCATAGTGAGGATATGCTGGTCCAGTGATTGTATAAACACCTTTGGCATTTCTTGTTCCTAATCTAGTTTTACCATTGACCACTGGTTGTGCAGCAATTGTAAAACCTTTAAACAATTTATCTTCCATGTTGGCTTTATGGCTGGCTGAATTCATCCACTGATTAAAGAAGTATTCCGCTAAGAACTTTTCACTTACAATCTCGTAAGGGTTATTTGCATTGTATTTGAAAGCAATATTTTCTCCTACACCTTTATTTATCAGATTTTGGCTAAATACTGTGTAGGTAGGTTTGCCGTTTGGTAATGTATGACTTTTATAGGCATGAACTCCAAGATAACCATAATCTGCCAAAGTTTTCGTGATTTTCTTTGTTCCACTAACGAAATTGCTCGCTGGTTTAAGTGTACTTAATTTTAATTTTGTTCTACGTGCATTGATTAATGATGCAAACTCTTTATTTAATTTATTGTAATCAATTCCAATTGCTAATTGTTGTAATTCTTTTTGAGATAGATTAGTATACTGTTCTTTTTCTGTTTTCGATATATTCTTCGCTAGTTTATATGCTTCTGCATCTGTTTTACTTAGTACCTTCTCTACCCGGTTATTCGTTTGTGGCTTCTCAGTTTTTTTTACACTAGCCATTTCGAATGATTTATTTTGAGTAATTTTAAGAGCTTCTGCATTCACCGTATCACTTTGATTCAGACTAATCACCACTGCAGTTGTTAAGGCGATTAAAGTCGAGTACTTTATTATTGTTTTAAACATTTTTTCCCTCCATATTTTGACTTTGTTATAATCGGCTTTTGTAGCAAGTTATTAATACAAATATAGATATTTAAAGTAATACAAATAGTATGTAATGAGAAATATGTGTATGGCAGAATAAATATTTAGAATATTGCAGGAAAAACCCATAACTCGGGCAAAAAAAAATAGCCCATTACTTCAACCCATACCATCCACTTAAAATGGAGTTTGACTAAGAACTTCAGAGAGGCATGGGAAAGGATGCTCACAATGGACCAAATATATCCTATCAAAAAAAGGAGAAATGAAGAAGGTTATTCTTTGAATAAAAATGTCACGGAGACCGGATATGTTTGGCGTACAGTTAGAAAATACGGGTTCTATAATAAATAACGTTGGTGAGAATTCACCAACGTTATT